>JAQUTK010000043.1 GCA_028709785.1 Bacteroidales bacterium
CCGTCGAGGATGGTGATGGTGCGTACCGGGGTACCGTTGTAGTTTCCCCACAGCATCGGTTTGTCGTTGGCATTTGGTCCGATGACGGCGATCTTCTTCCCCTTTTTGCTCAAAGGAAGTACTCCGTTCTTGTTCTGAAGCAGCGTCATAGACTCCAGCGCCATATCGAGCGCCAGCTTGCGGTGTTGTTCGTTGTTGATAATGGAGGGAGAGAGTTTGGTCCACGGCACAATGGCATCTTCGTCCATCTCACCGAGATCAAAACGACCGATCAGCAGACGCTTCACACTCTTATTGACATCCTCTTCTTTGAGCAGTCCGCGTTTGACTGCCTCCGGCAGCTTCATATAGGGATAGTTTTGCCATACACACTCCACATCGGTACCTGAAAGCACTGCCTTGGAGGCTGCATGTACGTCGTCGGAAGAGACTTTGTGACTGGTGAAGAAATCGGTAACAGCTCCACAGTCGGATACGACCATGTACTTATAGCCCCACTCTTCGCGGAGGATCCGCTGGAGAAGTCGGGTGTTGCCGCAACAGGGTTCGTCGTCCAGACGCTGATAGGCACACATGACCTGACGGACATCGGCGTCCTGTACCAATGCTTTGAAGGCAGGGAGATAGGTTTCGTAGAGTTCGCGCACATCGAGGTTATTGATGTTGAGCGAGTGACGGCTCCACTCCGGACCGGAATGGACGGCATAATGCTTGGCACAGGCCAGCAGTTTGCGGTATTTGGCATCCGCCGGACCTTGCAGTCCCTTGACTACAGAGACGCCCATACGGGAAGTGAGGTACGGATCTTCACCGTAGGTCTCCTGACCACGTCCCCAACGGGGATCGCGGAAGATATTGACATTGGGAGTCCAAACCGACAGACTGAGAAAACGACGGTTCTCCTCTCCTTTCTGCATAGCTTCATTGTATTTCGCGCGAGTCTCATCGGATACGGCACTGAAGATACGATAGAGCAACTGATCGTCAAAGGAAGCAGCGATTCCGACCGGTTCAGGGAAAACGGTGACATTGCCGTTATTGGCCAGACCGTGCAACGCCTCGCTCCACCAGTTGAATTTCTTTATTCCCAGACGGGGTATCGCGTCCGACTGATCGCACATCAGTATGGCTTTTTCTTCCAGCGTGAGCCTGGATATCAAATCGTTGGCACGCTCCTCCGAACTTAACGCGGGGTTCTGATAGGGATATTTTTGTCCCACTGCCGATAGCGATGCGAAAAGGAGACAAAGACCCAGAAGTTGTTTTCTCATAGATAGATTCCTTTGTTTGATTCTTATTTCTTAAAATAAAGCTGCATGGTCTCGCTCAAATAGTGACGCGAGTTCATCCAGGTATGACCTCCATCTGTAATCAGGCTTTTGTAGTTGATATTCTTCTCTTTCATCAGATCGATGAATTTGACAGCATCCTTGTACAGAAAATCTTCGTTACCCACACCCATCCAGAGCAGTCTCAGTTTCTTATTGGTCTCTTCCGGTTTTGCAGAGAGCGCACTGAAGTATTTGTCCCATACCTCGTTGGTCAGGTAGGCACTATACGAACCGATCCAGGCAAACTGATCGAGGTGGATGAAACCGGTAAAGAGAGACTGACCGCCTCCGCGTGAGAAACCGGCAATGGCACGGCTTTCGCGATCAGGAATAGCGCGGAAGTTCTTTTCTACATAGGGAATGATGCTTTTCGTCATATCGTTGCTAAACACCTTGTACATGTCGGCTGCCTGCAAAGTGGAAGGAGCCGGTGTGCCGGTGAGCATATTGCCATAAGGCATCACGATAATCATCGGAACAGCTTTCTTCTGAGCAATGAGATTGTCCAGTATCAGATTGGCACGTCCCACTTTAAACCAGGTTTCCTCGGTGTCTGTTGTACCGCTTACCAGATAAAGTACAGGATATTTTGTGTTGTCTCCATCGTATCCGGGAGGTGTATAAATGACCAGAGGACGGGTACATTTTAAGGTCTCGGAGGGATAATAACAGTAGGTAACCTTTCCGTGTTCCACATTCTGCATGGAAGAGAGCAGCGGTTGTTCTGCAGGAATCTCCACCAGACTGGCCTTGAAGTTTTCATTCGGGAAAAGGTAGGTATTGGTGGGATCTGAAACAGACGTGCCATCCACGATGAAGTTGTACGGATAGATATCCGGTTTAACAGGACCCAGTGTGATACTCCAGACACCGTTCGAGTCTTTCTGAAGCGGCTGATTGCCTTTTAAAAACTGTGCGCTTATCTCTACATTCTTTGCATAAGGGGCTTTCAGACGAAATGTGACTTCTCCTCCGGGACGTACCTGAGGTGAACTGACAGATTGATTCCTCGAAATTTGAGCAAAGAGCGTAACGGGCACCAAAAGCAGGCAGAGTGCCAGGGATACGATCGATTTTGTTTTCATGTCTATTTGGTTATGTTGTTTGTTTTACTTGGCAGAAATAAGTTCAGATCCAGCGCCTCTCCGAGTTTGCGGTGACCTTCTTCGCTCGGATGAAGATGATCGCCACCATCCACCGAAGGCAACAGGGTGCGAATATCTTCCGGATTGCGTAGATCCTTGTCCAGGTCTATCACCGCATCAAAAGAGCCACTGTGTCGGATCCAATCGTTTATAATCTCTCTTTCCGTCTCATGTGCTTCAGAGTAATAGCTGTGTCCACGCATGGGAAGCACCGTGGCACCATAGACCAGAATGCCTTTCGCATGTGCTTTGTCTATCATCTGACGGAAGGCTTCAATGAGTTGCTTGGCTGCCCCGGGTTCGCTGGAGTTGCCAATGTCGTTGACACCAATAAAAAGAATGAGCCAACGGATGCCTCTCTGATCCAACACATCCCGGTCGAAACGGGTCAGCGCGGGAGGTCCAAGACAAGTGCCCAACACACAATTACCTCCGAGTCCTTTGTTGATGACCCCAATATGCCGGGTGGCGGCATTTGCCTGAAGACGATTGGCAAGGATGTCGGTCCACCGGTTTTGTTTGTTGGTGCCCGACCCTCTTCCATCGGTGATGGAATTGCCCAGAATGACCACGTCAGCGAAATGTTCGGGTGCCAGCACATCGATCGCATGGATGATGTACCAATGATCTGTCGTTACTGCTCCGGCAAAGTTCACATTCTTGATTTCATTGCCCGGAAGAATATACGAAGTGGTTCTTGAACCGGGATGTCCGGTGACATCGGGGGATGCGTCGCCGAGACAGATCGTGACAGCCACCTCGCTCAAAGGAGCCAGGGTAAACGGAAAAGAATCGGAAGTAATTGCCCCGCCGGGCTCCATGGTTACTTCTTGCTTCCCGTTAAAAGTCAAAGCGATATCGGTGGACGGATCAATCGTGCCGCCACCAGTGGATACGGCAATATGAACGGCTTTGAGGGTCACAGGCTTTGAACTGTATTCGTTTGAAAATTTCATCTGCAAGCGGTCGCCTCCGATGGAAACACGCACGATCTGCCGGATGGTACGATTGCTCAAGCCGGGCTCCGGGGGATTGTTATGGGGCTCAACGAGTTGAACGGCTGTACCCCAGGTGCCGACCCATTTTGTTGATTCTTTTGCTGAAGCAGCGAAACTCCACGCGCCACTCATCGTGCAGAGACAAACCAGCCAGGTGATCATCCGGAGAGGAGACCACCTGAAGCTGTTCATCTGTTTCATATCATACGCCATTGTCTAATTCTGTTTGCGGTAAAACAAGTGTTATAGTTTTACGGTTGTCTTTTTGCCTGTGTATTCAATCACCTTATCGGGATTGGCCGATTCAGCGGCACCCATCCCCTTCTCTTTGCCGACCTTCACAATGCGATAGGTCCGCTTTGCGATCAGTTCAGGGAAGCTGCCCTTTCTTTCGCCCACCGTCAGTGTCTTCTTGCTGTCATCCCACTGCATCTCAACGGTCGCATAGGCTCCCTGTTCGTAGTCATACCCGTCTCCGCTATCTTCATAGAGCGTAAACGAAGCATCGGCTCCCGGATAAACGCGAATCTCATACGGTGCATCAGTTTGCTCTGAGGTGTATTGCTGCACCGGCATCATCGGTACAATACTTCCGCAGCGAACGAAAAGTGGCAGGTGACTGATGGGCGCGTCGGCCTGAATGGTCTGACCTCCCTTGTAGGATTTGCCACTCCAGAAGTCAATCCATTCGGTTCCCTTAGGCAGATAGACACTCCGGGTCTTCTCCACGCCGGAGAGTACCTTGCTGTTTATCTCATAGTACATCGGCTTTGTGACCGGACAAACCAGGAAAGAGGGACCAAACATACACTCGTCCTTGATGTCATAGACCTGTGGATCAGACTGGAAATCAAAGGCCAGCAGACGGGTCATCGTATAGTTGTCGAAGGTGACTTTACCAGCGAGACTGTAGATATAGGGCAACAAACGGTAGCGCAGACGGATCGTTTGCACCAGACTCTCATAGATGGAGTCGCCAGGATTCCCAAAGCGCCATACCTCGCGCGGCGTATCGGTTCCGTGACTGCGGAACAGCGGAAGGAAAGCACCAAACTGGAACATACGGGTATAGAACTCGCGGTATCCCATGTCTTCCACTCCTTTGTCATAGGCTCCGTTCTGATACCAGGCGCCTGTTTTACGGGTAAAGAAAGCGCCGATATCAAGTGTCCAGTAGGCACAACCGGTCGCCATAAAGTTCAGTCCCTGCGGAATCTGTTGTGCAAATGATTTCCAGCTGGCATGGGTATCTCCGTTCCAAGTGATCGTTGCATAGCGTTGTTGTCCGGCGTAGCTCGAACGGGTGAGGTTCACCACACGTTTGGCGCTGGTCGAATTACGTTGATTTTCATAAATGCCCTGAGAATGGTAGAGGGAATAAATATTGGTGCGGTCATTGCCCAACAAAGCACTCAGGACCTTTGAGTTCTTCTGGTAACGTAACTGCTGATCGTTCGGATCAAAATCCTTTCCCCAGTTCCAGTCCCCATCGAGCGGTTCGGTGCAATCGCACCACCAGGCATCGACGCCGTAATGAAACAATCCTTGGTCGGCATACTCCCAGTACGCTTTTCGGGCTATCGGACTAAATGCATCATACACACTCTTGTTGCGTAACATGAAACCGCGTTCCTGCATATCTTTGGACTCGCCGCAATCGGAGATATTGGGCCAGATCGAGATCATCAGTTTGGCATTTTGTCCGTGAATATCGTCCACCATCTTCTTCGGATCGGGATAGCGGGCAGGATCGAGATTCTTGGAACCCCATCCTTTCTTCCAGTACATCCAGTCCTGCACAATGATATCCAATGGAATCTGGCGTTTGCGATATTCCTTTACAATATCCACCAGTTCTTGCTGATTGGTGTAGCGTTCCTTCGATTGGATATATCCAAAGAGGTACTTCGGCATCATCGGTGTGGCACCTGTCAGCTCACGATACGCACTCACCACCTCATCCAGGCGTGCGCCGGACATGAAGTAGTAATCGATCTGATGAGCCGCCTCCAGGGTCAGACTCCCCTCTTTGCCATTGAAGACCATGGCGCAACCGGCATCAAAAAGCAGCCCGTACCCATTGGTCGAGACCAGCACCGGAACGACTGCTTTCAGATTATGTTGTACCAGATAGAGTGTCTTGTTTCTGAGATTCATGAAATCTTCCATGTGACATCCCAGACCATACAACGCCTCATCCTCCTTGAAGTTGAAGCTCTGTTTGAATTTCCAGCCACTTCCCAACGTATCTACTCCGGCGGTTTCCACTCTCAGTTTCTCTCCGTCCGTTGTCTTCTCTATGAATTGACGCGATCCGTCAAAACGGTCCATCGTAATGGCTACCGGTTCGGCGTTACGCTCTGCTTCCTGTAACAGGGGCTTTCCCTGCGCATCCAGAAAACGGATACTTCCTGTCGCGCGATCGATAACGACCTGCAACAGTTTACTTTTCAATACATAGCGTGTGGCCTCTTCACTTAATTGCCATTCCGTCACCTTCGGCGAACGGGGTACGCAGATAGCCGTACCGTTGCTGACAAAGTCCGCATCGCGGGTATATTGAACACGAGCCACTGCAGAAGAGATGAACTCCACCCGGAGTATGCCTTCTTTCAGCTGACAATAGACCCCGTTGGTCTGGCGGGTCAGGTGCGTTACCTGTGCCACAGCTCCAGCCGTGACAAAAAAGAGAAGAATGAATGCCGCGAGATATTTACGCATGATACTAGTTTCTTTTAAAAATGGTGTTCCTTTGTCTGTGGATCATTATTTAAACAGCAGTTGTGCAAAATTGTACAGATTGTTGCGCCAAACAGGCCAGGCGTGTCCACCGGGATATTCGCTGTAGCTGTATTTGATCTTCATTTCGTCAAACTTACCGAGCATGATCTTGCAATTCTGATAAGCGATATCTTCTTTGCCACCCATGGCAATCCAGAATTGCTTCAGGTTCTTGTTGATCGTAGCGGCATTGTTTTTCATATACTCATACTGCGGATTGGAAAGATCCGGTTGATTGGCCCACCAACCCGAACTGAATACGCCGAGATAGGCAAACATCTGTGTATTTTTGAGTCCGGCACCAAGGGTCTGCATGCCACCCATCGACAAACCGGCAAGCGCGCGTGAATTGGCATCGGTCTTCACCCGGTAGTTTTTCTCTACAAATGGGATCACACTTTCTTTCAGTTCCTTTTCAAAAGTGTTCAGGGCTTCTTCACCAAAACCTCTGGAAGGAATATTGCCGTCCATCATAACCACAATCATCGGAACGGCCTTCTTGGCAGCAACCATGTTGTCAATGATCAGATCAGTCTTTCCCTGAGTAGCCCAGCCACGTTGATCTTCGCCTCCTCCGTGTAAGATATACAGCACAGGATATTTCTGTGTAGTGTTCTGATCATAACCGGCGGGGGTGTACATATAAAACGTACGCCAGCTTTTGAGTACCTCTGAATAGTAACGTTTGATGCGGATATCTCCGTGAGGCACGTCTTTGACTGCATAGTAATCATCGCCCTTGAAAGGCACTTCAATACCGGAAGCCATACGGCTCATCCCGTAGAAAGTCTCACTGGCAGGATCGGCAACAGCCACTCCGTCAATGATCAGCGAGTAATAATGAAATCCCTCGGTCAGCGAATCGGTGGTTACTTCCCAAAAGCCTTCGCTGTTTTTTGTCATATCATATTTTCTGCCCAGATCGAGTTGTACCTTCACGGCGTCGGGTGCTCTCATCTTAAAGATGGCACGACTGTCGGATGTGATCTGAGGATATTGCGCACCCCGAATATTGGAAGGTGCAGGTTTGGATGTCTGAGCCAGACAGATGGATACCTGCAGTAGCAGCAGCAGGAGCATGTGTATCTTTTTCATCGTATGAAGTTACTTGGAAGCCGGTTTAAACAGAAGTTGAGAAAAATGATAGAGGTTGTCTTTCCATACTTTAAAGTCGTGAAAACCACCGGGGATTACCTGATACATATCTGGCACTTCGTTCTTTACCATGTACTCATGTGTACGTTGACTGAAGCTGATCAATCCGTCTTTATCGCCACAAGAGATCCACAGCAGTTTGAGCATTTTCTTTGCCTTTGCAGGATCCGGAAGCAGCTGTTCAGGAGCTTTTGTGTTTGGAGCAGAAGAGAAACCACCTACCCATGCAAAGGTATCCAGATTACCCAAACCGAAATTCAACGACTGTCCGCCGCCCATGGATAAACCGGCAATCGCGCGGCTCTCACGCTCTTTAATAACCGGGTATTTCTTCTCAATAGCGGGAATAAGGTCATTCAACAGGTCTTTCTCAAATGTAGCAAAAGCCGCTACCTTATCGCCGGCCATCGTGTTTCCTGTGGCACGGTCGTCTTTCATGGCACGACCATTGGGAATCACCACGATCATCGGTTCAATCTTCTTTTCTGCATAGAGGTTATCAAGCACAACCTGTGCCTGCCCGCCGTTCAGCCATTCCATCTCATCTCCACCGATACCGTGCAGGAGATACAACACCGGGTATTTCTTATCGGCAGAAAAACCGGCTGGAGTATAGACCATAGCTGTACGCTCCACTCCTACTGTCTGGGACATGTACTTAAATGGTTCCACTTTCCCTTTGCTTATGGAACTATTTTCAACATCAAAACCTGCGGGTGCCTGCGGCAGAGTTGTTTGTGCTTGGGCATACAGGGTGCATGCACAGAAGCATAGGGCACTAAGAACCAATTGTTTCATACTACTTTTCATTTGTTTATTCAGATATTAAGTTCGGAATCTATTTATTTTAAGTGTAAAGATGCACTTTATCTTTTTGTTTTGCAATACTATTGTTCTTTTTTTTACAAAAGGTACGGATTAATGTTTTTTTGTGATCATTACTTTCTGACTGCCAACAAGGTAACATCCTTCGGGAAGATTCAGGGTTGCTTCTTTCCGCAACACCTTGCTACGAATCTTTACTCCCATGATGCTGTACACATCCACCGGTTCGTTTTCATCCAGCAGCTGATCTTTCACATCCTCTACAGCTGTTGGTTTGGTATAATCGTCGCTATTGGTTACATAGACATCACTGATTGCGATATCAGAACTACCGTCAGACCAGAGACCTATGATATACAGATGACTGGGATCCACCTTGGTTGTTGTACCGGATCTGACCATCGACTCAAGATTCACCACGACTTGTTTCTTTGACCCAAAATCATACTGAGCCGCACCGGCCCAATAATTATTCTCATCAAAAAGACGCAGGGAAGCGCCACAATAAGCAACAGACTTCAACTTGAAAACGAGGTACTTGTAACCGGATAAATCGATACCATTATTGTACACCCAACCTCCGAATCCCCACTGACCGGTGCGAAGCGTTTGTATTTTCTCATAAAAAAATCCGGTTGCATTGATCGAAGGATTAAACAAGCCTTTTATCAGAGGGAAAGAAGTTGACTTAACACTAAACTCAATCTCCTTTGTTTCACCGAGCGCTCCTTTGTATCTGGCGACAATAGTCGATTCACCCTCGTTTATGGCTTCCATAATGCCGTTGGTGATCCGTACAGCTTCGGGATTGCTAATTTCGTACGTTGCTCTGAAGCAGATATCTTGCGTATGTCCATCGGCAAAAAAGGCTGTAATCGGAACTCTTTTGGTCGAGCCTACCAATAATGTAAATTCATTTTTATCGATGGTCAGATGATCGACGGTCTGTCCCTCAACGGTGTCATACGTTTTCATAAGCTTGAGCATCTGAAGTCCATAGCGTTTGCCTAATTCGCGTGCTCCTTCGGTGGAGAAATGAAAACCATCGGTGCCGTTTCCGGTACAACCCTCCGAAGAGATAGCATAGGAATTGGAGATAGAATAGGGCAATGTGGCAATGATACTGTTCATGCCCCAGCAGATGCCGCCCTGATCCTTACGGAGCATCTCACCGGCAAGCAAGGGAACAGAATCAGGATTGAGCTTCAAATCGCGGAGCAGGTCCGAGTAAATCTTCTTCACCTTCTGTGGCCAGTCGGCCTGCATGTTATTGGATTCTCCCTGATGGAGCAAGATCCCTTTGATGACTCCTTTTTTCTGAGCCAGTTTGCCCATCGCAACCATCTTCGCATATGGATTGCCACCATAGATATTCATCAGACCTTTCTGCCAGGCATCGGCATTCTGATAATATTGTTTGTAGTTTTCCTTGTCAAAGGCATCAATTCCACTACCGCCCATCGCGATAACGATGACACCGACCTTGATACTGTCGGGGAGACTGTCAGTCAATGTTCGTCCGAAATAATCGGCGGGGGTCAGTCCGGTGTCCCAACGACACAAGGGGGGCACTGCCCTATACCAGTTGCCGACAGATCGGCTCAAATGCGAAAGATCATCGGCGGAGACGGTCATGACCTTAAAACGCGGACTGATTCCCAGGCGGTCTGCCTGAGTGATAGCCGCGTTACCTTCCATATTTGACTGTCCGAAGCAGAGATAGATATGAAAGTTGGGATCGGGAGCAGTAGTCTGAGCAGGCAAGTGGGTAACGAACAACAGCATGCCGATTACGATCAGAGTAAGATGTTTCATATATAAGAATAAGTTTTAACAGATCAGAGATCCTCTATCATCAGAATCTCTCCGACTGGAGTAAACATGATTTACCCAGGTCGAAGAGATCGTTGACAAAGTTGCAAATCTATTGTTTTAATACCATCACTTTTTGATTACCGACAATATACATTCCTTCCGGAAGATTCAGGGTTGCATCTTTGCGCAGCACATTGGAACGGATCTTCACGCCCATGACGCTGTACACATCCACCGGTTCATTTTCATCCAGCAGATTATCCTGAACATCTTCGATACCGTTCATTTTGGAATAATCGTCGTTATTGGTGACATAGACATCGCTGATTACGATATTCGAGCTACCGTCAGACCAAAGTCCGATCATATAAAGGTGACTCGGATCGACTTTCGTCGTTGTTCCTGATTTCACCATCGATTCCAGATTGACCACCACTTGCTTGTTTGATCCAAAATCATACTGAGCTGCACCGCTCCAATAATTATTCTCATCAAAAATCCGCAAGGAAGCACCACAATAAGCTACTGAATAGAATTTGAAAACCAGGTACTTGTAACCAGACAAGTCAATTCCATTCTTGTACACCCAGCCACCAAAGCCCCACTGTCCGGTGCGAAGCGTTTTTATTTTATCATAAAAATTACCGGTTGCGTAGATCGATGGATTAAACAATTTCTTGACAAGAGGGAAAATCTCAGAAGAGATATGTACAGTCACTACTTTTTGTTCGCCAAGCGGTCCGGTGAAAGAGATGTTGACTGTTGCTTCACCATCTTTGCGTGTCACAATTGCTCCTCTGTTGATATCGACAACATCCGGGTTCAAACTCTCATATCGGCATGCAGAGCTGATGTCTTCGGTGTGTCCGTCGGCATAGGTTGCTTTTACAATGAGGTTGGACGAACTGTTCGCCAGGTATGTCAAACTATCACCACCGGTTACCTTGATATCAGTCAAGGTCAGTGATTGGATCGTATAGTTCACAGTATTGTTCTCAGCGTAATAGAAGCTTTCATCATAGGACGGCTCGGTGGAGAACCAGTCGACATCGACATATCCACCCTCTGATGCCGTCGCATAATTAAAGAGACCAAACAAACAGCCTCCGGCTTGAGGAAGCTCTTGATCCATCGTCAGGTTACCGCCGAGTTTGGTGAATGTTGTTTCATTAAAGCTATAATAAAACTCCGCAATTTTTGTCGTGTCGTTTACCACACCACGCAGATAAATAACGGTGTCAGATACAACCGGACCGGTTTGCATCTCGTTATTGACACAGGTCACCAATTTCTTTTCACCGTTGTTCATGGCTACTCCGATGTATCCGTACTTGTTTTTCGATACAGACAATCCAGCCACATCTCCGTCTTTCATTCCTTTGATTTCCATCCGGATCGTTCCATAGGAGAGTACGGTATCATTCTTATAGGAGAGAACACGCTGTGTCATGATATTCTGAGCATGGTGCAAACTATCGGCAACAGCTCCTGTCTTCAGACGCATATAACCGGCACGCTCAACCAAAGACCATTTTGTGTTGTCGGGTTTCTTATTCCAAGCCCACTGTGATCCCAGTTTGTAATGACGGAAAGCGTCATTGGTTGGGAGATATGTCGCAATGTAGCCCCTTCCCACTTTCGGTTTTTTGATTTTGAGCGATACCTTCGCCGTTACATCAACGACAGGTTTGCCGTCAACCATTGTGACAGGTAAAAGATAGGGGAATTTTCCCAACAATCCATTGTCATAGCTCACAATCGCCCACTGTTCCTTACCTACAGTCACCATGGTACCTGCCTGGATATTTGTTTCATCCACCAGTATCTTGCTTTCCAGAGGAATGCTATCGATCGGCTGGGAACTATATTGCCAGTTGACCAGGTCTTTTGATTCGAGTATGGTCGTGGATGGGAAGCGGTTCTGATTGGTTGACACCAGGTAATAGGTGTTACCGGATTGAACCAGGATGGGATCCGGGAAGTCTGCGGAAAGGATCGGATTGGCAAACGTGGCGTCGCCATTATCCTTTGTCGAGATATTTACAAAATCCGGACGTGCATAATTCACTTTTGTGTACTCCTGATACCAATGATAGGTTGGCCAGGGACATGCTTCGGGATCATTGTAGAAGGTTGGTTCTTCTCCTTCCACCAGCGGAACACCGGTAAATTTAGCAAGGAGATCCGGACCGGTAAAGATCAGCCAGCTCACATTTCCTGATTTGTCTGTGATCTTCTGGAAGTTGGCTCCGAATCCATCTCCACCGGCAACTCCGGTGACATCTTTTCCCCACGATTTGTTGTACTTTGCAGGAGCCCAGTCCATTTCGGTTACAACGACCGGTGCAAAATCAGCTACCGGTTTGACCTGACTGTCCCACCCTCTTTGGAAGGCAGCATAGCCCTGTCCGCTGTTAAACCAACCTGGATAGACATGCACCGCATATCCGATATTTTCTCCTTGAATAGGATTGGCGGCATAGCCTGAGTACAGAGACTGATAGCCCAGACCCGGTACCCAAAGAATATTGTCGGCATTGGTACGAATCGTATCAACGACAGACTGGAAATAGGTTTTCAGGTTGTCGAAATGGCCCTGCGAACCGGCGCCATAGGTACCGTCCGTTCCAAGGATGTTTACCGGTTCATTGGCCAGCTCAAACATGATATACGGATTATTCTTCAGTTTGGCATGAAGAGAAACCGTGCCCCACACTTTCTTCAGGTACGTGTTGTACGCATCACCCACTGCAATCTTTTCCGGACAAACTCCGGGAGGACGCATGATGACATACAATCCTTTCGAAATAGCGTACTCGGCCATCGGGACAAACACACTGTTCAGATAAGATTTAAACCGGATAAGGTTAAATGCTGAGATATCATTTTCACCGGTCACTTGTACACCGGGATTATTGGACCAGTAGGGATCCATGTGTAACCGGATAAAGTTTACCTTCCATCCGGCTTTCATGATTCCATCAATAATACCTTTGTTATATTTCAAACAGGCTGCGACATCATAATTGCTCCACTGTCTTCCCTCCTCGTTAAACCACGGAGAGTAAGTTTGGGCAAAGCCATGTAAGTTGACAATATTGCCATGGGGATCTTTCAGATAACGACCTTCCACATGAAGTCTCGACATAGGCATTCCTTCCCAGGCAAAACCGCTGAAAGAGATAAATAGCAGAAGGGTCACAAGTAGTTTTCTACTTCCGGAATTTGTTCTAAACAGGTACTTTTTCATCTTGATATTCTTTTATTGATCAATTACATTTTCATTATGATGTCAGCAGAATGCTACAACATCAGATTTTCTGCATTTCAATTACTCTTGCGTGTAGCATACGGTCCGATGACACTTCCCGTAAATCCACCTGCTGTTGCTGTAGAGAGATATTTTGCATCAATATCTTTGGCCAGCAACTCCCATTTTCCTTGTTTTACAGCATAATAGAAATCATAGCTCGTTCCTTTCGAAATCACCTTCAGATCGATGGCTTTCGGATTGCCTGCAATCTCCTTACGGGCAAGTTCGGTATCGGCAGCACGTCCAAATTGTTGCAGTGACACGAACATCTGATTTCCTGTTTTGCTGAGAGAAAGGAAATACTGATGCGACTCGTCTTTGAATAAGAGCAGTCCGGCAGCATCCTTCTCATCTGCTGGAGCAAAAGAGACGCGTGTGCTACATTCAAACTTGTGATGCTGCATGCGGCGGGCAATAAAAGCCGGAGTCTTACGCTCCTTCGAACTTACCTCGGCACATTTCAAAGAGAGAAAACCTTTTTTGTCGGTCAGAGAGTAGAGATCAGTGCCCGGAGTACGCAAGGTCATCCATTCCAGACCAAGCGTCGGTGCATTAAAATCATCTGTAACTTCAAAGTTACCGAAGGTCACTGTTTTCTCGCGCTTCACTCCTTCTCTTTTAAGAATCATCGGCACAAGATCATCTCCCTGAGTCATATATGGGAAACCATCTTCGCTCCATTTTACCGGGATAATGAACGTTTCGCGTCCCAGGTTTTCGAATTTGTTATCGATCGGACGACAAGCCAAAAATACGGCCCACCACTCTCCTTCTTTAGTCTGAACCAGATCGGCATGTCCGGCACAAGTGATTGGGTTGGGACGATCTTTTTTAAGAGAGCGCTGTGTCAGGATTGGGTTTTTCTCCCACGGTGTGAACTTGCCCATTGGAGAGTCACCACGCAGGATGACCTCTGAATGCCAATCACCTGTACCCCCTTCAGCAGACATCAGGAAATACTTTCCATTGATCTTATACATATGCGGACCTTCGATCCAGATAGGTTTTTCTTCCGGACGAACACCTTTGTTTACCAACACTTTACGAGGACCGAATGTTTTGTCTGTTGCAACATCAAACTCCTGAATCCGGATTGCCCTGTGACCACTGTACTCGGGTTTCTCATCCGGTTCATCATTATTGACAATATAGGCTTTTCCATCTTCATCAAAGAAGAAAGAGGGGTCAATGCCTCCTACTTCGGGCAGCCGGATAGGATCAGACCAGTCGCCTGCGGGATCCTGCGTCTTCACAAAGAAATTGCCGGCTCCTACATTGGTCGTGATCATGTAATAGGTTTTGTTGTGCGGGTTGTATGAAATGGCTGGTGCAAAGATACCTCCACTCACATGCTGACCGATCATATTCACCAACTGCGACGGACGTTCAAGTACGTTGCCCACCTGTTTCCAGTTGACGAGATCCCTGCTGTGAAAAACAGGAACACCCGGGAAAAAGGTAAATGTAGATGTCACCAGGTAATAATCCCCTTCGCCGTTGGTACAGATACTCGGGTCAGAGTACCATCCGGGTAATATAGGGCTATAAAAAGAGTTAGCGCCTGACAATGGATTCTCATTATAGAAGTCGTCCATGCCTTTGTAACTGAATAAATCAAAGAGGGCTGCAGACTGTCCGAAAACATCCGCTCCTCCTGCTGAAAGGAACAGTATCGCTGCAAGAAACAGTTTTGATAATTTCTTCATTAAGATAAGTTATTTTGTTTGTTGTATATTCGTGTTTACTCTGTTTTGCGGTTATTCTCCACCGCCGTCGATTGTCTGAATGGTTCCGTCTTCTCTGTATTCGATCTCCACCACTTTCAGACTTCGCAGCCAGGTTTTTCCGCCCGACGGCACACAGTCGTGATGAAACAGATACCATTTGCCTTTAAACTCCACGATCGAATGATGCGTTGTCCAGCCTACTACCGGTGTGAGAATCACTCCCTTGTAGGTGAAAGGGCCATAGGGACTATCACCCACGGCGTAACACAGCTTGTGCGTATTGCCGGTGGAATAGGAAAAATAATATTTGCCCTTGTATTTGTGGATCCACGAAGCTTCAAAAAAGCGGCGGTCATGATCTCCGGCTTTTAGCAGTTGTCCGTTCTCATCCAGGATTTGTACTCCGCGTGGCTCTTCTCCAAACTCCAGCATGGAATCACTCAGTTTGACTACCCGCGATGGAAGTGCCGGTTCATCCTCTCCGGGTTCACATCCACACTCAATCGCTTTGTTGTTACGGTAGCGTTGGAGTTGTCCGCCCCACAAACCGCCAAAGTACATATAATAGGAGCCATCGTCATCGCGAAGGACACAAGGATCAATTGAATAACTGCCTTTCATCGGACTATCCAGTGGCACAAACGGGCCTTCAGGACAATCGCTGACAGCTACGCCTATGCGAAAAATATCGGTTTGATCTTTCAGCGGAAAGTACATGTAGTACTTTCCGTTTTTGAAGGCAACATCACAATCCCACAACTGACGTCCGGCCCATGCGATATTCTTTACATCAAGTACCACTCCATGATCAACGACCGCTCCGTCGATTGACTCCATAGAATAGACATGATAGTCGCGCATATCAAAATGATCGCCGTTATCATTCTCCGGAATACCCGATTCTATATCGTGCGAGGGATAGATATATAGCTTTCCGTCAAACAAATGAACTGCCGGATCAGCCATATACAAGTCATCTACTAAGTATCTTGGGGTTTTCATTATTTCTTCTTTGAATAGTTAGCAGCCTGTTGAATCAGCTTGTTTACAATGGGTTTTGGCTTATTGGCACGGTCGAAAAGCAAGGGATAATCGGTGCGTCCTCTTACAGGCCAGCCATTTCTCCAGGACATTCCGTCATTTACACCCCATACAGTCACGCGGGTAACATAATCCTGGTGTTTTAAAAAGAGACCGAAGAAATCTGAATAGCGTTTCTCAAAGATCGCATTGACTGAATCAGGCAGTCCTTCTGCATAGGGATTTTGTTTTTTCTGATACTCAAAGTTGGCAGAAACATCAGCACCTACACGTTGATTAGGCATCGGCAACACGGTAAGATCCATCTCGGTGATCATCACTTTGACACCTGCTGCTGCGAAGGCTTCCATGCTCGCTTCAAACTCTGTGAGACTTGGATAATCCAAACCGATGTGACACTGCATACCGACAGCATCAATGCGTAAGCCCGCCTCCTTCAACATCTTCACCATGGCAACAACACCTTTCCGTTTACCGGGATTGGCCATCGAATAATCATTGTAATAGAGTTCGGCGGAAGGATCTGCTTCGTGTGCAAACTGGAAGGCCAGTTTGATGAAATCTTCGCCTAAAATATTAAAGAACCTGCTCTTGCGATAGCTACCATCATCTTCAATAGCCTCATTGACAACATCCCAACCTTTCACTCTGCCTTTATAACGGGTTACCAGTGTGGTGATGTGTTTTTTCATCCGTTCGATCAAAACTTCTTTGGTTACCTCATTGCCTTGGCTGTCTTTGAAAAACCAGGCAGGAACCTGTGAATGCCACATCAGTGTATGACCTGTGATAAAGAGTCCGTTTTTCTCTCCGAACTCAACAAACTGATCTGCTAGATCAAAGTTGAACACACCTTCCTGTGGCTGTATCGACTCTATCTTCATGCAGTTTTCTGCTACGATAGCGCTAAAATCTTCCTTGACCACCTGAATAGACGCGGCGTCACGTCCGGTAATCTGACCCTGATTCAGAGCTGTTCCGATATAAAACTTGCCGGCAAACGCATCTTTTAAATGCTTCTTTTGACCGTACGATTCTGTACATACTCCACTCAGCAGGATAGTTCCCAGCATCAAAGTGACAATTTTCTTCTTTTCCATTTTTATTTATTTTTAGTTGATTTATTCGGCATCGCCCCTGTGGGACATCAGATCTCTTTGTATAATAACTTCTTTTTTCTTATCAATCTCGTAGAAAAACAAACAGGCTACACTGACACAGAAAGTCAGAGTCGGGAACACGCTCAACGACAACTTGATTCCTTCAATGGCTTCAGGAGACTGAACCGCAAGTCCTTCCTGGTATCCACAGACAGCCAGAATACCGGCAACCAATGCACCACCAATACTAAGACCAGCCTTGAGACCAAAAATCATTGCTGAAAAGATAATCGCGGTAGCCCGACGGTTATTTTTCCATTCTGAATAGTCTGCCACATCGGCAATCATGGCCCAGAGAAGCGGTGTGGATATACCATAGAAAAAGCCATGTACCAACTGTGTCAGAAAAACCAATGCGATAGATTGCGGAGTGCAAAAATAAAACATCAGCAGGCAGATTGCGGAGAGGAACAGGCTGGTACCAAACACATCCCGTTTTCCAAATCTATCGGCCAATGATTTTGAGAAGCCTATACCGATGATCATCATCACAATACCACCTGCGTTAAACAAACTGAAACCTGAAGTAGCCACATCATCCGGCCATGCAAATCCAACGAGCCCCATGTTTACAAACAGGTTGTTTAACCCTTCTATAAAGGTATGGAAGCCAATACCAGTCAAAAAACCAGCCAGTTCTTGCTGATCCAGATAGTTCTCAAAATAATAGACATACATTCCTCCCTTTAGTGCCAGTGTGATAAAGATGAAGATGGTCAGTATCAACATGGCAATCCACGGTTTGTTTTTAAACAAATCGGTGAGGTCATCTTTCACACTTGATTTCTGTTCAGGTTTAGGAACAATCCGTTCTTTCGTTGTTAAAAAGGTGATAATGAGAAAAACCGTACCTGTAATGGCAAAGATGGAGATTGTATTCTGAAATCCTACGGTTTTGTCTCCATCTCCCAGGATGAGCACCAGCGGAAGCAACAACGCCTGAACGATAAACTGAGCAATCATCACTGCCACAAAACGGTAGGATGAGATACTGTTACGTTCGGCCATATCACCGGTGAGCACACCGCTCAGAGAAGCATAAGGCAGATTGTTGGCCGAGTAAGCTACGACCAAAAGGATATAGGTAATCAGCGCGTAAGCCACTTTCCCACTCGGGCCAAAGTCCGGCGTACTGAAAGTCAGCATGGCGATCGCTCCAAAAGGTACTGCTGTCCACAAGATCCAGGGACGGAACTTGCCCCAACGGGTCATGGTACGGTCGGCAATGATACCCATAAATGGATTAAAAAAGGCGCCAATCATACCACCGGCAAAAATAATGGCCGAAGCCGAAGATGCCGGAATTTTATAAACATCGGTATAAAAGAAAGCCAGAAAGGTCATCAGGGTCTGAAAAATCAGATTGGCGGCAAGGTCGCCTAAACTGTACCCAATCTTTTCAATAAACGAAACTTTTTGCATGATATGTAAATTTGATTTAGTATTTCATCCGATTACTGCGACAAATATACTGAGGCAATTCAAGGTGATGCTAAAACAATGTTACAGATGTTTTTCTCTACGTTACATCATGCAAAAAAGAGCTAAAAGATTACTTTTCTTCCTCTGCTTGTTCCGCAGCATGCGTCTCCGCATACTCTTTGGGCGATTGTCCGAAGAAGTCATGGAAAGAGGTGGAAAAATGTGAAAGAGAAGAAAAGCCTGTTGCATAGGCCACTTCTGATACACTCTGTTTCTTACCGGCCAGCAACGAAGCGGCCTGACGTAAGCGTACCCCCTTAATAAAGTCACGCGCCGACTGGTTGGTCAGTTCCTTTAGTTTGCGGTGCATGTGTACGCGACTGATGCCAACTTCTTCAGCCAGCTTCTCCACGTTCAGATTGGGATCGGACAAGTTTTGATTGATTACCTTCATCACTTTGGCGAGCAAGATTTCATCTGCCGATTTCAGTTCGACCTTCTCAATCTTCTCCTCCTGTGACTCGCGACCGCTAAACTTGGTCTTCAGTCGTCCCCGGCTCTCAATCAGGTTGCGCACTGTCATTTTGAGCACATCCATATTAAACGGCTTTGCCACGTAGGCATCAGCACCGGTTTGCAGTCCCTCGACCTGATCTTCCACCGATGATCTCGCGGTAAGCAGGATGACCGGGATATCGCTGATATTAATATTCTGTTTGAGTTTTCTGCACAGCGTGATACCATCCATTTCAGGCATCATCACGTCGCTGATGATCAGATCAGGCTTCTCTCTCAATGCCATCTCCAGACCCTCTTTGCCGTTCACACTCTCCAGTACCTTGTAGTCGCGCGACAATTCGCTGCTCACAAACCGGCGTATCTCCTCCTCATCTTCAACGATCAGGATCCGAGACCCCTTTCCTTTTTTCTTATTCTCTTTGGCAGGAGCTACATCCTCCTCATTTTCCCGCTGTGCAAATTCAGTCTGGTAGACAGAAAGTCGTCCCGACAAAGCCTCTTCTGCTTCCAAAGCCGTTTCGATCTGTTCGGCGGAAAGATGAGCACAGCCCAATGGCAGACGGAGCACAAAGCGCGCACCTGTCCCCTCTTTGCGGTTTTCCGCATGGAGTGTTCCCTGATGAAGCTCGGTCAGCGAGCGTGCCAGATGTAATCCGATGCCTGTGCCAAAATGCGAACCCGTCAGCGGATTGTCTATCTGATAGTAGCGTTCGAAAATCTTCTCGAGTTTATCTGCATCCAGACCAATGCCGGTGTCGCTGATGACTATTTCGACATATCTTCTGAGCGCACCTTGTGCTTCAGGATCCATCCCGGTAGTAAGTTCCACTGTGATGGTACCATTTTCGGGTGTAAACTTAAATGCATTGGCTAAGATATTAAAGATGATCTTGTCAAAGTTATTCAGATCAATCCAGGCCTTGAGTTCGTTCTCTTCGTGGATAAACGAAAGAGTGATCTTTTTGCGGTTCGCCTGATACTCAAAGGTCATGAGCAGTTCGTCGATAAAACGGATCAGATCGGTCTCGCCAAAGCGCAACCGCATCTGTCCCTTATCCAGTTTGCGTACATCCAACAGCTGATTGATCAACTGTAGGATACGACGGGCCGTACGGTACATCAGGAGATAATCTTTCTGCTTATCGGGATTGTTCTTCTCTGCCAGCAGTTTCTCGAGTGGCGCGATAATCAGCGTCATCGGTGTCCGGATTTCATGCGATATATTGGTGAAGAACTGTAGTTTGGCCTCACTGATTTGTCTTTCACTCTCCTGCTTCATCCGTTCCCTGCGATTTCTGAAGCGTGCCAGAATATACTGTGCGACAGCTGCCACAAACAAGCCCGCCAACAGTATATACAAACAGTAAGCCCACCAGGAGCGATACCAGGGAGGAGTAATTACCACAGCAACCTCGCGTGTACTGGAAACAACATCGTTCAGACAGGCACGAAAACGAAATGCGTAGGTACCCGGACTGAGATTGGTGAACGTCGCCCGATTCATTCCCGGCTGCATTCGGATCCATTCGGTGCCAAGTCCTTCCATCTGATATTCATAATAGATACGTTCCGCATTGTTGAAATCGAGTGTGGATAGTTCAAAGCTAAAGGCATTATCACTGAAAGAAAGAACAAAACGATCTTCATCCATCACTGCCTTTGTAATGATGGGCTTCCCTCCCGAGAGATCCCCCTCTCTCACAGACTTCTCAAAACGATAAAAATGAGTGATACAGACATCCAGCGGACTCCTTTTATCTACAATCTTCTGCGGATTGAAAAATGTGATTCCCTTGATACCTCCAAAATAGAGCGTACCGTCACTCCCTTTAAACCGGGCCCCCCGGTAAAACTCGTTACTCTGCAGGCCATCAAACGCAAAGAAATTGACAAACTTCTTCTCATCAGGTGTCAACCGGGACAAGCCATAATGTGTACTGAGCCATATATTCTTCCGGTCATCTTCCAGCATGGCGCAAATTACATTGTTGGGCAGACCATCTTTCACCGTATATTGCGTCATTTTACCCTGATTATCCAGACAGGCAAGTCCCTCAGAGGTGCCGATCCATATCCGGTGAGAAGAATCTTCCAACATGGAATAGACAACCATACCCGGCAGTTGATCGTTGCTGCGCACATAGTATTGATAGCTATCGGATGCCGGCGAGTATCTGCACGCGCCATCAAATGTGCCAAACCAGATCGCACCCTCACTGTCGGGCGCAATACAATTAATCCATCCGCCGGGCAATCCTCTTGCCCCGGGAGCAGATCGGATAACCACCGGGAGATGTGTCAGGCGATTCGTTTCCAGATCCAGCTGATAAGCACCCTTTCCATACGTGCCAATCCAGAGATGTCCGGCCCCGTCTTCTGCAATACAGGAGACAAACTCATCGGGAATATCCCGTCTGCCGGAAAAAAGATCTCTGGCGTAGGTACAGGTACGCGTCTTTCGGTCAAACCGGATCAATCCGTTAATATAAGATCCAAGCCACAAGGAACGGCGCGAATCTTCCACGACACTCATAATCGTATTCGAAACAGAAGCATCGTCAAGGGAGAGAGGATAATGAACCACCTTCCCGTCCTT
Organism: Bacteroidales bacterium; assembly: GCA_028709785.1. Classification (GTDB taxonomy): domain Bacteria; phylum Bacteroidota; class Bacteroidia; order Bacteroidales; family JAQUTK01; genus JAQUTK01. The sequence continues at coordinate 21,829 of JAQUTK010000043.1, forward strand.
GTTCATAATAGCATAAAGGCCATCGTTGTCGGTGCCAATCCAGGTCGTTTGTTCGGAATCTTTGCACACCGAGGTGACACACGCCGAACCAATTGTATTCTGTTTCAACGATCTGTATCCGAGATAACCAAACGTATTGGCATTACCGGGAATAAAATAGACTCCTTTTTGAAAGAGACCGAGCCACAGGTTTCCCGCCTTATCTTCGAGCAACGCATGCACTTTCGTCTTTGAAAAATCAAATAAGTCTGTCTCGACCTCATACTCACCAACCCTCGCATCACCGGGGAGGTATCTCTTCACTCCCTGACCATCGGTTCCGATGATCAGTTCGCCGCGGTTATTGATCAGCATCGACTGAATCCGCAAACGGGTCAGGCCATTTCCATAACCTACAGGACGAACTGTTTGCAATGCAGGATCCATTACATTTAATCCTCCGAGCGTCCCAATATACACGCTTCCCCTGCCATCTTCGCACAATGCAACCACATTACCATCGGAAAGTTCGCCGGGAGACTTCAATGTGCGTACCTCACCCGTAGAAGGAGTATAGATGGAGAGTCCGCGGTTGTCGGATGCTATCCAAAGGCGGTGACCCGAATCTTCCAGAAGAGTTGTCAGTGTACCACTGCACAAACGGGCATTCAGCTGACTCTCTACCAGACAGGAATCGGATCCTTTGCGTATGGAGAGTAGTCCATAACCGGAAGTGGCAATCCATATATCACCGTTATATGACTCCAGAATCGATGTGATCAGCGGGAAAATACGCCTTTTATTCTGATAGACTTCAACTTCCCGAAACGAATCTTTGGCACGGTCATATAACAACAATCCGTTGATACACCCTACCCAAAAACGATTCTGGGTATCTTCATATAGCGCCCTGACATAATTATTTTTCAGAGAGGTTGAATCACCCGCGCTGTTGCGGTACATGGTAAAACGTAGTCCGTCAAACCGATTCAGTCCATCTTCGGTAGCAATCCAAATAAAGCCTTTTCTATCCTGATAGACCTTATTGACAAGACTGTTGGAAATCTCTTTATCTGTCGAATAAAACTTTCCCACCTGAGCAGTGCCATTCAAGGCAAAACCCACATAGAAACAAAGACAAAAGAAGAATGGACGTAAAAGATTCATTGTACCGGTCAAAAGTTTTCTACAAAGAGCAGTTAATACCCGCCAAAGATAACAATTTTTACTTCCTGAAGAAAAAGAAGCATGTAACAAATGTTTTCTTTCCTGTTACGAGGGGGGGGGTATTATTTCATCTTCAGCAGTCGCTGAATCTCGGTTTCGAGTTCGGCCGGTTTCACAGCCGGAGCAAAGCGCTGCACAGGATTGCCTTTCCGGTCAAGCAGAAACTTCGTAAAGTTCCACTTCACGTCATCCCCCTCCTCTTTTTTCCCGGGCAACTTCTTCTTCAGAAAAACATAGAGAGGAGCGGCATCTTTCCCATTGACATATATCTTTTCAAACATAGGGAAAGTGACCCCATAGTTTTCAGTACAAAACTCAGCGATCTCAGTGGCCGTGCCGGGTTCCTGCGCTCCAAACTGATTGCAAGGAAAGCCCAGAATCACCAAACCCTCTCCTTTGTATTTTTTGTATAGAGCTTCCAGTCCGGCGTATTGCGGAGTATACCCACATTTGCTGGCCGTATTAACCACCAGCACAACTTTTCCTTTATACATTTTCAGGGCCACCTCTTTTCCCTGCAAACTCTTCACTTTATGTGAATAGAAAGACTCCACCGGATTGGCAGCCACAAGAGGGAGCATCCAGGCAACTAGCAGCATGGACACCACCAGACGTTTCTCAGTAAAAATCCATTTCATACTGTCAGGCATTAAGAGTTATTTGAGCAAATATAGGAAAAGTTCAGGCCCAGCCAAAATCTATCAGTCAAAATATGATTCATTTCAGACTAGCACACCGGCTCCGGAAGCACCAGAGAGTGAATCGCCACCGGAAGTACCGCACTGTGGGGCTTCAACGGAAGTGAGGATCGAATCTTCCTCCCTTTCAGCATCCATTTTTTCAAACATGGGCGAGTTTTTCGAAAGAAACTCAGGTACCATCTTCTTCATCAATAGAACCGTATCCTCAATCTGAACCTCACGCGAGAGATGCTCAAACTCTGCGTAAGCCGGCAAAATATCTTCATACGCATAGTCACGTACTTTAGCCACACGGATCTTCTCATGAATCGTGGGAATCGT
>JAQUTK010000062.1 GCA_028709785.1 Bacteroidales bacterium
TACTTAGTTTTAGAAGTTTCTAATAAAATGGCTGTTTATAAGGTCGATTATAAAAACGTTACGACCTTCTGAGGCAAAGTAAGAAATTAAATTCTACAATCCTAGAAAATAATTAAGCAAAAGAGGGCTAAAAACACACCATATGTGTTAATGAACAAAACGTGACCCCTATCTGAACAAAAAGAGACCCTGGTCACTCATTCTCTTTCTGATAATCACTGGGAGTTTTGCCAAATTCTTCTTTAAAACAGGCAGTAAAGTATTTGCGATTAGTATAGCCCAACGCAGCGGCAATTTCAGAGATAGTCATTTTATTGTCGTCTAGCATGTGACAAGCATGCTTCATTTTGATATTCCGGGTAAACTCGAGAGGAGTAAGTCCGGTCATAGTCTTAATCTTCCGCGATAGTGTAGACCGGGACATATTGACCTTGGAAGATAAGACTTCCACGTCAAATTCCGGATCGGTCAGGTTAGCCTCTACAACTTTGACTGCCTTCTCCAGGAGATGTTGATCCAGGGAAGTAAACTCCAGATCGGAAATCTTCACATTCACATTGGTCTTGAATCCTTTTTGTCTCTGTTCGCGTTTTAACAGCAAATTTTCAATCAGTGCTTCCAGCACCTGTATTTCAAACGGTTTTTCCATGTAAGCATCAGCGCCAACCTTGTATCCCACTACACGGTCATCTGTCTGATTCTTTGCAGTCAGCAAAATCACGGCGATATGGCTGGTCCTGATTTCATTTTTCAAACGTCGGCATAACTCTAATCCGTCCATTTCGGGCATCATCACATCACTTACCACTATATCCGCCTCAGACTTGCTGATGATATCCAATGCCTCCACTCCATTTTTCGCAGTAATTACAGTGTAATGTCTGGACAGGATACTTTGCATCAGAGTAAGTAGCTCTTCATTGTCCTCTACAATCAGAAGGAGTGGTTTCTCTGCAGACGCATAATCCGTGGACAACACTACCGGGGCCACAACACCATTACCGGCGTCCATAATATCGGCCAGTAAGGTCTCCGGGTAACTTTCTTTGTCAATCGGAATCTCTAAGGTGAAGACGGAGCTCTCTCCTAGTTCGCTCTTCAAATGAATGGAGCCGTGATGCAACTCTGTAAGCTCTTTGGCTATAGATAATCCAATACCATTGGACATACCTACCTCCGATGTTGTGTTATTATAGAAACGATTGAATATCTTGTCCGCTTCTTTCGGAGCAATTCCCACACCATTGTCACCAACTTCAATATTCAGGCTGGTGTGCCCATTCCGTTCTTCCGTTTTTATATTCAGCCATACCATTTTGCCGGCAGGAGTATATTTGAATGCATTTGAAAGCAGATTGTACAAGATTTTGTCCAACTTATCGGCGTCAAAAAAGGCTTCTATCTTATCTGCATCGGAAGAAATAGAAAATTGAATCTCTTTCTTCTTGATAATAGGAGTGAAACCGGAATAGCAGATGTCGCGTACGAACTGCACTACGTCTCCGTACGAAAGATGTAGTTGCATATTTCCTTTTTCCATTTTTCGATAGTCCAATACTTGTTGCAACAAGCGCTTCAGACGACTAACATTGCTACGGAGCATTCCAATCATTTTTTTATCACTAGAACCGGATGCACTAAGTTCTTCTGTCACACAAGATAGAATGGTAAGTGGCGTAAGCAAGTCATGCGAGATATTCGTAAAATAGCGTAATTTCATATCAGACAATTGCTCGACAAGCTGAGTCTTGTGTTTTTGCTTCAATCGCTGAAGATACATATAGAGCAAGGAGCCTATAAAAGAGGTAATGATCAGCACATACAAAACATATGCCCACCAGGTTTCGTAGAATGCGGGCAAACGGTGAATTGTCAATTGAGTGATATTACTGCTCCAAAGACCGTTATCGTCCGTCGCTTTGACTTCGAAAGTGTATGTTCCCTTGCTTAGTTGATTATAAAAAGCTTTATTATTACCGTTCTGAACATATACCCAATCGTTGTCTACATCTGATAGACGATAGGCATAGCGGATCTTGCTGGCATTGGTATGATTGAGCGAAGAGAAATCAATTTCTATGTTTTGATCATATGAAGCAATCTTAATGGAAGAAGCAGTATTTCTCGATGTAGAGTCGCTTAAGAGAATAGACCTCCCCATAACTTTTACATCTGTAATTAATAATTTCACCTGCTTAGGGATGCCTTCCAACCGTTGAGATGGCTGAATGGAACAGAAACCCGGAATGCCACCAAATAATATATCACCGGAAGCATTGACCGAAACGGCATTAGGCAGAAAACGATTGAGTTGAAATGACTCATCGGATGCCAGATAGTCCAGGCTAGCTCCGTTATCTGGATTGAACTCTGTCAGCTTTCGGTTTGTGAATATCCAAAGGTGGTTATAATGATCTACCACAATCTTGTTTACAGCATCGCCATTCATGCCACAGTCACGACTATAGTCTTTCATTGCTTTCGTGTTGGGGTCAATGGAAATAACGCTGCCACGATCTGAACCTAGCCACAGCCTTCCATCTGAAGCAGCAGAGATAGATGAAACATTGGAAGTTAGCTTGTAAAAGAACTGCACGTTATTATTCTTTATCTGATATAATCCCTTCTCTTTTGTACAAACCCAGATTCGACTATCAGCAGTCTCCGTAATATCTGTAATCGTCCCGATCGTATCACACAAAAAAGTTACTTTCCCTGAAGGAATATGGTAAACAAATAGTGCCAGGTCTGTCCCGATCCAAAGATTATCTGATAAATCTTCGTACAGCGCGGAGATAGTTCCTGTCGTTTTGTGTGTGTCTTGCAAACGAACTGTTTCTTCTAAACAGATAGTCAGATTCTCTTGTCTAAGACCATATACCGTAGAATTATTAGAAGGAGCAGCCCATATTTTCCCTTTTCTGTGCGATTTCTCTAAGAAGGGAACATTAAACAGAGGAAGTGACTTCACCTCCGGACAGTCTGAAAAATGCATTAGTCTATCTCCAACCGGTTGATAGACGCACAAACCAAAGCGCGCTTGTGAGAACCAGAACGTATGATCGTCATCTTCGCAAAGCGAAGTGATGGCCGGCGAGAAATTAATCCGTTGTGTCAGAGACGGAATCTTATACCCTTTGATCATATTCTCATTGAAGTGAATAATGAAACTTTCCTGATCGAATCCTGCTACCCAAAGATTACCGGCACGATCCTTGATAATCCAATTTAGCATTTTGTTGATCTGTGGAATGATAGAAGAAGTCTCGATTTGTTTCAACATTCCATCTTTAGGAACGAATACAAAAAGATCACTGTTGCCTATTGCCCATAAATAACCAAACGTATCATCCTGTACTATGCTAAAAACAATATTTTCAACCTTCTTGCTAGCGTTCAAAGGTAGTTGCTGATACATATACATGGCACCGAAAGCAGCTTCTGGATCGAAGCGGACAATACCATTGTCCCACGTTCCGACCCAATAATAGTTGTGACTTTTATCACGGATAATCCATGTCGGATTATTCTTTCCTTTCATGGATGGAAAAGGGGTCAACTTCCCTGTTTCAGTATCAAACATGCACAAACCTCCCTCCCAAATAGCAAGTAATAGGTGATGAGGAGCAGTTTCGAATATACAATTTATAAATGGATACTCTCCGCCTACAGTAACAGGATATTCTCTGAGTAATGATTTATCCGGATTATATCGAAGTAGAAACTTGTCAATGCTTACCCAGATTGAGCCATCCGATGTCACGTACAATAGTTTTATACGTCTGCCCTGAAGTCTCGGATTGTCTATCTCTGTTATTTGATACGTCGATTTGTCCAGTACATAAAGTCCTTTTTCCGTGCCAAACCAAATTTTATCTTGCTTATCTTCGGCAATACATGTAATGGAGTTACTCTGCATCAAATTAAGTTCATTCAAATCAGAACGGAAAACCTGCACACTGTATCCGTCATCACGACAGAGTCCGTCTGAGGTTGCATACCACATAAAGCCTTCAGCGTCCTGAACGATGCGATGAATAACGTTTACGGGAAGTTGGTTTAGTTGATGAATTTTACTAACAGTAATATTTTGTGCCACCAAGAGAGTTGGCAGTAATATTAAAAAAGTTAAAAGGACTATCAGCTTCAGTCTCATTTATGACTTGGTATATATGGAAGCAAAAATAGGCCAAAAAAACAAGGAGACCAAACGAATGAAGAAAAAACGATGTGATCAAAAAGCTGAACCAAGAATGCGCGACTAAAAATGGAAACGACGCAGCAATACGAATGTTATCGCTTGGTTATATTTAACACAATAATTGCACTTATGAACTTATATTTTATTAATATTGTGCACTGAAGTATAAACAACACTCTCCGAAGTATAATTAATAAAAGGAAGAAGCCATGAAACACATGAAACAGTTATTTGTAACCACTCTTCTATTGCTGACATCGTTTGCAGGAAACGCGCAAAGTGATCTGGAGCAAGAGATATTTTTCTCCCTGATCAATCACGTGGTCACCTCCGAAGAGGAGTCTGTGATTCGTATGAAAAAGAACCTGGAAGAGACTCCAAAGGAAGATTCTGCAAAAATAAAACGTCAAAAAGCCTATCTTGAAAGATATACAAGCAGTTTGTCATACGCTGTATTAATCCAAGAGACCACTAAGCCCGGCAATATGGGGTCTCAGTCTTTTGCAAGTGTCAGTATGGGTGGGTCGTTGAAGGATAAACTTCCCTCTTTTGATAGTGTGATGTTTGCAGATATGATCCAGGTGAATGAAAAGTCGATAACTATCGAGTCTTTTAAGGAATTGAAAAACAAGGTTACTTA
>JAQUTK010000002.1 GCA_028709785.1 Bacteroidales bacterium
TTGTGAACTGTATTTCATGTTACGCCTATTTTGACCATAAAGATAACTGTTTCTTGAGATATTTGAAAGAAATAATAGAACTATTTATCTAAATATCAGTTCATTACTCGAATTCAGTGAACCCTATCTATTAATCGGGAATACTTGACAGAAGAGATCCGAAAGTTCAGGAAGGCATCAGAGCTATAAATAAAAAATCTCAGGACAGACGCGATCATCTATCTCTGAGATTATTATATATAGAGTTGCTTTACTTCAATAAAGAGGCAGGACAAACATTATCTTTCTCAATATCCTTGAAATAGCGATAAGTTCCGACTTTCAGTTCTTCTGTGGCAGCCTCATCGCAAACAATGATTCCTTTGGGATGCATCTGCAAAGCACTGATTGTCCACATCTGGCAAACAGATCCTTCAACTGCCGCCTGTAATGCGCGAGACTTGTTATGCCCATTCACCATAATCAACACTTCTTTAGCATCCAACACGGTGCCTACCCCAACAGTCAAAGCGGTCTTTGGAACCATATTGACGTCGTTATCAAAGAAACGAGAGTTGGCAATAATCGTATCTGTTGTCAAAGACTTTATACGGGTACGCGAAGATAAAGAAGAACCCGGTTCGTTAAACGCAATATGTCCGTCAGGTCCAATTCCACCCAGGAAAAGATCAATTCCACCTATCTTCTTGATTTTATCCTCATATTCAGCACATTCTGCATCCAGATCTGCTGCATTTCCATTGAGTATATTCACATTCTCTTTCTGAATATCAATATGACTGAAGAAATTGGTCCACATAAATGTATGATAACTTTCTCTGTGATCTTTCGGAAGACCAACATACTCATCCATATTAAAAGTAACCACATTCTCAAATGAAATAAATCCTTTTTGATAATGCTCAATCAAAGCCTTATACATACCGAGAGGGGATGATCCTGTTGGTAATCCAAGAACAAACGGATGTTCTGCTGTAGGATTCGCCTTCTTGATTCTAGCTGCCACATAGTTTGCTGCCCACTGAGAAAGAGCAGAATAGTCTGGTTGAATAATTAATCTCATAATTCAGTATTTAGTGTTTTTAGAAAAATACAAAAATACAAGAATTAGAATGAATGAAGTACGTTTTGAGAGATTATTTCGTACTTTTGCCCATAGTAATTAAATAAAATTTCGTTGTGATGAAGAAATCCCTGTTCAGTAGCTTCTTTCTACTCTTCTTTAGTATTGCATTATTAGCTCAACAAAAAGTCGTTAAAAACGTGATAGTTTTAATTCCGGATGGAACAAGTAATGCTGTTTTACCCATCTGTAGATGGTATAACGGTGGTGCACCGCTTCATTTGGACCCTTATATGTGCGGAATGGTCCGCACCTTTTGTTCCAATGCGCCTATTGGCGATTCAGCTCCGACAAGCAGCACGTATGCTTCCGGAGTATTATCAAGAACCGGATATGTTTCCACTGTTCCTCCCAGAGATGAAAACGACCTCTTTCCCGAAGAGATGAAAACATATGAGGCTTACCAACCTGCTTTTACTGTATTGGAAGCTGCAAAACTGCAAAAGAAGGCTACCGGACTTGTTACTACCTGCGAATTTACGCATGCCACACCGGCAGACTTCTCAGCTCACACACCTTCACGCGGCAAGGAATATGTCATTGGTAAACAGATTGTCTACAATAATGTTGACGTTGTGCTTTCCGGTGGTACAAATTACTTATATAAAACCCGAGACGATAAAGAAGATCTTCGCAAAGTACTTCAGCAACGTGGAGTACAATATATTGAAGATGCCAAACAGTTAAACCAACTGAAAGGTCCGAAAGCATGGGGCCTCTTTGCAGAAGCTGATCTGGAATATGATGTTATGCGCGATCCTTCAAAAGAGCCTTCACTATCAGAAATGACTCAGAAAGCCGTCGAACTTCTTTCACAAAATGAGCAGGGTTTCTTTTTGATGGTGGAAGGAAGTAAGGTGGACTGGGCAGCACACGCTCACAATACAAAATGTGTTATTACAGATTTCCTTGCTTTTGACAAAGCAGTCGGAGTTGCTTTGGACTTTGCAAGAAAGAATGGAAATACAGCTGTTGTCATTATGCCTGACCATGGTAATGGCGGCTTAAACATCTGTAGCCCATTAACTAATGCTTACGGCTATAGCAAAGTACCTTTAAAAACACTTCTTGAACCAACACTCAGAAGTATGGCTCCACAACAATACGCTAACCTTGCGGTAACTGTGATCCGGAAAGAAAAAGGAGACAAATCATCCTTTAACACCTTCTGTTCAGAAGCCGAAAAATCATTGACAAAAGTTCTGAGTAACAGAGAAAAGGAAGGACTGAAAAAATCTTATGATAAGATCTGTGAGATCTACGCGATTGCCGACAGCAACAAAGTTACTGCTTCAAAAAAAGAGAACATATCCTCCCTCTTTATCTCTATTCTTAACGACCGCAGTTACTTTGGCTGGACAGCCCTGGGACATACAGGAGAGGATGTTTTTCTTTCAGTCTATCATCCAAATGGGTATCGTCCACAAGGAGTTGTTCGCAATACTGAGATAAATTCATTTCTTCAGGAGATTATGGGTATATCATCACTGGAAACATTAACACGCACGTATTTTTCTGCGCTGTCAGTTTCCTCTTTAAAAAAGGGAGATTTTGTAGATACTACAATGGAAGATTATCCGGTACTGAATATCAAAGTCGGAAAGAAACAGGTACAGATCCCTGCATATACTAATAACGTCTATCAGAAAAAAGGGAAAAAGAGTATTCTAAATCAGGAACTATCGACCATTGTTGTGTATATGAAGGAAAACAAGACCTTCTATCTTCCGGAATCATTAAAAAAAGAACTTGGATATTAACAACAAATGAAACCATCAGTCAAACGTATCACCGTAAAGATCGGCAGCAATGTATTGACCCGCAAAGACGGGACACTCGACATCACACGCATGTCGCAAATTGTCGATCAGGTGTCCACGCTGCACAAGCTGGGAGTGGAAGTTATTTTGGTCTCATCAGGGGCTGTAGCCTCCGGACGGAGTGAGATGAAGTCCAGCAGCAAATTGGACAGCGTGTCGCAACGCCAGTTGTTTTCGGCCGTCGGACAAGCCAAACTAATCAACCGCTACTACGAATTGTTTCGGGATCATGGTATCCGCGTCGGACAAGTACTTACAACAAAAGAGAACTTCGGTTCGCGTCGCCACTATCTGAATCAGAAGAATTGTATGACTGTCATGCTGGCCAACGGTGTCATTCCGATTGTCAATGAAAACGATACGATATCTGTCACCGAACTGATGTTCACGGACAATGACGAACTATCCGGATTGATCGCCTCCATGATGGATGTCGAAATGCTTATCATATTGAGCAATATTGATGGCATCTATGACGGAGTGCCAACAAATCCTCAAGCAAAAGTTATACGCGAGATAGGCAAAGACCGGGATCTTTCCGCTTATATACAGACCAGTAAATCATCTTTCGGAAGAGGTGGTATGTTGACTAAGACATCCATTGCCGCCAAAGTAGCCGATGAAGGGATCACTGTAATTATAGCAAACGGCAAACGTGACGATATTCTCTTATCACTACTGTCACCTGAGAAAGATACAATTTGTACCCGGTTTATCCCTTCCACAGAAGGAATCTCCAGTGTCAAGAAGTGGATTGCTCACTCCGAGGGCTTTGCAAAGGGAGAGATTCATATCAACGAACTTGCCGGTAAAGCACTCCTTGGAAACAAAGCTGTAAGTCTGCTGCCTATCGGTGTGACTAAAATTGAAGGTAATTTTGAAAAAGATGATATTGTGCGCATCATCAATGCCAATGGCAAACAAATTGGTGTAGGAAAAGTATCAACAGACAGCGATGATGCCCGCAAAGAGATTGGTAAGCATGGTCATAAACCCCTTGTGCATTATGATTACATGTGTCTGGATTGAGGTAATGATGTAAAACGAAGAACGATGGATTTAAAAGAAACCTTTCGCCTGGTTCAGGCTGCAGGTCGGAAAGCGGCCTTATTGGAAGATGAACTGATCAACAAGGTTATCCTTGATGTGGCCGATGCAATGATTGCCCGATCGGAAGAGATTCTTGAAGCAAACAAACAGGATCTTTCTAGAATGGACAGTGCCGATCCCAAATATGACCGGTTGATGCTGACTGCAGAGCGCATTGCAGCTATTGCAGAAGATCAGAGAAACGTAGTTAAACTACCCTCTCCCTTGCACTATACGCTATCTTCGACAATCCGTCCCAATGGTTTGGTCATCGAGAAAGTATCTGTGCCTTTCGGAGTAATAGGGATCATTTATGAAGCACGCCCCAATGTAACACCGGATGTCTTTTCCCTCTGCCTGAAATCAGGTAATGCCTGCATTTTGAAAGGAGGAAGCGACGCAGAAGCATCCAATAAGGCCATCATTTCTGTTATTCATGATGTCCTGGATAAACATGGATTAGATATACATACGGCCGAACTCCTTCCTTCTGATCGTGAATCGACCACCGCCTTGTTGCATGCCGAAGGCTTCGTCGATTTGATTATCCCACGTGGAAGTGCGTCATTGATACAATTTGTACGTACAAACGCAACTATTCCGGTCATTGAAACAGGAGCAGGGATCTGTCATACTTATTTTGATGAACAGGGTGACAAAGAAAAGGGAGCGGCTATCATTACAAATGCCAAAACACGCCGCGTCAGTGTATGCAATGCGTTGGACTGTGTCATCATTCATGAGAAACGGCTAAGCGATCTGCCCTATCTCTGCGACAAACTTCAGGAAAAGGGAGTTTTGATATACGCAGATGAGAAGGCTTATGCGGCATTAGCAGGCAACTATCCGGCCAAACTGCTGGAACAAGCAACGCCCGAAAGTTTTGGTACCGAGTTCCTATCGTACAAGATGGCTATCAAAACCGTATCATCCATGGAAGAGGCGCTGAAACATATCGAAGCAAACGGTTCAAAACACAGTGAAAGCATTGTGACTGAATCAGAAGAGAACAAAGCGCTGTTCTGCAAACGAGTGGATGCAGCCTGCGTATACACCAACTGTTCTACCGCCTTTACAGATGGAGCACAATTCGGACTTGGTGCCGAAATAGGAATCAGCACACAGAAACTACATGCACGGGGTCCGATGGGTTTACAGGAACTGACCACCTACAAATGGCTGATCAAGGGCGAAGGACAGACACGAGCCTGATTATAAATAAGGAAAAATTAAAACAAGAATAAGTATGAGACATTTCACGAATGTAAAAGACTTGGGTAATCTTCAGGATGCGTTAAAAATGGCATTTGAGATAAAGAAAGACCGCTTTAAAGATATTGAGCTGGGTCGTAACAAGACCGCTATGCTGGTATTCTTCAACTCCAGTCTCCGCACCCGTCTGAGCACACAAAAAGCAGCGATGAATCTTGGAATGAATGTAATGGTTCTCGATGTAAACCAGGGCGCATGGAAACTGGAAACAGAACGTGGAGTAATCATGGATGGTGACAAGTCCGAGCATCTCCTGGAGGCTGTACCTGTCATGGGCAGCTATTGTGATATTATCGGCGTTCGTTCTTTCGCTCATTTTGAAAATAAGGACGAAGATTACAATGAAATGATATTGAATCAGTTTATCAAATATTCCGGTCGTCCCGTCTTCTCAATGGAAGCTGCTACCCGTCATCCTTTGCAAAGCTTTGCTGACCTGATTACGATTGAAGAGTATAAGACCAAAGAAAGACCCAAAGTTGTACTAACCTGGGCTCCGCATCCTCGCGCTCTTCCACAGGCAGTACCAAACTCTTTTGCCGAATGGATGAACGAGACTGATTACGATTTTGTGATTGCCAATCCGGAGGGATATAACCTCGCCCCTGAGTTTGTGGGAAAAGCAAAAGTGACCCATAACCAGGATGAAGCGTTTGAAGGAGCCGATTTTATCTATGCAAAAAACTGGGCTGCCTATGAAGATCCCAATTACGGAAAGATCATCAGCAAAGATATGAATTGGACAGTAAGTGCGCGTCAAATGGCGTTGACTAACAATGCCCGTTTCATGCACTGTCTGCCGGTACGCAGAAATATGATTGTGACCGATGAAGTTATTGAGAGTCCGCAGTCGATCGTAATTCCGGAAGCTGCCAACAGAGAGATCTCGGCACAAACGGTCTTGAAAATGATTCTGGAAGATCTGAAATAAGAAACTTCCCCCAAGAATAAAAAGCCTGTTTCCACCTGGAAGCAGGCTTTTCGTTGTTTATGGAAACAGATTTTGGTCCCTTCCCTATAAGATTTCTTTGAGTTGCAGTAAAGAATTAGTACTTTTGCGACCTAAATAACCTGCTAACAATATAATAACACTATAAATGGCTTTACAATGTGGTATTGTCGGCTTACCCAATGTAGGTAAATCGACCCTTTTCAACTGTCTTTCCAATGCGAAAGCACAAGCGGCAAATTTCCCGTTTTGTACAATTGAACCCAATGTGGGAGTGATTACCGTACCCGATGAACGCCTGAATAAGCTTGCTGAACTGATTCATCCACAGCGTATCGTGCCTACAACTGTCGAGATTGTCGATATCGCCGGACTGGTAAAAGGCGCTAGCAAAGGAGAAGGATTAGGCAACAAGTTTCTCGCAAATATTCGCGAGACAGATGCCATCCTGCACGTACTTCGCTGCTTTGATGACGAAAATGTAACTCATGTGGACGGAACAATCAATCCGGTACGCGACAAGGAGATTATCGATTATGAGTTGCAAATCAAAGATTTGGATACGATTGACAGAAACATCCAAAAGACTCAAAAGCAAGCACAAACCGGAGGTGATAAAACCGCCAAACTGGCATTAGAAGTGCTGTTACAGTACAAATCAGCTTTGGAACAGGGAAAAGCTGCACGGACCGTTCATTTCGATACAAAAGATGAACTTAAAGTTGCGAAAGATCTTTTCCTCTTAACAAACAAGCCCGTATTATATGTATGTAATGTGGACGAAGCAAGCGCAGTAACCGGAAACAAATATGTTGAAATGGTTCGCGAAGCAGTGAAAGAAGAAGGTGCTGACATTCTGGTCGTTGCTGCAAAAATAGAATCTGAAATAGCAGAATTTGAGACCTACGATGAACGTCAGATGTTTCTCAATGAGATTGGCCTGGAAGAATCGGGTGTCAATCGTCTGATCAAAGCTGCTTACAAGCTACTTAACCTTGAAACCTTCCTCACAGCCGGCGAACCGGAAGTGCGGGCCTGGACGTATATAAAAGGGAGCAAGGCTCCACAGTGCGCCGGTGTAATCCATAGTGACTTTGAGAAAGGATTTATCCGTGCCGAGGTTATCAAATACAACGACTATATTCAATACAAATCAGAAGCCGCAGTCAAAGAAGCCGGCAAATTAGGAGTTGAAGGCAAAGAATACATCGTACAGGATGGCGATATCATGCATTTCCGCTTCAATGTTTAAAGCGCAATTACAAACAGAGCCGGTAAAGTTTATTTTTACCGGCTCTGTTTGTTTTTGTAAAAAGCTATTTTCCAAACATTATATATACCTTTGCGACCATTTTGTTCCTGTAATGTAACGATAATCTGCTACTAAATGAATATTACACTGCGATCCAAACGTCTGTATACCTTTCTTGCGTACACATGCCTCATCTCCCTATTTTCCTCTTGCGTCGACAAAGAATTTGACTTAACGGAAAACACAGAAAAAGACGTTACTTTGTTCTCAAAATACATCGAACTGCCACTTGGTAATGATACGATTCATATCAAAGATCAGATTGGTGATCTGGAAGGTATTGTAACCAATGAAAAAGGAGAATATTCTTTCGTAAAGAGTGGTCAGATCAAGGTTCAGTTTGATGAGTCTATCAATCTTGCAAATTCTATCCATTCCCAAACAACTATTGGTCTGAGCGCATTGTATGAGGTCTGCAAGAACTATCCAGCTATTCCGGCAAACAATTATCCAATAGAAACAGTCAGGAATCAATTCGACTTTGATATCAGCAAAGATGTGCTCCGACTAGACAGCGTTCATTTTACCAAGGGTCAAAATTCGTTGATAATAACCATAAACCCGAAACAGTTTGTCAATTCGAGGACAAGCAAAGGCTCTTATGCTTCGCTGAAAATACAAATGCCATACGGATTTTACTTTCAATCAACTGACAATAATATGATTGTAAATACCGACAAAGACGGACATACAACTATTTCGATAGATCAGGTTAGTCTTACACAAGCAACCTCAAAGACGCTCTATTTGAATAAAGGAATATTCAACGGCGAACTAAAAGATCTTCCTTATGAGATCAATGCAGTGATTCACAGTGACGGTACGTTACAATGCACGGAAGGAGTTGGTTTTGACGTAAATCTGAGCGTTAACGAATTAGGCTTCGATGATATCTGGGGAGTCTTTGATATCGATGTAGCAACAAAAGATACGTTTGATTTTGATTTGACTTCAGTATGGGAGTATTTCTCGAACAAAGAGGATAGTCTTGTCTTCTACCAACCATATATTTTACTCAAGAGTAGTGCAAACGTAAGCATACCAGCAAAAATGCATTTCTCAATCGATGCCACAAACAGTCTCGGAATCAACAAGAACTTACAAAACGACTTTCAGGTAAATGTAAAAGATGCAACAGTAAAACTTGGGTCAAAAAAACAATTTGGAGAAGAAAGCATTGAATCATTGGATATAAACGGATTACTTCAGACAAAACCAAATTCTCTGATCATTTCTGCCTCTGCCAATGCCTTACAGGACACCGCTGACCATTCATTGCAGCATTACATTTCAAAACTTCCCGAAGGCACAATCGACTATACGGTATGCATTCCTTTCTGCTATGACGAAGGAATGTGTATTTCGTTTGATGAAGATCTGAAAGATGTCTTTGATCAAGAGACAGATGATTTGCTTTTTAACGAAGGGAGCGTTGGTCTGACACTGGATATTACGAATCAACTACCGGTAGATGCAACCATGGTCATTCACTTTACCGACGAACAGGGGAAAAGCATTTGCTTCTTGGAAAGTGTTGTTTTAAAAGCAAAAAGTCAGCAGAAGGATATAATACTTGAGTTTGATTCCCAAAAAGTGAGAACAGCCAAAGGATTACGGTTTCAACTGAAAACAACATACAGCGGAACACACGAGTTTATTACAAATAAAGACTTTATCGGCATGAATATCAAGTTATTTAAGAAAGGGGGAATAAACTTCAAATAAACGACATTGCATTCACTCATTTTGTAACAAAACTATTGTCGGAGCACGTTTTTTTACATAAATCAACGCAAACTTCTCTTTTTTTATTAAACACCGTCATGTTTTTTCTTCGTTTTTACAGACAGTTTAATTATTTCAATATCTTTGCCATGAGTCTACTAAACTTCTTAAACTTATTAGCACGTATGGACACTACAAAACGACTGAACCATCTAAAGAAAGCAGCAATAGCTATTTGCGTAGCTCTTACGATGCCTGCTTGCGTGGACAATGATTATGACTTGTCAAAAGACCTAGAGGATGATGTTACATTGTTCTCTAAATACCTCGAACTGCCTCTTGGCAGCGACTTTATTTTAATGAGAAATCAACTGGATAGCATCGATGGTATTGACACAACTGCATCTGGTGACTATTCTTTCTTTAAAAACGGAGAGATTACAGTAAATGTGACTGAATCGATTGACCTGACAAACGCAATTAACAGTAATACTACTGTTGATATGAGTTCAATCTATGCGCCAACCATACCGGCAGGAGAATATCCTAGTCCGGTGGTAACGAATACGTTGGACTTCACGACCAGCAGTGATGTACTTCGATTGGATAGTGCTCATTTTACGAATGGAGAAAATCTACTTAACATTACCGTAACGCCTAAAAACTTCTCCGGAAGTAATGGTTCGTATGCTACGATCAAAGTAACTTTGCCTAAACCATTGAAAATTGAGGCTAACCCCGAATACGCAGTCAAGACAGAATCAGACGGAAGAATGAGCTTTGTCTGTAACAATGCAAGTATGACCAGCGCAAGCTCTTACAGTATCAAGCTTATAAAAGGTATCTTTGAAAACAATGTATTGAAAAACCTGACTTATGATGTTACCGCATCTGTCGTTAGCGACGGAAATTTAACCTGCTCCAATGGAATCGGTTTTGATGTCAACCTTCAAGTAGGCACCTTGGGATTTGATGATATTTGGGGAGTCTTTGATATTAATCTCGATGCCACAGAACCATTTGATTTTGATATGTCGGCTATCTGGGATTACTTTGATAATCCAAGCGACCATCTGGTCTTTTACAGACCTTACATTCTGTTAAATACAACATCAAACATTAGTGTTCCGGCAAACATGTCTCTTCAGATTGCAGCTCAAAACACGATCAAAACGCCTCAGACGGAAACAAGTAATTTCGGCATGAATGTTTCCGGTGGATCAGCGAAACTGGGTATAGTATCTCAATTTGCCGGAACCTCAGAAACCATTACACCGTTGGATATTAACAAGCTGATAGACGCCAAACCGGGTAATCTTCGGATTACTGCAACTGCTGCTGCCTTAAAAGATCCGACAGACCTTACTTTACAGCATCACATCACGCTTCCTGCTACAGCAAAAATAAACTATACGATCTGTATTCCGTTCAGCTTCGACGAAGGCATGTCTATTACTTTTGATGAAGAAATAGAGGATGTATTTGACGAGGATGCTACTGACATGCTATTCAAAAAAGACAGCGCCGGATTAAAACTCGATATTGTAAACAAACTGCCTATCAATACAAAGATGCGTATCAGTTTTACGGATGATAATAATGCTGTTATCCATACGCTGGACGATGTCAATCTGCCACTTTCAAGTGATACTGTACATGTCAAACTTGGCTTCGACTCTGAGGATGTTCAGAATGCCAGAGGAATGAAGTTCCAGCTTTTCACCTCATATGGTAATTCCAATAAGATCATCAATACAAAAGATGCCATCTATCTAAAGATGAAGATGTACAAAAAAGGCGGAATCTCTGTCGAATAAAAGTCAGTCTTAAATCTATAAATATACAACAAATATGAATGCAATATATATGAAACGAATCTGCTTGACCACACTTTTGGCAGCAGGAACACTGCTCTCTTTTGCACAGACACGTACCGGATATTTCATGAGAAATACGCCTCAACGTTATTCGATTAATCCGGCCCAAGCTCCTGAAAAAGGGTATCTGGGATTGCCTGTTATTAGTGGCTTAAACTTTGAATACAACAGCAACTCATCGCTGTTTACAGCTGAGCAGTTGATCTATAAGGATGCCGCAACCGGCAACAAATATCTCTTTTATAACGCTCCGGCTTCCACCGGTTTTAGTTCTGCCGAATTCCTGAATAGCATTGAGGACAACAACAAGATTTCGACAAATTTTGGTCTGAATATTCTCAATGTTGGATTCTGGACCAAAGTCGGCTTCTTTAGTTTAGACCTTAATCTCAAGAGTTCTATGAATATATCCGTTTCAAAAGGTCTGTTCGCCTTTATGCTGGATGGTATGAATGCCAACGGAACTCCCACCTCCTACAACTTTGGAATGAGATCAACGTCGGCCTCTTATATAGAAACAGCCTTGGGATACTCCCGTCCAATCAATGAAGAGTGGTCTGTGGGTGGTAAACTAAAGTTCTATAATGGACTTGTTGCTTCAGATATAAACTACGACAAAATCAACGCGACTCTTTCAGGAGACAAATGGCAAATTACGACAGATGGAACGGTTGACGTGGCAATGAGCGGTGCAAAGTTTGAAGTGGACGAGGACGGAACAGTAAACTCGAATGGCGACTATCCTATCGATGGTTTGGACAATGATGGCTTCAAGCCAAGCGGCTTTGGTATGGGTGTTGACTTAGGTGTTGAATATAAGCCTAAGGCGGTAGAAGATCTGACTCTTTCTTTTGCGGTAAATGACCTTGGATTCATCAACTGGAGCAAAAGCAATGTGATCAGCGCAGACAGCAAAGGAACATTCACACACGATGGATTTGAGAACATCCTGGACAATAACAACAGCAAATCGGTAAAAGACCAGATCTCTGATATGGGAGATGATCTTAAAGAAGTTTTTATGCCGTATGAAGCTGAGTCAAGATCTATGAGTACAGGTCTGACGACCAAAATTCATCTGGGAGGTGAATATGATTTCTTTCAAAAGCAACTGACTGTCGGACTTCTTTCATCTACCTATGTGAATGACATCCGCACGATACAGGAAATAACAACAGCAGCGACTTACACTCCGATAAAATGGTTTTCACTGGCTGCAAGTTATTCTTGGGTGAACAGTGGTTTCAAAACAATGGGCTGGGCTTTAAGTCTCAATCCAAACAGTGGCGCACGCGTCTTTCTTGCCAGTGATTACATGATCGGCAAAATCAACCCGCAAGGTATTCCAATCAGTGGAAAGAACATGAACTTATCAATGGGTATCTCTTTCTTGTTGGGTGGAAACAAAAACAATATTGAGGCATTTAATTTCTGATCGAAGAATCATTTATTTATCAAAGAGGCCTTCCTGATGGGGAGGCCTCTTTGTTTGATAGGATCTCTCCTCGTATGCCCCCCGGTTTTACATCATCCTGGTACGCTCTTGAATAGCCGCTATTTCTTACCTGCTATCTTTTACCATCAGACAGGAAGAAATCTCAGTTTTGTACGGTGGTAAAAGTCAGTGCTTCCTGATAGATTATTCGTTTCAAACTTTGGAATAGTTATTTCGTGCTTTGAAATAATTATTCCAAAGTTTGGAATAGCTGTTTCGCGCTTTGAAATAACTAAAGCATCCGTATGGCTGAAATTTATCTGACTGATCCGACTCGTTTTGTTCCCTCATGAAAGGAATTTCTTGACCGGGTGATTCTCAGATTTCAATAGAAATGATTTGAAGATTTATCGCGTAGTAGGACACAAGAAGATCGGTAAGGAGGATACCCCCTTACAACCAAAACACCCCGAACTATCAGAAATAACGCTTGATTGCTTTTAGCTGATGCGTATAGAGACCACGCTCCTCATTAAAGATCCCCTGATCATCCAGACGGTCTACCCGGACTCTACCTGATTCATGGATGATTTCTCCACCCTCCAGGGCTATTCCTACATGAGTCACCCGGCCTTCCGCATTCTCAAAGAAAGCAAGATCGCCCGATTTGACCTGTTCGACGGAGTGTACAGTTTCGCCATGCAGGATCTGAAGGCGGGCATCACGAGGAAGAAGAATTCCATTGATCCGGAAAACGATCTGTACAAAGCCGGAACAGTCCATGCCAAGCACATTCTTTCCACCCCACAGATAGGGTACATTCAAAAAGGAAAAGGCGGTGGAGATAAGGTTTGTTTCAGGCTCCAGAGAAGGCATAGCCACACTCTCTTCGGGCACATAATAGGTCTTTTCGAGAAGGGTGAAGTGCCCGTTCTCGTAGAAAGGAAGGATGCTTCCGGCAGAAAGAATCATCCGTTCTTTATCCGGATCAATATCCACCTCTACAATCGGTTTGATCAACGTAGGAAGCGTAACCGATGCCAATACATCATAAAGTTCATCTGGGATAAATGAGACCATCTTTCGATCCACCCATCCTTTGTAATCATCCAGGAAAGTGTGGATATAGCACCATCTTTCTTTGATTGTAATAACCTGAAAGAACTCTCCGAATAGCAGTTGCGAGATCATCTCCGAGCATTCGCTGTCCTCGGAGCGCATAGGAAGTACTGCATGCGTATTAATACCGTAGGTTGTCATATGATCGTTCTATAGTTTGAAAAGTTTATCGATTTCTTCATTCGAAAGAATATGAAGGATCTTCTTCCCATCGGGCGTGTAGCCGGGACTATTCGTTCGAAACAGATCATCAATCAGCTTCTGAACCTCTTCAGCAGAAAGTGCCTGACCATACGGAATGGCGGTAGACCGGGCAAGCGACAAGGCGATGCGTTCTTCTACACTCTCTTTTAAGTCATCCCCGCTACTGATGGCCGAATGGATCATCTGCTGGATTAATGCGACCGGATTCATCCCCTCAATGCCGGAGGGAACTGCATTAATGGAATAAGCATTCTCTCCGAGCTCATTGATTTCAAAACCCATAAATTGCAGATCATCCCATATCTCAGACAGAACAATCGCATCAGAAACAGAAAGATCCATCTGTTCAGGAAACAGGAGCCGTTGTGAAAAGCCCTGTTTGTTGCGGAGACTGCTCATGTATACATCAAATAAAATACGGATATGTGCGCGGCGTTGATCAATAATCATCAAACCGGACTTCACAGAAGTCATCAGATAGTGCCCCTTGAAAGGAAGAAAAGAGGCACTCTGAGTCATCTCGCCTGATGAAAAGAACTGTCCTCGTTGTTCAGGCAGGATAGGCTGAGGTCCAATAGAGTCCATAGCATAGTCAACTTCAGTCGTCTGTTCAGAAGGTGGAACAAGCTCTGAGTTTTCAAAACGGGAATAAAGGGTTTCCCAGCCCGTTGTTGGCTTCGAAGCGCTATATGAAGCACTGTATCCTCCCGAGCCCTTAAAAGGGTTATACGACGGATTGTAATCAATCGTAGGAGGTTTTATCTCGTCCGTGGTTGTCAGTATCGGAATTTCCGGTGCATCCTCCTGGTCAAAATCAATAGAAGGTACGGCGCTCGACTTTCCCAAAGCCTCTTTCACAGCTGCCGTCAGTATCTTCCATAAGATCGCTTCATTCTCAAATTTGATTTCTGTTTTGGTCGGATGTACATTGATATCAATCGAAGAGGGATCAACGGTGAAATAAAGAAAATAATTGGGCATCTCACCAGACGGAATCAGTTGTTCGTAACAACTCAATATGGCTTTGTGAAAATAAGGATGACGCATATAGCGTCCGTTGACAAAGAGAAACTGAATGGCATTTCTTTTCCTGGCAGCCTGAGGATCTCCCACAAAACCATCAATAGTGCCAAGGGTCGTCTCGGCATGAATGGTAAGAAGTTGCTGACTAAAGGAGTTAAACGCCGATTTATGAGTATGCAGAATGCGTTGCTTCAGAGAAGACTCGGGCAGTTGGTACAGCTCTGCATCGTTGTGAAACAGGGAGAAAGAGATATCAGGATGCACCAAAACAATACGTTCAAACTCACTGATGATATGTCTGAGTTCGACGTCGTTTGACTTCAGAAACTTTCTTCTGGCCGGAACATTAAAAAAAAGGTTTTTGACCGTAAAGGAAGAGCCGACCGGCGTGGAGATTGCCTCCTGCTTCTCAATCATCGAACCGGTCATTAGGATCGAAGTGCCCAGTTCGTCATCAGCTCTTCTGGTTTTGAGTTCCACCTGTGCCACAGCGGCAATAGAAGCCAACGCCTCACCACGAAAGCCCATGGTGTGGAGGGAATAGATATCTGCTGCACTGCTGATCTTTGAGGTTGCATGCCGTTCAAAAGAGAGACGAGCATCGGTGGAAGACATTCCCATACCATTGTCTATGACCTGTATTGAGGTTCTTCCGGCATCCTTAACACGAATCTGAATAGAACTGGCTCCGGCATCAATGGAGTTTTCAACCAGTTCTTTTATGACTGAAGCGGGTCGCTGAATCACCTCACCGGCTGCTATCTGATTAGCAACCGAATCAGGCAAAAGATGGATGACATCACTCATAAATTACATAAAATATAGAAGATAACCAATAATAAGCAGGATGATTAGCAGGATGATTAGTCGGGATGGTGATTTGGCTTTACGCTGATGTCTCGTTGTAAAGTTCCTCAAACCATCGTCTCCGGTCAACGCTCCTTTCATACTGGATGAATAGCCTGCTTCCGGAGGTAATAATCCCTGTTTGATCTTTGATCTCTTGATTATTTCTTCTCTACGCTCTTTTTCAGGATCCCAATAGATGGGTTTATACCTGAACTCACGCAATTTTTTTGATTGTGGAAAAAGCAAACTCATAGCGCCTCCTTTACTTTTCTTAAATTAGATCGCTAAGTTAGTCATTTTCTTTTGTTGCGCTGACTATCAGTAATCTTTTTAACGCGTTTCTGGAAGATATCATCGCGCGACATCGGACGGATATAATCGTACCATACAAAACGATCCAGGTACATGATCTTCTTTGTCGTAAGGTTTTCCATCGGCTTCATGATGCCTGTCGTTTCCGGATACATCTTAATACGCTGCATTTTACGGTTCTTCAACTCCATCTCCAGAAAGCTACTCTCGCACTTTACCATTCCGATGAGCGAACTGTCCTTGCTATCCTCCGGATAATAAATGGTGAGCACATTTCCTGATACATCAATTCGCCGAAGTTCTCCCAAGGAATCAAACCGGGCAAACATCTCCGTTCCGGCTACTTGGTCAAAATGAATGGAATCGCGATTCTGACAGGCAAATACATATCCCTGAACATGGGCTTTTTCAATGGTACTGTCATTCATATAGACCTGGATAAACTCTCCGAAGAGCTGATAGTTATCGTTCCATACAATCGGATCATCATACATATTGATAATACTGTCTTTACCGGATAGCGCTAGCGAGTCGCAGACGGCCTGCATGCGGGTGCCATAGGCTCGCACTCCGTAGTAGGCGATCACTTGTTTGTAAATCGTATCAAGAGGAACTTTCTGGGGAGCGGCCAACGCTTTGTGGGATAAAGAGTCGCTGACAGGAACACTACTTTGGGAGACAGTAGCGGAATCAACGGGATGTGCCAAAAGAGTGTCTTTCTGAGCGACAGAATAGGTCTGATAGGTCATTGCCGTATCGCGCGACTGAACGATCGAGTCTTTTTGTGCCTCTGTTGTCTTCTTCCGTTTATTGGGGATCGGATTATTACCCCACACGGTATATGCTTTCAACGTATCAGCATGTATATAAAGGGTATCGTTCGTAGAATAGTCAATGCAAACGGCAGAATCCGTAACCATAGAATACTCTTTTAGTTCATCGTAATAGCCATAGTTTCCTTTAAGAATTGTCTTCTGAATCGTATCGTTTACGTACATGTTGCCGAAAACTTCAGAATATCCTTTGACGCGATCATAAAAGACAGAATCACCGGTCATCAGGGTAGCTTTGTTATGGATAGAGGTGCTGTCAAGCAACATGGACGTTTCCAGCTGCGTATTGTACCAGCCTCTTTGAGAAAGAATAGTCGTGCTGTCTGAGACAATCCGGGAAGGACCCAGGATGGTCGCTATCTTAGTAACCGTATTATAGACAAGTGTGTCAGAGAAGAGGTTCATCTGTGGATTCTTCAGTTTTACCTCGTATTGGAAGATGGCATCCTTGCTGGCCGGATTATACTGGCCGAAAGAAGAAGAAAGCTCATTTTCTTTGTCAATGACGACTCCTCCCTCAAAATAATAGGCCAAATTCAGGGTGCGGTCATAGTTAAAACTATCTGTAAGCAGTGTAACGGTATTCTCTTTATCCTTCAGGCTTAGGCTTTCCATTCTTACGTTCTGACGCAGTCTTGCCAACTTTGTATTGCCGTCATAATAGAGAAAGTCGCCATACACAAAGAGCGTGTCCCCTTGCTCCATACGTACATTGCCGAAAGCTTCAATCGCGTTCTTATCTTTGTAGAAATAGGCTGTATCACAATAGAGATAGGCACTGTCATGTCTGAAGATGACATCACCGGTTATAACCTGAGCACCGGGAACTTTTGTCTCATTGTAGGTCCAATCGTTTGCCTGCAGAAAATCAACCTTTGTTCTTTTCGGCTGAGGTTTTCCTTTTTGAGCAAATATCAAAGCAAAGGAAAGGAACGTAAAAAGGAATAAAAGAGTTCTTTTCATACATGGTTACTCTTTGACCCAACCTTTGTATTGGAAATCACATTTACGCCATTTTTCATTTATCCGGACATACGTACTCTTTTGCTTCTCAGATATCCATTTCCTCAGGATTAAGTCTTTCTTTGACATCTCAACGATACTCTTTAATTCCTGAAAGTCCTCTCCGGTATTGGCAACATGACCTTCAATACGATTCTTTAGTTTGACAACGGCGCAGACTTTCTTGTTTGACGCTCTGTCTATCATGAGGAAAGGTTTGGACAACTCACCCACTTTCAGAGATTCAACAGTCTTTCCTACTTCAGGAGGAAGTTCATCCAACTTAAAACGAGAAGTGGAGTATGCACCTTCCATACTGTTAGCCATATTGCCACTGTTATTACGGGTAGCTTTATCTGTTGAAAAATACATCACTGCCTGCTCAAACGATATCTCATTCTTTTTGATCGCTGTTGAGATGGAATCCAGACGGGTTAATGCGGCACCAATCTCAGCATTTGTGGGTACCGGATTGATCAATATGTGACGGCAGTTTATCCTGTCACCCCGTTTTTCAATCAACTGAATAATATGATATCCAAACTCTGTCTTCACGATCTTTGAAACACGTTTCGGATCGGTCAGATTAAATGCAACCTCTGCAAACTCGGGAACAAATTCCCCTTTTCCTTTAAAACCCAGTTCACCTCCTCTGCGGGAAGAGCCGTCTTCTGAATAGAGAGTGGCTAACGTAGAAAACGCTGTTTCCCCATTGTTGACCCGATCGGCAAACTCACGCAATTTGCTCTTGACATTTTCAATCTCCGCTTCAGACACCTTGGGTTCGACAATCAGAATCTGAGCCTCCACCTGTGTCGGAATAAACGGAATGCTATCGGCCGGCAATTTATTGAAATAGCGTCTTACTTCGGCTGGAGTGGCATTCACGTTCTTCACCAGATTCTCTTGTACTTTGCCAACAATAAGCATAGTACGAGCTAATGGACGCCACTTTTCTTTAATCTGTTCCAAAGTCATACCAAAATACTGTTCCAACCTTTCTACAGAGCCTATTCTGCGCACATCATCGTTAATTTTATTCTCAACACGTTCGATGACCTCCTGGTCAGTTACCTCAATACTATCCAGTTTGGCCTGATCAAGATAGAGCTTTTCAATGGCTAATTGTTCGGGAATAAAACAATATGGATCGCCATCGATCTTCACTTCATCAGAAAGAAAATCTTTCAGTCTGCTTTCTACTTCGGACTTTAAAATCGGCTCGCCGCCAACCACCCAAACCACTTCATCTATGACATTATCATTCTGCGCTGCAAGTGGATCAGTAAAAATGAAAGATTGCATCAAACCGAGGAATACAATCATATATGCTGCTATTCGTATTTTCATAAAACCCGCTGTTATTTCGTTATTATTACATTATCCGCTTCCTTTTCGTACAGTTTCTTCATAAATTCTTTCATGAAATCCATCTTCCGCTGATTCAAAAGTGTTTCACGGATGGATGCCAGAGCATATTCATATGGACTTTTTTGACCTTTCAGCAAATAATCGTCTATGTATAGAAAATAGATAAAAGAGCTGTCTTTTACCTCTAGTTTGTCGTTATTTTGAATAAAAGAATCATTGTTCTTAATCTCGTAAGGAATCCGATCTTTTACATCGTCGAATACCACCCATTTATCCACAAAGTAATCGTAGTCGACCGCATTTTGAAGCGTGTATTTTTCAAGCAACTTCAAGTTCTTCGGAGTTGGGTTACAATACCATTCCCGCACCTGATTGATTTTAGGAGCTTCGACAGGGAGCTTCAGAAATAAACCTTTTATAAGACTTTCTTCCAGTATCAATTGAGCAAAATGTTCCTTGTAGTACGCCATCACTTCATCGTCACTAACAGAGGTCTTCACTTTGTTAGTCAGCAACTGTTGCTGATACTGATAGACGATTAATGAACGGCGATATTGCTCAACAAGATTATTGATTTCATCATTCTTTTCAATGTTATTTCTCGCTTTCTCGTAGAGCAATGCTTCTTCGACCCAGTTTTTTATATAGGAGTTGACATAATCCAAACTGTCTGAACCACTTATACCTTGCGGTACCACAGACTCAAGATCTTCTTTGTATAAAAACTGCCCTTTATATTCAGCCACCGGAGTCTTTCCTGTATCATCGCCTTTTTTTGTACAGGAAAAGATGGAAAGAAGGAATATCAGAAGACAATATTTTTTATACATAGCTACTTTATTTTTGGACGCTACGCAAAACTTCCTCGTTGATTTCGACTTTAAACCGCTGTTTCAATGATTTTACCCACTCCTCTTCCAGATAATTCTGATAATCAGACGTAATCTCTCCACGAACATCTTCATAAGACTGGGGAGTGTATTTTAAATTCTTGCCTGACAGAAATACGACAGGAAACAGGGAATCAACTTTCATTTCTCCTGTTTTATACGCTAGTTTGTCCACGAAGGGATTTGTGCCTTTCTCAAACAGTCCTTTATTAAACTTTATCTGAGACTTACCGTTTTTGTTGAATTCACGAGTCAATACTGACTGGATAGAGTCTGCCGGAAGCTTTTTTATGAGCTTTTTCGCGGCTTTTGCTACTTTAGAATCTTTACATTGAACAATATATCCCTTATAATGAGGCTTCTCCCATTTGTATTTATTCTTATTCTTCTCGAAGAAACTTTGTATTTTTTCTTTTTCTTTGGTTGCTTTTTCCCAAACTTCACGATTACTAATCTCAAACAACAGGATACCATCTCTATATTCCTGCATCAGATGCCCAAACTCGGGATATTTTGTCTCCAGATGTTTGTTTTCATAATCTAACACGGAATATACTTCAAACTCCTGCAGCTTCTCTTTCATCGCATCCAAAGCCAAAAGTGCGCGAGTCTGCGAGTTCTTGGATACATAATCGGCAAAATCTTTGATCGTAAAGGTTTCCCCTGCAAATTGGAACAAATCACCATTTTTTGTTTTCATCTCTGCTACAAATAGCGAGTCAAACGGGAAGCCGTGATCTGCCATCAAATAGAGAGATTGATAAGAGGTCGGATTAAAAGTAAAGCTATATTCTGCCTTCAACTTCTCAACGAAAGCAACTGTTGCAAGATTTTGACGGGAATTACTTCTGATCTTTTCCAACAGTTCTTTTTTCTTCTCTTCATAAGGAGGTAAAGAACGTTTGTCTTTCAACAAGACAATGTGCCATCCGTATTCGGAGCGGAAAGGCTGGGAAAGCTCTCCTTTTTGCATTGCAAAAACAGCTTCTTCAAACTGTTTCGTCATTCTTCCGGTTCCAAACCAGGGGAGTTCACCTCCTTTTACTGCTGTTCCTTTATCATCTGATTCCTGTTTGGCAATCGCAGCAAAGTCACCTCCATCTTTTAATTTCTGATAGATATCTTTGATTTTCTGTTCGGCAGCAGTCTGAGTCTGAGAGTCTGCATCCTTTGATACCAGTTTTAGGATGTGCGATGCGAGAAATTCTCCCTGATCGGGTCTTCTGTTTGTTACTTTAATAATGAAATATCCCTGCTGAAACTTGGATGGCATCGAAATCTCTCCCGGCTGCATAGTATAAACAAGCGTTTCAAATTCATAGGGAGCATTGAAGATCGGGATATAACCTAAGTAACCACGATTCTTTTTCGCAGTAGGATCCTCTGAATACTCCACGGCCAACTGATTAAAATCAGCATTTTTTTTGAGCGCTTTCTCTCGTATGGAAAGAGCTTTCTTGTATGCCGCTAAAGTATCGGAAGAAGTGCCCGGTTCGGGAATATTAATATATATATAGCTCGCTTCCACATTCTCTTTCATTCGGTTATAAGCCTCCTGAAACAGATTATCTTCCGCTTTCTTATCTGTCAGATAGGGTTCAATCAGCTGCCTGCGATATCCGTCAAGTTCATTGCGAAATGTTGATACCGTATCCAATCCTTCAGCTTCGGCCGCGGCTACCTTTAATCTGAACTTTACAAACATAGCTACATACTCATCCAGACTCTTTCGGTCGGACGAGGTTGCAGGATTATTCTTATTGTATATATATTCAAATTCAGACTTTAGTATTTTCTTCCCGTTGACAGTCATAATAACAGGATCTGCCTCTTGCGCAACAAGAGAGAAACATGAAAAAACTGAAGCTATTACCGCTATTTTTCTACCAATCTTATGCATTCTCTTTGATTAATTAATAGTACGTTTATCAATAACGTAAAACGGTTTTAAAAAGTATTTATTGCCTAAATTATATCACTCGAAAGCCCTGTATGAATAATTAAAACGACTTGAATCCCATAATGTCGCGCACCTCTTTTATCGTCTTTGAAGCACTCTCACGAGCTTTTTCGGCTCCCATTCTGGATACTTTCCTCAAATAATCATCATCCTTTTTTATCTCAAGGATACGCTCGCGAATGGGAGAGGTCACTGCAATAATATCAGAAGCAAGCTGTTTTTTCAAATCGCCGTATCGTATTTCACATTTGTTCCATTTCTCTTCATAAAACTGAACAACGTCCGGTGTACTTACCACCTTCAGAATAGTAAACAGATTCTCTATATAATCCGGTTTGATTGAGTTCATGGATTCCGGTCCTTGATCTGTCAATGCTTTTTTTACTTTCTTCTCAATCTCTTTCGGATCATCCATGAGATAAATACAATTCCCTTCGGATTTTCCCATTTTTCCTGTTCCGTCTAATCCGGGGATCTTTATCAACTCAGATCCAAAATTATAAGCGGTTGGTTCGGGGAAATAGTCAACTCCATAAAAATTATTGAAACGTCGTGCAAAACGACGGGTCATTTCCAAATGCTGTTCCTGATCCTTTCCAACAGGTACTTTATTGGCTTTATGAATAATAATGTCCGTAGCCATCAAAACGGGATAAGTCAAAAGCCCGGCATTAATATTCTCTGGCTGCTTACGAGCCTTTTCTTTAAAAGAAGAAGTTTTTGCGAGTTCACCCATGTAGGCGTGCATATTCATCAGCAGATAAAGCTCTGAAACTTCGGGAACATCACTCTGAATAAAAATAGCACTCTCTTCGGGATCTATTCCCGCAGCCAGGTAGTCTGTCAATACATTCTTGACGTTCTCATGCAAATGCTTTGGATCAGGATGCGTGGTTAATGAATGAAGGTCGGCAATAAAGAAAAAACAATTATTTTCTTTTTGCATCTTTATAAAATTGCGCAACGCGCCAAAATAATTTCCCAGATGAAGATTTCCTGTAGAACGAATTCCACTGACAACAGTTTCCATAAATATACGTATAAAAGACTACTACTACTGATTTTGAGTCGCAAAGGTAATAGATTTCAGATAAAGAAGTAACTAAACCTCTTAAAAATAAACCTTTTTGAATTTCAAATACAATACCCCGGAATTTATCAGTGTGCTTCAAGCCAGTTAGTACCCCATCCACAATCGGCTTTTAATGGCACACGCAACGTAATTGCCTGTTCCATCTCTTCAATAACGATTCGTTCAACCTGCTCTTTCTCGGAGATCAAAACATTAAAGTTAAGTTCGTCGTGCACCTGAAGGATCATCTGGGAGCGAACTCCCTCTTCCTTAAACCGACGACAGATATTTACCATCGCAATCTTTATTATGTCAGCTGCACTCCCTTGAATAGGGGCATTGATTGCATTTCTTTCCGCATATCCGCGTACAGTTGCATTGCTTGAGTTAATATCAGGCAAGAAGCGTTTCCTGTGGCACAAGGTTTCTACATAGCCCTTTTCCTTCGCCGACTGGATAGACTTGTCCATATATTCTTTCACTTGTGGATAGTTCTCGAAATATCCATCAATCAGCTCTTTTGCTTCAGCACGACTAATTGCCAAACGCTCAGAAAGGCCGAAGACAGAAATTCCGTAAATAATGCCAAAGTTTGCGGTTTTTGCTTTTCTTCTCATATCCTTATCAACGGCCTCCAAAGGCACTTTGAATATCTTTGCCGCAGTTGCGGTATGAATATCGGCACCGGAATGAAAAGCATCAATCATATTTGTATCTTGACTAAGATGTGCCATTATCCGGAGTTCAATCTGCGAATAGTCTGCAGAAAAGAACAAACACCCTTCCTCAGGGATAAAAGCCTTACGGATCTCTTTTCCTTCTTCGTCTCTGATCGGTATATTCTGAAGGTTTGGATTACTGGAGCTAAGCCGTCCGGTCGAAGTTACTGTTTGATTAAAAGAAGTATGGATTTTCCCGGTACCGGGTTGTACCAATAGAGGCAATGAATCGATATAGGTGGACAAAAGTTTCTTAAATCCGCGAAACTCGAGAATCCTTTCTACCACCGGATGTTTGTAACGCATGCTTTCCAACACCTCTTCTGATGTAGAATACTGACCACTTTTTGTTTTCTTCGCTTTATCAACAACATTCAGCCTGTCATATAAAACCTCGCCAACCTGTTTGGGGGAACTGATATTGAATTCGACTCCGGCAAGCTGAAATATCTCTTGCTCTATATTCTTCATTCTGGCAGTCATCTCTTGCGAAGATAAAGCCAGAGATGATGAATCAATTCTGATACCGTTGCGTTCCATGGAAGCCAACACTCTGACCAAAGGCATTTCTACATCGTAAAACAGATGCTCCAGATTATTCTTTTTTAGTTCCGGTTCAAAGACCTCCTTCAACTTCAGAGTAATGTCCGCATCTTCTGCTGCATAAACAGCAATCTTATCAATCGGTACATCTCTCATGTTTTGCTGATTCTTTCCCTTTGGTCCGATCAACTCTTCGATCTCAATCGTTTTGTATTTTAAATAGACTTCAGCAAGATAGTCCATTCCGTGTCTCAACTCGGGTTGAAGAAGGTAGTGCGCGATCATCGTATCAAAAAGAGAGCCGCAAACTTCTACTCCATAGTTTCGAAGAACTAGCAAATCAAATTTCAGATTCTGTCCGATCTTCGTCGCGTTGTTTTGGAATAAGGGGCGAAACTGATCAACTCTTTTTTGTGCTTCAGCTTGATCGACAGAAATGGGAACATAAAACGCCTGATTAGGAGTCACACAAAAACTCATTCCAACCAATTGAGCAACGATAGGGTCAACTCCGGTTGTCTCTGTGTCAAAGCACCAGGAATCTGAGGAAGACAAAAGGGCTATTAAACGGGATATTTCTTCTTCATTATCAGGAATTTGATAGTTCTGAACCTCTTGATTATAGCCTCTGAGAATCGAATATTTTTGTTCTTCCTCACTGTCGGTCGGGATTTCTGCAAAGAGATCGCCTTGAACAGCCTGTTGTTTTGCAGATTTTGAACCTGACTGTGTCAGGAGCCTTTCTGATAAATTACGGAACTCCAATTCATCAAATAATTCACGAAGACGAGATTCATCTATTGCTTCCCGAATAAGCTCATCCATTTTCAATTCAATCGGAACATCCAATCGTATCGTTGCAAGAAATTTTGAGAACGTAATCTTTTCTCTGTTCTCCTCGACTTTAGTTTTTATCGCACCTTTTAGCTTATCTGTATTTTCCAGAAGATTTTCAATACTACCAAAATCCGATATCAACTTTTGAGCGGTCTTCTCTCCGACACCGGGACATCCCGGAATATTATCAGAAGCATCGCCCATGAGTCCGAGTAAATCTATTACTTGATCAGGAGTCTGTATGGCATACTTTTCACACACTTCTTTTGCACCAAGCACCTCATATTCTTTATCTCCATGCTTCGGACGATAAATAAAAACATGATCAGAGACTAACTGTCCATAGTCTTTATCCGGTGTCATCATATACACGGTGTAACCAAGATCGCCTGCTTTACGTGACAATGTACCGATCACATCATCTGCCTCAAAGCCGGGAACCTCCAGAATAGGAATTCGGAAGGCTTTAATGATCTCTTTTATGATTGGGACTGAGATTCTAATATCTTCAGGAGTTGATTGACGTTGAGCTTTATACAGTTCATATGCTTCATGTCTGAACGTAGGCCCCGCCGGATCAAAGGCTACACCAACATGCGACGGATTCACCTTTGTCAGTACGTCATTCAGCATATTTACAAAACCAAATATTGCAGAGGTGTTTAGCCCTTTTGAATTAATTCTGGGGGTTTTGATAAACGCATAGTAAGCACGAAAAATCAGCGCATATGCATCGACGAGGAATAATTTCTCCATTTTCTTCAAATTTGTGGTGTAAAAGTACAAAAATAACTTCAATACGCATTTTATTATTACTTTTGTAGCCAAATTGTTTTTATGAAGACCCTTTTATCAGAGATAAGGCTACCAATAGAACAAGAGCTGCAACAGTTTAAGTCCTTGTTTGAAACCGAACTGCAAACTGACAGTCCGATTTTGGAAGAGGTGCTGAAATATATCAGGCAGAAACAAGGCAAGATGATGCGTCCTGTTTTGTTTTTCTTAATATCGAAAGCGTTTGGAAAAACAACTTCGGCAACTTATCATGCAGCTCTTTCAATAGAATTGTTACATACAGCCAGTCTTATTCACGATGATGTTGTTGATGAAAGTGATAAACGCAGAGGACAAGCGTCAGTCAATGCAATCTATAATAACAAGGTCTCTGTACTTTCAGGCGATTATTTATTAGCGTTAGCATTGGAGCAATCTGTACAAACAAACAATCTTGCTATCGTACAAAAAGTCTCGAAACTCGGACAAGTTTTAGCCCAGGGAGAACTTCTGCAATTATCTTCAGTCGCAGGAAAACTGATTAATGAAGAGACCTATTTAGAAATCATCTACAAAAAAACAGCCGCCTTATTTTCTGCATGCTCAGAAACTGCGGCAATTTCTGCAAACAGTAAACCCGAAGATATCGAGAAAGCAAGACTCTTCGGTGAATACCTAGGGTTATGTTTTCAGATCAAAGACGACATCTTTGATTTCTTTGACTGTAAGGAAATAGGGAAACCGACAGGGAATGATTTAAAAGAGGGAAAACTCACACTGCCTGTTATCTATGTCATAAATAACGTAGGACAAAAAGAGGCGGAAACGCTCGCCTACAAAGTAAAAGAAGGTAGCGCCAGTGAGGAAGAAATCTCCAATCTGATAGAGCTCACCAAAAAGAACGGAGGCATTGAATACGCAACTTCTGTGATGCTCAGTTACAAAAAGAAGGCTGCCGAACTTCTTTGCTCTTTACCTGAAAGCGAAATAAAGACAGCTCTCCATTTGTATCTGGATCTGATTGTTAAGCGCGAAAACTAAGAGAGAATTCCTCTTTCTACTTCTCAAACTTCTGAATAAGGGCATCGACCAAGCGACTTGAACCTATTCTGAATAGATCTTTGTTCAGCCACTCCTCTCCAAGCACCTCTTTGACTATTGTATAATACATAACAGCCTGTTCACAAGTAGAAACCCCTCCTGAAACTTTCAACCCGATTTTTGTATTGAACAGCTGATCGTATTTCTTTATCAATTTGCACATCACATAAACAGCTTCAGGAGTAGCCCCTCTATCTGCTTTTCCTGTTGATGTTTTGATAAAATCTGCTCCGGCAAAAATAGCAAGAAGAGATGCTTTTGCAACTCCTGACGCATCCCTAAGCATACTTGTTTCGAGGATAACCTTGAGCAGTTTGCCCCTGCACGCCTCTTTAATCTCAGAGATTTCCTCAATTAATGAATCATAGTCGCCTGCACGGAAAAGACCTTGTTGCATAACAATGTCTATCTCTTCTGCACCATCAGCAACCGCCAAAGAAACCTCTGCAATCTTTACTTCTGTAAAAGTCTGAGAAGTAGGGAAAGAACCTGCTACAACGACGTTTTTTACATTCTCTTCTTCAAGTGTGTCTCTGACTATCTCTGCAAAACATGGATAGACACAAATGCCCGCAACGTTTGGAAATCCGGGATGTTCCTCGCCAAAGAGATTGACTCTTTCAACCAGTTTTTGAATGGATTCATCGTTATCTTCACTATTCAAACTGGTTAGATCGATACAACTAAATAAAGACTTGTAGACCTCTATTGACTCATTTTCCTTGATTTTTGTATTCAAGATCTTATCTACCACCGCTTTTACCTGACCATCACTTTCCTCAGTTGGGAACTTCGCGAGAATCGTTTCAAATGAATTCATTTTATACTATATTAATTTTTCGTTTTGTATATGCCTTTCTTTATCACGCAGTGTCTTCTTTTCAATATTTGCTTTAAAAGCCTCTGTAAGGTTCACTCCGGTCTGATTTGCCAAACAGATTAACACCCACAGTACATCGGCCATCTCATCACTCAGACTATCTTTCTTTTCGCCCTCTTTGAACGACTGTTCACCATACGTTCTTGCCATAATCCGGGCAAGCTCGCCGACTTCTTCCATTAAAACAGCAGTATTGGTCAGTTCGCTGAAATAGCGGACTCCATAAGTCTTAATCCACTGATCTACTTGTATTTGTGCTTCATCCAATGTCATTATTCCTTGTTTTTAGTGTCAAATAAAATCGTAACCGGGCCATCGTTTATTAATTCGACTTTCATATCAGCTCCAAAAATACCTTGTTTCACCTCTTTCCCTGTTTCCTGTGTCAGACGATTGCAGAAGGCTTCATACATTGGCTTTGAAAAGTCTCCTTTTGCCGCTCTAATGTACGAAGGACGGTTTCCTTTTTTTGTCGAAGCCAATAAAGTAAATTGACTCACCGCTAAAATATCGCCCCCTACTTCATCGATAGACAAATTCATCACACCATTCAGATCATCAAAGATTCGAATCTTAGCTATTTTCTGAACCAACCAGTCAATATCGTCATTTGTATCGTCATCTTCAACACCTACGAGCAACAGGAATCCGTGACCTATTTTGGAAATCAATTCTGCATTCACAACCACAGAGGCACTCTTCACTCTTTGAATCACAACTCTCATATTCCAATCCTCAAAACAAAGTTCATATTATATATATTCAGGAAAGTTACCTTTCACTATTTAATCCCTGCAACAACAGGGTTGTTTTTTTTGTCCCGATCAACTCATCAAGCTCTTCCCTTGATGCATTCTTTATCCGCTTTACGCTTTTAAACTGTTCGAGTAACAACTGCTTCGTCTTTATTCCGATCCCTTTTACCGCATCAAGTTCGGACAAAACCTGACTTTTACTTCTCTTTTGTCTGTGAAATGTTATCCCAAAGCGATGTGCTTCATCTCTGAGTTGTTGAATCAACCGTAAAGACTCAGAGTTTTTGTCCAGATAAACAGGAGTCGGGTCACCGGGGAAATATATTTCCTCCAATCTTTTGGCAATACCAATGATACTCATCTTTTCAAACACTCCGATACGTTGCAAAGCAGCACAAGCAGAGCCCAATTGTCCTTTACCCCCATCCACAATGACAAGCTGAGGAAGAGGCGTCTCTTCATTCGTTAAACGGATATATCTCCGGGTTAGAATCTCTTCCATGGAAGCAAAGTCATTGGGTCCCTCAACCGTTTTGATATTGAAATGACGATAATCCTTTTTCGAAGGTTTGGCGTTTTTAAACACAACACAAGAAGCAACAGGAAAACTCCCCTGAATATTCGAGTTATCAAAACACTCAATATGCAAAGGAAGTTCTTTTAGTCCTAAATCCTTCTGCAAGCGAAGCAAAATCCGCGTCATGCGTTGTTCAGGATTCAGTTTCTCCGCTCTTTTTAGGATATCCATCTTGTACTGTCTGACATTACGTACGGATAGATCCAGGAGTTGCTTGCGTTCTCCCCGTTGAGGGATTGTAAAGCGTACTCCTTTCAACTCCAGTTCGACAGAAAACGGAACAATAATTTCACTGGCCGTACTTCCAAAGCGTTGTCTCATCTCTGTTATTCCAAGCGAAAGCAGCTCTTCTTTTGTTTCATCCAGCCGTCTTTTATATTCAAAAGTATAAGCCTGAACGATTGCGCCACGCACAACATGCAAAAAGTTTATATAGCCAGAGGCTCCTTCTTCATCATAAGAAAATACATCGACGTCATTAATAATACTACTCACAATAGTCGATTTACATCGGTAGTTTTCCAGAATCTGGTATTTCTGCTTCACTTTCAGAGCTTCTTCATACCGATATTCTTTTGAAAGATCCGTCATCTCCTGAAAAAGACGAGCCACAATCACCTCTACGTTTCCTTTTACAATCTCTGTTATTTCAGAAATATTATTCACATATTCGCTTTCTGGCTGTAATCCTACGCAAGGTCCACCACACTTCTTAATATGGTATTGCAAGCACACTTTATATTTGTTTCTGACAATCTCTTCGGGATCCAACTTCAGCGAACAATTGCGCAATGGATACAGTTCGCCGATCAATTCAAGAACGGTCTTTGCCATAAACACCGAACTGTAAGGTCCGAAGTAAACAGAGCCATCGCGAACAAACTGCCTTGTAAGAAAGACCCGGGGAAACCGTTCGTTTTTAATACAAATCCAGGGATATGTTTTATCATCCTTGAGCAGTACATTGTAGTGTGGCTTATGCTCTTTAATCAGGTTGTTTTCCAGCAAAAGAGCATCCTCTTCAGATTCTACTACTATATATTTCAGATCGGCAATATGTCGCACCATAACGCGCGTCTTTGCCGATGCAATATCTTTATTGAAATAGGATGAGACTCTCCTTTTTAGGTTCTTAGCCTTCCCCACATAGATAATCACGCCTTTATCATTCAGATATTGATAAATACCCGGCAAATCAGGCAGACTACTTACAATTCCACGTAAATATTCATCCAGCCCTTTAAATCCTTTCGCATTATTCATCATTACAACCTTCTAATTCAGCGCATTTAGCTACCTTCTCTTAAGTAAGTGTTTCACGTGAAACACAACACAAACAGGTTACCTACCCATTAAAACCAGCAATATATTAATATCGCTTGGTGAGATTCCCGGGATCCTTCCCGCTTGTGCCAATGTTTCAGGGTTGATCTTTTCTAGTTTTTGCCTAGCCTCTGTGGAAAGCGCTTGGATATCGCGGTAATTAATTTTCCCACGAATCCGAATATGCTCCAGTCTATTGACACGATCCGCAATTAACCGTTCACGTTCAATATAGCCTTCATACTTCAGTTCGATCTCAGAAGCTTCTATAATTTCTTCTTTTCGATCCGGAATTTCATTAAGCAAAGAAGCGAGAGCAGGAATAGTATTTGAAAGAGCACTAATTGAAAGCATCGGACGAAGAACCAACGAATGCAGCTTCACGCCTTGTTTAAGAGGCGTATCTCCAATGCTCTCAAGGAAACCGTTCACAAGGTCCGGTCTTACAGAATAAGAACGAACAAACTCAACAATTCTATTGATCCATGCTTCTTTTTCAATCAATAAAGAGTTTCGTTCAGAAGAGGCTAATCCAATGCCAAAAGATTTCGCCGATAATCTGCGATCAGCATCGTCTTGTCTCAGCAGTATTCTGTACTCCGCACGGGAAGTAAACATACGATAAGGCTCATCGACACCTTTCGTAATTAAATCATCAATTAAAACCCCTATATACGCCTCATCCCTTCCTAAAACAAACGACTCACCTCCGTGCGTATGCATATGTGCATTAATACCAGCCATCAGTCCCTGCCCACCTGCTTCTTCATATCCGGTAGTACCATTGACCTGTCCGGCTAAGAAGAGTCCGCTGATCAATTTTGACTCCAGATTAGTACACAACTGCGTTGGATCGAAGAAATCATATTCGATAGCATATCCGGGTCTATACAATCTGACGTCTCGGAATGCAGGAATCTTCTTCAAGGCATTCCACTGAATTTCGATTGGCAATGAAGAAGAAAAACCATTCAAATAATAGACATTGCTGTTTTCCGATTCAGGCTCCAAAAAGAGAGGATGAGATTGTTTATCAGCAAAAGTGATTATTTTTGTTTCTACAGAAGGACAGTAGCGAGGTCCGATACTTTTAATTTGACCATTATAGAGCGGTGATTCAGCAAGAGAAGACCGCAATATATCGTGAACATCACTGTTCGTAGAAGTAGTATAGCAGGGTAACTGTTTCAGCGGACTTGCAATTTCCGGCAAAAAAGAGAAACCATGAGCGTACTCTTCCCCATCCTGACGTTCCATCAAATCCAAATCAACGCTTCGAATATCTATACGAGCAGGAGTACCGGTCTTCATCCGTTGAACAGACAAACCAGCTTCTTTCAATTGATCAGAAAGTCCGTACGAAGAAGATTCGGCAATACGTCCACCCGGCAACTGAGTGCGTCCGAAATGCATTATACCATTCAAGAAGGTTCCATTCGTAAGCACAACAGACGGGGCAAAAAACTCCAGTCCGAGAGAAGTACGAACGCCCTGAACAGAATTCTTATCAATAATCAGAGAAGTAACCGTATCTTGCCAGATAGCAAGACGGTCGGTATGATCAAGCACATGACGCCATTCCTGAATAAAACGATTTACATCGCATTGAGAACGTGGGCTCCACATAGCCGGACCTTTTGATCTGTTGAGCATACGAAATTGCAAAGAACTACGATCCGTCACAATTCCCATAAAACCACCCAACGCATCAATTTCACGAACGATCTGTCCCTTTGCAATTCCACCCACAGCAGGATTACAACTCATCTGAGCAATCCTGTTCATATCCATTGTGATCAGAAGCGTCTTTGAGCCTAAGTTCGCGGCAGCCGCAGCAGCTTCACAGCCTGCATGACCAGCGCCTACGACAATAACATCATACTTAAATACCATATGTTTATATAATTCCTTAATCGGGTGCAAAGGTATTACTTTTTCAGCAAAGAAAGGGCCTCATTCTCATTCGCTTCCATAACTTTGCGCGCCTGTGGTGTTTTATCCTCAATTC
This sequence comes from Bacteroidales bacterium, assembly GCA_028709785.1. Taxonomy (GTDB): domain Bacteria; phylum Bacteroidota; class Bacteroidia; order Bacteroidales; family JAQUTK01; genus JAQUTK01. The sequence continues at coordinate 32,755 of JAQUTK010000002.1, forward strand.
CACAAAGGTGCAGAATGCCATGAATAATGACTCGGTTGAGTTCCTCTTCATAGCTTGTTTTAAATTGAAGGGCATTCGAGCGTACAGTATCAAGACTAATAAATATATCACCGGATATAATACCGTCTTCTGTATAATCAAACGTTATGATATCGGTATAATAATCATGATTGAGATATTCCTTGTTTATCTTGAGTATATGGTCATCATCACAAAAGATATAGGTGATCACGCCGATTTTCATCCCGTGAGCTGTAGCGACGGTTTTGATCCAGGAGTTCATCTCACGTTTCTTAAACGAAGGAACCTTTGCGGTTCCTTCAGCGCAATAAGATATTGCCATTATATTGATATTTAGAGTGTTACGTAAAGAATACATTATCCCTGATAGAAGAACAGGTAACAAAGCATGATTGCTGCAATGATGCCTGCCGCATCGGCCAGTAATCCACAGCCCACAGCATAACGAGTCTGTTTCACACCAACACTGCCGAAATAGAGAGCGAGAATGTAAAAGGTCGTATCAGAAGCCCCTTGAAACAAACAGGAAAGGCGACCAACAAACGAATCAGCTCCATAGTTTGTCATCGCGTCCACCATCATGCCTCTTGCGCCACTGCCACTCAAAGGTTTCATGAAAGCTGTAGGAAGCGCAGGCACAAACTCAGTATTAAACCCAAGCGCCTGAAAAAGAAGACCGATTGAATCAACAACAAAATTCATCGCTCCAGAAGCCCTAAAGACACCAATACTAACTAAAATGGCAACCAAATAGGGTATAACAGTAACGGCTGTATGGAAGCCCTCTTTGGCTCCTTCAATAAACGCATCATAGACATTGATTTTCTTTCTGATACCGGATGCTATAAAACCGATAATGATCGAGAAAAGCAGGAAATTAGAAATGGCACTGGAATAATGAGAAACCGTTGCTTCAGGCAAACTCTTTACTAAAAACAACAATCCGACAATCAATATGGATAAACCACCAAACGTAGAGAGTATCACTTTGTCCCAGATACGGATCCGTTGATAGATACATACAGAAAGAATACCGATCAGAGTGGAACAGAAAGTAGCGATAAGAATAGGCAAGAAAACATCAGAAGGGTTAGCAGCTCCCAGCTGGGCTCGATAGACCATAATGCTGATAGGAATCAGGGTAAGTCCGGAAGTATTGATGACCAGAAACATGATCATGGGGTTAGAAGCCCTTGTCTTGTCCGTATTCAACTCCTGAAGTTCCTTCATCGCTTTCAGTCCAAGGGGAGTTGCGGCATTATCCAAACCAAGCATATTTGCCGAGAAGTTCATAAACATCGAACCGCTGGCAGGATGTCCTTTGGGTATATCAGGAAATAAGCGGGAAAACAACGGATAGACAAAGCGTGACATCGTATTGATGAGTCCCCCTCTCTCCCCGATTTTCATAATACCCAACCACATGGAAAGAACTCCTGTTAGTCCCAGAGAAATCTCAAACGCGGTCTTTGCCGACTCAAACGTCCCGTTCATCATGGTGGTGAAGATCTCAAGATCACCTAAAAAAAGCATCTTTACGGTTGCTACAGCAAATGCTATAATGAAAAACCCTATCCAAATGTAGTTTAGTACCATTCTCTCTGATTTGATTTGATTTGATTGGATCGCAGACATAGATCTCACGCATAACGGACAAAAATAGCAAGAATGTTCCATTAATCACTCTCAACTCATCTATTTTTGATAATTTTGCGGACAAAATAGAAACCAATTCAATGAAGAAGAAAGTACTTGTAACATACAAAATGCCGATTGAAGGATATGCTGAGCTACTAAAAGATTTTGATGTTACATTTTCCAAAGGACAGTCCTTTACAGAGGAAGAAGTGATGGAGGTCATTCAAGATTACGATGCATTGCTTTCAATGTTTGACTTCAAAGTGACGAATGCTTTAATTGACAAGGCCAAACGTTTGAAAATAGTATCCAACTATGCGGTAGGTTATGATAATGTGGATGTAAATTATTGCACCGAGAAAGGAATACAAGTGACAAATACCCCCGATCCGGTTACCCAGCCAACTGCAGACCAGGCATTGGGACTTATTATTGCCGTGTTGCGTAATATCGCTTTGTGTGACCGCAAGCTTCGTACACCAGGTGCTTTGAAATGGGGCTTACTGGAAAACCTGGGACTCTCGATCTACGGGAAAACCCTTGGGATCATTGGAATGGGAAGAATTGGCAAGGCTTTAGCTTTGAGAGCCAGAGTTTGCGGTATGAATATCGTCTATAACAACCGAAAAAAACTTTCGAAAGAGGAAGAAGAGTATTACCATGCCACATGGCTTCCCTTTGATGAACTCATTACAACCTCTGACTGTATCTCTCTGAACGCACCTCTGACACCGGATACTTTTCACATAATCGGCGAACGTGAATTTGGAATGATGAAGAAGAATGCTATGGTCGTCAATACCGCACGCGGACCACTGATCGATGAAAAGGCGCTTGTCGCAGCGTTGCAGAACAAACGAATCTGGGGAGCCGGACTGGATGTATTTGAAGGAGGGGAAGTTTTGAGTCCCGAACTGCTCACACTGGACAATGTCGTACTAAATCCGCATACCGGGACACAGACCTTCGAGGTGCGCCACGAGATGAGCGTCATTGCCTCACAGAATATTATCAACTTCTTTGACGGAAAAGAACCTGTTTTCAGAGTGAACCAATTGGGAAAATAGACAGATGCATACCGCTAAACAGATAAAGGAATCGCTGATCGAGATCGGCAGCGAAGAAAAAGCCAAAAACTTACGTTGGTTTTTCAAGACCGGCAAAGGTCAATATGGCGAAGGCGATCTGTTTCTTGGGATTACTGTTCCCGAAAACAGAATGATAGCCAGGCACTATATAAACACCTCGCTGGAAGAACTGGAGAAGTTGATTTCAGATCCATATCATGAAGTTCGATTCTGCGCGTTGCTCATTTTGGTCGAACAGTTTAAGAAACAGAAAGAGAAAAGAGAGCAGATTGTCGACTTCTACTTAAGTCATACCCAATACATCAACAACTGGGATCTGGTAGACTTATCGTGCCCCACCATACTTGGCAACTATTTACTTGATAAAGAGCGTTCCCTACTGGATCAATTGATCAACAGCAAACTGCTCTGGGAACAACGCATCGCCATTGTTACAAACTGGACGTTGATTCGCAAAGGAGAACTGGACGACATCTTCAGACTCGCGGAAGTCGTGCTCTATCACCCGCATGATCTGATGCAAAAAGCTACAGGATGGATGCTCCGGGAAGCAGGGAAAAAAGACAAAGAACGTCTTTGCGAATTCCTGGACAAGTACCACACCACAATGCCGCGTACCACGTTGCGCTATGCAATCGAAAAGTTTGATGCAGGCGAACGGGCTTATTACATGCAAAAGACGAAGAAGGAAGTATAACCTGGTTATTGTATTTCTTTGCTGAGTCAAATCTGCTGAAAAAAATAGACGGATCGGTCTCGGATTTCATCCTGATGTTTGTACAAAATCATTTAGATGTTTTTGGAAAAAGGATTAGATGAAATCGCAAACTCTTCCGTATGTTTTTTCAAACTCTTCCGTACGAAAAAAGAAACGATTCTCTTCTTTGATTATCAGATAGTTAACAAAAAATCAGAACAGTCAAATCAGACAAAAAAAGGAGCTTAGAGAAGAAAGTCGGGAGTATTGAAGTCCGAACCATCAGAGGCTTATTGTCTTTTTTTCAATGAACAACACACTCTGTTCTGGGATAGGCAGTAGCTGTCAAAGGAATGAAGTAGATACTTTCAGGAAGGAGCATTAGCCACTTCCGTAGTTTAGTAGATGGGTCTTTAGTAGCTCTTCCACAAAAAGAGTATGCCGCAATGAAGGGCTAAAGTGGATAGATAGTGCATTCATTCACTACTTTAGCGTGTTAGATACTTTCTTGTTACCTTGGAATAATATATCTTTGCACTACTTTTTACAGAAATAATAAATCACATAGATACAGATGGAAAAAATATTTAAAAGAACGACTGTCACGACAGCCCTCCCCTATGCCAACGGTCCCGTACATATTGGACATTTGGCAGGCGTTTATGTACCAGCAGATATTTATGTTCGCTACCTCCGTTTGAAAAAGAGGGATGTTCTCTTCATCGGAGGATCCGATGAGCACGGAGTTCCTATCACTATCAAAGCAAAGAAAGAAGGAGTAACGCCGCAGGATATTGTGGACCGCTATCATACTATCATCAAGAAATCATTTGAAGATTTAGGTGTTTCTTTTGATATTTATTCCAGAACGACTTCCAAGACTCATTACGAACAAGCTTCAGAGATGTTCAAGACCATCTACAACAAGGGTGGATTCATTGAAAAAACCTCTGAACAATATTATGATGAAGAGGCTCAAACATTCCTCGCAGACCGTTATATCACGGGTACCTGTCCTCACTGCAACAGCGAAGGTGCCTATGGCGACCAGTGCGAGCATTGTGGAACTTCATTAAATCCAACCGATCTGATCAATCCCAAATCGGCTATCAGCGGAAGCGCACCGGTTATGAAAGAAACCAAGCACTGGTTTCTTCCCCTCGACAAGCATGAAGAATGGCTTCGTCAATGGATTCTGGAAGAACACAAAGAATGGAAAACCAATGTATACGGACAATGCAAGTCCTGGTTGGATATGGGTTTACAGCCACGCGCGGTAAGCCGCGACCTGGACTGGGGTATCCCTGTTCCTATAGAAGGAGCAGAGGGGAAAGTGCTGTATGTCTGGTTTGACGCGCCAATCGGCTATATCTCAAATACAAAGGAACTGCTTCCTGATAGCTGGGAGAAATGGTGGAAAGACGAAGATACCCGCTTGATTCACTTCATCGGCAAAGACAATATTGTGTTCCATTGCATTGTTTTCCCTGCGATGCTGAAGGCGGAAGGCTCGTTTATCCTTCCGGATAATGTTCCTGCCAATGAATTTCTTAATCTGGAAGGGGATAAAATATCAACTTCACGCAACTGGGCTGTATGGCTTCACGAGTATCTGATCGATTTTCCGGGCAAACAGGATGTGCTTCGATATGTACTCACTGCCAATGCTCCTGAGACGAAAGACAATGACTTTACCTGGAAGGACTTTCAGGCTCGTAATAACAACGAACTGGTTGCCATATTCGGCAACTTCGTCAACCGTGCTTTGGTGCTGACTCAAAAATATTTCGACGGAAAAGTGCCGGAAACAAAGGGTTTGGCAGAAGTTGACACCGATGTCTTTGCGCAGATCGTTGCTCTGAAGGATAAGATTGAAGAGAATCTCGAGAACTTCCGTTTCCGGGATGCTTTAAAGGAGGCAATGAACGTGGCTCGTATCGGTAACAAATATCTTGCAGATATGGAGCCCTGGAAACTGGCGAAGAGTGATATGGATCGTGTAGCTACCATCCTGAATATCTCTTTACAGATAGCAGCCAACCTGACGATCGCTTTCGAACCGTTTCTGCCGTTTAGCACCGATCGATTGTGCAAAATGATGAATCTGGACAAACAAGAATGGGAATCTTTTGGCAGCAGTTTGCTGCTGACTGCCGGTCATCAGCTTGGAACTCCGGAACTGCTTTTCGAAAAAATCGAGGATGCGGTGGTAGAAGCACAGGTTCAAAAACTTCTGGATACGAAAAAGGCAAACCAACTGGCTGCCTGGAAACCAAACGATATCAAACCGGAGATTACTTTTGATGCCTTTGAGAAGCTGGATATCCGTGTTGGAACAGTCAAAGAGTGCACAAAGGTGCCCAAGGCAGACAAATTGCTCTGCTTTAAGATTGATGATGGAAGTGGCACAGACCGTACCATCGTTTCCGGTATTGCCGCTCATTATTCTCCCGAGGAACTGACCGGCAAGCAGGTTTGCTTTATCGCCAACCTCGCTCCCCGCAAACTGAAAGGTATTGAATCGCAAGGAATGATTCTTTCGGCAGAGAGTTCGGATGGTGCCCTCAAGGTAATCACTCCTTCCGGAATTGTAACTCCCGGTTCGGAAGTAAAATAAGAGCATACAAAGAATGAACAGACAGGCAGCAGCAAATATATGGGTAGTCATTGTAACATACAATGGTTCGCAATGGATTGAGGCTTGTCTGGAGAGTCTACGAAACTCTGTTTGCCCTCTTTCCGTGCTTGTGATTGACAATTGCTCCACAGATCAGACGGTCTTCCTCATTGAACAAAAATATCCGGAGGTTCGTTTGATTCGCAATGTTGTAAACAATGGTTTCGGACAAGCTAATAACCAGGGGATGAGAGAAGCGCTGAACGAAGGTGCGGACTATATCTTTCTGATGAACCAGGATGCCTGGATAGATCCGGATGCGATCGGAAAGTTGACGGAAGTGGCACAGGAAAACAGCGAGTACGGGATTATCTCTCCCATTCACATGAACGGGAAAGGGACCGAACTGGACTTCGGCTTCTCCCGTTACACAGGATTTGATTCGCTGGATGCTCTCCGTGCTGCCGCAGGAAACAAAGCCTTGATTGAGGTACCCTATGTCAATGCCGCTTTCTGGCTGATTCCGGCAAAGGTGCTTCGGATAACCGGCGGATTTGATTCGCTCTTCTTCTATTGCGGAGAAGATGTCAATCTGGCCCAGAGAATACGCTATCACGGCTTTAAGATTGGATATGTGCCGGCTTCTCTGGTCTGTCATGACCGGGAAAACCGTCCTGCTTCGCATCAGAAAGAGGTTCAGAACAATATCATTTATCACCTGAGCGAGGCACTCAATATCTTCCATTCGGGTTTCAGAGCTTTCCTGAATGGTCACGCTGCACTATGGAAAAGAGCTGCTGTTGGTTTTATCACCTTTCACTGGAGTGATTTCTACCACTACAAACTGGCTTCCATCCGACTGTTGCTTCAAAGCTTTACCATCTGGAAACACAGACGCGAGAGCAGACAGACAAACCATTGGTAAAAAGAGAGAGGCTATGAGAATCGTTATACTGAATACTTTTGAGCGCACCGGTGGAGCTGCTGTAGCTGCCTCCCGTTTGAGAGAGGCTCTTCGGGCTGAAGGAGAAAAAGTGACCATGGTTGTACGCGACAAACAAACCGCTTGCGAACAGGTGATCGGACTGAACGGTTCTTCAGTACAACGGTTGCTCAATAAGTGTCATTTCACCTGGGAACGACTAGTGATCTTCCTGCACAACCGATGCAGCAAGAAAGATTTGTTTGCGGTCTCATTAGCCAATTCTGGAAGCAAACTGACTCAGCTTCCTGCCCTACAAGAAGCAGATATCATTCATATTCACTGGATCAACCAGGGTTTTCTGTCTCTCAATGAAATAAAAGCAATTGGAAATCTTGGCAAACCCATTGTCTGGACCATGCACGATATGTGGCCATGCACAGGCATCTGTCACCATGCACGGGAGTGTAACGGATACTATTCTGATTGTGCATCCTGTCCGTTCACGGCATCGCCTACGCTGGCCAAAAACACATTGGCAAAGAAAAAACAGATCTGGGACAAACTGAACGTGACGTTCGTCACCTGTAGCAAGTGGCTTCAGGAACGAACCTCACACAGCGTACTTATGACGGATAAAAAGGTACTTTCCATTCCCAATCCGATAGATACACGCATGTTTGCTCCTATGGATCAAACGAGCTGCAGAGAGCACTTCGGATTACCTAAAGAGAAGACACTGCTCTTGTTTGGCGCGGTAAAAGCGTCGGACAAACGGAAAGGGATCGAATACATGAAAGCTGCTGTACAGTTGTTGGTTGAAAAATATCCGGGATGGAAAGAGAATCTCGAACTGGCAATCTTTGGTAAGAGTGAGTTAGATATGCAGGAACTGTTTCCCGTCAAAGTGCATCAGATTCCATACATCACAAGCGAGCAAGAGATGATTCAACTGTATAACACCGCGGATCTTTACGTCACCTCTTCGCTGGAAGAAAACCTGCCAAACACAATCATGGAGGCTATGTCGTGCGGAGTTCCTTGTGCCGGATTCAATATCGGAGGTATTCCCGAAATGATTGATCACCTTGAGAATGGTTATGTTGCCACATACAAATCGGCGGATGATCTGGCAGACGGGATTCATCAATTGCTTCAACAGGCAGACTTCGCTCAATTAAAACAAAAAGCGCGCGAAAAAGTGATCCGGAGCTACTCCTTTGCTTCTGTTGCCAAGAGATATATAGACGTCTACACCCAACTCATAGAGCCTGTCAAATGAAACCACTGTTTTCAATCATTACCATCTGCTATAACGCGGGAAAAACGATCGAACAGACACTTCGTTCTGTCGCGGCTCAGAGCTATGATGCGATTGAATATATCATTATTGATGGTGCTTCGAAAGATAATACGCTCAACGTTATTGCGCCCTTCAAAAGTCGTATTGCCTGTTTGGTAAGCGAACCGGACAACGGTATTTATGATGCGATGAACAAGGGACTGGAAAAAGCGTCCGGTGATTATGTCTGGTTCATGAATGCGGGAGACACTTTTTATTCAGCTACAACGCTGCAAGAGGTGGTTTCGGGCCTAAAAGGAGAAAAACTTCCGGACATTCTTTACGGCGAGACGGCAATCATGGACTCCTCCGGCAAAATTGTTGGTTCAAGACGATTAAAGGCTCCTGAAGTGCTGACCTGGAAGAGTTTTCGACAGGGAATGCTGGTATGTCACCAGTCGTTTGTTGTGCTTCGGTCTATCGCCGAACCGTATGACTTGAGATATCGTTATTCCGCTGATGTGGATTGGTGTATCCGCTGTATGAAAAAGGCTGACAGCATTCAAAACACACAAATGATTTTATCATCCTACCTGGACGAAGGGGCTACCACAGCCAATCGTAAGGCATCCCTGAAAGAACGTTTCAAAATAATGTGCCACTATTACGGAACCACCACCATAGTGCTGCTTCATCTCTGGTTTGCCGTGCGTTTCTTCTGGGCCAAACTGGTGCATGGCCGGGTTTAACTGCAAATTACCACACTCCTTTTGTCAGAATATCTTCTATCTGTTCGGCTGTAACTCCAACTCTGATTTCACCCCGATAGGCAATAGAAATATGGCCGGTCTCTTCCGATACGACAACTGCATACGCATCGGTCTCTTGTGATACGCCTAATGCTGCCCGGTGACGCAGCCCTAACTTTTTAGGGATAAGCTGACTGTGAGAAACAGGAAGGATACAACCGGCAGATTTGATCCGATTGTGTGAAATGATCATGGCTCCGTCATGAAGAGGACTGTTCTTGAAAAAGATGTTTTCAATGAGACGCGTGCTTATATCCGCATTAATCAACTCTCCGGTCGCTGAATACATCGACAGATCCACCTCTTCTTCTATAACGATCAAGGCGCCTACTTTGTCGCGGGAAAGATTCAAACAGGCCATAACGATGGGGAGAATATTCTCTTTCTTTTCTTGTCCTTCGCGTGGAAAGAAGAACTTGGCAAAGAAGTGAAGATGCTTATGAGAACCCATTGCAATGAAGAATCTCCGGATCTCCTCTTGAAACAGAATAACCAAAGCAATAATACCAAAGTCAACCAATTTGTCCAGCAATCCACCCAGAAGCCTCATCTCGAACACATGAGAAACAAGTACCCACGCAACAAGAAAGGCCATCACTCCAAAGAAGATATTGATCGCTCCGGACACACGCATCAGTTTGTATATGTAATACATCAGCGCGGATACAAGAATAATATCTATAATATCTTTTATTCCAAAATCTAATAACATTGCGTTTTCAATTAAATGTTTTTTCTGAGTTCACTGACAATCCGGACTGCTTCAACAGCTTCTCGTACATCATGTACGCGGATTATATTGGCACCTTTTAGCAAAGAGACGGTATTGAGTACGGTAGTTCCATTCAGACTTCCCTGAGGATCTGTATCCAGAAGCTTATATATCATTGATTTTCTCGAGACTCCGACTAACAGCGGGAGATTAAATATCTCAAAATCGTCTAAATGAGCCATCATGTGGTAATTGTGCTGCAGCGACTTTCCAAAGCCAAATCCCGGATCAAGGATAATATCATTCACTTTCAGGTCTCGTAGTTGCTTTACTTTGTTTGAAAAGAACTGGAGGACTTCACGTCGGAGATTCTCGTATTTTGGTGCTTTCTGCATGGATTGAGGCGTCCCCTGAATATGGGTAAGAATATAGGGAACCTGTAATTTTGCAACAGTTTCAAACATTTGGCTGTCTATTTCACCTCCGGAAATATCATTGATTATCGATGCCTGATACTCTTTAACGCAGACCTCAGCTACTTTTGATCGAAAAGTATCTATTGAAAACAGTGCAGAAGGATATCTGACTTTCAGCACCTCAAAAGCGGAACGCAGACGAACAATCTCCTCTTCTTCCGATACATCATCGGCTCCGGGGCGAGATGAATAAGCACCAAGATCAATCATATCAGCACCTTCGCTCAAAATCGTGTCAGCACGACGCACAATATTATCAGGGTCCATTGAACGGCATCCATCGTAAAAGGAATCCGGCGTAATGTTTAAAACACCCATGACACGCGGAACTGAAAGATCCATCAGCATTCCGTTTACGCGAATGAAATTAGTATTGCGTTCTGAATCTCCAAACATAACTTTACAAATGATTTCCGCAAAAATAACATTATTTTCTGTAATAAGAGCTCGTTTTTTCAACTCAAATAGTATCAGGATTGGAGATTGTTGTGTATGTTTGTAGGCAAATTATCAAAAAAGTCTTCGATGACAACGAAAGAAATATATGCATTGTTCGTAAAACACCCTTTTATAACAACGGATACACGAAAATGCATTCCCGGATCACTGTTCTTTGCACTCAAAGGTGAAACGTTTAATGGAAATCTTTTTGCTCAGAAAGCCCTTCAAGAAGGATGCTCCTACGCATTTGTAGATGAACCGGAATATGCGGATAATCAACGTGTTTTTTACGTGGAAAAGGGTGGACTCAAAACTCTTCAGGATCTGGCAAATTATCATCGTCGCCAATTTACCATTCCCGTACTGGCAATCACAGGTACCAATGGGAAAACAACAACAAAAGAGCTGATTGCATCTGTTCTTTCCAAAGGTCACAAAGTTCTTTATACGCAAGGAAATCTGAATAATCATATCGGAGTACCACTTACACTGCTTCGGATGACTGGCGAACATTCTGTTGCTGTCATAGAGATGGGAGCGAATCACCTGGGTGAAATTGCGGAATTGTGTGCGATTGCCGAACCGACTTTCGGTCTCATTACCAATGTTGGGAAGGCTCATCTGGAAGGTTTTGGTTCTTTCGAAGGAGTAAAAAAGGCAAAAGGTGAACTATATGACTATCTGAAAGCAAACAACGGTAAGATTTTTATCCAGGGCGACAATATTCATTTAAGTGAAATGACAAATGGAAATGAATGTATGCGTTATGGTCAGGGAGAAAACAATTTGATTATCGGAAGCGTTGTCTCATGCGACCCCTACCTCACTTTCAAATGGCAGGTGAGAGGAGGCAAATATGTCTATACCGTACAAACAAAACTGACCGGCTCCTATAATCTGGACAATATCCTTGCTGCTATTGCTGTTGGCAGGCATTTTGGCATTGCGCCGACAGATACCAACAAGGCTATTGGCGAATATGTTCCAACAAATAATCGTTCTCAGGTAAAGCAAACAGCCAAAAACACGCTGATAGTCGATGCTTATAATGCAAATCCGGCCAGCATGACTGTTGCACTGGAAAACTTTCGCGATCTGCAAATGCCTTCCAAGGTCTTAATTCTCGGAGATATGCGCGAGCTGGGCGTTGATAGCGACAAGGAGCATCAAAAGATTGCGATACTTGCGGAACAGAGTCACGCGGAACAGATCATTCTGGTTGGACCTTTCTTTGGTGCCACAAAATGCAATGCCATCAAGTTTGAATCTGCTGATGCTTTGAAAGAGTGGCTGAAAGAGCATCCACAGGAAGAAAAAACAATTCTGATCAAGGGATCAAACTCCATGCGGATGGAGTCTTTGGTTGACAGCCTTTAAAGATTTGATTTTCTGACCGTTCAGAAAGATAAGTACGGCTCAAGTTTCCCACGAACTGAATCATTAAAAAGGTCATATAAGGCAAACTCGTCCAGACTACTTATATGTCCTTTTCTTTCGCGCATCTTCACTATTATTTTCGTTTGTTCCATCGATAAATAAGGATGCCTGAGCAGTTCGCCGAACGGCGCTTTGTTTACCTGAATCTTGCGAATGCTGTCGTTTTCGACAACAAACCAGGAAACAAGGGAAGCATATCGTTCTTCCGTCATTCCATAAAGTTCTCTCAACTGCTGTACGTCATGATATCCTCCCAACAGTTCTCTGTACTTCACAATGCGGTTAGCAAAAGCAGAACCAATACCGGGAACCCGCATCAACTGCAAAGTGTCTGATAGATTAATATTAAGTACAGTTCCTTTTGAATACTTCCCGGGGTACTCAACCCATGAAGAGTCGTGCTTACTCTTCTTCTCTCGCTGAATAGGGATGTACTCTTTCTGAGAAGATTTATAGCTTCTGGTTTTTGTGTAGGTATAGTGACGGGGGAGCGAAACAGTATCACGTTTCACTGAGTCTGCTAAAACTTTCGACTCGTTGGATAAGACTTCTTTTCTCCCGGGCGCTGCATAACGCACAAGAATTATAATTGCGATGAGAATCAGAAGCAAAAGGATCGCTGCACGTTCTCCGCGACTGAAACCGAACAAGGAATTTCCTTTGAACTGGTCACTCATCAGAGAACTCCGATTTCCTTTAAGAAAATGCAGGCGATGAACACGGGAGCTACATATCGGATTATAAAAAGATACGCTTTAAATAAGCGGAAACGAAGAGTATTGTGGTTGGATAGCTCATCCCATAAAATCTTCTTATCCAGATACCACCCGGTAAAGAGGGAGATAAACATTCCTCCAAGAGGCAACATCACTTTGGACGAGATAAAATCAGTAAGGGTAAAGAGATCCAACCCAAAAACCGTCACACGACCCAGCAAACCAAATGAGAGCGAACAGTATGTTCCGATTAGCATGCAACCAAGAGTTACAATCCAGGCTGCTTTAGCTCTGGATATTCTGGTTTCTTCTTCCATAAAGGCGGTTACAACTTCGTGCATGGATATGGTAGAAGTAAGTGCAGCAAGAGTTAAAAGGATGTAGAATAAGATAGACCACAGATATCCGCCAATCATATTCTGAAACACATTCGGTAAAGTGACAAACACGAGCTCAGGGCCGGAAGATGGATCAATTCCAAACGTAAAAACAGCGGGGAAAATAATAACACCAGACAGAATGGCCACGGTAGTATCAAGGACGGTTACCTCCACTCCGGTTTTCACCATATTTGTGTTATCGGGGAAATAAGAGGCATACGTACAGAGGCATCCCATTCCAAGACTTAAAGAAAAGAATGCCTGTCCCAGCGCACTCAATACGACGGATGAAGTTATCTTACTGAAATCCGGATTAAACAGATAACTCAAACCCTCACGAGCCCCCGGAAGTGTCACTGATCGCCCTATCAGTACCAACATAATAATAAAGAGCATAGGCATCAGTATCATGGATGATTTCTCAATGCCTTTCTTAATGCCCTTTACGACTATGAAATGAGTTAACAACAAAAAAAGAATCATCCACATAAGTGGACGGAAGGAAGAAGAAGTAAAGGCTGAAAACATGGAATTGAAGGCTTCCGGCTCTTTGCCACTCATATTACCTGCCACAGATTGAAAAAGATACTCAAGAGTCCAACCGCATACCACCGAGTAGTATCCAAGAATAAGAAAACCGGCAAGTACCCCCATTCCTCCGAGCATAAACCACTTGGTTCCGGGTGCCAGCTTGAGATAAGCCCGCATGGTATTAGAGTGAGCACGACGCCCTATCGTAAACTCGGATAACATGACAGGCAGTCCTAACAGGAAAACGCAACATAAATATATCAGGATAAAAGCAGCTCCACCATTTTGCCCTGTCATATAGGAAAATCTCCAAATATTTCCAAGTCCTACGGCAGAACCAGCTGAAGCTAATACTACTCCTATTTTAGATCCAAAACCTCCTCGCTTACTCTCTTTTATTCCACTCATCACTCATTACGTTGAAAGTCAATACTCTCTTTTATTTGCAAAAGTATTCTTTTTCAGACATAATGTAGCATCATGACTTGAAAGAAGAAAAAAAACTTTACTTTTGTGCTTATTTTATCAGAAAATGAAATATCATTTCAATTACATTCTCTCCCTGTTTATTGGCGCAATAATATTGTATCTGACCCTTTTCTATAAACCGTCAGAAGATAACGAGCTGGCAAAAATTGAGAATATGGACAAGATAGTCCATGCGTTGATGTTTTTCGGTTTTGCCTGGGCAGTCGCTTTTGATTATACCAAACAGCAGATAAGCAAAAGACACTCTGACCTGAGTATGTGCATCAGGATCTTTATTCTTTCGATTGTCTATGGGGGAGTTATTGAACTGTTACAAGGGGAATTCTTTCCGGAGCGTTACGCCGACTGGAAAGACTTTTTTTCAGATGCCTTCGGAGCTGTTGTCGGACTCTGCGTTTATCTCTTTTTCTTTAAGAAGTATACCATTCGGTACTTCACTTCCATCAGGAAGCAAAAATAAGTCCATCCTTCATGGGTATAACCCGATCTGTAATCTGAGCAAGATGTTCATCGTGAGTAACAATCACAAAGGTCTGGTGGAATGTTTCCCTGAGTTTGAAAATCATCTGATGAAGTTCATTTTTATTGCGTGTATCAAGACTTCCTGACGGTTCATCCGCAAGCACAACCGCAGGCTTATTGATCAGAGCCCGTGCAAAAGCGACACGTTGTTTCTCTCCTCCTGAAAGCTGATTGGGCTTGTGCTGCATCCGATCGCTAAGACCTAAAAAGTCCAGCAATTCTTCAGCCTCTTTTAAGGCTGCTTTTTGGTTCTTGTTTGCAATCAAAGCTGGAATCATCACATTCTCAACAGCAGTAAACTCCGGAAGAAGTTGATGAAACTGAAACACAAATCCGACATGTTTGTTTCGGAAAGAGGCCAACTCTTTCTCTTTCAGCATCAGAACATCGTTGTTATTGATAATAACGCGTCCGCTATCAGGTTTATCAAGCGTCCCCAGAATTTGAAGTAACGTGGTTTTCCCCGCACCGCTCGGTCCGACAATGGAAACAATCTCGCTCTCACCAATGGTAAGATCAATTCCTTTCAACACCTGAAGCGTTCCAAAACTCTTGGTTATTCCTGTAACCTGTATCATTTATCTTTTAATTTAAATCTTACTAATAAAACACTCACATTGATCAAATACACAAACCGACATCATACTAATCTTTGAATGAGAATAGCCGTTTTATCTTAATCCATGACTTTTGAATCAAATCGCTTACTCCCAATAATGTATCACGCGTATGAACAACACTGGTCTGCAAGGGAGTAGCGAATGAATCCGGGGTCTCTGAGCCTATTTCAAACTGAGCTGGATAGATCAAAGCAATGTTCGTATTCGCGTAGTATTTTGACAATAAAACAGGGAGTTTCTCCATTTCCGAAACAAAAGAAACGGAAGAATATCTGGCATTGACCACAATGAAAAGATCCGAACGACGGATATCTCTTGAAGTTATCAAAAAGTTATCCCAATTATTCAAAACATCATACACTACCGGAAATTCATACTTCATTTCTGCGACATAGGCCTGAACCTTCACTAGTGTTTCATCGCTTACATATACCTGCATGGAAAGATTTAGCTGGCGAACAATTTCAGCTACAGTATCCACCCATTTTTCAAAGCCCGGTTCATACTCTGCTTTCGGAGGAATAACAAGAACGACTCTTTGAAACGTATTAATCGGACTGATACACTTTAAAATAAACAGCTGTACGTTCGTCTCCTTGATCAAACGCTCAATCTTTGGTCCGTAGAAACTGTCAACCACATTAGACTTGTAATGCAATCCCATTACAACATCTGTGATATTACGTTCTTTGATCGTGTGACAAATCCCGGTCGCGATATTTAAATCATAGCGTGTCACTGGAATCAACTCTACCTCCACAGAGGAAGTCAGTCTGGCAGCAACTTCCAGAAGTTTACGTCCCTGAGTTAATCTCTTTGAGTCTTCATTATTATCATCTATGACATTCAAACCATAAAT
The DNA here is from genome assembly GCA_028709785.1 of Bacteroidales bacterium. Classification (GTDB taxonomy): domain Bacteria; phylum Bacteroidota; class Bacteroidia; order Bacteroidales; family JAQUTK01; genus JAQUTK01. The sequence goes on from JAQUTK010000002.1 coordinate 49,012, forward strand.
AACACCTTTGGATTTCTTGTTTCTGACAAGTAAGGCTGACTGAACAAGGTTCTCCAAAGTCAGAGGATTGGCTATGGGTATCAAAATCCGCTGGAAGTTTTTGGATACATGCAAATGATCCGGCTCATCATTTTGTAGTGCCAAGGTGCGTGATGCCCTGTCTACAACGAAAGAACTGACGGTGCAAGTAACAAGAATCATTACAATCGTCGCATTCAGAATGACCTCGTTAAATAAACCTATTTCATAACCAATCATAACTGTCGCCAAAGCAACTGCAGCATGGGCACTACTAAGTCCAAAAATCATGGAACGTTCGACCTTCTTTAGCTTATAAGTTTTCTGTGTCAGCCAAGCCCCTAAATATTTAGCAAAAAGAGCAACAGCCGTCACAATCAGAGAGGCTATCAAAGTTTCTGTTCCTTGAAAGAAGGCGCGAACATCAATCAACATTCCAACTCCAATCAAAAAATAGGGAATAAAAAGAGCATTCCCTACAAATTCTAATCGATGCATTAGAGGGGAAAAAGCCGGTATTAGTCGATTCAATGCTACACCACAAAGGAAAGCCCCCAATATGCCTTCCAACCCCGCTATTCCTGCCAGTAATGCCGAAAAGAAGACCATGGCAAGAACAAAAACAAATTGTGAAACGCCATCACTTACCCGACGGAAAAACCAACGGGTCATCATCGGGAAAAGAATTATCACAATGAAAACAAACAAGATAAACGATATTCCGAATTGAGCCCAAAAAGAAGTATCAACGACTCCGCTTGTCATTCGAGCTACCACTGCTAATACGATAAGAGAAATCGTATCTGTTACCACCGTTCCTCCAATAGATATATTTACTGACAGGTTCTTCACTACTCCAAAACGGCTAACAATTGGGTAGGCAATTAAGGTATGTTCTGCATACATCGTCCCCAATAAAACGGAAGCAAGCAAGCTCATATGCATCAGATAATAGCTTACCAATACACCTATAATCATTGCAGATCCAAATGTGTAAAGGCCGAAAGTAACGCTCTTGCTTATGTTTTTCTTAAGGTCCGAAAGAGCCATTTCTATACCCGGAAGGAACAAAATATATAACATGCCAACCTTCCCAAATATCTCGAAACTACTGTCTCTCAAAAGCAATCCAAACCCCTTCGGACCAATAAACATTCCGGCAAGTATCATTCCTATGATATAAGGAACTCTGAGTCGATTCAGGAGCAAAGGGATAAACAAAATGATTGCCAATACGATAAGAAATATCAGTATCGGGTCTGTTATAGGGAATGTCAGGTCGATATTATGCATCAGCTAATAATATTCAAAACTGTCTTATATTGGAAATCCATTGCAAAATAACAAAAAACATCCCGATAATCAGATGTTTTTGTTTTTAAATCACTTTACGAACCAACAATTACCGGTATTTTATACGTTCTTACCTCTCCCGAAGGATGAATACATTCGGCATGAAAGAGATAAATACCGGGCACCACCTCATTCCCGGTATTCGTTTTTCCATTCCATACAAAACAGCCTTCTAATTCGGGCAACGAGCCGGTTTCAATACTACTTATCTTAAGACCTTGCAGGTTGTAGATAGTAAGTTTCACCTTCCAGCCTTCACAGGGAAAAGAATAAAAGAGAGTGATATGACCATCTTGATCCGGAGAAGAAGGAAGAAGATAGTTTTGTTCCAACCAAAGCATCTCACGAGACACATTCGTCTCTTTCTGAATCTCCTCGGTTACAATCACCGTATCTTTGGTCGCCACCAAATAGGTACGAGGCACAAGTAATCCTGACAAATCTCTCAAGCTGTCAATCGTAATGCGTGTTTCTATTTCGGAAGAAAGCGGGATATTCAGTTTGACAGCCGTTGTTGTTTGCTGTGGGTAATTGGGATAAAGTTCAATAATCTGGTAATTTGAACTATCTACCGCGTAATTATGTCCGTTAACCAGAGAGGAATAGCACATCGGTTTGGAAAACGAAAGCTCCAGTTGGTCGTCCAGAAGCAACGTTGCTTTGGTAATATGTGGAGTGATCGTATCAACAAGTACAGCCGCCACGGAGTTTACTTTACCCGGTGTACCTCCTGAAGAAGCCATTGAAGCAATCCAGTTACAGGACTGATTGCCCAGATTGTCCGGATCAATACACTCCAGAGAATATCCACCAGCCTTCTTCTTGGCACTACGATACCATTTGTCAGAATACTCAAGACACTGAATCAGTTCGCCGGTATTATCCAATAAGTAGAGCAGTTTGCCGGTATTCAGCAGAGCAGGAAAAGAAGTACAATAGGCTATCGGCCAATCAGAATCAGTCAGAAACGACCTGTTACTCTCTTTGGTAAGCACCCAATATCCCTTTGGAGGAATAACGGAAGCAGGAACCGCAAACCCTTTTTCTCCATAAAAAAAACTCCATCCCCGCAAACTCACAGAAGCTGTTGAACGGTTATAAAGTTCGATATATTCCACTTCAGGCAACCCGCTAACCCCGGATGGATTAACCATGAGTTCGTTAAATACGATTTTTCCATAGTTAGTAACCAGGCTGTCTTCGTTCGCATCAGGCACATCCGGAATGATCGGATCATCCGGATCATCCGGAATATCAGGATCATCAGGAATGTCGGGATCATCAGGGCCATCCTCTCCTTGATCAACCAGAATATCATCCATGTAAAAGCTGGATCTTCTTGATTGGGTATACGTACAAGAAAAACCAAACCATGCTCCGTTCCGATAGGTGTTGTCTGCGACAGTTCCTTCAGTTGTGTACTCCAAATCCTCCACCCTTTTGACAGACAAAGTCCAGGTTCCATCAACGGATCGGATCACTTTGACTTGAAAAGCATTAAGAGTGCCACTCATGCGGGCCTTCTCTCCTTCAATCAGAAGCGTTGGAATGCCTTTGTCACTTCTGTACAGAGAGATCTGATCATTAGCATTTCCTATTTGCAAAAAGTATCCGTCCAAGGGTTCAAACAGATTTTGCTTGTCCGACAAGAGATAGGAACGGGCATAATTCTGATCAGATGGGTTAAAAGATAATTTGATATAAAAAGACCATGAAGTTTGGGCATCGTCCAGGTTCAGTGTAATAGGAGTGGAAAGAAAGGAGCTTTCAGAACCAACTCCTGCTGATTGCAATTGCTTTTTGTTATTTATCTTAAACAATTCCGACGTTCCATTCCAAACAGGTTCTGAAGTAAAGTTTCCATCAGAAAAAGAGTCATTCACTTGTGAACAAAGGGGTAAAGCAATCAAAAGGAAGACCAAAAAGAGAATATTTCGAAGAATCATGGTAAGGTGAATTAAAAAACAACTATTTTTGTACTCTGAAGATGGTATTAGGATGCAAAGTAATCATAAATCCGCTTAAGTTCCTTTGTTTAACAGATAATATTACTAATTATTACAATGAAAGTTGCAATTGTTGGCGCAAGTGGCGCAGTAGGCCAAGAATTTCTCCAGGTATTGGAGGAAAGAAACTTCCCGATGGACGAGCTCTTGCTTTTTGGTTCATCACGTAGTGCAGGAATGAAATATACATTCCGTGGAAAAGAGATTACAGTAAAGGAGCTTAAGAAAAACGATGACTTTAAGGGTGTAGATCTTGCTTTTACTTCTGCAGGTGCAGGGATTTCAAAAGAATATGCGGAGACAATCACAAAATTCGGAGCCGTAATGATTGACAATTCCAGTGCTTTCCGTATGGATGAAGATGTTCCATTGGTGGTACCAGAAGTAAATCCGGAAGATGCAAAGATTCGTCCCCGCAATATCATTGCCAATCCAAACTGTACAACAATTCTTATGGTTGTGGCATTGAAGCCGATCGAGCAGTTGTCTCATATCAAGCGTATTCATGTTTCTACCTATCAGGCATCCAGTGGAGCCGGTGCGTCAGCAATGGCCGAATTGGTAAAACAACACGAACAACTGGTAAAAGAAGAAGCTCCGACGATTGAGAAATTCTACTATCAGTTGGCATACAATCTGATTCCTCAGGTGGATGTGTTTACTGAAAACGGATATACCAAAGAGGAGATGAAGATGTATCACGAAACACGTAAGATCATGCATTCGGATGTTCAAACCAGTGCGACCTGTGTACGTGTTCCGGTAATGCGTGCACATTCAGAGTCAATTTGGATCGAGACAGAGCATCCTCTTGAAGTGGAAGACGTTCGTAAAGCGTTCAGTCAAGCAGAAGGACTCGTTGTCATTGATGAACCGGCTGAAAAGAAATATCCAATGCCTTTGTTTGTTGCCGGAAAAGATCCGGTCTATGTGGGACGTCTGCGCAAAGACCTTGCAAATCCTAACGGACTGACCTTCTGGGCGGTTGATGATCAGATTAAGAAAGGTGCTGCGCTGAACGCTGTTCAGATTGCTGAATACCTGGTAAAAGAAAACGACCTGAAGAAGTAAAGAGCTGTTCGCTGTAAACTTCTGAATATATTCAATGCACACTAAAGCTTATTTTAGTGTGCATTGCTTGTTTTATAATACCTGAAACAAGTCGGAGGGATGATGGATGATCTGTTGTGCTCCGGCTTGCCGCAGCTCTTCTTCTGTGCGAAAGCCCCACGTTACTCCCACGCTAAAGAAGCCTGCTCTGGTTGCCGTTTCCATATCCACATTCGTATCGCCCAAATAGATTACCTCAGACGGTACTAGTCCCATTTGTTCGCAGATAAGCAACGCACTTGTTGGATCCGGTTTGCGAGGAAGTGTCTCTTTCAAACCAAACACGAATGCAACAGGCCATTTACTCATCAACTGACGCACGATCGGCTGCACCAGTTCGTCGGCTTTATTTGATAATACGGATATTTGTATCTTTCTTTCCACCAAGGCATCCAGAAGTTCGGGGATACCCTCATAAAGCACAGACTTCTCTACCAGACGACTCCGGTAACGAACGATCATTTCCCTATAAATTAACTCAGCCGTTTCCCTGTCTGTTTCGGGAGGGATTACCTGATCCACCAACATGCGGAGGCCTTTTCCTACAAAATACTTATACCCCTCATAATCAAACACCGGAAGGTTTCTTTGATCAAGTACGTAGTTCATCGCATCGGCAATATCTTGCAACGTGTCCACCAACGTCCCGTCAAGATCAAAAATAGCGCCTTTATATCTCTTCATTCTTCTTTCTGATTGATTCATCACACAAAAGTACAAGATTATTTTTGATGCGTGACAATATTGAAGAGAAACGACTAACTTTGCAATACAGGTAAAAACAACGTGCTTTATAATAACATGAATGCAATGAATCTAGCAGACATATGCACGCAAGTGCAACAGATAGCCAAAGAGAACGGCTCGTTCTTACGAGAAGAAAACAGGACGTTTGACCGAAGCAAAGTGGAAGAAAAGAGTGCTCACAATTATGTATCCTACGTTGATAAAGAGTCTGAACGACGTATCGTCGAACAGCTTTCTGCACTGCTTCCGGGCTCCGGTTTTATTGCGGAAGAAGGAACCGGCGAACTCTCCTCAGAAAAGTACTATTGGGTGATCGATCCGTTGGATGGAACGACAAACTATATACACAACCTTGCCCCCTACTGCGTAAGCATCGCACTCCGCACGAAAGAGGAGATTCTTCTTGGAGTGGTGTATGAGGTTTGCCGTAATGAATGTTTCTATGCCTGGAAAGGAGGCAAAGCTTATCTGGATGGGCAAGATATACAGGTCTCAACGGTAAGTTCACTGGACAAAGCCCTCATCTTATTGGGATTGCCATACAACGACGACGGATACAAGCCAATGGCACTCAAACTGGTCAATGCTTGTTACGGCAATGTGGGCGGCACCCGCTTGATGGGCGCAGCCGCCGCCGAACTGTGTTACATCGCTTGCGGAAGGGCTGAGGTACGCATCGAAGCCTTTTTGGGTCCCTGGGATGTGGCCGCCGGTGGTTTTATTCTTCAGCAAGCGGGAGGCAAACTGACAGACTTCCGGGGAGACGACAACTGGTGGTCGGGAGATCAGGTACTGGCTTCCAATGGATACATGCATGCCGCTATGTTGTCTATCACAAAAGAATAAGGAAAGAGTACCCGCGTCTCCTTATAGCTGCGCGAGAAGGTGCTGGAATGTCTCTCGTTTCACTCGAGGCAAAATCCCGTTTCGCCCGAGTGAAACGGGAGACGCGTCCCTTATGAATTTTCAAACCCTTCAGGTTGTTTTTAAGCATCTTGCTTTATCTTTTTGTGCACCAGATTACTTCCGATTGAGTTTATGTGAGTGTCGTCAAGAAGAAAATGCCAAAAGGTTGTATTAATACCTTTTCTTTCTGTCAGTCGGCTTTCTTGTGCCGAAGCTACCACGGTCGTTGGTCCTGTTCACCCTGTTGCGGTCACCTTCTTTGCGTTTTGCAAAGTTGCTTTTCCTTACAGATGAATAGTCATCCTGCGATTCTGAGCGTCTGCCGTAGCTTCCGCCTCTTTCTCTATCGCCACCTTGTTTTTCCTGAGCAATCTCAACAGAGACTCTTCTGCCCAGAAACTCGGCTTTATTCATAGAGCTCATCACCTTTTCAGCCTGCGAACTTTCCACCTCAAAGAAAGAGAAGTTTTGTAAAAGATCGATCTTTCCCAAACCTACACGTCCGCGCACATTGTGATTAATGACTTCTATTAATGTGTTCGGATAGATACCGTCCACTTTTCCGATATTGACAAACAAACGTGTAAAGCCGGGTTGGGTTCTGCGCGGAGCTCTGTCTCTTCCGTCTCTGCCTTCTCTTCCAGCTTCTCTTCTTCCTTCAGATGAATAGAGATCGGGAGCTTTGATCTCAGGAGCATTGCGATAATACTCCATCAGACGATTGAATTCGAGAGAAACTAACCGCTTCAGTAAGTCATCCTTTTCCAGCCATTCCAGTTTGCGGAATACGGAAGGAAGAAACTCTGTGATCTGCTCTTCTTCGACTTTTACCTTCTCGAGTTTATCCACCCAGGCGATAAGCTGCTTTTCACAAATCGCTTTTCCGTTCGGAATATTTCTCTCTTCAAACTTCTTGCCAATCCCTTTTTCAATCAGACGGATCTTCCCCTTTTCCTTGATATGGATAATAGCGATGGAAGTTCCTGTCTTACCGGCGCGTCCTGTACGTCCGCTTCTGTGGTTGTAAGATTCTGTTTCGTCCGGCAATCCGTAATGGATAACATGCGTAAGATCATCGACATCCAGTCCGCGTGCAGCCACATCAGTGGCTACGAGCAATTGAATGTTTTTGATGCGGAACTTCTGCATCACACTATCACGTTGCGCTTGTGACAGTTCGCCGTGCAGTGAGTCTGCACTATATCCATCCTCAATCAGATGGTCTGCAATCTCCTGTGTCTCCTTACGTGTACGGCAGAAAATAATACCGTATATTGAGGGATAATAGTCTGCGATACGTTTCAAAGCAAGGTATTTATCCTTTGCCTGAACAGTATAAAACTGATGTTTTACGTTTTCGTTACTTTCATTCTTGTTGCCGATTACAATCTCTCTCGGCTGTTTCATGTACTTCTTGGTGATCTTTGCAATTTCTGCAGGCATCGTTGCCGAAAAAAGCAGCATGTTTCTGGTTGTAGGAACTTCTGCAAGAATCTCATCGATGCTGTCTGAAAAGCCCATGTTAAGCATCTCATCCGCCTCGTCCAGAATAACATTGCCAACCTCATCCATACGAACTGTATTTCTGCCGATCAGGTCAATCAAACGACCCGGAGTCGCTACAATAATATGTACTCCTCTTTTAAGTGAATTAATCTGACTTTCAATGCTGGAGCCACCATAGACCGGGAGCACCTTTAAATCATCTACATACTTAGAATAATCCTGAAGGTCGCCTGCAATCTGCAGACAAAGTTCGCGTGTCGGACAAAGAATCAACGCTTGTGGTTGTTTCTTTCTGATGTCAATGCATTGAATCACAGGGATACCATACGCAGCCGTCTTCCCTGTCCCTGTTTGTGCCAAGGCAATCACATCGTTCATTTCTCCCAATAGAAAAGGAATCACTTCCTCCTGTACCGGCATAGGATTTTCATATCCCATTTCTTGTATTGCCTTGAGTATCTCAGAGGCAACACCTAGTTCTTCAAATGTCTTCATTGTTTTTTTGTAATATCGAAGGTAGGCGGCTTATAAATTCCTTCTCGTGAGCGTCTTTTCACGCAGTAGTATGCATAATTGCGCTTCCCTGCAATCAAATTAGGGCGCAAAGGTAGTACTTTTTTCCTTAATGGAACAAAAGCTCAGTCTATTTAATGTTTTTATGGATAAACAGATAGAAACTCTTCTTTTTTTTGCAATCCTCAAAAAAGGGAAAGAAGAGCTTCTTAAATTACTTTGTCAGCAAAATCCTTTGAGATATAGTTCTCGTAATTTTGGCAGACACTTGTAGAGAAATCTATGGCGTATCCAATTATTTTATCCCACGCACTTTCAGATAAATTGTCAACTTCGTTTCGGGAAATATTCAGTTTTAGCAATCCGTAGGTCAGTCCCGCATTAAAATTATCGCCTGCACCGATTGTGCTTATCGGCTGGATAACAGGTACATCATAATGCTTCCGTACAGAGTTAGTACGGAGTTCAACCCCCTTTGCTCCTAATGTGCAAATAAAGTTGGGACAGTAGAACTTTATTTTCTGATCGTATATCTTGTCTACATCGTTCATCTTAAAGAGGTTGTAGAAGTCTTCATCTGAGCCTCGGATAATCGATGCATATTCGAGGTTCTCCAAAATAGAGGGAGCCAAACGAATTGATTCATGTGCATGTGTGATCCGAAAATTGGGATCGTAATAGATAATGGCCCGCCTCTGGGTAGCATAGTCCAGGAGTTCGACCATCCGCTCGCGAAGCGTTGGGTTAATGGCATAAAAGGAGCCAAACATGACAACATCACTGTCATTTATGTTTGGAAATGGCACATCCAGTCTTTGTTTGGGGTAATCTTTATAGAAAAGATACTCCGCATCGTTGTTTTTGTTGAGAAAAGCAAGAGAAATAGCTGATTTACCGTCCGGGAAGATGTCAATGTACTTTGTGGTCAGATTATTCTCTTCCATAAAAGCCTTGATGATCGCTCCTACTTTGTCATTGCCAATCTCACTGATAAATTCTACAGGGACTTTTAACCGTCCCAAAGATATCATGGCATTAAAGACAGATCCACCCGGCACTGCGGCAGACGGTTTACTGTTTTCAAAAATGATATCAAGAATCGTTTCACCGACCCCAATTACTTTTCTCATTTGTGTAATAAGTTGTATTATTTATCTACAGAAGATTGTTCTCTTGATTTTTCTCCCAGATAGCCTCCATGATGCCTCTTGGCATAATCCTGATAACCAAAGCTTGTATGTTTCATTGTGTTAACCACGAGAATATCGCCGATAACAGTCATGATGGTTGTGGAAGTGGTCGGAGTAAGTCCGAGGGGACACACTTCGGCCGGTGCACCGGTAAAGAGAGAGACGTCCGCTTTCTTTGCAAGTAAACTCTCCGGATTGCTGGTGATGACAATAAACTTTATATTCGGATAGAGACGTTTGGTAAGGTCAAGAAGTTCGATAATTTCACGTGTCTTACCGGAATTTGAGATAACAAGCATCAGGTCATTTTCCTGAATAATACCCAAATCTCCGTGTTGAGCTTCGCTGGGGTGGAGAAAGACGGATGGTGTTCCACTTGAGCAGAATGTTGTTGCCATATTTGCCGCAATCTGGCCGGCTTTACCCATTCCACTGGTTACCAGTTTACCGTTCTTTTTATGTACTTGTTCGAGAATCAGAGAAACAGCCTTTTCGTATTCTTCTGTAATAGGAATCTGGAGTATTGCGTTAGCCTCTTTTTGGAGAAGGTTCTGAATATCGGAAAGCATATTCTCTTTATTGATTGTAGATATTTCCATAGGTTCTGATAAATGTGAGGACAAATATCCACAATATTTTCGTAATGAACAAAGGTTTATTTCTATTTTTGTGCAATCATTTAAGCACCAATCATGTCATATAACGCTGCAACTCTTTCTAACGGTTTGCGAATCATTCATCTACCTTCTCTTTCTTCAGTTTCGTATTGTGGCTTTGCGGTTCATGCCGGTACGCGCGATGAAGCTGCCGACGAACAGGGGATGGCGCATTTTATTGAACATATGCTTTTTAAGGGGACCTCTAAGCGAAAAGCATGGCACATACTGAATTGTATGGAGCATGTTGGAGGCGAGTTAAATGCATATACCACTAAGGAGGAAACTTTTGTTTATTCTGTCTTTTTATCTCAGGATTTTCAGAGGGCAGTCGAACTGATGTCGGATCTGCTCTTTCATTCCATCTTTCCCGATAAGGCGATTGAACGCGAGAGAGATGTTATTCTGGACGAGATTAATTCGTACAAAGATTCTCCCTCCGAACTGATTTATGATGAGTTTGAAAATATGGTTTTTGCAGGTCATCCTATTGGAAAAAACATTCTTGGAACACCGGAGTCGCTAGAATCTTTTGATACTGACAAATGTCTTTCTTTCATGAATCGGCTCTATATTCCATCGAATATCGTTTTCTTCTCTTCGGGATCCACTCCTTTTGATAAGGTGCTCAGATATGCAGAGAAATATATGTCGGAAACCTCCCGTGCCGGAGTGCAACTTCCACGTCATTCGCCGGTTCCCGTTGCTCCTTCCATGCAAGTAATTCATCATGATACTTATCAGACGCACGTAACGATAGGAAGCATTGCTTACAATCTATATGATAATCATCGCGACTCGCTCTTTTTTCTGAATAATATACTGGGAGGACCGGGTATGAACAACCGTTTGAATGTGAGCCTGAGAGAAAAGAACGGACTTGTTTATGATATCGAATCGAATGTGACCAATTACACGGATACGGGGTTGTTTACTGTTTATTTTGGCTGTGATCCTAAAAATGAAGATCGTTGTACTTCTCTGGTTCTTCGGGAATTGAGGAAATTTAGGGAGATGAAGCTTACGCATAACCAAATGGAAATGGCCAGAAAACAGCTGACAGGGCAGGTCGCCATTGCAGCGGAAAACAGAGAATCCTCCATTCTGAATGTTGCTAAGTCTTATCTCCATTTCAACAAATATGAAGAAGAATCTGAGTTATTTAAACGAATCAATGCAATAACCAGCGAGGATCTCTTGACTACCGCAAATGAGATCTTTGATGAGAGTAAACTTTATCGCCTTGTATTCAGATAAATGAATCTGCTCTTCTCCTATAAAAATAATAAGAGGGCGACTCAATGAGTCGTCCTCTTATTATTTGATGGAGGGGGTTGATTCTATTTGTTGTCGTTTTGACGAATTTCAACTCTCCGTATCTTTCCGCTGATGGTCTTAGGAAGTTCATCAACAAATTGAATAATACGTGGATACTTGTAGGGTGCGGTTACTTTCTTTACATGATCCTGCAGCTCTTTGACAAGTTCGTCTCCGGCTTTGTCTTTGTACTCTTTCGAAAGAATAACCGTAGCCTTTACTATTTGTCCGCGTATTTCATCAGGAACAGCTGTAATTGCACATTCTACAACAGCCGGGTGAGTCATCAAAGCACTTTCCACTTCAAATGGTCCGATACGGTATCCTGAACTCTTGATTACATCGTCGGCCCGACCGACAAACCAGTAATATCCGTCCTCATCTCTCCAGGCAAGGTCGCCTGTATAATAGATATTGTCATGGTAGGCTTCGTAGGTTAGTTCGGAGTTGCGGTAGTAGCCCTTATGCAATCCGGCAGGATACCCTTTGTCTGTCCGAATAATGATTTGACCCTGCTCGCCGGCTTCGGCTGATCGTCCGTCGGGAGTGAGTAGATCCACCTCGTAAAGAGGGTTTGGAAGTCCCATGGAACCAGGCTTTGGTTCCATCCAGGGTGAGGTAATCACAACAGTGGTTGTCTCACTTTGACCAAATGCTTCGCGAAGTTTGACCCCGGTCAGATTATAAAACTGTTCGTAAACGGCCGGATTTAAAGCCTCTCCCGCAATAGTGCTATATTCCAGAGAAGAAAGATCATATTTAGTGAGATCTTCACGGATAAGAAAGCGAAATATAGTAGGAGGCGCACAAAGAGAAGTAATCTTATATTCTTCAATCTTTTTCAGTATTTCTTGCGGCACGAATTTTTCGTGATCATAGACAAAAACCGTTGCACCTACAATCCATTGGCCATAGAGTTTTCCCCATACCGCTTTCAACCATCCGGTGTCAGCAATCGTAAGATGAATACTGTCCGGTCGTAAGTTATGCCAAAAAGCAGCCGTGATAATATGGGCAATCGGATAGGTAAAGTCGTGTGTTACCATCTTCGGATTTCCCGTAGTTCCCGATGTAAAGCTTGCAAGCATCAGATCGTCGTTATTATTCGGAACAGAAGGTCTTACGAAAGGAGCGGCGTTTTGTACTCCTTTGTGAAAGTCTTCCCATCCTTCAGGAATTTCCGGTCCGACGGAAATCAGACAACGAATTGTCGGAGAAGCTGCTCTTGCATCGCTGATGTGATGAATGATTATATCATCTCCGGTTGCAACAATAGCACTGATATCGGCTGCGTTGTTACGGAATATAATATCTTTTTGTGTCAGAAGATGAGTTGCCGGAATGATGACAGCACCAATCTTATGTAAGGCTACGATTGTTTGCCAGAATTCATAACGTCTTTTCAGAATAACCATGACCATATCACCGCGCTTGATTCCCACGGATTGGAAATAGGATGCTGTCTGATCACTGAGCTGTTTCATATCAGCAAAGGTAAATTCTTTGCAATCCCCTTTGTCATTTGTCCAAAGAAGTGCTCTTCTGTTTGGTTCCTTGGCAGCCCATTCATCCACAATATCATAACCGAAATTGAAATGTTCCGGAATGATCAGTTCGAGGTTTTTCTCAAAATCCGCCTGACTAGTGAACGTAGTCTGCTTTAAATATCTATCGATCATATTCTATTGTTATAAGATTACTGCTAAAAATTTAACTGTCTTTCCGTTCAGAGCTTTCATACCATGTTCCAGTCCGGAATTAAAATAGATACTGTCGCCCTCATGAAGTATTAAGTCCTTCCCGTTGATGGTCAGCTGAAGTGTTCCTTCCAGCACCATATTGAACTCCTGACCTGCATGGCTGTTCAGATGAATGGAAGTGTCTTCGGGCTTAGGCTCTACAGTGACAATGAACGGATCTGCTTTTCGGTTCTTAAATCCGGCACCCAGAGAGTTGTATTTATATGCCTTTGTGCGTTCCATTGCAATACCTTGTCCGGCACGGGTAAGGTAATATGACTCAACATGTGGTTCGTCTCCAAACAAAATAGCAGTCATTTCAACGCCATATTGCTTGCAGATACTTTGCAAGAGACTAATGGAGATGTCTTTTTTCCCGCTTTCATAACTTTCATACTCTTCTTTCGAGATTCCGGCGGTTTTTGCAAAGTCTTCTATTGAAGCATCCAATGCGTCGCGCAGTCCTTTGAGTCGTTGCGCTATTTGCTCAATTTGATCATTCATACGTAGTCGTAATTATTTTTTGATTTTCTTATTCTTCTGTAAGTCAGCAAGCGGAGATGCAACGACAGGCTTTTTGTCACGAGTTTTAATACCGTCTTTGCTCAACTCAATATCTTCAAGCAGGATAGAGGATGGACAAATATAAGAGGTTAGCGTTTGATTGTAGCGCATATTGGTGACGGTCTGTTCGGAACAGATTCCTGCCATCTTCTTCATTTGACGAACATCAATATTGGAGATTGTGCCTCCCCGCATGAGTTGCTCACTTCCATCTTTCACGCTTACCCTATAAATAAGAGGTTTTGAAATGTCTGTTCCGCGAAGGATATAGGCATACTCTTCTCCTCCTTCTTTTGCCAGTTGGATTAATTTTTCTTTGAGTTGTTTCTTGCTCTCTCCATTAGTGGCTTCAAAGTTGATAACACCGGGTTGAATGTTCGTTCTCAGAGTCGAACCGGGTGCTGACGGTTTGCAATGACCATTTGAAAGAGAAGTTCTCAGCGTAGGAATACGGTCATTGGCGACGTTCCTAAGAATACCATTTTCGACCATAACGAGTCTCTCCGGAGGAACAACACCTTCTGCGTCCACTTCATAAGCTCCATACAATTGGACTCCATTAAATTCTTTCAGTCCCGGAATACTGGTCACATTCAGATTGATGGGCAGGATTTTCCGGTTAAGTCTTTCTTCCATAGATTTGCGCTCATTGGAATTCAATGATGTTCTGTAACCAGTCATTCCGGATCCGTGCACATTGAATTTGCTTAATTGAGCAACGACCTGCATGCCCTCAAAAAGTACCGGACCATCATACGTTTCGTTCACTTTCGGAGCATTCTTTAAAGCAATGATACGTTGAGCGAGTTCTTCTGCAGCACGGAGAATAGAGTCTTCAGATGGGATGTCAGCATCGTTCAGTACTTCATAGTAAATCCGATCTGTAAGGTTTCCACCGTCTTCTGTACGAACTGTTGCTATAATTTCCAGATTGGACCAGTCTTGCGGATTAACAATCTTACTTCCTTCATTACTCATGTAGTAATCATCAGAGCTCAAAATTTGCAGCGTAAGTTGGTTGTCGATAATGTCCGGGTATTTTGTGAATACGGAAGTGACGGCTTCTGCTGTTTTTTTCCAATACTCTTTTCTGCTGAATGTCTGCTCAAAGCGATGTTCCGACTTCTTCTCTATGGGAGTGATTTTCGAAAGATCATCCAACGCCTCCATCTCCGGAGAAACGTTCATCTGCTTCCACTTTAACATTTTAGCATCATACTCTGTGGCGGCGTCTTTGTATGCTCCATCAGATGCGAGCCAAAGATTTCGCCTTATCTCATCATAGTCATAATCGACAGGTATGTTGCCGGATTGATTTTGCTTGACGTAAGAAGCATCAGTAAAATTAAAGTTTGCCCGATGATAGTCGCCAACCATCAGATCTGCCCGAAATTGATTGAATTGTCCTCCGTTGCAAAAGGTTAATTCTCCAAAACTGGCCGTGAGCTGAAAGACTTCATTTGTACGAATCGTATAGGCGCAAAAGAAGGGTTTTTGCATGTTTGGAAGAGAAAGACCACTCATTGTGCGACTTAGTTCATCATTCATCGCCTGAAATAGGATCGTTTCCTTTTCTTCCTTCGCTTTTGTATCAGTGAAAGCCACACACAAAAGTGCGGCAAACAGGATTGCTTTCAGTTTCATGATTACTTCGTTTCTTTAGATTGATTACTTTGGGGGCGGGGAAGAATAGGTAATTTCTCGTCAGACTTACTTGCTTTTTGCGTCTCGATAACGTTCACGAAGACTTCCGGAGAAATTCCTGTCACAGGAATGCTGCCGGATTCAGCACCGCAGATTCCGGTAAAGATTCCTGCCTTGTCACCCACTTTACTTATTTGAGAAAACATGGATAGAGGAGTTCCAATCAGTGTGACGCCACGAACCAGTTCGTCGGGCTGTCCGTTTACATAGACACGATACACTTCCAGTGGAGTTACATTAAACGCATTAGGATTGTATCTTCCTGTCTGCGTAAAGCCTCCGGAGACCTTGGTAAAGTAGTAACCATATTCTTTTCCCTGCTTTTTTGCCTCTTCTTTTAAGATGGAACGAAGTTCTTCACTCGTCTTGGGAGCTGTGGTGGTAATAATAAGGTTTGACTGACGTGTAACGGGATCTCTGCCGGGAGCTGCCCGCCCATGACCATTGGAAGCCGGGAAGCCTTCAATCGGAGTTCTTGACATAAGAAACTCCTTTAGAATACCGTCTTTCACAACATCCACTTTTTTTGATTTTACTCCTTCGTCGTCATAGAGATATGATCCGTTCAGGTCCGTTCCTCCGAAAGACTTGATCGTTGGATCCATGATGACAGAAATATCAGAAGGAAGTACCGGTTCGCCGACTTTCTTTTTAAATGTTTGTCCGTCGGATTCACTCTTCAGTCGTTGTCCTTCGATGCGATGGCCAAAGATCTCATGAAAGAATACTCCGGAAGCTTCCGGAGATAAAATCGCCGGACCAGTATATGAATCGACTATTGGTGATGTACGAAGCTTAACGAGCGTCTCAGCCATTTCGCGCGTTTCTTTGAGAATTGTTTCATGCGCCGTAATCCCTTTCGGTTCGTAGGCAAAGTATGAAAGATATAAAGGAAGATACATGCCATCGTCGGCAACTACTTGAGCAGAAACCATCACACGGCAATAACTTAAGTTTTGAGCAATTTCTGTTCCTTCAGAAGAAACATAATATTTACGGTACCGCTGAAAAGAGAAAGAGGCCTCTCCAGAGCGTATCTCAGGATACTCCTTGAAAATTGCAGAATACTCTTTGATCCGCTCTTCCCAAAGAGCAGAGTCCACTCGTAATTGAGCGCTTGTCAATTCTTTTTCTATATACTTTACAGGGACTTCTTTAGAATAGTCGTCGGACTTGTCTTCTTTTTCTACACGAACCTGTGCTTTTGACTTTACATTGGCAAGGTTCTGAATCCCATTGTCCCATGCACCTCGTGTTGCTTTCCATATCACCATTCGTGTGGCGTCTCCCTTCTCGTCATCCAACGGAATTCGCCAGGCGCCCGAAGAGGAAGTCATTCCTTTTTGTGCTATCTCCCGGTAATTGTCCATTTGGTATGAACCAATCCGAACCATTGGAGTGAGTGTTTTAGCGTGATTTTCAGTCATTTTTTGATATAGACTACCAAAACTTGCTCTGGTAGATGACTCGTAAACATCATCGACGCGATACGAGATAAAGTAAGGAGTAGATTCCCCAGAGGCCTTGAACTGATCAGTTTCGCGCTGAAGTTCACTTTTCAAAATCGAAAGCAAGTGGTCTTCAGCCCGTACTTCCAGAAGAAAAACAGTGCTGAGTGCCAACAAAGAAAGAGAAACAAGAAGTCTTTTTTTCATTGCATTGATGTATGTTGTTTTTACCATAATAAGGGACCAAAGTTACAAAATAGAATAATACTGTTTAATTATTTGATTATTAAAATGTCAGAGTTAAGTGTATTATTCCCTTTTTTTGTACATTTGCTTCCCTAATTTCAAATCAATAATAATACAGATGAATAACTCCATTTTTAACTTCGCGAAACCTGTTAATGAGCCGGTTCTATCTTTTATTCCCGGATCTAAAGAAAGGGTTGCTCTTGAAAAGGCATTGAAGGAAGTATCTTCTCAACCAATAGAAATACCTCTTGTTATCGGAGGCAAGGAAATCCGTACCGGCAATATAGGGAAAGTTGTGATGCCTCACAATCATCAGCATGTATTGGCCACGTATCACAAGGCCGGCGCGAATGAAGTGCAGATGGCGATTGACGCAGCAATGGCTGCGCGTAAAGAGTGGTCTGAGCTGGCCTGGATTGAACGGGCTTCCATTATGCATAAGATCGCCGAACTTGTTTCCACAAAGTATCGTTATCTTATGGATGCTTGTCTGATGCTTGGCCAGAGCAAGAATGTCTACCAGGCAGAGATTGATGGTGTTTGCGAATTAATCGACTTTTTGCGCTTCAACGCCTATTTTGCATCAAAGATTTACTGCGAACAGCCGGAGTCTGATAAAGGGATTATCAATCGTACAGAGTATCGTCCTTTGGAAGGATTTGTATTTACGCTGACACCCTTTAACTTCACCTCCATCGCGTCCAATCTGAATATGGCTCCTGCCATGATGGGAAATGTCTGTTTGTGGAAGCCTTCAACAACAGCATTGCTCTCCAACTATCTTTTGATGAAGATATTCAAAGAAGCCGGTTTGCCGGATGGTGTTGTCAATTTTATTCCAGGACAGGGAAGTCTGATTGGTAGCGTAGTCACCAAAAGTCCTGATTTTGCAGGGTTCCATTTTACAGGTTCGACAGGAACATTTAACACCATATGGAAAGCAATAGGTGAGAATCTTCCTATTTATAAGAACTATCCCAAAATAGTAGGTGAGACCGGAGGCAAAGATTTTATTTTCGCTCATGCTTCGGCACCAGTCCAGGAACTTGCTGTGGCTATTGTTCGAGGTGCCTTTGAATATCAGGGTCAGAAATGTTCGGCAGCTTCGCGTGCGTATGTGCCTGCTTCCATCTGGCCGGAAGTAAAGGAGAAAGTTGGAATAATGCTCAAAGAGATTAAGATGGGAGATGTGACTACCTATTCCAACTTTATCAATGCTGTGATTGACGAAGCTTCTTTTGACAACTGCATGAACTATATCAATGACGCCAAGGCTTCTGCAGATGCAGAGATTGTCTTTGGAGGCAACGGCGATAAAACGAAAGGTTATTTTGTTGAACCAACGGTTATCCTTGCAACAAAACCTGATTACAAGAGTATGGTTGAAGAGATCTTCGGTCCCATCATCACTATTTATGTCTATGAAGACAGTAGATACGAGGAAATGCTCAATGTGTGCGATTCTTCCACTCCTTATGCGTTGACCGGCTCCATCTTTGCGCGTGATCGCTATGTGATTGAAGCTGCAATGAACAAGCTGCGTTATTCTGCCGGCAACTTCTATATTAATGATAAACCAACCGGCGCCGTAGTGGGACAGCAACCCTTCGGTGGTTCCCGTGCATCCGGAACAAACGATAAAGCCGGTTCTGCGTTGAATCTCTACCGATGGATCAATCCTCGTTCGATAAAAGAAACCCTGGTGGCAGCAACGGATTATAAATATCCTTTCCTGGCTGATTGACCAAACGATGTGATTATTCATATTCGTTGAACATATAAATGCGCTTGCCTTTTCTCAGAGGCGGCGCATTTCTTTTCTACAAGCTTTTTAAAAAGTACAAGAAGTATAGCGATGATTTCTCTTCTGAATGGTTCTGAAAGAGTTTCAAAATGAACCATCAAACGGATAGGCATCCGCCGACCGTTTCACCTATATGAAACGGTCGGCGGATGCCTATCCGTTGAGGAAAACATACAGATGTTTTTAGAGCCCTTTCAATGTCCCTTATAATCCCCTGTGGGCAATCTTTTTTTTTACACATAGCAGTAAAGAAGTTTGTTTAAAATATTTAATCGCCTCAAAACAACATACTAAAAGAATGCGTTCAATTTATTTTATTTATATTTGCGGCGTAATTCGTTTAGGAATCTATCTCTGATCAATCAGAACTCAACATTAAAACTCAATAATTACTTTACAACATGGAAAAATCAAACCGCAGATCTTTTGTTAAGAAGATGACTGCCATGGGCATTGCTTCAGCTAGCCTCATTGGGGCAAATGCAATTGCTGCTAATGCAACAACACCCGAACCCGCTCCCGAAAAGAAAAAAAATGCCAAGAAGAATGATGGCAAGTATCGTTTTGGCTTTATCGGAACCGGATCTCGTTGCCAGGAACACATCAATAATGTGCTTTCTTTTGACGATACAGTGATTGTGGCTATTTGTGACACACAACAGGGCCCCATCCAAAGTACTCTTAAACACATTGCAAATAACGGTAAGCAGGATGCCCCAAAGGTATATACCGGAAGTGAACGGGCTTTCGAACAGATGCTGAATAATGAAGAATTTGACTGTGTGATCATTGCTAGTCCGTGGGAATGGCATGTTCCGATGTCGCTCGCAGCAATGAAAGCGGGAGTTCCATATGTTGGAGTAGAAGTTTCTGCTGCCAATACTGTCGAAGAATGCTGGGATTTGGTGAATGTTTCAGAGGCTACAGGAAGTCAGCTGAACATTATGGAGAACGTGTGCTACCGTCAGGACGTGATGGCTGCTTTGAGAATGGTACGGGAAGGACTCTTTGGTGAACTGATTCATACCCGCTGCGGATATCAGCATGATCTGCGTGAAGTAAAATTCAATGATGGAAAGAATTATAATTTTGTCAAAGGTGGCGAATTGAGAATGGGCCCCGAGGCTTTCGCTGAGGCTCAATGGCGTACACAACACTCTGTGTGTCGTAATGGAGATATCTATCCGACTCATGGTATCGGGCCGGTTGCAAACTGTCTGGATATAAACCGTGGTAACCGTTTCACGAAACTTTCTTCTATGGCTACCCAGTCTCTGGGCTTACATAAATATATTGTTGATAATGGTGGTGCTGATCACAAGTTGGCTAAACTAAAATTCAATTTAGGAGACATCGTTACCACACAGATTCAATGTGCGAATGGTCAGACCGTTATATGTACGCATGATACGAACTCTCCACGTCCATATTCTTTGGGTTTCCGTGTTCAGGGAACAGAAGGTTTATGGGAAGATGATGGTTCACGTGTGTATGTTGAAGGAAAATCTAAGCCTCATACATGGGATCCGGCAGAGAAATGGCTCAAAGAGTATGATCACAAGATGTGGGCTGAACTGGGTGCAAAAGCTGCCGGTGCAGGTCATGGCGGAATGGATTATATTATGATGTGCGACCTTATGGATGCTATTCGCAACAAGAAGCCGGCTCCAATGGATTGCTATGATGCTGCTGCCTGGAGTGCCGTTTCCGGTTTGTCTGAAATGTCTATTGCACGCGGTGGTGCTTTGGTTGACTTCCCTGACTTCACACGAGGTCACTGGATTGTTCGCAAGCCTGCATTTGCACTTTGATTCATATCGATTGATACAAAAAATGGGGCGCCTTTTCGAGACGCCCCATTTTATTTTGAATCAAATTATTTCGGATTGGCAATCAAAACGGCTTTTTACTGACTGTCGCAACAAACTCTTTTAGATAGAAGGGTTCAAAGTATGCCGGATCTTTTACAACTTTCCCTTCTGATATAGCCTTTTGAATCAATGGAAACATATTTCTGGCCAAAGGGGCAATCTCTTTTAAATAATGTACTTGCTTTCCCAGTTTGTCTACGCATTTCTCTGCGCCATCACCAAAGATATACAACTCCCCGTTCGCACGGTAATCCAGATATGACTCTTCATCAATGATATCAGCGGAAACAGGTTTTATCTCTTCCAGCGTCATCGAATATATTCCTGAATAAACCTCCATACGACGAGCGTCTATCATTGGACAGAGCAGGGCATGGGCAGGTAGCTGTTGCTCAGTAATTACTGTTGAAGCAAGAAGTGGCAACGTCTGAATAGGTATCAGGGGAATATCTGTTCCGAAGCAGATACCTTTAGCCAAAGCGACTCCAATCCGTAGTCCGGTGTAAGAACCGGGGCCGCAACTGACAGCAACGGCGTCTATTGAGAGTTTATTATCCTTTGCGTAACTAGTTGCTTCATGAACAAAATCACCTAACAGTGAAGCGTGGGAAGGACCGTTCAATTCTTCTTTTGTGAAAACAGGGTTCCCGTCTACAAGTAATGCGACAGAACAGGGGCGGGTAGCCGTTTCAATACACAGGATCGTTTTCATTATAATATGCTTATTTCGGTCACAAAGTTACATTTTTGCAGTGAACGGGACGAAATTCGGGGAATATAAATTACTTTTGTATAAAACAATAAAGGATATGATACAGTCAATGACGGGTTTCGGCAAAGCTGTTGCCGAATTGCCCAGCAAGAAAGTGACGATAGAAATAAAGTCACTCAATAGTAAACAAATGGATCTTTCGACTCGTATTCCCGGAGTTTATAGGGAAAAAGAGATGTTGGTACGTTCTATTTTAGCTCAGGAATTGGAACGTGGAAAAGTTGATTTCTCCATTTTTGTTGAGAGTATAGGCAAAGAGTCTGGTACTTCAATGAACGTTTCTGTCATAGAGAATTATATGAACCAGATTAATACTTTGTCTCAGAGCTTAAACATCCCGGTTCCTGAAAACTGGTTTGAGATACTTCTTAAATTGCCGGATGTGATGAAGTCTGATATTCAGGAGCTTGATGAAGAAGAGTGGAATATTGTGTTTGAAGCAATCAAGCAAGCCCTTAAGCAATTTACGGCTTTTCGTATTCAGGAAGGAAAAATGTTGGAAGCTTTGTTTACCGAAAAGATAGCCTCTATCAAAAGTATGCTTGGCGAACTGGAACTCTATGAAGCGGAGCGGATTGAAAAAGTTCGCGCCAGAATAGAAGAGGCTCTGGAGAATACAATCAGTAAAGATTACGATAAGAACCGCCTTGAACAGGAGATGATTTATTATATAGAAAAGCTGGATGTCAATGAAGAGAAGAATCGGTTGGCTAATCATCTGAAGTATTTTCTTGAAACAATGAACAATGCCAAAGGACAGGGAAAGAAGCTCGGGTTTATCGCTCAGGAAATGGGGCGTGAAATTAATACGCTCGGCTCAAAATCCAACCATTCCGAAATGCAAAAGATTGTAGTCCGAATGAAGGATGAGCTGGAACAGATTAAAGAACAGGTTCTAAACGTTTTGTAAGAATGGCAGGCAAACTGATTATATTTTCTGCTCCGTCAGGTTCAGGTAAGAGTACGATTATTCAGTTTCTGATGCAACAGAACCTGAATATGGCCTTTTCTGTATCAGCCACAAGTCGAGCACCGAGAGGTTCCGAACAGCATGGGAAAGAGTATTTCTTCTTATCACCCTCCGAGTTTCGCACAAAAATCAGCGAAGAGGCTTTTCTGGAATATGAAGAAGTCTATAAGGATACGTACTATGGCACTCTGAAAAGTGTGGTCGAAGAGATGGTGAGTGCAGGCAAAAATGTTGTCTTTGATGTGGATGTGGTTGGTGGAGTAAATATAAAAAAGTTTTACGGCGACCGTGCTTTATCGGTATTTATCATGCCTCCCGGCCTTGACGCTTTGCGTGAACGGTTGATCAGCCGGGGCACTGATACGATGGAAGTTATTGAAAAACGCCTTGCAAAGGCAGAGTATGAAATCAGCTTTGCTCATAAATTTGATGTGATAATAAAGAATGAGATACTTGAGAAAGCTGAAGAAGAAGCTTTGAAGGTGATTCGAAAGTTTATAGAACAATGAAACGAGTAGCAATATATAGTGGCTCTTTTAATCCGATTCATATCGGACATACCGCATTAGCCAACTATATGTGTGAGTATGGCGATATTGATGAGGTCTGGTTTTCTGTTTCCCCTCAGAATCCACTGAAAGAAACGGGAGGACTGGCTTCAGATGAACATCGGATAGAGATGGTCAGACTTGCGCTGGAAGGATATCCAAAGTTTGTTCTTTGCGATATAGAGATGCACCTCCCTCGTCCCTCCTATACAATTCATACGCTTGAAGCGTTGAAAAAACAATATCCTGATTTTTCTTTCGTTTTAATGATAGGAGCCGATAATTGGGATTTGTTCTCCCTTTGGAAAGAACCTGAACGTATCATAAACGAGTTTGGGTTACTTATCTATCCGCGTATGGGTTATGGTGAATCGTTGAAAGGAATTGACCGTCCCAATGTGACGCTTATTCATGCACCCGTATTAGATATTTCATCTACCTGTATACGCGATGCTTTTAGTCAGGGAAAGGATCCCCGTTTTTTCTTATCGGAAAGAGTATATGAGTATATTTGTAAACATCAGATTTATCAACAGGTTTAGTTTCCCTATTAAAAAAGCAGGGCTGCTGCTTCTGTTCTATGTGTTGTGCCTGCCCATCATTGCCCAGCGAAAAGACATTAAGACGGTTTCCGGCGATTGTGAGAACGGGGACGCCCTTGTCATTTATAAGAACGGAGATAGATATGACGGCTTCTTCAAAGATAGTCTCTATGAGGGTCAGGGAATGCTCCGGTTGAAATCAAAGGAGTATTATGAAGGTGCTTTCTCTAAGGGACTATATGATGGTGCCGGATATCTTCAATTACCGAATAAAGATGTATATGAAGGTTCGTTTAAGGCGGGTCTCTATGATGGAAACGGAACTTTGACCGAATACAAAGGAAGAACCTATACCGGTAGTTTTTTAAAAGGGAAAATGAATGGGTCGGGAAGTATTTCACTTCCAAACGGAGATAAGTATATCGGTTCGTTTAAGAATGACGAAATAGACGGTTATGGAGAATATTATTCACAAGGTTATCTCACCAACGGATTGTTTCGTAAAAGCAAACTGATCAATGGCAAGATTGTTAACCTGGAAACGCAGGAGTTTGTTACATTTACAAAAGGAAAGCCTGATTCTTCCGTTGAAAATTTCCCTGATTCCGTGAGCTCCGGCGTGAGGAAACTGACAATAGTCAACGTCATACCGAAAAAATAGCAATCTTATTGATGAACGATTGAAAAGCATCTTTGTAAGAGTCCGAAATAGGAATGTAAACCTTCCCGAAAACGATGCGGTTGCGTTCAATGACCTTGATCTTATCTCCACGAACAATATACGAACGGTGTACCCGTACAAAGTCTTTTTCGGGTAGCAGATCTTCAACTGACTTCATGCTCATCAGAGAGAGAATTGGAAAGGCTTCTCCTTCCAGATAAAATTTAATATAGTCTTTCAATCCCTCTATGTACAGTATCCGCTTTAATTCAATCTGAACCAGTTTGTATTCAGACTTGACGAAGATATACTCCGGACCAGCCACATGAACTGCAGGACTTTGAAGATGTTCATGCCACTCCAATGCGCGCTGTGCAGATTGCAGGAAATCGGAATAACTAATCGGTTTTAACAGATAGTCCAACGCATTGACTTTATATCCATCCAGAGCATAGCTGCTGAAAGCTGTTGTAAAGATGATCTTGCACGACTTCTTTACCATTCTTGAAAACTCGATACCGTTTATCTCTGGCATTTGAATGTCAAGAAACAGGAGATCAACCTTTTCGCTAGAGATAAGGTCGGTAGCTTCAACGGCATTGCTGAATTGTCCGACCAGATTAAGAAAAGAAGTTTTCTTTACATAGCTTACCAGCAGGTCGAGAGCCAAAGGCTCGTCGTCTATGACGCAACAGTTGATTGTCATGCTTGTTTATTCTTTGGTTTGTTCAGATAAATGGTCAGAGAGGAGCAATAAGTCTCTTTGTTCATTTCAATATCCCATTTGTAGAGTCCCGGATAAATCAGTCCCAGTCTTTTACGAAGATGTTCCAATCCGATGCCCGAACCGCTTTTATCCTGATCCGTTTTGGGGAAATAGCTGTTTTCTATCTTGCAGACAATCTCTTCTCCCTGTTTTTCATAAATAGTGATGTAGATAAAGGAAGGGTGGCTATAGCTTACTCCATGTTTGAAGGCGTTTTCAATCATTGTAATAAACAACATCGGAGCAACCACAGTTTCACTTTGATCATTCACAAGAATGTTTGTCTCCAGTTTGACAGAATCCGAGAGACGGATGCGCATGAGTTCTATGTAGTTTTTAATAAAGTCGATCTCCTTTACAAGCGGAACAAACGGCTGGTTGTTTTCGTAGAGCACATAACGAAGCAACTTACTTAAATCATGAACTGCCTGTTGGGCTTTTTCAGGAGAGAAAGCGATCAGTGCATAGATATTATTCAGTGTATTGAGGAGGAAATGAGGATTGAGCTGGTTTTTCAGGTTCTTCAGTTCCGCTTCGCTTTTGCTTTTTTCCAGCTCCTGACGTTCTTTTTCGGCATTATTCCAACGGAATGTCATTTTTATCGCCGCACATAAGGCTACGGTAAGCGCCAAAGAGAAAATATTGCGCAGGATATGTACGATTGCAAAGAAGTAAACTCCTTCTTTGGGGAAGGGAGGCCTGGGCCCTTTCCCGATGAATGTGGTGCTTAGATATTCAATCCAAAGATGTAAACCAATTGCAAAGATGATCACCAAAAAGGAATTAACAAGGATGAACTGTCGCTTCTTGTTGGAAAAAAGTAATTTGTTGACTAACCAGATATAGTTTATGTAAAAGAGAATCAAGAAGGTTAGTGGCACTATATAGTGCTTGATATTTTCTTGAATAGTCAAAAACTTTCCATCCTTATCTCCAAAGAAGAGAGGAAAAGAGAAGAATATTGCCCAACCAATGACGTGAATTATTGGATGGAGCGACTCTTTGTTTTTAGATAGAGACATTGTAGTTTCCATTACTTATTAGTTTACAAAAATACGTATTATTCTGAATTCTAAAAATATCCGCCGGATGAAAAGGCAAAAGCTTCACAGCGTCCTACTTCTCTTGACCCGGCGGATAGACAAAACAACACCAACATTTTTAATTATTCATATCGTATGGCATCGATCGGATCCAGCTCAGAAGCCTTCTTGGCCGGATACCATCCAAAGAATATGCCTGTTATCGTACACACGGCAAAGGAGAGAATAACTGAGTAGGGCTGTATGTATACCGGCCAACTCAACACAGCATTGACGAAAAATGAAGAGCCAATGCCAATTACAACGCCTATCAATCCGCCGGTAATACTGATTAGAATGGCCTCGATGAGGAACTGAGACAAAATATCAATGCCTCTGGCTCCAACTGACATCCGTAAACCGATCTCGCGGGTTCTTTCCGTGACAGAAACATACATAATATTCATGATTCCGATACCACCGACAAGCAGTGAAATTCCCGCGATACAAGCGAGCAGTATGGTCATCATGTCTGTTGTTGAGGTCAGCATGCTGCTCAGCTCCTCTTGTGAACGGATGCTGAAGTCATCCTCATCCGTCTCTTTCAACTTGTGATTAGAGCGAAGAATTTCTGTAATCTCCTCTGTTGCTTTCTCAGTCATCGCTTCTGTGATTGCAGAGGCATAAATGCTCTGGATATAGGTGATGGCAAGAACTCTTTTTTGCACCGTTGTATAAGGAGCCAATACCAGATTATCCTGATCCTGCCCCATACTGTTATATCCTTTCGGAACGAGTGTACCAATGATCTTGAACGGAATTTTGTTGAATCTGATTACTTTTCCGATCGGATTCTCGCCGTCAGGAAACAGATTATCTGTAACCGTTTTTCCTACCAGGCAGACTTTGGCGGAGGAAAGAATATCCTGTTCGGTAAACATCTCACCATCTTTTACGGATATTTTTCGAATCTCCATATAATCCTCAGATATTCCGTTCATTGTAGAAGGAAAGTTATTAGCCCCGTAAATAAACTGTCCGCTGCTGTTTACAGAAGGAGAGCAAGCAGAGATATAGGAAGCCTTATTGACAATGGACTGGTAGTCTGTTAGCTTTAACGTCTGCATGCTTGAGGCTTCCTGGCGCACACCTCCTCTTTCCATGTTACCCGGATGGATCATAATCATATTAGAACCCATCTCTGAGATTTCAGATTGGATACTTTTCTTTGAACCCTGTCCGATAGCTAGCATGGTTATAACGGAGGCTACACCGATAATTATTCCCAACATCGTCAGGAATCCTCTAAACTTGTTATTCCCCAGTGCACGAAGTGCTATCTTAAATAAGTTTGTGAAGTTCATATGCTTAATTTTTTGTCAGTCATTCATAACAGGCAACAGGTCGAGTGCTTTCTGCGCAGACTCAATATGTTGGTTATATTTGTCTTCAATAATACGTCCATCTTTGAGTACAATATTACGGCTACTGTATGTCGCAATTTCCGGGTTATGTGTGACAAAGATGATCGTTCGTCCTGCTTGATGCAGTTTTTGAAACAAGACCAGAATCTCAACAGATGTTCTCGTGTCCAGATTTCCTGTTGCTTCATCTGCAAGTATTAATACCGGGTCATTGACAAGAGCCCGCGCAATGGCGACTCTTTGTTGCTGACCGCCTGACATCTGATTGGACTTGTGGTACACTCTGTCTGCAAGTCCGACAGCATTGAGAGCCTGTAACGCTTTTTCTTTGCGAAATTTAGCCGATACATTCGGATTGTACATCAAAGGAAGTTCTACGTTTTCCAAAGCATTTGTCTTTGGAAGCAAGTTGTAAGATTGAAAGACAAAACCGATCTTGTTGTTACGCAGTCTGGCTCTTTCATTCTTTCCCATCTGTCGGACTGAATAGCCATCGAGATAATACTCTCCATCTGAGGGAGTATCAAGACATCCCAGGGTATTCAGCAAAGTAGATTTTCCGGAGCCGCTGGTACCCATGATTGTCACAAACTCTCCCGGGAAGATGGAAAAGGTGACTCCCCGAAGAGCATGCACAGTTTCCGAACCCACAATAAAGTCTCGCTGTATATTCTCCAGCTGTATGATAGGCTTTTCCATCGTTATTTTTTGTTTTTGTTGGCACCGGGACGTTGAGGCATGAACGGACTGGTTTCGCTGCTTTTTGAACTGTCAGCCGTTTTTGCCACTACTTCACCGCTGCTTGCTGTTACTTCAACAATGACCTCTTCTCCCTCTTTAAGTCCCGAGAGTATTTCTGTTGATACACCATTGGACTTGCCAACAACTACGTTCTTTGCCTGGAATACATTTCCATTCTTTTGCCAAATAACGTGTTTGGCAGAATCTTTACCATCCTTCTGTTCAACCGGAACGATCTCTGTATTCTCTCCCAAAACTTCTTTGGTTGGAGTAAAGCGAAACGCTTTGGCAGGGACCAGCAAGATTCCCTTCTTTTCTGTTGTGTAGATGGAGATGTTTGCTGTTAATCCGGGTTTCAGCTTCAGTTCAGGGTTTGGAGCATTCACGATCACCTCGTAGGTCACAACGTTTGAGGTTGTTGTAGCTTCCAGACGAACCTGTGTAACGATACCCTCGAAAACATCATTTGGGTAAGCGTCAACCGTAAAAGAAACACGTTGTCCCTCTTTCACCTCGCCTAAATCAGCCTCATCCACATTGGCAACCACCTGCATTTTCGAAAGGTCATTTGCGATAGTGAACAGTGTTGGGGTACTGTAGCTTGCAGCAACCGTTTGTCCTTCATCAACGGCACGGGAAATGACAACGCCATCTATCGGTGATTTGATCATTGCATAGGAGAGATTTCGTTTCGCTTTCTCTACATTGAACTTACTCTTTTCATAGGCATTCTTTGCTTTCTGATAGGTATAGCTGGCTGTTTCGAAGTCTGTTTCACTTACGAGCTCTTTTTTATACAGTTGCTCAGTACGTTCGAAGTTCTTCTTTTGATACTCATATTCCGTTTTAGCAGATCCCATGTCGGCATTCACCGACGAGAGTTCTGAAAGAAGTACTTCCTTATCCAATTCAGCAATGAGCTGTCCCTTTTTTACTACTGAATTGAAGTCCACGTATATCTTGTCAATAATTCCGGAAACCTGTGTTCCTACTTCCACTTGTGTAATGGCTTCAACCGAACCTGTTGCTGTCACAATGTTTGAGATATCCCCTTTCACAATTTTCTCGGTCTTAACCACCAATTGCGCTTTTGGAGCAGATTTCATAAAATACCATGTGCAGCCTCCGATAACAACCACAACTATTGCGGCAATCATCCATTTTGATTGTTTCTTCATTGTTATATGCGTTTTATTCGTTTATCTGAATAGGTTTGTTTTGATAGAAATTGAGCAACTGAAGGTTCATGATGGTCATATATTTTGCCTGGACCATCTCTTGCTGAGCATTTACCAGATTACTCTTTTCAGTCAGCAATTCCAGCGTATTTTTCATTCCCAGATTAAACTGCTCCTGTATCAGTTCGTTGCTTGACTCCACATATTTCACATTTTCCAGTGCAGAGGTGTAGCGGTTCTGATAAGATATTGCAGCCTGATAGACCGTCTCAATCGATTTCAATAACTCTTTCTGAGCGC
This sequence comes from Bacteroidales bacterium, assembly GCA_028709785.1. GTDB lineage: Bacteria > Bacteroidota > Bacteroidia > Bacteroidales > JAQUTK01 > JAQUTK01. The sequence goes on from JAQUTK010000002.1 coordinate 78,637, forward strand.
TTTGCAATTCCAATTCACTTTGCTCAATCTGAAGTTTTGCCTTCTTTACTGCTGTGGTTGTAGAGCGTTGATTAAGGATCGGAATATTGAGCGATAACCCCATATTTTGATTAAAGTTATTGCTGATCTGAGAAGAAAAAGAGTTGCTGTTGGCAGATGCCGTTCCGGTTCCCAGTGAAGCATTGAGGCTGATAGTTGGAAGATAACCTGCTTTTGCTTTGTTTACTCCTATTTTAGCAGACTTGATTGAAAGATCCATGCTCTTTATTTCCGGCAACGACTGAAGGGCAATCTGGTATATCTCTGCTTTTGCAGGGAGAACTTGCAAGATCTCTTCATCGCCCAGTTCAGAGAAAGAGAGATTCATCTCCTCGTTGATATCCAGTTCGAGCAACTGTTTCAGCTGTAGCTTTGTCTCTTCCAGGGTAGCTTGTGCCGCAACCAACTGGTATTTGTCTGTGCTGTATTGCGATTCCAGTTGAGCAACATCCGTTTTGGAGATGGATCCGGCTGCAAGCAACGCTTTGGAGCGGTCAAGCTGTACTTTAGAAACAGCAACCGTGTTTTCATTGATTTTTACCGTTTCATGAGCATAAAGCAACTGAAGATACACCTGCGTGATTTGCAGTTCGATGTTATTCTTTGCCTCTTCGATAGCCAGTTCCTGAATAGAGTTTGTCAGTTTGGACTGTTTCAGGTTATAGTATCTCTCGCCACCCGAAAAGAGGGTCCAGTTGGCTCCCAACGAATAGTTTCCCGTATAGGATCCACTGCTGGATGCGATACCGGTGCTCAAACTGTTTTTAGCAGCGGCACGACGGGAAAACGACTGAGAACTGGAGGCAGAAAGCGAAGGAGTAAATTGTGCTTTTGCCTGTTTGGTGTCTTCAATGCCGGACTTGTAAGTGATTAGGCTTTGTTTGACTTGAATGTTGTTGGTCAAAGCATAATCAATGCAACTCTTCAAATTCCACTGTTGTGGTTTCTGCTGCGCAAAGATTGCTGTGGTAAGCAGCAGTGATGCGAAAATCAATTTTATGCGTTTCATACTTCTCGTAGTTTAATTACGATGCAAATATAAAACGGTGTTGCAGCGGTGAACAAGTAAAATAGACGGAGCCCCCGTTTTTATCGACCAAACTGAGAATCCAATCTAATCCTTGCACAAAAACAACCTGAAGGTTTTGAAATTTCATATGGACGCGTTCCCCGCTTCACTCGAGCGAAACGGGATTTTGTCTCGAGTGAAACGAGAGGCTTTCCAGTACCTTCAGGGGAAGAGTGACAACAAAGTTTGCCTGCCTGTCTAATAAGTTTCTTCACAGCATATAACGACAAGAGACGATAGAAAATCTACCGCCTCTTGTCGTTATATGCTGTTGACGTCGCTCTTACTTTATCATCACAATCTTGGTTACAACTCCCTTCTTACCATCGGGAGTAGCGGAATAAACCAGATAAACTCCACTGCTTACACGGTTATCGTTTCCATCTCTTCCATTCCATGAAATCTCTCCGCCAAGAGAAACACCAGTGAAGATTTTGCGCCCTTCGACATCAGTAATGGTCACTTCAGAATTTTCCATCAATCCGCGTATGGTGATCGGACCTTCAAAATCAGGAGCTACCGGATTAGGGAAAGCGTATGCATCGCTGTAATCAGACTTACCTTCAATGGCATCACTCATATAAGAAACCAGACCGGATTCCGTACCAATGAATACTTCTCCATTATCCGGGTTAATCGTCAGCGAAAGAATTCGATTGGAAAGCAGCGGACTGTTTTCTTTGGTAAAGTGATGAATTGTTTTTTTACCATTATCACTCAGCAGATAGACCCCATTCCCTTCCGTGCCAATCCATTTCCTGTTTCCCCCATCAATGGCTATGCAATTGAGTTGTTCATTTTCGAGCAGATAACTGGCAGCTACCGAGCCGTCGGTAGACTGACTGGCATCTTCCAACGGCACTTTCACCCTTGTGCAGCGAAAATTAGCATTGAAGACTCTGTTTGGATTTGGGAATAACAGCGGACCTTTATCCGTGCCAACCCATATGGTTCCGTTCTTATCTTCGACAGCACAAAATACGCCGGATGGATAAACAATTTTCCCTTCCGTATCTGTGAATGAATGGAAATAGACACTCCGATGCTTACTCACGTTCTCAAGATCACCATTTATATCCAGCACAAAGAGTCCACACTCATCTACATTACGAGGCAAGATGATCCATTTGTCTCCGTTGGACATATGGTTAATCTGCGAGATCGTCGCCTTCTTTTTTAAGTCCGGATAGGATAGTGAGAGCCAGGTAGAATCTTTTTTTAATACCCTGATGGTACTATCCACCAGATAATTGCTCATCCAAAGATTCTGATCTTCATCATAGCTGAGCGCATCTACACGCACATACTGATAATTCAGTTTATTTGTCGGTAGAGCTGATTCCAACGCACTGTTGGTAAAGGTATGAAGTTTGACGAGCTTATGGTCTTTAAACTCGTACAAGCCGTCGCCGCAGGATGCTGCGAAAATATGGTTTCTGTCATTCGGGTCAGCTGCCAGACTGATGATATCCATATAATCGATCTGTTTCGTCAGGTCGCGAATCGAGTCGGAATTGTAATTAAGCCACTTGTCACCTTCATACAACATGATGCTCCCTTTGGTAAAATAACGGTTTCCCCACCGGCCTCCACCAGCCATCATCAGTCTTTTTTGAGAATAACTCATAAAGAAAGGCACATTCGTCATCGGACCATCAGGCAGGAAGGGTTGATTGACCAGTTCGTAGGTACCGTCGGCTTGAATCTTGAAAGAAAGCAATCCACTTCCGTTTACACTGGCCCAATAACTATTGGAGGAAGAGGAATACGCAAGAGTAGCCATCTCAAAAGGTGAATTGGCTGTAACAACATTTTGATCGTTGGTACAAATCGTTATACTTTTAGCAGTACGATAAACCAGTTTTTGATTGACAAGAATCATATCCAAAATGGCGCCACTCTTAAAGGTGCTCCAGGTATTGTCAGCTTGCAATATGTAAATTCCTGTTTTTGCAATCAACAAATGAAACTTACCATCAAAATACAGCAGTTTGTCGCCGGTTTTAGCATCCATTATCTTCCAGTTGTGGATATCCAGCAGATTATCAGACAACGAAGCGATGTATATTCCCTTTTCGGAAAGAGCATAGATATGATTGTTATACACGATCGTGTTTTTCACTTTTACACCAAGCGTATAGGTATCGGCAATCTCTTTCTTCTCCATATTGACGACCATGATTCCAAAATCTGTCGATAAGTAGGCATACTTGTCATCGAAATAGATATCGTTTACTACTTTGGAAGAAGTCAGGGCTTTGTTCATCAGATCCGGAATATTATACAACTCGGTGCCGTCAATGATATCGATATCCGAATTAGCATAAACAATGACCAGCAGATTTTTCTTTTCATCATACGCCATCTTTTGTGCAGATATATCACTGATGCCATTCTCACGAGTATAAATCTCCAGGTTATTGTCTTGCGTATCAAAACTGAATATATTACCCAGAGAGACGGCAAAAACTTTCGGTCCGGCGGGTGTTATGGCTGTTATATTTCCAAAAGCCGGGTAGCTTTTCCACTCTCCGATGGCCTGTTGAGCAAAGCAGGAAAGTCCGATTAAATAGAGTAAAGAATAGAAAAAGAGTCGTTTCATATTCTTGAATTTAAGTATTGAATAAGTAATTGAGTTGCCTTGCCGCGGTGACTGATTTTGTTCTTCTGTGCACTATCCATCTCGGCAAATGTTTCGGAATACCCATCAGGACGGAAAAGAGGATCGTATCCAAACCCTTCCGAACCATGCCGACTTTCCAATATTTCTCCTTTGACAATCCCCTCAAAATAAGAAACCTCATCCTCCAGAATCAAAGCGATGACCGTACGAAATTGTGCCCTTCGGCTACTTTTGTCCTTCAATTCATCGAGTAGTTTATCCATGTTCTTTTCAGATCCTCCGCCACTATATCGGGCAGAAAAGACTCCGGGAGCATTATTCAAAGCTTCCACCTCCAAACCTGAATCATCGGCGAAACAGTCCATTCCATACTTTTCATGGATATAGGCTGCTTTTTGAAGCGCATTTCCTTCAAACGTATCTGCTGTTTCCGGTATCTCGTCTTCACATTGAATATCTTTCAGACTAAGTATTTCAAAGTGATCACCTACAATTTGAGAGATTTCTTCCAGTTTGTGTTTATTGTTGGTCGCAAAGACTATTTTCTTCTTCATTTTCTATTTATGTCCGGATTAAACGACAAATATACTATATCATACCAAATAAACGAATTGACCGCGGCGGTTATTTCATGGATTCCGTATATTTGCGATACAAATCTCGGGATATGAATTCGTATAATTGGGAAGGACCTTTGGTATCGGTCGTCATCGTTACCTATAATCAGGAAGCATATATAAGTCAGGCCATTGAAAGCGCTCTGGCTCAGAAATGCTCATTTCCAATTGAAATCGTGATTGGTGAAGATGGTTCCAAAGACAATACGGGCAAGATATGCGCGGACTATGCACTCCGTTATCCGGATATTATTCGATTGACGCGAAATGAAACGAACAAAGGATTGATGGACAATTACTTTGATACGATGCTGCGGGCAAGGGGAAAATACATTGCGGACTGTGCAGGTGATGATTATTGGATTGATCCTTACAAATTGCAAAGACAAGTGGATCTGTTGGAAAACAATCCCGATGTAGTGCTTACTCATACCAATTATAAGGAATTGCACACCGCTGACAATCGTATCGTGGATGATATTTATGGATTGCGCCATATCGTCAAACCGGAAAGATGTTCCTATAAGAATCATGTATACGATCTGATCAACCAGATAAATGCTCCGTTTGTATTTACAGGAAGTAGTTGCTTTGTGACAAAGGCTTTTCTGAATGCATATCATTCAAACAGTTCCTTTTTCCGCAACAAAGAGTATCCTTGTGAAGACTTTCAACTGGTATTTTTCCTTCTTAAAGAGGGTGACTTTCTGTATGAAGCGGCAGAAACTACGGTCTATCGAATCAATGACGGTTCTGTAAGCTATATGTCCAACCTTCAAAAGCAATTACAGTTTGCTTTCTCCTCTTTTACATTGAAGACAGATCTGTTAATGACCGATTCTTTTGATATCAAACGATGTGCTTCTTTCTTTGAAACCAGATTGAAAGAAATACTATCGCTCTGTATACGTTTAAAGGAGTCCAATCCGGCTACTGAAGCATTGCAAATAACTCGCGATCTGGGATATCCCGTTTCACTGCGTATCCAAATTTATGAATGGATATTGAGTTCGAAGACACTCTCGTTCTTTTTCCGCAAACTGAAAGGTGATTGAGAGCACACTGATGAAACACTGATTGTAATAGATCCTATCAGAAAAAGAGTTTGGCGAAAAACCAGGAACATCGCCCTCCCATCGAAATATAACGATAAATCAACGGGCAAAACAAACGAAACAGAGGCTCTTTTCCAATCATTGGAATCAGCTGATTATAGTAATATCTGCCCAAATCTTTCCGACCCTCACGTGCATAGTTGCCGGCAAGCAACAGAAAACGAAAATAAACAGCTACAAGAAGCTTTTTCGTATCCGGACGTTCCATTGCTTGTATATTTTTATAGACTGTCTCTACGGCTTTGTAAAGAGAATTGTGCGCATCTGAAAAATTACGTCCTGAAATAGTATCATCATGAACATGGGCGCGACACAATGGAGGATATTTTATCCAGTATATATTTTCGGTGTAGAGTAATAAGCGAACTCCGACTTCCCAATCCTGCCATCTTTGAAGGGATTCATCCCATCCTCCTATCGTGCGTATCACATCTCGTTTGACAGTAAAATTCTGAGTGGCCAGCATTCCCCTGATGATCTGCATCCTCGGCTGATTGGAGTAACAGCGGATCCGTACATGTTCGTTTTTTTCGTTTTTATAAAAAGTATACGTATAGGCAATAATATCTGCCTGCTTTTTCGATATAGCCTGATGGATCGTATTTATCATTTCCGGAAAAAGTTCGTCGTCTGAATCAAAGAAGGTGACATATTCTGATTCTACAGCTTCAAGTCCCTTATTTCGAGCCGCATTGGCTCCTTTTTTTTGCTCTTCCAAGACTTTTACAATCAGTTGATCCGATTGATTTTTCTCTTTAAACTCATTGCATAAAGCCAATGAATTATCTGTTGATCCGTTATCCACTAAAATCAATTCGATCGGACGGTACGTCTGACTAAGTATCGAATCAAACGTTCGTTGAATGAACTGCGAACGGTTGTATACCGGAATGACAATTGCGATGGATTCCATTAAGCAGATGGTTTAGTCGACTTTTTAATAATGGAAATACCTTTCATCATCTGAAACAGATAGGTAAACGGATCGACTTTATTTTCAGCTAACGATTTTCTCTTTTTCAGTACATACCAACAAATACGGAGCAACGAAGAATATCCGTATATCTCCCAGGTCAACGCTCCTAATGTCTGATTTCTCTCGGGTGAAAAAAGATTCTTCTTTCCGGTAGACATATACGAATGAGAAACGATCGGATATGGAAAATAGTAAACCTGCAACTGTTTTAGCGTACAGTCATGAATAAAGACATCTTCCTCTCCTGACAGAAAACAACCGCTACCCAATCCAAAACGGGTATCGAAACGAATGTTGTTCTGTTTAATTTTTGATATTCTGAACGTAATTTCTATCGAACTGATATCATGCCTTTGGTGCTTCGTTATTCGAAAAGGCTTTGAAGCATATTTTTTATACCGGAGTTCATCTTGAGCTGTCTGTATCTGAAAACAGGCGACATCAATACCTTCATCTTTGTAGACACATGCTATGGTTTCAAAATAGGAAAGTTCATACCTCACATCATCATCTGCAATAATGGCAATGTCTCCATCTGCCATATGAATTGCGTTGTTTCGGTTACGACAAAGACCTTTTCCTTTTATATGACTGATCTGCACATCCTCTCTCTTTAATTCTTCGGGTATATACACGTTCGAAGAATCGGTATATTGATGAGATATTTTATAGCGGATTGTATTCTTTACCTCCGGTAATAATACTTTACCCACTTTATTTATTCCATCATCAATGGTGCAAATCAATACATCTATAATCATCTCATTTTACAATTCTAGCTCTTCAGATATTTTCAACATTTTGTGAATGGACTTTACGGCTTTTATCTGAATGCTCTTTTCTACTTCGATTTCAGGCAATTCATACTTCAGACAATTGTATAGTTTTTGTAACGTATTCAACCGCATAAAATTACATTCGTTACAAGCACAAGTGCTATCTTCCGGTGGCGCAGGAATGAATTCTTTAAAAGGATTGTGTTTTATCATTTCATGAATGATTCCTGATTCTGTGGCTACAATAAATTGTTTACACTCCGATTGGGTGGCAAACTTGAGTAATGAAGCTGTTGAACCTATATGGTCAGCCAGTTGAAGCACATATTTCTTGCATTCCGGATGAGCCAGCACCAATGCATGAGGATATTTCTTTTTTAATTCAACAATCTTTTCAACAGAGAATTGTTCGTGTACATGGCAGGCACCATCCCATAGCAGCATGTTACGACCGGTAATGGAGTTGATATAATTTCCTAAGTTTCGATCCGGACCAAATATTATTTTTTCATCTTTGGGGAAACTTTCGACTATTTGTCTGGCGTTGGTCGAAGTGACTACTATATCAGTGTAGGCTTTTACCTCTGCAGTGGTATTTACATAAGAAATGACTGTATAATCCGGATGCTCTTTGACAAACTGACTAAATTTATCGGCCGGACAACTATCGGCCAATGAACAGCCGGCATTCAAATCCGGAACAAGAACTTTCTTTTGCGGACAAAGTATCTTTGCTGTTTCACCCATGAAGTGAACGCCGCACAATACAATTATATCCGCTTCTGTTTTGGCTGCTTGTTGAGCAAGCGCCAAACTGTCTCCAATATAATCAGCTATATCCTGAATCTCATTGTTTTGATAATAGTGAGCCATTATCAAAGCATTTTTATCTTTCTTGAGTTGAAGAATGGCTGCACGAATATCCATATTCTTATCAATCGGCATATCTACATACCCTTTTTCGATGTTCACTCCCTTTTCCATTATTATAAGTATTTATTTTAGATATATATATTGGATAATGATAGTAATAATAGATTGTGAATACTGTTCATAACTTCGTCTTAAAATACTCATTGAAAGTTATTAATACATTTCTACAGCAAATCAAGAAGATATGAACAAAACTAATTTATCTTACCAATTGTATATCTTGTTATTACATACTTTATTCACAATTGTGTATAACAGTGCAAATGTACGATGTTCATTTCTAATTTTTACTAGTATTGTTCATAAAAGCATTGGAAACTCTATGAAATAATGATCTAATTCATATTTCATTTTACGAATACTTTCTTATTACAGCTGTTATTGCTTATTTTGCAAGAGTAAGTTATGAAAAGTAATCCATATGCTAATAACAGGTTATCAACAGAGATATAAACAATGAAGAAACTAAAAATAGAAGAATTACACAGAGTCACTCCCGAACAATATAAGATGCTTGATAAACTGCCTTTGGTGGTTGTATTGGATCATATTCGCAGTTTGAATAATGTAGGATCGGTATTTCGGACATCTGATGCCTTTCGGGTAAATAAAATAGTATTATGTGGTATCACGGCTGTTCCGCCGGATGCAGAGATTCATAAGACAGCACTGGGTGCTGAAAACTGTGTGGAATGGCAGTACTTTAAAGAAACAAAGGAAGCAGTATTGGCATTACAATCAGAGAATTATACTGTACTTGCAATCGAACAGGTCAAAGGTAGTGTGATGTTAGACAAACTTGTATTGGATAAGAATAAGAAATATGCGGTAGTGTTGGGAAATGAAGTGAAAGGTGTACAGCAGGAAGTGGTTGATATCTGCAACGGATGTGTTGAATTGCCACAATACGGTACAAAGCACTCTTTAAATGTGGCGGTTACAGCAGGGATTGTTATTTGGGACTTTTTCAAACAACTTCAATAAACAGGTAATTAACCATGTTATCAACAACTTATCACTATATAAGTGAATTGAATATAAGGTAATTACAATCTTTATGAACAATTGTTGAAAAGCACTATAAACAGCTGAATAATTGAGAGGGTGCATAGGTATAATCCGGAATGAGTTGATTTCTTTCCGATACAGTGTGTACGTTCAAGTAAAGATGGATCGCTTAGAGAACAGACGTTTTGATGGATTGCATCAGGACTAGTTTTGATTCTGGTCCCATGTTGAAAAGTATGTCGATAATACTGAGATTCGGAAGAAAACCATAGCGGGAGGTGAATACCTGATAATAGAACGGAGAGTTGAAAGCAGGATCAGTAATGGAATCCTTTCCGGGTTGGATCATTTCCCGGTAGTCTTCAAAATCAATCTTGTCTGGTGTCAGATATTCGGAAGTGTAATGAATGTCTGGTTGGATATCGATAAGCGTACAAATAAGTTCGCGCAACTGCTCATTCATGTCAAGCAGGAAGGTATATTTCTTCGTATAAAAGGGCGCGAAATCATCTTGGTAATACTCAAAAAAAGGCGTCGAATTGTATGCGGATATAATCGCATTCCAATGTAAATGCCGCCAGTTACCATGATCTGAAATACGGATATCTTTCGTCGGGGAATTAGGCGTGGTTGGTTTAACCACAGGAATAGAAAGTGTCAGTGGACCGTTGGCTCCGGCGATAACACAGCGGTTACGATAACTCTGCTTGATATAGTTTTCGTTGATTTCGATATAGACCGGTGTATCAGATATCAGCTTCGAATAATACTGAACAGGAGCAAGATAGTTGGATGTCAGACAGGTTGCTTTCATTGTTATATCAACGAACTATTTGAAAGAATCTATTCCAACGAAAATAACTTTTTGGAGTCCCATAGGTAGAAACTGAAAACCAGATTGAACTAGCTTTACTGATGATATTTGTTTCAGGTACTAAACCATAACAACGTGAGTCACTCTGTGCTTCTCTGTTATCAGATAGCATCCAATAGTAGTTGTATTTAAACGTATAAGAGGTAATCTTTTTACTGTTCACATAGATATTATTTCCCATCTTCAAAGCCCTGACGGGTTCGTAACAACAAATAATAGTTTCATAACGTTCGATATTATCCGGTGTCAGTTTGATTGTCATATTTCTGGCCGGTATTACTATCGAAGTCATCTTTCCGGGAAGAGAATAAGGCAACAAAGCGATTGATTTGGGCAAATCTTCTTTGATTTTATAGAACTCAAGACGGTTGAGCAAACAAAAGGCCAGAGAGTCTCTTTGTTTGTGAAAGATTTGAAAGGGACCACCTTCAGATGCTTTCAAAACATTCTTTATTTCTTTGATTTCAGAATAAGGAAATGAATAAAACTTCTTAACCAATGGGCTTTCTAATGTTGATTTACCGTTGATGACAACAGGAAACGAAATCTTTTCATCAAACTGTAACTTGTCACCGGGAAGTCCTGCAATGCGACTGATTTCTATTTTTTGCTTATCAAGCGGCACATCTGTTTTTCTTTGAGACGGTCTGTTGAATAATACAACATCGTTGCGTTTTGCCATCATCTTTCCTATCCGAAAGTAAGGAAGCTGTAAGCGTGAAGAGTATGCTTTAGTACCTAAGAAATGAATAGAATCATGTGTAAATGGTATGGAAAGCAATGTTTGTGGCAAACGAACGCCATAACTTATTTTGGAAGCGATGATATAGTCACCCGGAAGTAGACTATCTTCCATACAAGAAGAGGAGATTCTGAATGAACCAAACAGAAAACAACGGATTAACAGGGCAAAGCTAACGGCTATTGCCACTGTAATCCATCTTCTTATATGTGATTTCTTTTTCAATCAGCGGCAGCTAAATTATCTACCCAATCGAATAATCGACTGAAACGAATCTTGCCATCAAACCACCCTCTGTCTTTGTCCAACGAAAGCCAAACCATAATAGGTTTTCCTACAATGTGATCTTCCGGTACAAAACCCCAATAGCGGGAATCTGCAGAGTTATGACGGTTGTCGCCCATCATCCAGTAATAATCCATTTTGAATGTGTAGGAACTTGCTTCTTTCCCATTAATGAATATCCGCCCCTCCTTAACTTTTAACTGATTTTCTTCATAAACGCGGATGATTCGCTCATAGATTGGAAGATTTTCTGCTGTCAGTTGAATGGATGCGCCTTTGGATGGAATCCAGATCGGACCATAATTATCACGTGACCAACCCGTTTGAACACCAATAGGATAAGTGAAATCGAAAGTAGATGCCAGCTGAGCAGCCTCTTGTTCCGGAACAGAGAAGTCACTAACTAAAGTTTTGTAACGATCTGCACTGGTAGCAGGTTCCAAGGAGACAACAGACACATAATCTAAACGCTTTAGTGTTTCAAGCGCTTTTTGAGTCAAAGGAATACGATAGATCGGTTTTGGAGAATTTGAAATCATTTTCTGATCTTCCTTGGATATACTCATCGAACGGAAATCTTCTTTTGAGAAATGTTTTCCGTTTGTTTGAATATAATAGCAGAACTGAGCATTCTTTGGAGTCTTTTGTTTTTCTCCGTTGATATAAATGATATTGTCTTTGATCTGAAGAGTTTCATTCGGAAGTCCCACGCAACGTTTCACATAATTCTCGCGGCGGTCAACCGGTCTGTAAATGATATCACCGAAGTCTTCTTTATTTGAGTTTACGACGTTTCTCCCATAAACAGCAGATAAGGTGTAATAATCGGCTGACATTTCATATTTGACCGCAACCGTATCACCGGCAGGAAAATTGAAGACTACAATATCGTTACGTTTGATAGAGCCTGTTCCAAGTAAACGTTTGTAATCCAAGTGAGGGAATTCAATGTATGATTTACAATTGAAAACCGGCAAGGTGTGCTGCGCTAACGGGAATGAAAGCGGAGTATTCGGAACCCTTGGTCCATAGCTAAGCTTACTAACAAACAGGTAATCTCCCACAAGCAAGGACTTTTCAAGAGAAGAACTTGGTATCTGATAATTTTGGAAGAAGAACGTGTTTATAAAATAGACGGCAACCAATGCAAAAACTATAGCATCTACCCACTCCATTACCTTTTTGAAGGCAACATTCTTCGATTTTCTCCAAAAACCGTATGGGATAAACTTTGTGAGATAGATATCAATGATAAGCAGTTCGCCAACCAAGATCCAATAATTGCCCATCCACGCAACAAACGCAAGATAAAGTAGCGTGGCTATCCCAAACTTTATCCACTGTTTTTTAGAGAAGTTCATATCTTTAGATTAAAAAGTGAGCATATCTTTCATTCCTAAAAGTCCTTTTTTACCACAAGTAAATTCTGCGGCAAGCACAGCTCCCATGGCTAATCCTCTACGGTTTTTAGCATCATGTTTGATGGTGATAGTGTCAGCCTCAGATTCATAGTTGATAATGTGAATTCCAGGAACAGCACCTTCACGGATAGAATGAATAGCGAGCTCGTTGGCTGACTCTTCCACTTCTTTCACCCATTTATCTTTATGTTCCACATTTTCAAGAATGCCTTCGGCAAGAGTGATTGCTGTGCCGCTTGGAGCATCCAGCTTTTGTGTGTGGTGAACCTCTGTCATGGAGATGTTATACTCCGGAAAATGATTCATAATCCGGGCAAGATATCTGTTAAGCGCAAAGAAGATGTTGACTCCAAGGCTAAAGTTGGATGCCCAAAAGAACGTTTTCCCTTCTTTTTCAACAATGGTTTTTATTTCATCCCACTGGCTATTCCAGCCGGTAGTTCCGGAAACAAGCGCAACTCCCGATTTAAAACAACGTTTGTAGTTGTCAACTGCAACAGCAGGTGAGGTAAATTCTATGGCAACATCAGCACTTCGGAACTCCTCCGAATCAATGTCATCGATATTGTTAATATCAATGATAGAAACAATTTTGTGACCGCGGGAAAGGGCTATCTGTTCGATCTCTTTGCCCATCTTTCCATATCCAATCAAAGCTATGCGCATAATCTTATAGTTTATAAAGAGAATTATGACGCAAAGGTATAAAATATTATCTACTTTTGTCTCTATATAAAAGCGAAACATGGAGAAACTCCTGACGTATGTATGGAAGCATAAATTAATGCTTCAGCATCAACAAACCACGACTGACGGCTGTACATTGGAAATTATTGATCCCGGGTTGTATAATTCAGACGCCGGACCCGACTTTTTTAATGCAAAGGTTCGAATTGATGGTGTTATGTGGGCAGGAAATGTTGAAATCCATACAAAGTCATCTGATTGGTTTCGCCATCACCACGAAGATGATCCGGCATACAATTCCGTCATCCTTCATGTTGTAGGAGAAATGGATCGGGAAGCGATTTGCCAGAATGGTCATCATCCATCTCATTATATTCTTTCTTGTCCTGAGGTTATCCGCACTAATTATTCCAACTTAACAACAAAAGAAGGATGTGTGTGTCACTCCAAACTTTCTTTGCTTGAACCCGTTCTTATCTCTTCCTGGAAATCGGCACTGATGGCTGAAAGGCTTGAACGAAAGACTTCGTCAATCGTTGCACAGTTGGAACGCAACAAGGATGATTGGGAAGAGGTCCTTTATCAGACGCTCGGACGTTATTTTGGTTTTGGAATCAACAATGACCTTTTTGAACAACTGATTCGTTCAATACCTTTGTCCTGTATTCGAAAGCACCGGAATAATCTGTTACAGATTGAGGCGCTGTTTTTTGGTCAGGCCGGTTTGTTGGTTCGAGAAGTGCTTCATGACAGATATGCTGAAGATCTGAAAAATGAATATGAGTTTTTGCAACACAAGTTTGGACTAGTTCCGTTAGAGAATCCTTTATGGAAGATGCTTCGAATCAGACCAGATAATTTTCCGCATGTTCGAATTGCCGAACTCGCAGCATTCGTGCAGAAATCAGAGAACCTGTTTTCAAAGATTATCGAAGCAGAGACTCTGAATGATTTCCGTTCACTTTTCAAAGTAGCCGCTTCACGCTATTGGGATACCCATTTCAGCTTTACTCATGAATCTCCCCGTGTAGTAAAAAGTTTAGGAAAACGGGCCACAGATGTGTTGATTATCAATGTCGCTGTGCCGCTTTTATTTATTTACGGTCGCAACAACGATCGTTCTGATTTAGAAGAGCGCGCCTTTCAACTCTTGGAGTCATTACCTCCTGAACAAAATTATATTATCTATTCCTGGAGTTCTGCTGGTATGAAAGTGGAAAATGCTTTTGATTCGCAGGCTCTTATTCAGCTTCAAAAAGAATATTGTGACGTAAAAAAATGTTTGTGTTGCCGTTTTGGACATAAATTATTGACTATTCCTCCATTAAATTGATAAAATCCTTATACTTTTGTGCTATGGTAAAAGGATTCAGACATTTAGCTAAAGCAATAATAGTATCTGTTTTAGTTACTTCTTGTGCAAGTATGGGCAATCCTGGTGGGGGTCCGAGAGACGAGATGCCGCCGGTCTTTGTGGGGAGTACTCCTGCTCCCGGAGAGTTGAATTTCAATAAAAAGAAGATAGAAATAGTATTTGATGAAAATATTACGCTATCAAAACCTCAGGAAAAGGTAGTCATCTCTCCACCTCAAAAGAGTATGCCTGTAATCAGAGGGGGAGGCAAACGGATTTTTGTGGAAATGAAAGATTCTCTGCAAAAGAACACAACGTACACAATTGATTTTAGTGATGCAATCTCAGATCTTAATGAGAAGAATTTATTGTCTGATTTTGCTCTTTCATTCTCTACCGGTTCGTATGTTGACTCTCTAATGGTTTCCGGAACGCTTATCAATGCGGAGAATCACGAATTAATTCAGAATATGATCGTGGGAGTTCAGCGTGCCGGAGCTGATTCTTTGTTTGAAACAGAGCCACTGCTTCGAATTTGCAAGACGAACTCCAAAGGGCAATTTTCTGTTCGCAATATAGCCCCGGGCTCCTATAAAATTTTTGCTTTAAATGATAAGGACCGAAACTATTACTACAGTCAGCCAGGAGAAGAGATTGCTTTTTGCGATTCTCTTGTAGTTCCCTCTTTTGCCCCTGAAATGAGAGCAGATACGATTTGGAAGGATTCAATCACGATTGATACAGTGAAGATGGTTCCCTTCACCCATTTTTATCCCGACGACATTGTGCTTTCTCTCTTTCAGAAAGAGTATGCACGTCAATATCTTGTGAAGAGTGAGCGCTTACAAAAGGAGAAATTCTCTTTATATATGGCTACCAAGTCTGATTCTCTTCCGGTACTCAAACTATTGAACAAAGAGATTGGAGAGGATTGGCTGATCGCGGAGCACAGCGCTCATAAGGACACGATAGATTACTGGATCAAAGACAAAGAGCTCTATTCTATCGATACGTTAATCATCTCTGCCACCTATCTGAAAACAGACTCCACAGATCAATTATCATTTGTGACTGATACTCTGAAAATAATCAATAAAGGGAAGAAGAAAGAAGAATTGAAGAAAGCAGAGCAAAAAAAGCAAAAGGAGCTAGCCGAACGAAGAAAGAAACAGGGAAAAGAGGTCAAAGAAGGTCCTCAAATAGAATATCTGTTGTTTAAAGAGAACATTTCATCCTCCATGGATGTGTTTGCTCCCTTCTATATCGAGTTTCAGGAACCGCTTCTTGCTTTTGAGAAGAGTGGGATTCATTTGAAAATCAAGCAGGATACGATCTGGAAAGAGGTTCCCTTTGAGATCCGTCCTGATTCACTGAGTCGTCGAAAGTATAATATATCCGTGGCCTGGAAGCCCGGAGCGGAATATACATTTGTTACTGATTCAGCCATCTTTAAAGGATTGTATGGATTGACCAGTGATTACTACGAACGTCCGTTCAGAGTGAAAGGGATGGATTCCTATTCAAGTATAACCTTTTATGTGAAAGGAATAAAGGATCCTTCTTTTGTACAGATTTTGTCTAATCAGGATGCTCCTCTAAAGGATATTCCGGTCGTTAATGGAGTTGCGGAATATACTTATTTAAGTCCGGGAGAGTATTATGCACGATTAATAGTAGATCGTAACAAGAATGGTAAATGGGATGCGGGTTCATATCAAGATAAGATTCAGCCGGAAGAAGTGTTTTATTTTCCTAAGAAGTTTAATGTAAAAGTAAACTGGAATATTGAAGAGGATTGGGATCCGTATTCAGTGCCTTTGCTTCTGCAAAAGCCAGACAAACTTCGGAAGGTGAGCCGGTTTGATCTTGACAAAACAAAGAAAGGAAAAGAAAATGAAGAATCTGACATGTTTGAATTTGAATCGATGGGCGAAGGCGATTATTAAGCCTTTGTTATTCACTATTCTGTTTGTTACTTCAGGAGATTCTCTTTTTGCTCAGACCGCTTTAAAAGAGAATCTTCTCAAGGGTGAAAATCTTCAATATGATCTCTATTACAAGAATGGGATCATGATCAGAGGAGGTAAGATTACCTTAAATTCACATCTAACAAACTTTGAAGGCAAGCAAGCATTTGAGTGCAAGATGATTGCCGCAACGAATCGTTTTGTAGATAATTTCTATAAAGTTAGGGACACGCTGATTTCCTATCTGGATACGACCAATTTACAGACGCTACGTTTCTGGAAGTCGGCCAATGAAGGAAAGAAATATTCCTCTATTGAAGGCGGTACATTTTCCTACCGAAATGGAGAAATAGATGTGTATGCCTACAAGAAAAGGCCTGGGAAAGAGCTTGAAGAGGTGAACCTTACTGTCAAAGGAGAATGCACTGATATGGTAAGTGTAACATACCTGATCCGTGGTTTGGATATGAATACCGTAAAGAAGAATAAAGATATACCTCTAATGCTTTTCTCCGGGAAAAAGAAACACGATATGAAGCTACGGTATAAAGGAACCGAGCGAATCAAGGCCAATAACGATAAGAAATACAACTGTTTGAAGTTTGTGCTATATGTCTATGATAAAGAGGCCTTTAAAGACGAAGAGTCCATGGTCTTCTGGATGACAGACGACGCCAATCGTATTCCTATCCAACTAGACACCAAAGTGAAAGTCGGCACATTGCGTGGCATCTATAAAGGAAGCCGATAAATCGGCTTCCTATTTATACTGAAGGCTTTGGAAGTATCGCTGTTGCTGCTTTGTAAAGCCGGTAACCACCCGATAGGTTTCGGGTCTGATACCCTCTTGGCTGAAGTATTTTAAGAGCCAGATAGCCTCTGAGTCCAACAGCACAGAAGATAATAACCGGTTTATCTTTCGGAAGCTCGTTCAGGCGGAAGCGCAGTTCATCCACAGGAATATTGATGGCCCCCGGAATTGTGCCGTATGCAACTTCTCCCGGAGTGCGGACATCCAATAAAGTAACATTTTGAAGATCCAGATCTTTCAGTTCCCTCCAGTAAATCACTGGCATAGCTCCACTGATGATATTTGAAGCCACATAACCGGCTATCGCAATCGGATCTTTTGCAGAAGAATAGGGAGGAGCATAGGCATGTTCCAGCTCAATCAGATCGTAGATTGCTCCTCCTTTCTTAATCAAAAGAGCGATTTGATCTATTCGTTTGTCCACCCCTGCGTTGCCTACTATTTGTGCGCCAAATAGTTTTCCGTTGTCCGGAGCAAAGGTTAGTTTGATGGTCAACATAGTAGCGCCGGGATAATAACCCGCGTTGGAGTTGGAATGTGTCGTCGAACTCAGATAGGACATACCCATTGCTTTCAGTCTTTTGGCCGGCAGTCCCGTTGAGGCTACTGTCTGATCAAAGACTTTTGCAATAGAGGTCCCGATCGCTCCTTCGTATTCCGTGTGATTTCCAAAGACCATATTGTCTGCGACAATCCGTCCCTGACGGTTTGCCGGATTAGCCAGATAGTTTAACCAGGGCTTTCCGGTGATTGGATGAGGAAATTCAACCGCATCTCCAACCGCATAAATATCTTTTGCAGAAGTTTCCAGATAACGGTTCACTTTAATCCCTTTTGTTTCCCCCAATTCAATCCCATTCTCACTGGCAAGTTTCGTATCAGGGCGGACCCCGATGGAGAGAATCACGAGATCTGTACGCAGAACTTCCCCGCTTTTAAGCGTAACCTCGAGTAGGTCCCCCTTTCTTTCAAACGCTTCAACCGACTTTCCTAACCAGAGAGTAACCCCTTTTTGAAGGATGTGATCATGGACCAATGTAGCCATTGAGAAGTCGATAGGAGCCATGACCTGATCCATCATTTCTACAATCGAGACTTTTGTTCCCGCCTGATGCAAGTTTTCAGCCATTTCCAAGCCAATAAATCCGGCACCTACAATCAGTGCGTTTTTAACCTTGTGAGAAAGGATATACTCTTTGACTGCATCCGTGTCTTCTATGTTACGTAATGTAAAGATACCTTCCGAGTCAATCCCTTTCAGTGGCGGACGAACCGGAATTGCTCCCGGAGAAAGTAGCAGACGGTCATATGATTCTGTATATTCTTTTCCTTCTGCATTTCGGATTCTGACTGTTTTGTTTGTCGCATCAATGGACAATGCCTCATTTTCCACGCGAACATCAACATGGAAGCGTACGCCAAAGCTCAGAGGGGTTTGAACAAAAAGATTATCACGCTCTTTTATGGTTCCTCCGATGTAATAGGGCAATCCGCAATTAGCAAACGAGATGTATTTCCCCTTTTCTAATAGAATAATTTCTGCAAATTCATCTGCACGCCTAATTCTTGCTGCTGCGGTAGCTCCTCCGGCTACTCCACCGATAATCAGATGTTTCATACCAATTTTTTTTAGTTTAAATAAGTTTTCCAATGGAAAACAATGGCAAAGCTACAAATAATAACAGAACAAGCAACAAAGAGCGGCACAAAAATTAATTTTTCTTTGAGAGTTACTTCATGCGGAAGGAGGAGTTGTTCTGTCATTCAGAGAGACTCCATGCGATGAGCATCAAGAGTGTTTATAAATTCATTGAGATCTGCCTGTATCGACTATTAATCTGTTTAGAGAGAAATCAGAAACTCCAGTTGCTGAGCCTGACTTTGCTTTCAATCGCTTCTTCCAGATCATCCGGAAGAACCGGAAAAAAATCTATTCCGGTTATCATTTCAATACGATCAACAGGGACCGCATAGGAAGAAAGTGGCTCTCTTTCGTTACTATTGTTCATCAGAAAAGCAATACACTTTGGCTTTCCGGTATAAAGAGAAAGAATGATTTTAAAAAACTGAGCCGGAACGGCAATGCGGTTTAGTCCAATGGTTTGATACCCCTCTTTGACTACCGGACCGGATATAACAATCAGTGCGCTATCCTGGGCTGCCCATTGCCGCACTCTCATTTCGAGTTGATTCCATCGCACGGAGTTTAGTTTGGAGTTTTGAGGACAGATATTTGAAAAGTAAAAGCATTCCAATTGTGCTTCCATATCATACCTCATGTCAGCACTTGGGGCAAGATGTCCCCGATCATAGCCGGAGCGTCTGTAATCAGCATCAACAGCACTGTTTCTTCCAAGAAGAGGATCCGGACGAAAGTTATTTTTCCGCCTCACCCTATTGATAAGCTCCTCTCTTGTGAGTTCGTAGGCCACCCAGTTGGCAATGCGCCATGTCGGATTAAAAGAGAGCCTGTATGCCTTGTGTTCGAGGATAATCTCATGAGTTCCGGCTTGTGAAGCGGGGGCATACATCCGGTCGGCACGCATCGCTTGTCGTTCCGGTTGTTTAGAAAAGCAAGATACGGAAGCCAACAACAGCCACAATAGCAACAAGGTTTTTCCAAAAAAGCGGCTCATCTGTAAGCCCTTTGTGGAACAAACAAGCTGAAGCTGTTTGCTAAAGGCATGCGTGAAATAAAAGCACCTTCTTTTCATACCAGATCATTTGCTCTATTGCGTTTGACATCGGTTCATATCGGCATGCATAAACATCTGTTTCTGCTTGACCATTTATACGGTCGTTTGTATCGTTTCACAATTGTGAAACGATACAAACAACCGTATGTTTTGATCCTTATATACGGACGAAAATACTCATCGATAAGCATGTTTTGCTACGGACGTCGGGGAACTTCTGACGGGAACTCCTTCTGAGAATATTATTTTTTTATTTTCATTTTGCAAAAGGGCGGAACTCTTGATTTCAATGCACCAAGTGCACCAAGACATGCCTTACAATATGCTCTAAGGCTTTTTGACCTTTCTCTTTTTTACTTGCTCGGTTGATAATTGCTTCCATTTTTGTTTGCTCCGAGGCTTTTTGTACCATTTATGGTTGAATAACAGAGGCCGGTAGCTTCCAAAATAAAACGAGATTCATTCCAAACGGTACAGAGTCGCAAAAAGAGAACGTTTGAACTGATCAGAGTTTGACTTTGATCAGCACACCTTTGCTTTCATTATGGAGACGATCAAAAGCAGTCACCACATATTTGTACTTCTTCTTTCCGTCCTTGAAAGGAAGAGCATATTTGTTTTCTGTCGTCACAGAGACTATTTTGCTCGGATTATCCAGATCAATCTTCTCATCCTCCTTGAAACGATAGACGCAATAATTCGTTTGTCGGTTCATCTGATTCTTTTGATTGTCCGCTTTCCATTGCAGTATATATCCCTCTTTTTCCCAGATGGCCTTAAGTTTCTTAACAGCAGACGGAGCTTTGTCATCCAGTTCGCTGATCACCGGAACAAAGGCGGGGAAGCGGTGGTAATGATTGGAAAGACTATCTAGTATGCCTCCCAGATTGTTTTGCATCATCTCTCCCGACCAGAAGCAGTTTCCTGCAATACGATCGTTTTTGCGAACTTCATTCATCTTTCGGGTTAGCTGATTCATTCCGTCGTATACAGGGTCATCCACTTTCGTTGTGCGTGAGATATCCTGTCCGATGTACAATGTTTTGTTTTCATTATTCTTTGCCCACCATTTCACCAATGTAGTGTAGTCGGCTTTGGCGTGCCCTACTTCCCAGTAAACCTGCGGAATATTATAATCTATCCATCCTTTCTGTACCCACAGTAATACATCTGCATATAGATCGTGATAGTTTGTCAAACCATTTGTTTCACTGCCACTTCCATCAGGAGTATTTTTCTTATTGCGGTAAATTCCAAAGGGGCTGATACCGAATTTTACCCATGGCTTGACCGATTTGATGGCATAACTCAGCTGTTCGATCAGCAGGTTGACATTGTTACGTCGCCAGTCTTCCAGACGGTCTTTCGAGAATCCCTGTCCGGGACCATAATTTTGAAAGCATTCTTTATCAGGAAAAGCCTCTCCGGCCACGGGATACGGATAAAAATAATCATCCATGTGGATGGCATCCACGTCATAACGCGTCACAATATCCTTCACCACCTCGCAGATGAAGCTACGGCTCCACGGTTCACCCGGCTGAAAATAGATCTGCGTCCCATATTTGATAAAATACTCAGGATGTTTGTAATAGATATGATCTTTTGAGAATGTTTCGTTTCGGGTCGTTGCCACGCGATAGGGATTCAACCAGGCGTGCAGTTCCATGTTGCGCTTGTGGCATTCAGCAACCATAAACTCCAGCGGATCCCATTCAGGAGAGGGAGCCACACCTTGTTTGCCCGTGAGATATTTGCTCCACGGTTCCAGATCTGATTTATAGAAAGCATCAGCTTGTGGACGCACCTGAAAGATGATTGCATTAATGCCCGATTGCTGATAAACGTCCAGTTGTTGGCGCAGATAGCTTCGCATCTCATCCGGTGTTTGATTACGGAATACGCCGTTTCCAACGGTATGCATCCATACGCCACGAAATTCCCGTTTGGGATAGTTTTGATAATTTACGCCGGCTGATTGATAAAGTTTATGAGTACAGGAACTCCCGATGAGTACCAGACAAAGAAGAGTGCTAAGTATTAAGTGCTTCATTCTTACAAGTGATTCGGTATTATTTGATCTTTTACAACGCAAAACTACAAAATAAAGTCAAGATATGCATTATCTTTGCAGGTTGAAAGAATAAAAAATGGAGAAAGATCAGATTCACATAAAAGGAGCGAGAGTCAATAATCTAAAGAATATTGAAGTCAAGATTCCACGCAATAAGATTGTAGTTATTACCGGACTTTCGGGTTCGGGAAAGTCTTCTTTGGCTTTTGATACGATGTATGCAGAGGGCCAGCGAAGATATGTGGAAAGTCTCTCTTCGTATGCACGCCAGTTTCTCGGACGGATGAGCCGACCGGAAGTAGATTTTATCCGGGGCATTCCTCCGGCAATTGCCATTCAGCAAAAAGTGAATACGAGCAATACGCGCTCTACGGTGGGCACTTCCACGGAGATATATGAATACATCCGTCTTCTTTTTGCGCGTATTGGCAAGACATTCTCTCCCATCTCCGGTAATTTGGTTCAAAAACACCAGGTGGAAGATCTGATTACCTGTATGCAAAGCTATCCGGAGGAGACGAAATACGCGTTATTCAGTCCGATAGAATTGAACGGGGAGCGTAGTATTGAGTCCTCTTTAAAAGCGTTGCAACAACAGGGATTTAACCGTATTGAGGTGGAAGGGAAACTCTTCCGTATAGAAGAAGTTCTCCTGTTTCCGGAGCTACTGACCGGCAAAGAGGTGTTGCTGCTTATCGACAGACTCTCTTCCGGCAAGGACAAAGAGAGTATCAGCCGCCTGTTTGACTCAGCAGAAACGGCCTTTTATCAAGGAAAAGGAGAGTGCCATCTTCATTTCTATATCTCCGAGGATCAGGTTGTCAAACACGTTTTCTCGCGACGGTTTGAACTTGACGGCATGAGCTTTGAGGAGCCGACCGACCTGATGTTCAATTTTAATTCACCATTGGGAGCTTGTCCTACCTGTAAAGGTTTCGGTGATGTGATTGGTATTGATGAAGATCTGGTCGTTCCCAATCAGACGTTATCGGTCTATGAAGACTGTGTTGTTTGTTGGAAAGGCGAAAAGATGAGCGAATTCAAGAAAGAGATCATTCTGAATGCCGATAAGGTGGGCTTCCCTATTCATAAACCTTATTTCCAACTGACCGGCGAACAAAAATCGCTGCTTTGGAAAGGTTGTTCCTACTTCGCGGGTATAGATGGTTTCTTCAAATTCCTGGAAGAGAACCAATACAAGATTCAGTACCGAGTGATGAATTCCCGTTTCAGAGGTAAAACGATTTGTCCCGATTGCAATGGAACACGTCTGAAACCGGAAGCTCAATATGTCAGGGTCGGTGGAAAGTCTGTCACCGAATTGGTTCTCATGCCCATATCCGAACTCCAGGAATTCTTTCTGACACTTGATCTTGATTCGCACGATGCTGCTGTAGCTAAACGACTGATGACTGAGATAAAAAACCGAATTCGTTTCCTGATGGATGTCGGACTGGGTTATCTAACCCTCAATCGCGTCTCTTCTTCTCTTTCGGGAGGAGAGAGTCAGCGAATCAATCTGGCGACCTCTTTGGGAAGCACATTGGTCGGATCGCTTTATATATTGGATGAGCCCAGTATAGGACTTCATCCCAGAGATACAGCGCTTCTGATTCACGTATTGCAGCAATTGAAAGATTTGGGTAATACAGTTGTGGTGGTGGAGCATGACGAAGAGATTATCCGGGCTGCAGACTATATCATTGACATTGGTCCGCAAGCCGGTCGCTTAGGAGGAAATATTGTGTATGAAGGAGATATGTCCAACCTGACTCCCGGAACAGAAAGTCATACCGTTCGCTATTTGCTGGGAGAAGAAAAAATAGAGATTCCCCCTGTTCGCCGTAAATGGAACAACTATGTCAAGGTTTGCGGTGCGTTGCAGAACAACCTGAAGAATATTGAAGTAAAGTTTCCTCTGGGCATCATGACTGTGGTAACCGGTGTCAGCGGATCCGGAAAATCCTCTTTGGTACGTGATATCTTATACAATGGACTGAAGCGACGTCTTTCCGGTAGTCTGGAGAAGACAGGACGTATGGGTTGCTTTGAAGGAGACCTCTCTTTAATCACCAATATTGAGTTTGTCAATCAGAATCCGATTGGCAAATCTTCCCGGTCCAATCCGGTAACTTACCTAAAGGCTTTTGATGATATCCGAAGCTTGTTTGCCTCTCAACCGCTTGCCAAGCAGATGGGATTTACTCCCGCGCATTTCTCTTTCAATGTGGATGGCGGCCGGTGTGAAGAGTGTAAGGGAGAGGGTACTGTTACCGTTGAGATGCAGTTTATGGCCGATATCACTCTTGAATGTGATAGTTGTCATGGCAAACGGTTTAAGAGTGATGTCCTGGATGTTCTGTATAATGGAAAGAATATCAGTGATATATTGGATATGACTGTCAACCAGGCAATAGAGTTCTTTGATAGTAAAGGTCCAATGGAAAAGAAGATCACTAAAAACATTCTCCCCTTGCAAGAGGTTGGTTTGGGTTATATCAAACTCGGACAGGCCTCCTCAACTCTTTCCGGAGGAGAAAGCCAGCGAGTCAAGTTGGCGTGGTTTTTAAGTCAGGAGAGTGAAGAAAAGGAGATTCTTATCTTTGACGAACCGACCACCGGTCTTCATTTTCATGATATAAATACCCTACTCAAAGCATTTAACCGGCTTATCGGCAAGGGGCATACGATTATTATCATCGAACACAATCTGGAAGTGATCAAATGTGCTGATTATATCATTGATTTAGGTCCGGAAGGAGGAATAGATGGTGGTCATCTTGTTTGTGCGGGCACACCGGAAGAGGTCGCACAACGCAAGGAGTCATACACTGGACAATGGCTTGCAAAAGTTCTGAATAGCAATAAATAAGAACGGATGAGGTCAGACAAAGCGGTTGAGTGCATCAATGACACGCGTAATCTCTTCCGCGGTATGCACAGGACTGAGCGGCAAACTTAATACTTCGTTATGAATCTTTTCAGTGACTGGGAAAGAGAGGCTTTTCCACTCCTTATAGGCCTCTTGCAGATGCGGTGGCTTCGGATAGTGTATCTGAGTCTCAATTCCTTCGTCTTTTAGCCACAACTGCAACTGATCGCGTAGTTCCGGCACGCGAAGGGCAAAGATGTGAAACACATGGCCCTCACGGCATGGATATTCGGGGACGATCATACGCGGATTATGAATTTCTCTGATATATCGTTCGGCATACGCTCTGCGCACTTCGTTGTCTTTGTCGAGTCGCTTCAGTTTCAACCGCAGCACGGCCGCTTGAATCTCATCCATCCGACTGTTGATTCCTTTGTACAGATGTGTATATTTGGTCAACGAGCCATAATTGGACAAAGCCCTGACAACCTTAGCCAGATCGGCGTCATTAGTCATTACAGCTCCGGCATCACTGAGAGCACCCAGATTCTTTCCCGGATAGAAGCTAAAGGCGGCGGCATCGCCTAAGTTGCCTGCCTTTTTCCCTTTATAAATAGCACCGTGTGCTTGGGCACTATCTTCCACCAGTTTCAGATGATGCCGTTTGGCAAGGATCGTAATCGGATCCATCGCACAGACGCGACCATACAGATGAACCGCCATAATCGCTTTTGTGCGAGGAGTGATCAACGCTTCAATCTTCTCTTCATCCAGCAGAAAAGTATCAAGACGGGGTTCGCAAAGCACAGGAGTCAGTCCGCAACGGGTAATTGCCAGAATGGATGCAATATAGGTATTTGCGGGCACGATTATTTCGTCTCCGGGTTGCATGACTCCCATTTCCATATAGCCGGAAAATATCAGCGTCAGGGCATCCAGTCCGTTGCCGACTCCGACACAGAAGTTTGTTCCGCAATAGGCCGCAAACTCTTCTTCAAAAGCCTTCTTTTCTTCTCCGAAAAGATACCACCCCGACTGAACAACCTTCTCAATGGTTGCGGACAACTCCGGTTGAAAGGAGTCGGAGACTTTTTTAAGTTCGAGATAGTTTACCATGGCTACTCAGAATTTTATTTCGTAGGTATCGTAATTGATGGCCCTGCCTCCAAAACCTTCTTTCTGAAAGAGCAGACCTTCATTGAGCACTGTGCCGCCATCTTCTACAGAGACGCCAAAATCAATGAAAGGGAAGTCTGTGTAAAAAGAGTGAATGAGTGTATCAAAGAGGAGATCTAAAGCTCCTGAGTTCCTTCCTGTTTCATTTGTAGCAATATATTGAATATGTGCCACCTCTTTGCAGAGATAGACGACACATCCTCCGATCAGAACCGAATCTTTAAAGACGCCTACCAAACGGATCTCTTTCGGGAAACGGATCTGAAGTAGTAGCATCTCTTCCAGCGAGTGAACCGGAGTTGTCTGATGTCTGGCGATCAGATTCTCGGTGAGAATTGTCCAGAAAGGTGCATATGCTTCCGTTTCAGCAACCGAAAGTCCCTCTCTCTTTGCCAGAGCCACCCCTCTTTTACGGAGCGTCTTGAAAGGAAGAGCTTTTCCGCCGGGCAATGCCGAAGACATTTTTCGTTCCACGAGCGTGGCGTTGTTTCTGAACAAAGCGTATAAGTCTTCTCCGCAAGGATAACGGTGATAGATGGATGGAATCGTGTGATAGATCAGATTCTTTACTCCGTAGGTTGTTTTCAGTGTGTGAAGCAGCAGTTCGAAGCATTTCAAGACCAGTACTCCCCCGGTATTATCAGCCAGAATCAGACCGCCGTAGGTCAGTCCCTGATGCGAGTGATAGGTAGTACCGTTCAGATTGCCCGGCAGTACGGCAATGTACGTAGTGCCCTCCATAAAGAGAAACGAACAATCCGCAAAACGATCCGCATGATAATCCATGTATTCTCTCTTGAGCAGAAAGGTGCCGTTGCGGGAATGCTCGACAAAGTCATTCCAGACGTCATGAAGACTCTCTATATAGCGTATTATCTGCATCCCTTTTGTCTTTTGAAGTCTTCATACTCTTCCAGATAATCATCCGCCTGATATAGTTCAGAGGCGAGCACCAGACAGACTGCTCCCGAAGAAAAGTCATGCAGTTCGCGCCAGATACCCGGCACAATCAGTAAAGCAACATCCGGACGATTTAACCGCACAGTTTTCTGATTTGTTCCATCATCCAGCAAGACATCAAAACTGCCACAAGCTGCGATCACGTATTGGTATAACTGTCGGTGAGCATGGCCTCCCCGGGATGCTCCCGAAGGAATGTCATACGTATAATAGACCCGTTTAATATCAAAAGAAAGGTCTTTACTGCTATTCAGAGCAGTCAGATTACCGGCCCGGTTATGCTCTTTAGGCAGTGAAACAAGTTGGCAATCAGTGAGAGTTGATTGTAAGAAAGTCATCTTATCGCCTCCTTCCTGAGATTTACAAAGTCATGAAAGTCCCACACATAATCATCCGGATCATATGCCGTTGAGGATAGCACCATACAGATGGCGTTGGTGGAGAAGTTTTCGATATTTCTCCACGTCATTCGCGGAACAAACAAACCATAATAGGAACGGTTGAGAGAGAAGCGGTGTTCCTCTTTTCCATCGTGCAGCACCACATCAAAACTTCCTGATAAAGCCACGATAACTTCCTCCTGACAGCGAAAGGCATGACCACCTCTGCACTCCCCACCCGGCACATCATAGATCCAGTAGGTGCGTGCAATTTTAAAAGGAACATGGTTATTCTCTTCTATAAACGACAGATTACCCCGTTCGTCTTCAATCTTAGGAAGCTGCAAGATGCAGGCATTAGGTGTTTTCATGATCTATTAACGGGAAAGCCTCCGAATATAGTATAAACGGGGCTTTCAACTTTATTTTACCTTGATATGATCAAACCCTTCGCCATACACACCAATTACCGCACTCTGCGAGATGAAAGCGTTCGGATCGAGGTCTTTTACCAGTCGGAAAATCGTCGTTGACTCCCGCTTCTTGGCAAGTACAAACATCACTTTTACTCCTTGTCCGGTGTAGAGTCCGGTACCGTCGAGCACGGTGACTCCCCGGTGCAGATCCTTGTTGATACGCCGGCCAATGCGCTCATACTCCTTCGATACGATGAAGAACTGTACAGACTGACGGGCACTGTTGACCACCAGATCCAACACAAAGCTACTGATAGCGAGGGTAACAACACCATAGAGCACATTTTCCCAACGATGAAACACAAAGAAACTGGACGAGATGACAAAGATATCAAAGAAAAGAATGACTCTTCCCAAGGTGATATCCCTGTATTTGTTGATGATGGCGGCGATGATATCCGTGCCTCCTGTGCTGCCGTTAGAGATAAAGGCCAGACCAATACCCGTACCACAAAAGAAGGCTCCGATCACACTCGCCATAAAAGGATCTATCTGCATGACTACTCCAACGGTAAGCTTTTGAAGCAGAGAAGTAAGAAAGGTCAGCATAAATACGGCAAAGATCGTTTTGATGCTAAACCGAAAGCCCATGATCTTCAGTGCCAGCATCAACAGGAAGGCGTTGATGCCAAAATAGACATATTGCACGGGAATGGCGTGACTTGAGGCGAAGTAGACCAGCGAAGCCACACCCGCCACGCCACCGGTAGTAATGTCATTAGGCAGCAAAAACAGGATCCATCCGATTGCATAACAAAGTAATCCGATGGTAATCATGAAGTAGTCATGCGCTTCCCGCATCACTACCTGCCAGGTGGGCAACGTTAATCCTTTCATACGTTTGTGTTATTAGAAGACAATATTTACCAGTTTATTGGGAACAACAATAATCTTCTTCGGCGATTTACCTTCCAGATATTTTGCAGTACCTTCAGCGGCAAGTGCGATCTTTTCAATCTCAGCCTTCTCGGTATCTGCCGGTAAATCGATGGTGAAACGGGTCTTTCCGTTGAACGAGATGGCATATGTTGCCACATCTTCTTTCAGATAATCTTCATTGAAGGAGGGCCATTGCGCATCGCAAACAGTTCCTTTGTGTCCCAAAGCCTCCCACAACTCTTCACTGAGATGAGGCGCAAAAGGAGAAAGCAGTATGATGAGATCCTCAAGGATAAGACGTTTGTTACACTTCAGGGTGGACAACTCATTGACACAGATCATAAAGGCACTGATGGCTGTGTTGTATGAGAAGCCTTCAATATCACCGGTAATCTTTTTGATCAGTTTGTGTATGGATTTCAGTTCCTCTTTGCCGGGCGTTTCGTCTGAGAGTGCAAACTCGTCGCCTTTGTTGGTAAACAAGTTCCATAATTTGCGAAGGAAGCGTGACGCGCCATCGATGCCATTTGTATCCCACGGCTTGGACTGTTCCACCGGACCGAGAAACATCTCATAGATGCGGAGGGTATCAGCACCGTATTTCTCCACAATCATATCCGGATTCACCACGTTGAACATAGATTTGCTCATCTTCTCCACGGCCCATCCGCAGACATACTTCCCTTCGTCAAGAATGAACTCTGCATCGGCATATTCAGGACGCCATTGTTTGAAAGCTTCCAGATCCAGGATATCGTTGGAGACGATATTTACATCCACATGGATTGGAGTCACCTCATACTGGTCTTTCAGTCTCAGAGAGACAAACGTATTGGAATCTTTGACACGATAGACAAAGTTGCTTCGTCCCTGAATCATTCCCTGATTGATCAGACGTTGGAAGGGTTCTTCCTTCACAGACGCTCCGATGTCAAACAGGAATTTATTCCAGAAACGGGAGTAGATCAAGTGGCCCGTAGCATGTTCGGTTCCGCCGACATACAGATCCACGTTTTGCCAGTAATTGACGGCATTCTCTGAAACCAGCGCATCGTTGTTGCTTGGGTCCATATACCGCAGGTAATAAGCCGAAGAACCGGCAAATCCCGGCATTGTATTCAGTTCGAGCGGATAACCTTCCTTGGTATTCCAGTTTTTGGCACGTCCCAGAGGAGGTTCGCCTGTTTCTGTCGGCAAATATTTGTCTATTTCAGGCAGCTCCAAAGGAAGATCCTTCACGTCCATCATCACAGGCTGTCCGTCTTTGTAATAGACAGGAAACGGTTCGCCCCAGTAACGCTGACGCGAAAAGGTTGCGTCGCGCAGACGGAAGTTGACCTTTACCTTACCCAGCCCTTTTTCTTTGATGTATATTTTTGTCTTTTCAATGGCCTCTTTGATAGTCAGTCCGTTGAGCACCAGACTGCCTTCAATCTCTTTGCCAGCCATCGGGGAGTTCATCATGATCCCTTCCTTGGCATCAAAGCTCTCTTCGGAAACGTCGCATCCTACAATCAGTGGACGGATTTCAAGATTGAAATGTTTTGCAAAAGCATAGTCGCGGCTATCGTGCGCAGGCACTGCCATGATCGCTCCCGTGCCATATCCGGCCAGTACATAGTCGCTGATCCAAACCGGAATTGCTTCGTTGGTCAGCGGATTGATGGCATACGAACCGGAGAATACGCCACTCACACTGCGGTCGGCGATACGGTCGCGTTCTGTCCGTTTCTTTGTCCGCTCCAGATAGGCTTTTACCTCTTTCGCCTGTTCCCTGGTAGTCAGCTGCGCGGTCAGTTCGCTTTCAGGAGCCAGTACCATGAAGGTGACGCCAAAGATCGTATCGGCACGGGTCGTAAAGATAGTAAAGCTCAGATCCGAATCCTTCACTTTGAATTGCATCTCAGCCCCTTCGCTCCGTCCGATCCAGTTCTTTTGAGTCTCTTTCAGCGAGTCTGTCCAGTCGATTGTGTCCAATCCGTCAAGCAGACGCTGTGCATAGGCAGATACACGAAGGCACCACTGACGCATCATCTTTTGTTCGACGGGATAGCCCCCACGTAAAGAGAGTCCTTCGACCACCTCATCATTGGCAAGCACAGTGCCGAGTTTCGGACACCAGTTGACCATCGTATTGCCCAGATAGGCAATCCGGTAGTTCATCAACGTATCCAGTTTTTGATTTTCTGTCATTGCTTTCCATTCGGCAGCCGTTAATTCCAGTTCTTCGGAGCAGGCAGCATGGATACCTTCGGTACCATTGCGCTCCAGTTTCTCTATCAGCGCAGTGATTGGCTGTGCCTTCTTCAGATCGTCATTATAGTAGCTTTCAAACATTTGGATGAAAGCCCATTGTGTCCATTTGTAATAATTCGGTTCGCAGGTACGGATTTCACGGTCCCAGTCAAAAGAGAAACCGATCTTGTCCAGCTGTTCGCGGTAGCGGTTGATATTGTTGACGGTCGTAATTGCAGGGTGTTGTCCTGTCTGGATCGCATACTGTTCGGCGGGCAGACCATACGCATCGTATCCCATCGGATTGAGTACATTGTAGCCATTCAAACGTTTGTAGCGCGCGTAGATATCCGAAGCGATGTATCCGAGAGGGTGTCCCACATGGAGTCCTGCACCGGATGGATACGGAAACATGTTCAATACATAAAATTTCTTTTTGGAAGGATCTTCGACTACTTTATAGGTCTTGTTCTTCACCCATTCTTTCTGCCATTTCTGCTCAATTTCCCTGAAATTATATTCCATACAGCTCTTATTTTATGAGGATTGTGTCAATCTCGTTTTTTTCAAGCGACAAAGTTAGTGAAAGTTTGTGTAAGAAAAGGATACGGGAATAATAAAAACACGGAAAGGTACTGGATGACAAACAGAAAGAGTCTGTAGTTCTAACGAACTTTATCCTGATAGTTAAGTAAGCTCCCAACTGAGATCTTACAAGCTCTCAATTGGGATCCCGTGGGCTCCCGGCTGAGAACCCACGGGATCTCAGCTGAGGGCTTACTTAATCGTCCAATAAGCGGTGCGTAAGCTACCCTCTGAAAAAGTGTAAGCTGATGGAAGTAAATATCAAAAGAAACCGGATACGGTTTGTAGCAACACAAAAAAACGGAGAGGAACTCTTTGTTGTTCCTCCCCGTTCTGTGAAAAATCGTGTTGCAGTTCCTGTATGACTCCTATTTCCGAACAGAAGCACGTACCGTACGGCTACTGGATGTTTTAGTAGCAGGCGCTTTCGCTTTGCTCTTTGTAGTGGTACTTTTTGATTCGGCACGGGCCGTCTTCGCCTTTGCCTTCTTAGACTTATCCACGACGAGCGTTGTATCTGGTTTGACCCACAGGCTAGCCTCAAACGTATCGATCTGTTGTTCTATCTTCTCCCGTTCTTTCCGCAGTTTGGTGGAGTCATTATTGGCAATCTGTGCCAAACTCTTGTTGGCCAGGTTTGTGGCATAGAAGATATCTCCTTTATATTGCTTCATCGTGAAGTAATCAGCGTAAGTCAGGCGGAGCGTGTTGTTGGTGTTGCTTGACAAGATCGGCGTCTGGGTCAGGAATGGAGCCAGATCTTCGTACTTAACCCAGAACATCGCCACGCGGGTACTCATACCGAAGTCGTCTTGACGGATGATGAGCGGACAGATGCAATAGATCGAAGAGGTAAATTGTGAAGAGCGCTGATCAAAGCGATACACCTCTTTGATGTAAAAACTCTTGACACTCTTGGAAGGAATATCGCTGTTCTCGATCTTGTAGGTAACGGTTTTGCTCCCACGTACCACCTCTTCTTCGTTGATG
This sequence comes from Bacteroidales bacterium, assembly GCA_028709785.1. GTDB lineage: Bacteria > Bacteroidota > Bacteroidia > Bacteroidales > JAQUTK01 > JAQUTK01. The sequence goes on from JAQUTK010000002.1 coordinate 111,257, forward strand.
ATCTCGTAAAGTTCGAGCAGATCTTTGAAATTAATCTTATGATCATCGGTAAAGATTTCTCTTCCGTCTACATCTATTTCATAGGCTGTAATCTTCCCTTCTGCGAGCAGACGAAAGATTAGTGTGAAGAGATTGGCACGGTCGCCAATCGGAGTAGAAGGAGAGAACAAAGGCATGTTCTCTTCTTTTGTATCGCTCAACTCACGGTAGATCTCCCGCGACCATACTGTCTGATTGACCGAAACGGGCTCACTGCCAAATTTGCTTTGCGCGCGGACAGAGAGTTGTTTGGGATCTGTTTTTTGCGCGGCAGCGGCAGCATCAAGTCTTTCTCTGGCAGAAGATGTCGCTGCTGTGGTAGGAGCGGCAGCACCTCTGGTAGGAGTAGCAGCCGGTTTAGCAGGAGCGGCAGTTGCTTTTGCAGGAGCCGTTGGTCTGACGGTCTGTGCCCAAGTGACACTTGTACTTGCGAATGCCATAAGAAGTGTGGCAATTATTACTGTATGTTTCATCTCTAATCGTATTTTCTATTTAAGTTTAACTTCCAGAGGAGGAAGACTTTGCTCTACACCATCGGGTCCGACTGCGCGGACTCCGGAGATAAAGAAGCGGTCTTCACTGCTCAAGCGACGAAATCGTGTCACCATTCTCTCGGAAAATTTTGTTCCTTCTGTGCGTTCGATAACGTTGTCTCCCATGGCATTGAAGAATACTGTCTCAAAGCTCAGCACCTTGTATGTCACCTCCAGGAAGTCGTCATCCAAAGCGGCAATGATTCCGGGGGCAGCCAGCACGCTCGCTTTTGATATTGCGCGGTCACCTTTGTAGCGTTGTTGCACTCCTTTGTCGTCCGTGAAAACGATAAATGGACGAGGTGTAGGCAATGCGCGTACACGGAAGGTCTTGGTGGCAACCACCTGGCTTCGTCCGTCCAATGTGGCAGTGACTGCAATGAGACACTCTTTGCCGATCTGTGTTGGCTTCACGCTCCAGTTGTTTCCTGTGCGGGTGAGCGCTCCGTTGCCATTGGTGATGGATGCTGTCACCTGATTGTTGGGCACACCCGGAACGGAGATTTCGATCGGATTCTCGATACCGGCATAGAAGACATTGACCAATGTTGGGGAGATTGTCGCGGTCGGTTCGACGACGGTATAATCTTCTTTGAAAGGACGCATGATTTTTGTCCCGTCTGCATGCTGTAACTCAATGAATCCGGTCAGGGAGAAGTTGCCGGTTGAATTGCAGATCATCTCATACTTCCCTTTCTGGTCAGCAGCGAGCTCCTTGTTATTGACATAATAACGGGGACGTTGAGTGGAATCTTCCGCTGAAAGTACCAGTTGGGCGGTATATTTTCCACCCCGTATCACATTGCGGGAGTTGGGTATCACATAGGCTTTGATCTGATTGACCCGGAAGTCGCTCACGTCAATGTTTGTAACGAGCGTATGGACAATCTCCGACTCTGCGTAGCGAATGTCATTCTGAAGTTTGGTCAGGATCGTTACCGCAGCGGCCACAGGCATATTTTCAAACATGGATTCTTCCCAATTCTTATTTGCTGCTTTTGCTTTCTTACTTCTCTCAGTGCTGAGGTTAGAAGCAATAATAGACCGTTTCAGGCTGTCTTGCACCATCGCAAGAATGGAAGTACGGTAACTGTTGATCGCCTTGTACAGTTTTTTGCCTTCATTGTTGGAAACATCTCTCAGCATGACCTGTCCGGCGGCATCTACATTGTCCAAGGCCTCGATGTTATTGACATCTCCTTTTTTCCCGTCAGCTTTCTTTACGATGCGCACTTTTAAATCTTGCGCATAATTGAAAAGAGAGTCGGAGAGTTTGCGGACCATCATTCCTTTATCATACCATTCTTTTACCTTTTCCGGGTTCTTTTTATAATATGATTCCAGGTTGTCATACAGAGAGTTGTTTTGTATTGTGGCATTTTCGGTCGTCTTGGAGATGCTTTTTTCTACCAGAGAAAACCCGTTCAAAACGTCTGAAGAGACGTTAAGAGCAAGCAAGGCGGTGAGGATGATATACATCAGATTAATCATCTTCTGCCTCGGGGTCTCCGGTGCGTTAGTTGCTGCCATATCAGTTTGTTAGATTCTTTATTTAAAAACGATTTCCGTTATTCCCGTATATGTTTGCGGACATCGCATTGAGTATACGGCCGTACACAGTATTTAATGCAGAAAGTTGTTGCGCCATCTTTTCTGTCTCTTCACGGAACTTGCCTGTATCACCTGCAGAAGATTCATACATCTCTTTGATTCTGGTGAGACTGTTGTTTACTTTGTCGATAGCATCAATCTGCGAACTAAGACTCTTCAGCTGTATCTCATAAATTGTATTCAGTCCGGAGAGGTTACGGTTGATGGATTCCATCTGATTGATATAATCGATTGAGTTGTTTACAATACCTTCAGAATTATCAGAGATACCCCGATAGGAGTTAAGCAGAGTTTCTGATACATTGGCCAGCGAACTGGCTGTTTGTCCGAAAGAGTTGACGTGCTCTGCCATCTTGGAGATCTGTTGAGATGCCTGTGAGAGCTTTTGAATACTGTCAGATAAGCTTTCCACATCTTCATCACTAACGTTCAGTCCGGCAGGAATAAAAGGTTGCGCCCCGCCTGCACGGATCACGCCTCCTCCGGTGGATGCGAAGCCGCCCCCCGAAGGTACTGTTCCGTCCGTCTGCCCGGTAGCACCACCCACAATAACAACACCAGAGCCACCACCAACAGTTCCGGAACCCTCTCCGACGATACCCGAACCTCCTCCGACAAAACCGCCGATCTCTCCCTTAGCCAAGTTACTAAAGTCAGGTCTGTCCTCTTGTTTCTTACTGTCAAGCACAGGGAAAACTTCTTCCCATTTGTATACTTTAAAAGGTACATCAAATCCAAGCAGGATAAAGATCAGCGCTTCCGTTCCCATACCAAATGACAACATAATATTGGCATAAGGCAGGTGGATAATTTTAAATAAGGCACCGATAATCACAATGGCTGCTCCCCAGCTATATGCAAAGTTTGTAATTCTTCTTCCTTTATCGGAGACCATGAATCGTTCGATTCTGGTGAATTTTAGATTGTTCATAGTTCTATCTTTTTACTTTCTTTTTCCGTTGCTTATCAGGGATCTTACACATCTGAAGCCGATATAGGAACGGCTCTCATTTTGGTACTCAAAGGTACGTGAGTCTGAACGTACAAATTCAGCGACATCTTTCCATGAGCCACCTCTTACCACTTTTCGTTTGAGATTATAGGGATCTTCTTTTGCTGCATCATAGCGGAAATCAGGGTTCATGTCATTTTGAGAAAGAACGCCAGACTCTGTATACGCAGTAGAAGTCCATTCTGCAACGTTTCCGGCCATGTCATACAAACCGAATTCATTGGGAGCATAGGCTGCTACAGTGCCCGGGATTAAATTCCCGTCTTTCGGATAGTTACCCCTTTCCGGTTTGAAGTTGGCATAGAAACAGCCTTTTTGAGACTGAGTACCATTTGTTGCCCATGGATAAAGCTGATCCGTATTCCCTGCACGGGCCGCATATTCCCATTCTGCTTCAGTCGGCAGTCGGTATTCCATAATCTGCCGGCCGGACATATTAAATGTAGAGGCACGAAGCAGATTGGTACGCCATACACAAAAAGCCGTTGCTTGTTCCCAGGAGACACCGACTACCGGATAATTATTGTATCCCGGATGCGAAAAATAGAGTTTCATGTAAGGCTCGTTGTAACTGTTGGAAAAGTCATTTACCCAACAGGTCGTGTCAGGATATATGTTGACAATGCGTGTATGTAGAAAATCGTACAGACTCTGCAGCGGACGGGTCACAGTCTGGTTGACGATACGGCCCTCGTCATCAAAAAAGGCTGTGTCTTTTGATATTATTACCTGCTGATTTGGATCAATGGTGATGTCTGTATTCCGCTCACGTTCCAACGGATTGATACGATTGCCTCTCAGTGCTGCAGTTGTATGATCAAACCATTCATAGTAATAATTCATCTGTGAAGCGTCCAGTGTCTTTACTCCGTCAATAGGATTCATGTAATAGACACTATTTAATGCGCGAAGTTCGTCTTCGGTTGCTCTCCGGGGAGTTGGAAGAGGTTTCTTCCAGTTCAGATGCGGCTTGATAGGATCACCGTTTTTATCCTCCTCAATCTTGTATGATTCATCGCCTCCATAGTTTGGATCAAAGAGTCGTTCACGGATGATAGAGTCGCGTACCCAATAGACAAACTGTTTGTATTTGGAATTGGTTATTTCTGTCTCATCCATCCAGAAAGCGTCAACAGAGACTTCTTTGGAAGGCGCTGTAATTCCCCATAAAGAATCTTTTTCGTTGGGACCAATCTGTATGGAGCCGCTCTTGATCTGGACCATTCCATAAGGCGCCGGTTCTGACCAAGCTGTACCGCCTACACCGACTAACTCGCCGCTGCTGCTTCCTGTGCCCATGCAAGAGGTGAGGATCAGCATGGAAACAAAACTACTAACAATTAATTTTCTCATACTTTATAATATGCGTACGCTTTTGTGTTTGTTCTTACTGTTGTTTAAGTTCTTTAGATCAAAGCAATAACTCATTCCCAATTCATGACTCCCATTGGAAGCACCGGCCATCGTTGAGATACTTACGTCATAGGAATAACCGACCTGAATGCTTTTGATTTTGGCTCCTAGCAATACGACGACGGCATCTCCCGGACGAAAGGTCAATCCTCCGGAAAAACGTTTATTATACCATCCTCTGAGAGTGACATCTATTTGAGTTGTAATAAGATCGCTTTTGACCATCAGAGATGGCTGTAATTCGATTAACGATTTTTTTAACGGAATATTGCACCCTCCTGAAAAATAAAAAGCCCGGGGCAGATAGGTCGTGGTTTTGGAATCCAGTTGTATCGTGCTTTCCATCATGTGTGTGGTAGAAAGTCCGACGTAATAGTTTTTATAGGAATAAAAAGCGCCAAAAGCTGCATCAAAGGTCATTCCTTGTCCGTTTGAAGTTGGAATACCGTCTTCGGATGATTGGTGATATTCGGAAGAAGGGATATATATCTTTGAAGCATCAAAACCCTGGTCAAATAAACCAAGCTGTGGTCCAAGACTTAGTTCTCCGCCGAAAAGTTTGAACTTTAGGGCATATTGCAGTGAAAAAGAGCGGTTGGTGAACAAACCGACACTTTCATTGAAGAAGCACACCCCGACACCTTGTTTTCGGTTGAAGAGCTTGAATGGTGCATCAACAGAGAAAAAGAAACTTTGAGGGGCATTTTTTACGCCGGCCCATTGGATGCGATCAATACCGGAAACTTTAAGTACATTTTCCTTTCCCGCCGCCGCCGGATTGTAATAATTGAGCACATCAAAGTATTGGCTGAATTGCGCATCAACCTGTGCCCTGGCTCCTTCAGAGAGCAACAGGCAGCATGTTAATCCTAACAGCAGGTAGAGATTCTTTTTTTTCATCTTTGATGTGTATAACAACGGCTTACATGTTTAAAACAAAAAAGACGAATCAAAATTGCTTTTGAGCCGTCCTTTTTTAATGTTCGGCCGGGAAAATAGTTTTGATTTCCCGACAAGTGTATTTTCCTACAGTTAAAAGCAAAAATCAGTATTCTTCCTCGTTAAAGAAAAAATCTTCTTTACTTGGATAATCAGGCCAGACATCTTCAATGCCTTCATATATATCACCTTCGTCTTCTATTTCCTGTAGGTTTTCAACAACCTCAAGAGGGGCTCCTGAGCGAATAGCATAGTCGACCAGTTCATCTTTGGTTGCAGGCCATGGAGCATCTTCCAATTTTGATGCAAGTTCAAGTGTCCAATACATAGTTATTATAATGCTTTAATTGGTTATTGCTTAAATACAATTCAAATTGGGCGCAAAAATAGATTTTTTTTTCAGATATTATCAGATATCCCAAGGAATTTCACTGGTTCCGGTAACAAAACATTCTTTTCTTGCAATTAAAAAGAGATAATCAGAAAGTCTGTTCAGAAAAACCTTTATTGAGGAGTCGATGGGCTGCTTCTCATTCAATCTGAAAATAAGTCGTTCAGAACGTCTGCATACAGTTCGACAAACATGAGCCAGCGCAGCGGATCGTGTACCTCCGGGAAGGATGAAATTCGTTAATTTGGGAAGATCCAGCTCCAGAGCGTCTATGGCTTTTTCCAATAGTTGTATGTCATCATCAAAGATACCTCCGGATTCCTGCAACATCCTTTTTTCTTTTTCAGTTGCCAGATACGAACCAATAGAAAAGAGTTTGTTTTGAATAAAAAGAATCATATCACGCTCTCCATCATTATGCATATCGCAGAGTAATACTCCAAGAAACGAGTTGAGTTCGTCTATTGTGCCATAGGTCTCAATTTGCAGATCTGTTTTTGAGACGCGTGTACCACCGACAAGACTGGTACTTCCATCATCACCTTTCTTTGTGTAAATCATTAGTTTGTCCCTTTCTTTTCTTAAATTAATAATAGAGTGAATAATGTTTATTGGTTAACGATGGGTTGAATAATAGTATGCCCATCGAATACATATCTACCGCAGAAATAACCATTTCTTCATTTTTAAGTTCTTTCCAGAATTCATACATTTCTTTGGATGCCCGTATGTTACGGATTACAAAGATGGATTGTTCATGCATCTTGGTGCGACACATCTTGTATAATTCGTGTATCGGTTGCTGCTGATTGGCATTCAGGCAGACAAAATCCAGTTTACCGATCTTATTTAGCACATCTTCCAACGATTCTGTCCATTTTCCTTTTACCAATTCAATGTTGGTTGAAGATTGGGCAGAGAATAATTTTTCCGATAGATTTTGCAGCAGAGGGTCTTCCTCAAGGGTGATACATTGACAATTCGTGTGAGGAGAAGCCATGTAAAGAGTATCCACGCCAAGACCTGTTCCTATCTCTAAAAGCGTTTCCGGATGGAAAAAATTGACCAGGCGGAACAAGAAGCGGCCATGTCGTTCCGGTGTCAAAGATTTCTGTAATCTTTTTTGTGATTCACGATTCTGAAGAAAAGAGGGATCATTTAACAAGGCATCGCGCAATTGTTCGATCCTCCTGTAGTCATAGTAAAGGCTTTTCTCTCTCAAAACATTTGTGATAAGAGAAAAAACAAAGGGAGAGTGAACGCCAAATCCTCTTCCATATTTTGCTTTTCGTATTTTCCACAGATATTTTCTAGCCTTCCTGGGTCTATGCCAAAGAAATTGTCTTACTTTCTTTTCTTTCAAAGTCATTCGTTTCTGTTTTGAATGGAGCAAAGATAAGAAAAAATGAATATGCAATACAGATAAGCAAAAATTCTCTTGTGAAGATAGCGATTGATTTGTTTCCGGTTTGGAAGGGAAAAGATGAGATACAAAGCTTTAAGAGCATCGGAATCTGCTATTCATTCGTATTTTAGTACTAAAGAACAGATTGTTCGTTTGTTTTTTGTATTTTTGTCCCATCGAGTGTTTTTCCATAATAAAGAAAGGCAGCTATGAAAGAATTTGATTACAATACGCAAGTGAAAAGATTAATATTACCTGAATATGGCAGGCACGTCCAGCAAATGGTGGATCATTGTGTCTCTCTGCCAACTAAAGAGGAACGTACGGTCTGTGCCTACTCTATCGTCAATCTGATGGGAAGTATGTTTCCTCATCTAAGAGATGTCAATGACTTCAAACATAAATTGTGGGACCATCTTGCAATCATGTCAGAATTCAAATTGGATATTGATTATCCGTATGAAATTACCCGTAAGGATGATTTGTATGCCAAACCCGCACAAATCCCTTATCCAAGCGTACGCATCCGTTATCGTCACTATGGACGATTTATTGAGAGTATGATCAAAAAGGCGGTGGATTATCCCGAAGGAGAAGAGAAGACTTTTCTGATAGCACTATTGGCCAATCAGATGAAAAAGAATTTTTTGATCTGGAACAAAGACTCTGTGGATGATCAAAAGATCTTTGATGATCTGAAAGAATACTCTCATGGAGCAATATCTCTTGATCAGCGCTTTGTTAAACTTATCGGTAACAGAGAAGGTGTGAATCCGGGAGCCGGTAATGCTAATTTCCGGAGACGTAGAAACATTCCCGGTGGAAGAATATAATTCTGAAGACTATGGCTTCGTTTGTAATACAGGGAGGGCGCAGGTTAAGCGGTGAAATAACACCACAGGGAGCGAAAAATGAAGCGCTGCAAGTGATATGTGCCACATTGCTCACGTCGGAGAAAGTAGTAATCAACAATGTTCCGGATATCCTGGATGTTAATAATCTGATTCAGCTGCTTTCTGAGATGGGAGTCAAGGTGGAACGCGTTGGCAAAAAAAGCTACTCATTTCAGGCGGACGATCTAAACTTTTCGTTCCTCAATACCGAAGAGTATTTAAAAAAGAATGGAGCTCTCAGGGGATCCGTTATGATTGTTGGACCTCTTGTAGCTCGTTTTGGCAAGGCGATCATTTCTAAACCCGGTGGCGATAAGATTGGGCGCAGAAGACTCGATACTCATTTTCTCGGCATTCAGAAACTTGGAGCCGACTTTTTCTATAACTCTTCCCGACAAGTATATGAGATTACGGCATCGAAGCTGAAAGGAACTTACATGCTGCTTGATGAAGCTTCTGTAACAGGAACGGCTAATATATTGATGGCTGCAGTGCTTGCCGAGGGAACGACAACGATCTATAATGCTGCTTGTGAACCCTACTTACAACAGTTGTCTAAGATGCTCATCTCGATGGGCGCGAAAATCTCTGGTGTCGGTTCGAACTTGCTCGTTATTGAGGGGGTGAGCTCGTTGCATGGATGTGACCATACGTTGCTTCCTGATATGATTGAGGTGGGTAGTTTCATCGGGATGGCGGCTATGACTGGCTCTGAACTTACCATTAAGAACGTTTCTTGTGCAGATCTCGGCATTATTCCCGATAGCTTTCGCAGACTAGGGATAAAGGTGGATCAGATCCAAGATGATCTTTACATTCCGGCACAGGAGTCTTATGTTGTTGAAACTTTTATGGATGGCTCCATCATGACCATTGCAGATGCACCATGGCCCGGACTTACACCAGACTTGTTGAGTGTTTTGCTCGTGGTGGCTACGCAGGCTCAGGGTTGTGTTTTATTTCATCAAAAGATGTTTGAAAGCCGTCTTTTCTTTGTGGACAAACTAATTGACATGGGTGCGCAGATCATTTTGTGTGATCCTCATCGCGCAACAGTGATCGGACAAGGGAAAAGATTTCCCTTGAAAGCTTCTGTTATGACTTCACCCGACATTCGGGCGGGTATCGCACTGCTTATTGCCGCAATGTCTGCCAATGGATCCAGTACAATTCATAATATTGAACAGATAGATCGTGGCTACGAACAGATTGACAGACGACTCAATCAACTGGGAGCAAGCATTACGCGTTTATGATAAAGATTGATGATTTTGTAAAGATAGGCACATTTGCCAAGCCTCACGGAGTGAAGGGCGAGGTTACCATGTTGTTTATCAATGATATCTTTGACCGGAGCGAATGCGATTGCATCGTTTGTCTGATTGATGCGATTCCGGTGCCATTCTTCATAGAAAGCTACCGCTTTAAAGGAAGTTCGACTGCAATCATCAAATTGGAAGGTGTGGATGATGAGAAAGAAGCCAAGACATTTGCAGGACGTGACGTTTATTTCCCTAAAGAGGAGATGGAAATGGAAGAAGAACATCTGTCGTGGGATTATTTCATCGGTTTCAAGATGATCGATAAAGAGCATGGTCTGTTGGGTGAAGTAACTGATGTGGACGAATCTACAATTAATGTTCTTTTCCAGGTTTCCGGTGAAAATGGCGAATTATTGATTCCTGCGAATGAACATTTTATTTCAAAGATTGATCACAAGTCACGGATTATATATGTCTTGGTACCGGAAGGATTATTACATCTATAATAAGAATGAAAAAGGAACTATCCAGTAAATATAAACGTTTCTGGCGTAAGATGCGTACCCTCTATCGCTTTACGGCATCCAATGAGAATTCGCTGGAGGAGGAGTTTACCTTTCGGCTTGTTCCTATGCAGATATTTCTCTTTGCAGTGTTTGCCGCTTTTTTTATAATTCTGCTCACTTCATTTGTGTTGTTGTTTACACCAATGAAAGCATATATGCCCGGATTTGTAGATCGCCGTCTCAGAAAAGAGATTGTCCGGAATGCTGCCGTGCTTGATTCTCTTTCTGATATTGTAACCATGCAGGAAGAGTATATCCATAATATACGCCGGGTAATGAAGGGAGATATTGCTGTCGATTCCCTGCCTTCTTATGATTCTCTGACCATACAGGTTAATCTGGATTCTCTTCAGGCATCTCAGGCGACAAAGCAATATGTCCGTCAGTTTGAGGAAGAGGAGAAATTTAACCTGGCCGCTAAGATCACAGAAATTCCGACGGAAGGTCTTTTCTTTTACAAACCGGTTCAACGGGGAATAATTTCCGTAAAATTTGACAGATATGCAAAACATTTCGGAATAGATTTATTGACACATAAACAAGAACCGGTTCAAGCAACCCTTGATGGTACAGTAGTACTTTGTTGCCTTGGGATAGACGGGTATATTATTCAGGTACAGCACAAAAACAACTTTATCTCGTTGTATCGACATACTTCGGAGCTTCTTAAAAAGGAAGGCGACAAGGTTAAAGCCGGTGAAGCGATCGCAATAGCCGGAATGTATGAATCAGAAAAACCAGACTCGGAAGCGGCACTCGTACACTTTGAGCTTTGGTACAAAGGAAATCCTCTGAACCCGGAAGAGTATATCATATTTTGAAGAAAATATCCACATGGAAGAAAAGAAAAAAAAGCTGGCCATACTAGGCTCAACCGGCTCTATCGGCACACAGGCTTTGGAGGTTGTTGCCGCACATTCTGAACTCTTTGAGGTGTATGTTCTTACTGCTAACAATCAGGTCGATCAGCTGATAAAGCAAGCCAGAGCTTTTCTTCCGGATTCAGTCGTGATAGCTAATCCAGACAAATATACGATCTTGAAAGAGGCTCTCTCGGACTTGCCTATAAAAATATATGCCGGTGAAGATGCGATTTCGCAGGTAGTTGGATCGTCTGAGATCGACATGGTATTGACGGCAATGGTAGGTTTTTCGGGATTAAAGCCAACTATACATGCGATAAAAGCAGGCAAAGCGATTGCTTTAGCCAATAAAGAAACACTTGTGGTTGCAGGAGATCTGATTAGTCGTTTAGCGATGAAGCATCGTTCACCGATTATACCCGTTGACTCAGAGCATTCAGCGATCTTCCAGTGTTTGTCCGGAGAAGGAGATAGTGCTATAGAAAAGATTTTGCTGACAGCTTCCGGAGGACCTTTCCGGGGAAAAAGCCGCGACGAACTGAAGAACGTCACTTTTCGTGAGGCCTTGAAGCATCCGAACTGGTCCATGGGTGCCAAGGTGACGATTGACTCTGCGTCATTAATGAACAAAGGTTTGGAATCGATTGAAGCAAAATGGCTATTTAATGTTTCAATGGATCAGATAGAAGTTGTTGTTCATCCTCAATCGGTGATTCATTCAATGGTACAGTTTGAAGATGGATGTGTCAAGGCGCAACTTGGACAACCCGATATGAGGCTCCCTATTCAATATGCTTTTTCATATCCTGAAAGAATAAATTCAACCTTTCCCCGTTTGTCTTTTAATAAGCAGATGTCATTGACCTTCGAAGAACCGGACAGGAAGACTTTCAGAAACCTGGATCTCGCATATGCTGCCATCCGTACCGGAGGAAATATGCCTTGTGTACTCAATGCGGCAAACGAGATTGCTGTTGAGGCTTTTCTGAAAGAGAGAATCGGCTTTTTAGAAATGTCGGATCTTATCGAGAAAACAATGCAGCGTGTAGGGTTTGTCAACAAACCAACTTATGAAGAATATGTGATGAGTGATCGTGAGGCCCGTCATATTGCTCTTGAATTGCTGTGAGAGCGAAGTAGAATGTATATATAATTTATCCAAGAATATTCAATGAATGCGATTTTAGTTGTTGTGCTGCAGTTTTTTGCGAGTTTGTCACTCCTTGTTGTTGTCCACGAGTTTGGACACTTCATTTCAGCACGTTTATTTAAAGTGAGAGTCGAAAAGTTTTATCTCTTCTTCAATCCATGGTTTTCCCTTTACAAATACAAACCAAAAAACAGTGATACGGAATATGGTATTGGTTGGCTTCCTTTGGGAGGCTACGTAAAGATTGCCGGAATGATTGACGAGTCTATGGATAAAGAGCAGATGGCATTACCTCCCAAGCCAGACGAGTTCCGTTCGAAACCGGCTGGTCAACGACTGGTAATAATGGTTGCCGGTGTAGTTATGAACTTTGTGATGGCGTTGTTGATTTATTCAATGGTGCTGTTTACATGGGGCGATACCTATCTCCCGACACAAAATGCAAAGATGGGTATGGAGTTCAGTCCGGTTGCTGAGCAGCTCGGATTCCGATCGGGTGATATTCTGGTCGCCGCTGATGGTATACCTTTTGAACGCTACAATGAGCATACATTACGTCAGATATCCTCAGCAAAAAAAGTAGAGGTTTTGCGTCAGAACACTTCTGTTTTTATAAACATCCCGGAAGATTTTATGGTTCGTCTTATGGCTGGTGCACAAGGTTTTGCAAGCTATCGAATACCTGTTATTGTGGATGAAGTTTCAAAAGGTTCTTCTGCTGAAGCAGCCGGACTTACAGCCGGAGACAGCATCTATGCGGTCAATGACACTGTACAAACCTTTACTTTGATAGATTTTAAGAACCAGGCAAATTTGCATAAGTCTCAGCCGATAAAGATTAATTTCTACAGGAATGGCGTTGCTTCTTCTTGTATGGCAACTCCTGATACAGCTGGAATTGTTGGCTTCTCAACTCTTTATTCTCCATTGGATATTTATAAGACTGTGACGAAAGAATATGGTTTTTTCCAATCGTTCCCTGCAGGAGTCAACCTCGCGCTAAATACATTGAAAGGTTATGTCAGTGATATGCAATATGTCTTTACCAAAGAGGGAGCACAGAGTGTGGGAAGTTTTTTCACCATTGGAAGTCTATTCCCGGCTCAATTTGATGGACGTGTTTTCTGGCAAATGACAGCCTTCCTGTCTATTATACTTGCTTTTATGAATATTCTTCCAATTCCTGCACTGGATGGAGGACATGTATTCTTCTTGTTGGTGGAAGTTATTACCCGTCGCAAACCAAGTGATAAGTTCCTGGAATATGCACAAATGGTTGGCATGTTCTTATTGATTGCTCTTATGGCTTTGGCCTTAAGCAATGATATCAGAAGGTTCTTTTTCTAAAAGATTCTTCCTGTAATACATAAAAGAGAGCGGATGTCCTTTTAGGGCATCCGCTCTCTTTTATGTATTACAGGCTTAGCCGTGAATAATAAACTTCTTGGTAGCTACTTTTTGCTTTCCTTTTACAGTTACATAATATATGCCATTGCTTATTCGATTCTTCAAAGTCAGAGTTAATGAGGACGAATTATCCCTCTTTGAGCGATAGACTTCTCTACCATTATTGTCTGTAATGGTAACTAATACTTCTGTTTCTTCATCAAAGCCTGATAGCTGAACTTCGAACGATTCGGAGGTAACCGGGTTTGGAGAAACAGTGATTGAAGGTTTCTCTTTTGAGGATATTTCGTTCACTTCGGTGGGGTTATGGCCAAATAATTGAAACTCATAAATACGAGCTGCATTATCGCTTCCTGAATTAGTTATGTAAAGGCGAACTTTCTGTGCTGTAAATGGTGTTACCGACCTGCTGGTTGTGTTAAGTGTATTTCCGGTAATTGCGTCCACGTCAATCCATTGTGTACCTTCTAACCTTTGAATCTTGAAGTCTTTTGTGATGTAATTTACACTTTCAATCCCACCATGTTTTACCAGGTATTCACAGATCTCCATGCGGGACCCGAGGTCAATAATAAGCCATTTGTCTGAAGCAATATTTTGACACCATTTGGTCGATTCATTTCCATCGAGAGCCATTGACGGACTTTCGGCACTTCCGGTCATTCCTGAAGCTGTTGCCGTTTTTCCATTAGAGAGATTTTCTCCACAATGGACTGGTACAGATAAAGGAGCTTCTGTTTTTTGTACTTCTACTAATTCAGTTGCTGGTTTGGTGTCATCGTTCTCGTTATTGGCAGCTGTTACTGCGAAGATTGCTATTTGGGTATCATTGGGCAGAATCAACTCTTTTGCTCCATCAGGAAGTTTGATGCAATACTTAAACAAATAAGTAAATTGGTAAGGCTGATCGGTTTTAGAAATTCCATTGTGCATGTGATCTCCTACCCAAGCAATATTGTCCTTTTTAAAATAGTTATTAGTCATAATGGTATCACCTCCAACAACTTTGTAGAAAGAAGCCTGTCCTACAAAATTAGAGAAATAGGGAATGCTTAGCTTAAATCGAGTATTATCTACATAAAAATCGGCCGTAGAGCCATCCGTGTTTGAAGAGGCGGTAAGGATGTATAGTTTCTTATAGCCGCCGGGAATGGTGATCTTATTTCCATTACATTTCAACGCATTCTTTTTCCAGGTCTTTACAGAACCCATGGCAAAGGTTATTCCGTCAGAAAGAATTGTGTCGGGTAGTAACTCGGCAGAATATGTGTTCGAATTGCCATCAAAATTGCCATCATTCATATATAACTGACTGGTAACCACATCTGCATTGTAAGGGATTACTATTGGCATGCTTTCAGGTGTTGAAGAAGTTGTCACCGGACTTTCCAGCTTTACACTATATGTTTTTGGTTGAAAAGCGGTCATGTTTATGATTAAAGTGCTATCGGAGAAACTAGCACTTCCGATTTCTTCTTCAATACCATTCAGTTCTTTCGCATTCAGAATCCTGGATGCAAACTTCACTTTAATATTTGAGGCATCAAGACCTTTCGTTTCATATAATCGGAGCACGTAGTCGTCACTTGTTTCTGCTCTTTTTAGCATCTTAACTGCTACCTGTGATGAATCAACAGAAATAAAAGAAAAGCTTTTTCCTAAATCTCCATTATGTTTGACAGTCTCAAAAGCCATAAGAGGCTGATTTAGTTTAGCTGCTTCCCATGTGGATCCTGCTTCCAGGCAAGAGTTTGTATGTCCATAGATAGAGTAGGTGAACTTATTGTTACCTAAATCCTGGTTTTCCTGAAACTCATATCCTCTGCCTGTATTGCACTTTGGTGAATGGATTAATGATAAGCGCAATGTATTATATGCGGGTTTGTCCCATCCGTATTTGCAATCATTAAGGATCGATACTCCGTATGAATTACTTACATTGGTAATATCAGCCCATTGTTGGGCGGGTATTTCATAGCTTTTGGATGTATTATTGGAACGCTTGATTACTCCTAGGCCTAAATCATAGGTTGCTTTATTGTTTGAGACATTCAGAGAGAAAACCGCTTTTAGCAATGTTCCTGTTGTTTTCCAGTTTATATCATTCTCGACATCTATACGTCTTTTTGTGTCCGAGTTTGTCAGGCGTATATATTGGACAAAGGTCGAGTTTTCTTTTGTGCGTGTAATTTTTAAGGATATTCTTACAGGCCCTTCTTCCTCAATACTAATTTGGGGTGTAGCATCTACATAAGCCCTTGGCTCATTTGCTATTGTCTCATACGGGACTTCCCAAGATGGCCAAAAGCCAGAGCCCTGAGCTGTTAATAAAGCCAGACGAACGGGGCTTTTAAGTAATTCCTTGCTTGCATTTTGTTTGTCGATGATTGAACTAATGTCTCCGTTTGAATCAATTGATACTTTATATTGTGAATTTTCCAGTGAATGGGATGAGATTTGCAAATTAGCATCATTGGCAGGAGAAGTTGCCGATGGCCTGACGTCATATACCTCATATCCTAAAGAAGGTACTGTTGCAACAAAAATCAGTTTTATTACTCCATCGGAAGATTCGATGATTTGCGACGGAACTTCAATTCCCGATTTGTTATACACTTTTACGTACTCCATCATTTCAGTGACATTAATATTTACCTCTACAACATCTTCCCGGCAGATGGACAATGGGTTGTAAACAACAATTGGAGTGCCAATAGTTTGAGTATTTAGCGAACGTACACTTGCACCAACACTATTAGTTAGTACTGTTGCAAATTTGTTTTGAGCGATTACCTCATCGTTATACGAGAAAGTATAGGCCCTCTCGCAACTTGTACCGGTCAGATCATCATGAAACTGGTGCCATAAGAACTTGATCCATGCATTATTAAGTTCTTCCGTTGGATATGATAAGCCACCCAGCCAATCTGCAATTACCGCACTTCTCTCAGTCGCATCAGCCAGGAGTTCGTTCTTTCTATTCCAGCGTTTCATCATGGTTCGCGAAGTATAACAACCTGTACCGTGGGTAGTCATTAATAATTCACCGTTATGTGTTGGAAAATCGTTTATTGATCCAAGATAATCTTCGTACATCTGACCGGCAGATGCGCTTTTTATTTTGACCGGCCCATTGCTGATTATACTTTTCTCAATCCAATTAACGGTATTGTCTTGTGGACTTCCACCTCTGTCGCCAGTGCCATATAATCGATAGGTAATCGCATGTTTACCATTTGTTGCATTTGAGGTTTCATTTGTCCAATTGATTAGCTCAGTTCGATAACTTAGATCTTCGTTAAAGTTATCCCCATAGCCACCAGCATTAGCTGCTGCTATAACCTTTGAGCCATCTACACCTTGCCATGCACCGATCCTGAAAGGGATTGTAACTCCTCCCCATGAAAGCTTTTGTGTACAAAATCCAATTAGTCCAGCATGGCGCATGATGGTCGGGAGCGTGTAGCCGAAGCCGAAACAGTCTGGAAGAAAAATATCATTGCTTTTAACTCCAAACTCTTTTTTATAGAATGTCTGACCAATCAGAATATTTCGGAACTGTGATTCAGGAGAAGGGACATTTACGTCAGCCGCATCCAGAGAACTACCACATACATTCCACTGTCCATTCTTTATATATGTTTTAAGTTCTGCATACTGTTGGGGGTAATATTGCTTCATCCACATGTATTTTATAGCCCCTTCAAAATTGAACTTGTAATTGGGGTACTTTTTAAACAGAGCAAAGTTGTCCGTTAACGTGTTTTTGATGTATTGATTGATAGTCGTTTGCACATCCCAGTCCCACTGAGTGTCGAGGTGAGCATCGGCTACCATGTAAGCCGTTTTCTCTTGAGAATAGCAGTTCACTCCGATGAAACTGTAAAGCATCAATACAAGTAGTCTGGCGTAGTTCTTCATAATTCAAATAGTGGTCTTTATGTGTTGTCAAAAGGAAAGCATTCGTTCAAAAGAGAGAAAAAAGTACTTACAGACAGATACAAACTCGTCATTTGCTACTTTTCTTCATCTTAAGACACAAAAGTATTTGTTTTTCTTTCGAAAGTAGTTTAAGAATGTGACATATTAGTCTGAAATTGAGCAGATTTCCTCTTTTCGAGCCAATTATAAAGAATAAGACGGAATATTCATTCTTCCTTTAAGGCACTTTTTGATTTTCAAATAATTGTCATACAGCATCTTAGAGAGTAGTAAAAAGGATGCCTATCCGTTGACAATTTCATTTAAATGAAATGGGAAAGGGATCAGTATGAAAAGAGAAAAACATCCATATGTTTTTTTGGCACGAAAAGGACTGTTTTGCGCTTGGTTAGAAAGATAAAAAGAGGATATCCTTTGGGATATCCTCTTTTTCGTGGGCCATCTTGGGCTTGAACCAAGGACCTCCAGATTATGAGTCTGTTGCTCTAACCAACTGAGCTAAAAGCCCGAAAGATTTCCTCTGAAATCTGGTGCAAAACTACTCTTTTTTTCCATAAACTACAAAGAAAAAGTTGCTAAAAACCAATAATCCCTTTAAAAGGAGCTTCCAGACTCTCATTTCCAAGAGATTTTGAGTATTTTTGCACCCGTAAAGCAGACTCAATGCTTGATAATTCTGTTTATTATGAAGGATATTCGTACCGTTGTATTTGATTTTGGAGGAGTTCTGATAGATTTGGATATGCCTGAGACTATAAGGCAAGTGGAAGAACTTGGAGTTCCTGCGTTTGGTAAAATGCTTGTAAATCACTATGTCTGTTATGGGTTTTTGGGGGAATTTGAGAAAGGGGAGGTTTCTCCGGATGAATTTCGCAGTAAGATTCGTGAACTGGCTGGTAAACCATCTCTGACTGATGAAGCGATTGATAAAGCATGGTGTGCTATGCTCACCCATGTACCTGCCTATAAGCTGGATCTGCTGCTTGAACTGAACAAGAAATACCGCGTTTTTATGCTGAGTAATACGAATAAGATTCACATCGATTATTCGCTTCGCAAGTGTTTTTATAATGACGGCCACAAGCTATCGGACTATTTTGAAAAATGCTTTCTCTCCAATGAAATGGGGCTATCAAAGCCTGATCCCACTATTTTTAAGATGTTTCTGAGAGAAACAGGTGTTTCTCCGGAACAAACCCTCTATATTGATGATGCAGTCAAGAACGTAGAGGCAGCTTCCAGTCTTGGGTTCAAAGCCCATTTATATGTTCCCGGTGAAGACTTACGGAAATTCTTTTCTGTATGAGATCTTATTACCAATCTCAGCCAGTTTCAGTCACCGGGTTAGTTGCTACAATAGGTGTCTTTGATGGTGTTCATGTCGGACATCGCTCTTTGATTCTGACAGTGCAGCAAGAAGCTCAGAAACGAGGTCTTGAATCTGCTGTTATCACCTTTTCTTCTTCACCTTCAGCTCTTTTTGATCCTGATTTTGTGTTGCAGTCTATTTCTGATCCGAAGGAGAAGGAACAGTTGCTTGAAGATGCCGGAGTAGATGTTTGTATCACTTTGGATTTTAATCAGGAGATAGCGGCTCTGACTGCTGAAGAGTTTATTTGTAAGCTGCTTGTCCCATGGAATGTTAAGTGTCTTGTAATAGGTTATGATCATCGTTTCGGAAGAGGTCGCACGGAAGGTCTTGAGGAGTATATCCGTTATGGTTCTGCAGTGGGCATTGATGTCGTGCAAGCACCTGTTTTTTTGCTGAATGGGACAGAAAAGGTTTCTTCATCAAAAGTCCGCTCTTTGATTCGTAAAGGAGAGGTTCATGAAGTTTCCCGGTATTTGGGACAATATTATTCTTTGTCCGGCAAGGTAACTGAAGGATTCCAGATCGGAACTTCTATTGGATTTCCAACTGCAAATATCGTTCCGCACTTTTCTGAGAAACTTGTTCCGGGCAAGGGTGTTTATGCAATTCTGGCCAAAGTAAACGGGAAAGTCTATGGTGGGATGCTTAACATTGGCACACGGCCGACATTTCACAAGAATGCCGAAACTTCGATTGAAGCTAATCTGTTCGACTTTTCCGGTGATATCTATAATGAAGAAATTGAAATCTCATTCATTTCACGTCTCCGAGAAGAACGCAAATACGAAAAGATAGATCACTTACAGGAACAGATGCGAAAAGATAAAATGGCAGCTGAAGAATATTTAAAAGAGCTGTTATAAAGATTTCAACCAGCGCTTTCCAAGGTAACGTACCGGAAACCATACGGCGAAGAATCCAATAATAAGTACGGTAATAAAGACGAGAATCAGATCCGTCATATCCAATCTTACAGGATAGCTGTCCACAATAAAAGTATTGCTCTCACCTAGTCGGAGAATGCCAAAATACTGCTGAGTAAGGGTAAGAATCACTCCGAGCAGGATGCCTGACAAGACTCCTCCCAAAGAAATCAAACTTCCTTCTATCAAAAAAATGCGGGTGATAAAAGTGTCATTGGCTCCTAGATTGCGGAGTGTAATGATATCATCCTTCTTGTCAAAGATGAGCATGGAGAGCGAACCAATAATATTAAAGGTGGCAATCAGCATGATAAAACTCAGAATCAAGAAGGATATCCACTTCTCTAGGTTCATCATCTTATAAAAATCTTCTTGTTGCTCGTACTGGTCTTTTACAAAATAGTCTTCTCCCAGAGCTTGCTCGATTTTGTGTTTTATTTCAAGAACCGACGAGTTTTCCGCTAGTTTGAGTTCGATGCTGCTGACCTCTTTCTCATAGTCGAAAAGACGACGGGCGAAGTGAAGTGGAACAATCACATATTTTTCGTCATACTCAGGCTGCTCTAATGAAAAGATAGCTGATACAAACAAATAGTCTTGCGTACAGGAGGCAGCCGGATTAGTCATGTTTATGCGTACCCCTCTTTTGGGGGCAAAGACTTCCAGTGGGTCAACAAAAGAAGAACCTGTTCCCAGCACGTTCGCTAGTCCCACACCCAACGTCCCATAGTCAACAAGACTATCGTAAAGCATGAAATGACCGTTGACAATAATACTGTCAATCGATGTGAGTTGTTCAAAATTGTCAGCAACCCCTTTTATGGTTGCAGGCACTTGTCGATCCTGATATTTGAGTAAAGCATTTTCTTCCAGTACTTCCGTAAAGATGGCAACTTCTTTCATCTTCCGTATGGCATCGAATTCTTTTGACGTGGGATCAAAGACCTTTCCTTGTCGCGAAGTAATCTCGATCTGCGGATCAAAGTTGCAAAACAGGGTCGAAAATAGTTCTTGAAATCCATTAAATACGGACAATGTGCAGACCATTGCCATGGTAGCAACAGCAACACCACAGACTGAAATCCAGGAAATCACATTAATGGCATGATGAGATTTCCTGGCAAAAAGATACCGTTTAGCAATGAGGTAGTGAAGTGCCAATGCTTATTGCTTTAGCAGGTTGTCAATATTTTCCAGATAATCCAGAGAGTCATCAAGATAAAAGACCAGACTAGGCATTTTCCTCAATTGGAAGCGTACCTTCTGAGCAATATCAAAACGGGTAGTCTGGCTACTCTCATTGATCTCTTTCAAGATGGCTTGTGCCTTCTCCGAAGGAAAGATGCTTAGATATACCCGTGCGATACTCATGTCGGGACTGATACGTACGATGCTTACAGAAATCAGTACGCCGTGTAAAGCTTGAGTCTGAAGGCGAAAATGCTCGCTCAGCTCTTTTTGCAACAATCGTGCAATTTTATTTTGTCTTGTTGTTTCCATTGTCTTTTGATAAATTATAATTTCAGAATCATCGTAAGACCATCGCGTAAAGGAAGAATCACCTTTTCCACGCGAGAGTCTGCTTTGATCATGTTGTTGAACTCCAGAATACCCTTTGTCTGAGAGTCGTTATTTGCTACAGGTTGAACTACTTTTCCATCCCACAATGTGTTGTCTGCTAAGATCAGACCCCCTTTCTTTACCTTAGGAAAGACACAGTCGTAGTACTTACAATAATCTCGTTTATCAGCATCAATAAATACAAGATCAAAAAGAATGTCCATGTCAGGCAAGGTTTCGAGTACATCACCGACGTGAAAGAAGATCTTCTCCTTGTGTTCCGACTGTTCCAGATAGGAGCGCGTAAAGTCCTCCAGTTCGTCATTGATCTCAAAGGTATGCAATTCGCTTCCGCTATCCATTCCTGACGCCATGCTGATTGCCGAATAACCCGTAAAGGTGCCTATCTCCAGCACATACTGAGGCTGTACCATTCGGCATATCATTTTCAATATTTTCCCTTGTAGATGTCCGGAGACCATACGTGGACGCAGCAGATTCACATAAGTATCTCTGCGCAATTTGGCCAATAAGCTATCTTCCGAATCGATATGGGCTAGGATATATGCTTCAAGTTCCTCAGTCATGCTTCTTTTGGACAGTACTATTTAGTTGTTGAACGTTCCACTATAGCTTCTACGGCTAGTCTGTAGGAGTCCATCCCAAAACCGGCAATACTTCCTACACATGCCGCGGCAATCATAGAGGTGTGCCGGAATGACTCACGGGAGTGAATATTTGAAATATGCACCTCGATCACAGGTGTTTTAATACCGCGAATCGCATCATGCAATGCAATAGAGGTGTGTGTGTACGCACCAGCATTCATTACAATCCCATCATAAGAGAATCCAACTTCATGAATCTTGTTAATCAATTCTCCTTCAATATTTGATTGGAAATAGTCAAACTTGATAGTCGGAAAACGAAGTTTCAGCTTCTCAAGATAGGACTCAAAAGAGGCATCGCCATAAATCGATTTCTCTCGAATCCCAAGCAGATTGAGGTTCGGACCATTGATAATCTGTATGTTCATACTTCTATAGTTTTGCACAAAGGTACGAATAATAATTGAACGAAGGTATAAAAGAAAAAAAAGGCTATACA
The DNA here is from genome assembly GCA_028709785.1 of Bacteroidales bacterium. GTDB lineage: Bacteria > Bacteroidota > Bacteroidia > Bacteroidales > JAQUTK01 > JAQUTK01. The sequence continues at coordinate 133,645 of JAQUTK010000002.1, forward strand.
TATAGTGTATAGCCTCTTTTGATGATGATTTGATTACAAACGAGCCTTGATGGCTTTGGTCTCTGCTTCGAATCCTGGTTTCTCAAGCAAAGCAAACATGTTCTTTTTGTATGCTTCTACACCCGGTTGGTCAAAAGGATTCACACCGAGGAGATAACCGCTGATACCACAACCCTTCTCAAAGAAGTAGATCAACTGACCAATGTAATATTCATTCAGCAAAGGCAACTCGATCTTGATATTGGGCACTCCCCCATCCACATGAGCAATTTGAGTTCCGAGTTCAGCCATTTTATTGACCTGATCCACTCTTTTACCCGCCAGGAAGTTTAGTCCGTCCAGATTCTCTTCGTCAGAAGGGATTTCAACCTTTGTATTCGGTTCTTTCACTGAGATTACAGTTTCAAAGATCGTACGTTCGCCGTCTTGAATCCACTGACCCATGGAGTGCAAATCGGTTGTGAAGTCAACAGCAGCTGGGAAAATACCCTTGTTTTCTTTTCCTTCACTCTCACCGTAGAGTTGTTTCCACCATTCTGATACATAATGAAGTTTAGGATGGTAGTTTACCAAAATCTCAATCTTTTTTCCGCTCTTGTATAACTCGTTGCGAGTAGCCGCATATACAGCAGCCGGATTTTCTGCAAAAGGAGTATCCAGTCCGCAAACCTCTTCCATCTTAACAGCTCCATTGATCAGCGCTTTGATATCAAAGCCGGCAACAGCGATTGGAAGTAACCCAACAGGTGTTAGTACAGAGAAACGACCTCCTACATTATCAGGAATTACATAAGTCTTATATCCTTCCTGCGTAGAAAGTTTGCGTAGTGCACCTTTGGCAGCATCTGTAATTGCGACAATGCGGTTTTTCGCTTCTTCTTTTCCAACCTGTTTTTCCAGTTGAGTTTTGAGAAGGCGAAAAGTTAAAGCTGTTTCAGTTGTTGTACCTGATTTGGAAATATTGATGATACCAAATTGTTTGGTTTTCAAAAAGCTTGTCAGTTCGTACAAATAATCCTCACTGATATTGTTTCCCGCATACAATACGACAGGCGATTCGCTTTTCTGAAGCAAAGAGAAGCTGTTAGAGAGTGCGTCGATGATTGCTTTTGCACCCAGATAACTTCCGCCAATACCGGCAACAACGACAACTTCACAACGTGAGCGAAGATCTGCCGCAGTCTTCTCGATATCTGCAATATCCTCTTTGGTGATTGAAGAGGGAAGGTGTAACCATCCAAGAAAGTCGCGACCTTTACCTGTACCGTTTTGGAGCATTTTAGAGGCGTTTATCACATCATTCTCGTATGCATGAACAGATGCTTCAGAGATGAATCCCAGCGTTTTTTGAATGTTTAAACTAATATTTTCCATTGTTTATCGTTTTGTGAATTATCTGAATCGTTCAGATAACAGTTTTATTTCTTTACTTGGAGACATTTTTTCATATAAGATATGGTGCATGGTATCAAGTATCGGCATGTCCACCTTATATTTCTCATTAATTTCCTTGATACATTTGGTCCCGTAATAACCTTCAGCTATCATCTCCATTTCAATTTGTGCAGTCTTGACAGAATACCCTTTGCCAATCATTGTTCCGAAAATCCGGTTTCGGCTAAACATCGAATAAGCTGTCACAAGAAGGTCTCCAAGATAAGCAGAATCTTTTATGTTGCGGTTGATAGGGTGTACGGCATTTACAAACCGAAAGATCTCCTGAATCGCATTAGAGATCAATACTGCCTGAAAGTTATCTCCGTATTTTAGTCCGTAGCAGATTCCTGCAGCAATGGCATACACATTTTTCAAAACAGAAGCATACTCCATGCCAATCACATCTTCGCTGATAGAGGTCTTTACAAAATTGCAGTTCAATCTCTTGGAAAAGAGCTTTGCTTTGACCGTATCCTTGCATGAGACCGTGAGGTATGAGAGGCGCTCAAGAGCTATCTCTTCCGCGTGGCACGGTCCGGCAAGAACAATAATGTTTTCAGAAGGAATACTATAGAATTTTGAAAGATATTCAGAAACAATCATGTTTTCATCCGGGACTATTCCTTTTATTGCAGACACGATAATCTTGTTATCCATTTTCGTGCGCACCTTCTTTAAATGCATCTTAAGAAAAGGAGAAGGAACCGCAAAAATAAGCGTATCAGAATCTTTGATAATCTTATTAATGTTTGAGTAAAAATGAATACGGTCGGTGTCAAACTTAATGCCTGTCAGGTACGCAGGATTATGCTTCAAACGTATAAAATCGTCGATCCGGTCCTGACGACGCATATACCAATTGATTGAATCATCATTGTTCAACATCATTTTTGCAATAGCGGTAGCCCAACTTCCACCTCCTATTACAGCTATTCTACCTGGTAGTTTTTCCATAAGCGATTGATTGGGTCTTATTTAGTTTCCTGCTTTTTGAATCCATCCATCCACTTCTTCAACCGAAGGATTCTTTAGTTCGAGCTTATATTTCTTGTTAAGTCCGCAAATTTCCTGATGCAAACGTCCCGGATTAAGATCCTTCAGGTCTTCAACACAGTAAACTCCATTTTTCTGAAGTACCTGTACCCACTCTTCGGGAACTCCTAAAGCCGTATATTTGGAAGCGGGATCTTTCTTCTGAACCTTTTCCGGCTTCATTTGAGGGAAGAAGAGCACTTCCTGAATAGTCGTCTGCCCGGTCATTAACATCACCAGACGATCCATTCCGATACCCATTCCCGATGTAGGAGGCATACCATATTCCAGAGCGCGTACAAAGTCCATATCAATAAACATGGCTTCGTCATCTCCTTTTTCGCTCAGTCGGAGTTGGTCCTGAAACCGTCCCAATTGATCGATCGGGTCATTAAGTTCGGAATAGGCATTACAGAGCTCCTTGCCATTGACCATCAGTTCGAAACGTTCGGTTAGTTCCGGATTATTGCGATGTCGTTTGCAAAGCGGAGACATATCAATCGGATAGTCGGTAATGAATGTCGGCTGGATATAGTTACCTTCGCATTTCTCACCGAAGATCTCGTCAATTAATTTCCCCTTACCCATTGTCTCGTCAGCCTCGATACCTAGTTTTTTGCAGACATCACGCAGCTGCATTTCATCCATATCAGTGATGTCGATACCGGTAAAATCCTTAATCGCGTCGATCATTGTTACCCGTTTGAATGGAGCCTTGAAGCTGATCGTCTGTTCGCCCACTTTCACTTCCGTGGTACCGTTCACATCCAGACAGATTTTTTCCAGCATCTTTTCAGTAAAGTCCATCATCCAGTTGTAGTCTTTGTAGGAAACATAAATCTCCATACAAGTAAACTCCGGATTATGTGTGCGGTCCATTCCTTCATTACGGAAGTTTTTCGAGAACTCATATACACCTTCAAAACCACCCACGATGAGGCGCTTCAGATAAAGTTCGTCGGCAACCCGCAGATACAACGGAATATCCAATGCGTTGTGATGGGTGATAAACGGACGCGCAGCAGCACCACCGGGAATAGCCTGAAGAATGGGTGTCTCCACTTCCATATATCCTTCTTTATTGAAGAACTCTCGCATGGAGCTATATACTTTGTTACGTTTGATGAAGATATCTTTCACCCCGTCATTCACGACTAAATCAACATATCGTTGTCTGTATCGAAGTTCAGGATCTTCAAAAGCATCGTAAGCGACCCCGTCTTTATATTTGACAATTGGGAGGGGACGGATAGACTTGGATAAAACTGTTAGTTCCTGAGCATGAATGCTGATTTCTCCCATTTGGGTACGAAAGACAAATCCTTTGATTCCAACAAAGTCACCGATGTCCAACAGTTTCTTGAATACCGTATTGTACATTTCCTTGTTTTCATCCGGACATAAATCATCTCTGGATATGTAAATCTGAATGCGACCTCTGGAATCTTGCAATTCCATGAATGAGGCCTTTCCCATAATACGTTTGGACATAAGGCGACCGGCAACGGAAACCTGGCGGGACTCTTCGCTTTTTTCAAATAGTTCCTTTATAGTTGTGGAAAAGTCTGTGGTTGCATATTCTGCAGCCGGATAAGGTTCTATGCCTAATGCGCGCAGCTCATCGAGACTTTTTCTTCGGATAATCTCCTGTTCGCTTAATTCAAGTAAATTCATTTGAATAGTCTGATTTGAAATATTATGCAAAAGTACAAAAGTTCGTACATCCTGCCTCGTTTTTTTATTATAATTAGGTCTTTACGAACAAATATAGCAGTTTTCAACGATTCGGGAAGAAGAAAAAGAGGCTGATATACCCTTTTGAATTTTTAGTGTCATCAGAGTTTGCATACTGGTAATATCATTTCTTTTCCCTCATATTTTGATTTATAGCAAAATAGGATTACTTTTGCACATCTTATTTTAGAAGAAGCAAAATGAAAATACATAAAGAAGGTACAGAAATTATTCTTGCTGTTGGATTAGGTTTTTTGGCGATAAATGTACTCTCGTACTTTTACGCTCCCAGAATTTTGTTTTATGTTATCTTATTGCTAACCGCCATACCTTATTGGGTAGTTATAAATTTCTTCCGTTCTCCCTCCCGTCATTTTCAAGGTGATACAAAGAAAACTGTTGTTTCTTCTGTTGATGGAAAAGTTGTAGTTGTCGAGGAAGTACTTGAGGATGCTTACTTTCATGACAAGCGGTTGCAGGTTTCAGTTTTTATGACGTTGCTCAACGTTCACGCCAACTGGTTCCCGGTAAATGGTGTAGTGAAGCATGTTTCGCATCAGGATGGGCGTTTCATGGCCGCATATCTTCCAAAGTCAAGTACGGAAAATGAACGTTCAACGGTAATTATTGAAACGCCGGAAGGTGTTGAAATTCTGGTTCGTCAGATAGCGGGAGCTATGGCGCGTCGTATTGTAACGTATGCGGAAGAAGGAGATACATGTCATATAGATGATCATCTGGGCTTTATTAAGTTTGGTTCTCGTGTGGATATTTTTCTTCCTCTGGGTACCGAGGTTTGTGTAAAAGTGGATGAAATTGTGACCGGAAACCAAACTGTTATTGCGAAGCTAAAATAATTAGAGTTGATGCAAACCATTACCAAGTATATCCCCAATACAATCACCTGCCTGAATCTGTTTTCGGGTTGTGTGGCCTGTGTTATGATCAGTCAGGGAGAGTTCTTTCTTGCCGGTCTGTGGATTATCTTTGCTTCTGTTTTTGATTTTATGGACGGATTTGTAGCCCGTATGCTTAAAGCGTTCTCCCCGATAGGCAAAGAGCTGGACTCTTTGGCAGATGTTGTCAGCTTTGGGGTTGCCCCTTCTTTTATGATTTACATGTTGTTAGCGAACTGGATGGCAGGGTTTGAGGGTGTTTTCGCTCAGTATTTCCCTTATCTGGGTTTTCTTGTAGCTGTTTTCTCCGGCTTGCGTCTTGCAAAATTCAACATTGATGATCGTCAGACTACCTCTTTTATCGGACTGCCTGTACCTGCCAATGCGCTTTTTTGGTGTGCGTTGATCGTTGGCGCCAGAGAATGGCTTGATAACGTTCCGTACAACTATTTGTGGCTTTCAATACTGGTGTTCTTCTCTTCCTGGATGTTGGTTTCTGAAGTGCCCATGTTTGCTTTGAAGTTTAAATCCTTTGCGTGGAATCAGAATAAGTTACGTTATATATTCTTGCTTCTGTCCATAGCGCTTATAGCTCTGGCAGGGGTTCCCGGGATCTCGCTTGCTATTATTCTGTATGTCCTGCTTTCTCTTTTGAACAACAGGAAATAACTTTCTTTATCTCGATCTTATTATGAAGTACTTATTAATATTTATATTATTTCTGGCTATCCTTTATGCCGGCATCAATGCGTTAATGGGTGGATTCTTCAGGATGTTGTTTGGTTATGATCCCCGCAAACAACAGCCGCCCAGAAATAATCAACAACAACGTAGAATGGAGAAGGACAAATGGTATGCGCCTAAGAAAGACAAAAAGAAGGTCATTGATAAGAATGAAGGCGAATATGTTGACTACGAAGAAGTCGATTAACGTTTCCCTTTAAAGAAAGAACTCATCAGTTGGCTGCATTCTTTTTCCATTATACCACGGGTTACCTCTGTCTTAGGATGTAGCGGAGAAGGAGAAAAGAGCGAATACCCCCGTTTCTCGTCAGACGCTCCATAGACAATTCTGCTTATTTGTGACCACCCTAAAGCTCCTGCACACATAATGCACGGTTCGACGGTTACGTAAATGGTACATCCCGATAAATATTTAGCACCGAGCATATTCATGGCCGAAGTAATTGCCTGCATCTCGGCATGTGCCGTAACGTCGTTCAAACGTTCAGAGAGGTTGTGTGCCCTTGCAATGATCCTGTCTTGAAAAACAACGACGGCTCCCACTGGAACTTCGTCTGACTGAAAAGCTTTTTCGGCTTCTTTCAAAGCCATTTTCATAAAATAATCGTCGTTCATTTATTATCCTTTCATCTCCCAGGGTTCAAATAATGTGGGGTAATCTTCGTCCAGTTTCTGTAAAACTTGAGAAAGTAAGGTTTCGCGCAGATAATGAGAACGGTTATCTATTTTGTATTTATTCAGATAGTGGTTCATCGCTTTCAGTTCCTCTGAGTTAAGCAAAAAAGAAACTTTGAATTGGCGTAATCCTGTATTCTTATGCACGACCTTTGCTTTCTTCATTTCACGCATTTTTTGGACATTGGTATTCGATTACAATTGCTTACACAAAAGTAACTTTTTGTGCTGTCAGTGCCAAATTTATCTTTTGTTTTTAAACAATTCCCCTTTGAAAGAGTAGATTTATTGCACAAAACATCTCTTTGTGTGTAATATAATCGTACCTTTGCGACAAATTAAGAACTTTATAGTATGAGTTACAACTTATTGAAAGGGAAAAGAGGAGTCATTTTCGGGGCTTTAAACGAAATGTCTATTGCCTGGAAGGTAGCTGAAAGAGCCGTTGAAGAGGGTGCGGTTATCACATTGACAAATACACCCATGGCGGTGCGCATGGGAACTATTAATGATTTGGCAGAGAAGTTAAAAACAGAAGTTATTCCTTGTGATGCAACAAGTGTTGAGGATTTGACAACTGTGTTTGAACGCTCTCAGGAGTTGCTTGGAGGCAAGATTGATTTTGTCCTTCACTCGATAGGAATGTCGCCGAATGTTCGCAAGAAACGCACCTATGATGATCTTGATTATGACATGTTGAGTAAGACACTCGACATATCTGCCGTTTCATTTCATAAAATGATTCAGTGTGCGAAGAAGCTGGATGCAATCAATGAATATGGCTCAATCGTAGCCTTATCTTATGTAGCATCTCAACGTACATTTTTCGGATATAACGATATGGCAGATGCGAAGTCTTTGTTGGAATCTATAGCACGCAGCTTTGGCTATATTTACGGACGTGAAAGAAACGTTCGTATCAATACCGTTTCTCAGTCTCCGACACAGACGACAGCCGGAAGCGGAGTGAAGGGAATGGATCATCTGATGGACTTTTCCGACAAGATGTCTCCGCTTGGTAATGCTAATGCAGATGAGTGTGCCGACTATTGTATTACCCTCTTCTCTGATTTAACCAGAAAAGTCACGATGCAGAATCTATTTCATGATGGAGGATTCTCCAGTATGGGTATGAGTTTGCGTGCTATGAACCAGTACAGCAAAGGAATAGAAGAGTTTATCGATGAAAACGGAAAAATTATTTACGGTTAACAGGGCTCCATGTTATTACAGATTTATCCGGTCAATCCCAATCCGAAAGAGATTCAAAAAGTAGTTTCTGCGTTACAAGAGGGCGAGTTGGTTATTTACCCGACAGATACTTCTTATGCAATCGGTTGTGATGCTCTGAATATAAGAGCCGTTGAACGGATATGTAAGCTGAAAGGTGTAAATCCTCAAAAAGCGAACCTTTCCATCATCTGTGCCGACATGAGTACCGCCAGTGAATATGCAAAGATAAATGACCGGGCTTTTAAACTTCTGAAAAGAGGATTGCCCGGTCCTTTTACTTTTATTCTACCGGTTAATTCCTCGCTGCCCAAGCTATATAAGCATCGAAAGACCGTTGGAATCAGAATTCCCGATAGTGCTATTGCGATCGAGATAGTACGTCAGTTGGGCAATCCTTTGCTCACAACTTCTGTTCCTGTACTGGAGGAAGAAGTAGAATATAGCACAGACCCGGAATTGATTCATGAGCTTTGGCAAAGAGAAGTTGCCATTGTTGTTGATGGAGGTATTGGAGATGGATCCTTTTCTACTGTTATTGATTGTTCGGAGGACGAATTTATACTTATCCGTCAGGGGAAGGGTGAGATCGAACTCTGAAACTCTTTTATAGTATTGTCATGAAAATAGTTGTTTTTACCGGTGCCGGTGTCAGTGCTGACAGTGGCCTTTGTACCTTTAGAGGAGGAGATGGGCTGTGGGACTCCTATCGAATTGAAGATATATGCACAGCAGATGCGATACGATATAATCGCGAAGAGGTCATCCGGTTTTATAATATCCGTCGCAAGGAACTTCTTTCCGTGGAGCCAAATCCTGCTCATGTAGCCATACATAATTTAGAAGCGTATTTTGAGGTGCAGGTTGTCACACAAAACATTGATGATCTTCATGAACGTGCCGGAAGTAGTCATATTATTCATTTGCATGGAGAACTCCGAAAACTACGAAGCACAAAAGATGAATCTCTTATATATCCCATTGAAGGATGGGAACAGGATCCTGAACTCCGCAGTAAGGACGACGGTGCGCTGCTGCGCCCTTTTGTTGTCTTTTTTGGTGAGTCGGTTCCGCAGTTTGAACATGCAGCAGAGATCGTATCCACGGCAGACCTGTTTGTTATTGTCGGGACTTCATTGGCAGTCTATCCCGCAGCTTCTTTATTAAACTACGTACGTCCTGGCGTAAAGATATTTGTGGTTGACCCTGATATTCCCAAAGTGAGTGTGACGACCAATCCGGTCGAATATATTCAGAAGAAAGCAGCTTTGGGAATGCCTTTGCTTGCTGATAAGCTGATCAAAGAGTACGCCGGGAAATAGTTAGTATCCTTTTTACTCTCTCTTTGCTCATATAAAAAAGAGGCTGCATCCTGATTCGGGAGCAGCCTCTTTTTTTAAATCTACAATATACTTACTTGCGTTGATTCCGTTTGCGTTCGTTTTCATCCAGGATGATTTTACGCATACGCATTGCTTTTGGAGTAATTTCTACGTATTCATCTTCCTTGATATATTCCAACGCTTCTTCCAGACTGAACTCAATTGGAGGAGGTAATACCGCTTTAGCATCCGATCCCGAAGCGCGCATATTGGTCAGTTTCTTTGATTTGGTGACATTTACGACAAGATCTCCCTCTTTGCAATGTTCACCAACAACCTGGCCGGCATATACTTCGTCTTGTGGATTAACAAAAAACCGTCCTCTGTCCTGGAGTTTGTCCAACGCATACGCGAAAGCAGTTCCACTCTCCATGGCAATGATTGATCCGTTGTTTCTACGGTCGATATCTCCTTTCCAAGGTTCGTAGCAGAGGAAACGATGTGCCATCACAGCCTCACCCGCAGTGGCAGTTAATACGTTTGTTCGTAGTCCGATAATACCACGTGAAGGCATTTTAAACTCCAGATGCATTCGTTCGTTTTTGCTTTCCATCATGGTCATCTCTCCTTTACGGCGGCTTACCATGTCAATGACACGGCTGGCAACATCTTCCGGCAGATTAACGGTCAGTTCCTCAATAGGTTCACATTTCTGTCCATCAATTTCTTTTACGATCACCTGCGGCTGACCAATCTGAAGTTCATATCCTTCGCGACGCATTGTTTCAATAAGCACAGAGATGTGCAATACACCACGACCCGAAACGGTCCACACATCAGACGTCTCGTTTTTGCTTACCCGCAAAGCCAGATTCTTATCCAGTTCTTTCAGCAGTCGGTCATTTATATGGCGAGAGGTGACATATTTTCCATCTTTTCCGAAGAAAGGAGAATCATTGATCGTAAAGACCATGCTCATGGTTGGTTCATCGATTGCAATAGGCTTCAGTGGTTCCGGATTCTGTAAATCGCAAATAGAGTCTCCAATTTCAAATCCGTCAATTCCGATCAAAGCACAGATATCACCCGAGGAAGCGCTTTTTACTTTCACACGGCCGAGACCTTCAAAGACATGAAGCTCTTTGATCCTGGATTTAGTGATTGTTCCATCCCTTTTACTCAGAGATACATCCATACCTTCGCGAAGTTCGCCGCGATGGATGCGTCCCACAGCAATACGACCCTGATAAGAAGAATAATCGAGAGAAGTAATCAGCATCTGAGGTGTTCCTTCCAAGCACTTCGGTGCCGGAATATTTTCTATAATTGCATCAAGTAGCGGAGTGATGTTGTCAGTTGGTTTTTTCCAGTCATCTGATATCCAACCTTGTTTAGCAGAGCCATAGACCGTTGGAAAATTCAACTGATCTTCAGTAGCATCCAGACTATACATCAAGTCAAATACCATCTCCTGAACTTCATCGGGACGACAGTTAGGCTTATCTACCTTATTAATAACAACGATGGGTTTCAATCCGATTTCAATTGCTTTCTGTAACACGAAGCGAGTCTGAGGCATCGGTCCTTCAAAAGCATCCACAAGTAGCAGACAGCCATCTGCCATGTTTAGTACGCGTTCCACTTCACCACCAAAGTCCGAGTGACCGGGAGTGTCAATGATGTTTATTTTTGTTCCGTTATAGGTGATAGAAACGTTTTTAGAAAGGATCGTGATCCCTCTTTCGCGTTCCAGGTCATTGTTGTCTAAGATCAGTTCGCCACTAGTTTGGTTATCGCGGAAGAGATGACCGGCTAAAAGCATTTTATCTACTATTGTTGTTTTGCCGTGATCGACGTGTGCGATAATCGCGATGTTCCTAATATTTTGCTGCATAAAGAAAAGTTTGAGAGTGCAAAGGTACGAGAAAAATCCTTTTCTATGTCATTAAGCATAGTTTTTTTCATTTTGACCACTTGATTGCCAGATAAATTGAATAAAAAAAGAGGAAGAAAGGTTGCTGATAAAAAACTATTGCCTATCTTTGCAGACTCAAATAACATCGTATTAACAATTTAAAAAGAACAAGATGTATTTAGATTCAGCTAAAAAGCAAGAAATCTTCGAAAAGTACGGAAAGTCTAACACTGATACTGGCTCTTCTGAGTCCCAGATAGCATTGTTTTCATACCGTATTTCTCATTTGACTGAGCATCTCAAGTCAAATAAAAAGGATTATAGCACTGAAAGAGCTCTGAGAATGTTGGTAGGTAAACGTCGTCGTTTATTGGATTACCTGATCAAGGTTGATATCGAAAGATATCGTGCCATCATCAAAGAACTTGGTATCAGAAAGTAAAAAGTACTTCGGTACGAAACGAAAAGGAGAGTGTCCATTGGGATATTCTCCTTTTTTTATTTGCTCTTTGCTCCTTGTGTAACCTTAGCTGTAAACCGCATTTAGGATTAACGAAAATAATGTAAAGTCAATTTCGTAATTAAACACGAAGGCGTAAACCCATTTCAGGAAAGGACAATCTCTCTAATCCAACTGAAAAGTTTTCTAATAGTTTTGCTCAAAACTATTAGAAAACTTTTCCATTTCATCCGTATGTTTTTCCAAAGTTTCCCGTATGTTTTTTTTGAGATTTCTCACTGTTTTATCGTGTTTTCGGTAACTAATGTATGAAAAGTGCCTTTTTTACTGGAAAAAATGGAAGCAATTTTTCCAGAGCAAGTCAGGAAATAGAAAATTGACCTGCCTTACAGAGCCCTGAGAGCCATATCGTGGTGGAGTGGTTGAGATAAATACTACTTTTTTTGTCTTCGAAAATTCTGAAATAAAAAAAACAACAGATTTGACACTCAGGGATGGATCAACGCACCGACTAAACCAATTTCCAAACGGGTGAAGAACTCGCATAATATAGGAGAGGCAATTCATTCATTGCAATTCAATAAGATAATTCTCAGAAACTGTTTTCCCGGGTGAGCCAATAGTGTGAAGTTTTGAGAATAAAAAAGAACTCCCCAACTATCTGAACAGATAGTTGGGGAGTTTTACTTGGTGCGCCTGATAGGACTCGAACCTACATACCGCGAAGTACCAGATCCTAAGTCTGGCGTGTCTACCAATTTCACCACAGGCGCGTTCTAAACGGATGCAAAGGTATGAATAATTTTCATTTCTGCCAACTAAAACGCTGAAAAGTCTCTCAAGCTCTTATTGGAGGTACTGATTATTGATGTGTTTTCTTGCTGTTTCGATAATAGTATCCAACCCTTTGTCTTCATCTTCTTTCGTCATGCTTACCGGAATGTCGGGGTTGATGCCAAACTCAATTTGTTTCATCTGAGGGGAGAGAGAGAGTGAAGCGGAGAAGCGTACTCCCCATCCGTTGGGAAGTTCGGAAGAAAAAGGAAAACCGGAACCGCCTCCTGTTTTATCTCCCATAATTGTGACATTGGGCAATTGCATCATCGCGTTTACAAACTCATTGGCTGCACTGTAACAGTTGCGGTTGGTGAGTACGACAACTTGTTTGTAGTAATTATAAGTGCCTGAAGACCTTGGATAAAGGTATTTGGGATAGGGCTTTGAGAAGTCGGAATGCCCCTTGCCTGTTTTGTGGGATACATACCCGGTGAGTACTTTCGACTCTGTAAAACTGGAGGCAATGTTTTGAACGTTGGTCAGTTCGCCGCCCCCGTTGTTGCGAATGTCAAAAATGATTCCCCGGCAAAGAGCGAGACGATACAGGATATGATCCATATTATATTCCCCTGTTTCATCTTGAAAACTGGAATAGTAGATGTAGCCGATGTTATCGTCCAGAACGGTATATTTAATGCCGCCGGAGATATAATAGTCTGTTTTCAGGTAATTCTTCTGGATCTTTTCGTCAAAGTTTTCAGGATAGGATTCAAACCACTCCCAATAACGTGCAATATTGAATGAGGTAGATACATTGACATGGCCGTCTTGCAGGATGTCAAGCATCTCATCCATCAGATTGAGTAGTGATTCCTGTGTAGTCACTTTTTTTATGCGAGGCATGAACGCGGTGTGAACACTATCCCAGTTTATTTTCTTAGAGTCCAGAAAGCAATAATGTTCATCGATGATCTGCCACAATGCTTCCATATTTCCGGAAGGAGTATTGTTGTACTCATCTTCTTTGTCGCAAGAGAAAAGAGAGAGTGAGAGTACAAGCAACGGGATCAAAGGAATGAATCTGAATTCTTTCATAGCTTTGGGAGTTAATATACCGGACTTTGATAGCCGGCCGGTTTTATGCGTTTCTTTCCGGAGAAGAAAATACCCTCTTTTACAAATCCGATGAAGAAGGAATTGCAATTGATCTGCGTTTCCAACTGATGTAGCGTGGATCTCATGTATGTGTTTGAGAAGCCAAGACGTAAGGTAACGCTGTTGAAAGGAATCTCTGCAGAAAACATGTTTTCAAGTTCAAACAAATTGAACGGCGAACTGACAAGATAGACTCCCTTGTCATTTCCAAGCGTGAAGATCTCGTAGTACGACTGTCCGTAGTGGGGAGAGAAGGTAAATCCAAGGCTTGGAAGGTTGATCTGATAACGAAAGTGAATAGGATAATTCCTGATCCTCACCTTATATAATGCGATGCCCGAAAGTGATAGTCCCAGGTTAATCTTGGCTTGCGCCGGATTATTGCTGTTGCGGATGTTATAAAGTCCCCCGATAGTACCTCCGATCAAAGCTCCACCTAAGAGTTGCAGCGACGGATCAACCCGCCACCGATAGTGAGCTCCCCACCGATAGCTGAGGAAGCCACCCCACATCTCCCCGTTTCGGACTTTATTATCCATCTTTGAAAGATCGATTCTGAAAAGACTCTGGTAGGAAATATTCTTGTAAGAATCCGAGAGTTTTATCTGATCATAGAGATATCCCAGATTTACCCCTTTGTACGAGGAAGGAGATAAATAGGTATCCCAGGCGGATCTGCTTCCTATCAATATCAGGTGAGAAGAATTAATACTTCTGTATTGAGTCGCCTCTTTCTCAATCGCCTTACAAGGTAGGGCTAGATAGAGAAGAATCAATATCAGTAGATTAGACCTCATTCATTATCACTAAATAAACTCATCTGACCGGATTCGTCATCTTCCAGGCTCTCACCGGAAGTTGTGTCCTGGTCGTCGGAGGAATCGTCTTCCGGTTCGGCAAAGCGAAGAGGTTCCAGTTCTTTGATACTCTCGATCTCGAAGGTGCTGATTCTCTTTCCGTGTGCCTTAAATCCTTTGACAGCAATAAACTCTTCGATGTCAAGAACCAAAGGCTCCCGGAAGTTGTCGTTGCCTCCAAAGGTTGTTTCAAAGCGTGGATATACCGTATCGGTCAAAAGGATCAAGCGCGACAAGGGGTTGTCACCAAGGAAACTCTGTTTTTTGTTGGAGTCTTCAAAACAGAATCTTTTGATGTAAAAGAACTTTGCATCCGCATCATAGAAAGCGGCAGACCATACTTTATTGGAATTATACTTCTCAATAACCAGGATATTATCTGTGAAGTGATTGCTCAGATCAAAGGTCGAAAGGTAATACTCTCCGGTTTGGGTCACAACCAGAATCTGTTCGTCTGAGTTAAACTCTCCGAGGTACTCGCCCCGTTCGTCGTAATTTAAGCGCAGCACATCTTTGTCAAACCAGACTTTCCGTCCACCCAATGTGGAACCTCCTTTTTGTTTCAAGGTAATCTTGTGCACTTCGTTTCGTGTGAGAAGATTGCCCATTGCCGAACGTCCCTTGATACTTATTTCGCCAAAGTCCCGTTCAAACATCAGTGTTTTCAGTCTGAACTTCGGTTTAAGAGTGACACGGACTACTTCCGCTTCTCCATTTGGATTAGCAGTGAAATATACGATCCTGGACCCCGGTTTTCCCAGTGTAACATCGTACCATTTATCTCTTGTCAGGGAAGTGACGGCAAACCGTTTGATATAATAGGGCCCGTCTTTCCCGTCTTTGTATATGACATTGTAGATCGTCCGACTGTCATTCTTCTTGAAAACATTCAGGTAGAGTACATTTTTGCCGATAGACATCTTCTCAGATACTTTGACAATCTTGTAGGTTCCATCCCTGAAGAAGAGTATGATGTCATCAATATCGGAACAGTTGCATACAAACTCGTCTTTCTTAAGGGAGGTGCCGATGAAGCCTTCTTCCCGATTGATGTATAGTTTTTCATTTGCTTCGACCACTTTGGCTGCCACAATCGTGTCAAAGCTGCGGATCTCTGTCTTTCTCGGGAATTCTGATCCGTATTTATTTTTCAATTTGAGAAACCAGTCAATCGTATATTCCACCAAATGAGAGAGATGATAATCAATCTGGTTGATATCAGCAGTCATCTGTGTGATGAGTTCCTCTGCTTTTTTCGAGTTGAACTTCAGGATTCGTCCCATCTTGATTTCCATTAACCGCAGGATATCATCTTTGGTTACTTCGCGTATGAAAGACGGTTTGAATGGAGTGATCCGTTTGTCAATATGGGCAACAGCTTCGTCCATCGAATTGCTGTTTTCAAATTCTTTATCTTTGTAGATACGCTCTTCGATGAATATCTTCTCCAATGAAGCAAAGTGCAGGGACTCCTGAATATCTCCTTTTTGAATCTCAAGTTCTTTTTGAAGCAGGTCTTTTGTGTGTAACGTGGAGTGAATCAACACTTGACTGACATTCAAAAAATAGGGTTTGTTATTCTCGATTACGCAACAGTTTGGCGAAATGCTAACTTCGCAATCAGTGAAAGCGTAAAGAGCATCAATTGTTTTGTCGGAAGAGGTGCCCGGGGCAAGATGAACCAGGATCTCAACATTTGCAGAGGTGTTGTCGTCCACTTTTCGGATCTTAATCTTCCCTTTGTCATTCGCTTTGATAACCGAATCGATGACTGTAGAGGTTGATCTTCCGAATGGGATTTCTGTGATTACTAACGTCTTGTTATCTTGTTTTGTGATTTTAGCCCGGATCTTTACACTGCCTCCCCGCTCTCCATCATTGTATTTGGACACATCAATATACCCGCCGGTCTGGAAATCAGGATAAAGTTCAAAGGGCTCATTTTTCAGGATGCAGACAGAAGCGTCCAGAAGTTCGTTGAAATTGTGTGGAAGAATTTTGGAAGAAAGACCTACCGCAATACCTTCTACACCTTGCGCAAGCAACAAAGGGAACTTCACAGGAAGCGTAATTGGTTCTTTGTTTCGTCCGTCATAAGAGAGCTTCCAGTCTGTTGTTTTATTGTTGAAAACCACATCAAGGGCAAACTTGGAAAGGCGTGCCTCAATATAACGGGAAGCCGCGGCATCGTCGCCCGTGAGAATGTTGCCCCAGTTTCCCTGACAGTCAACGAGTAACTCTTTTTGCCCTAACTGAACTAAAGCATCCCCGATAGAGGCGTCACCATGAGGGTGAAACTGCATGGTGTGCCCCACAATATTGGCTACTTTGTTGTATCTGCCATCATCCAGACGCTTCATGGAATGAAGGATACGACGTTGTACCGGTTTTAACCCATCATGAATATGCGGAACTGCACGTTCTAAGATTACGTATGAAGCATAATCCAGAAACCAATGCTCATACATGCCAGAAAGCTGATGTTTAATGGCTTCGTTTGATATTTGTGGCACTTGATAATCAGAATGCGCGGCTTTATCAGTAAAATCGATTATGTCTTCCTGTTCTTCAGGCAGTTCATTTTCAGAGATCTCGTTTACATCGTCTTTGTTCATAGTACAAATGTTAGTGCACAAATCAGGAGGATCAACCCCTCGCTTATTTAGCGATTAGGATAAAATAACACCATGGGAATGCAAATATACAAACAAAATCGAAAAAAATGAGTTACTTTGCACTCTCAATTTGTAAATAATAATTAAGCGGTTATATACTATGGCACAAGAGGATGTATTTAAGAAGATCGTATCTCATTGTAAAGAATATGGGTTTGTGTTTCCGTCAAGTGATATTTATGACGGATTGGGCGCTGTGTATGATTACGGCCAAAATGGTGTGGAGTTAAAAAATAACATCAAGAGATATTGGTGGGAAAGTATGGTGCTCCTGCATGATAATATTGTGGGTATTGATTCTGCAATTTTTATGCATCCGACTATTTGGAAAGCTTCAGGGCATGTGGATGCCTTCAATGATCCTTTGATTGATAACCGGGATTCTAAAAAGCGCTATAGAGCTGATGTGCTCATTGAAGAGCAATTGGCCAAAATGGATGATAAAATAGAAAAGGAAGTTGCCAAAGCTGCGAAAAGATTTGGTGAATCGTTTGATGAGGCACAGTTTCGGTCAACCAACGAAAGAGTTCTGGAGCATAGCAACAAACGGGAAGCCTTGCATCAGCGGTTTGCGAAGGCGTTGAATGATAGCAACCTGGAAGAGCTTCGTCAGATTATTATTGATGAAGAAATTGTATGTCCTATTTCAGGAACAAAGAACTGGACAGAGGTTCGTCAGTTTAACCTGATGTTTAATACCGATATGGGCTCCACGAGCGATGGTGCTATGAAAGTTTATCTCCGTCCTGAAACAGCTCAGGGTATTTTTGTCAACTACCTGAATGTCCAGAAGACAGGACGCATGAAAATTCCTTTTGGAATCGCCCAGATCGGAAAAGCTTTCCGGAATGAAATTGTGGCCCGTCAGTTTATTTTCCGTATGCGCGAATTTGAACAGATGGAAATGCAGTTCTTCGTTCGCCCCGGAGAAGAGCTTGAGTGGTTTAAACAGTGGAAAGAGACGCGCCTTAAATGGCACAAAGCCTTAGGATTTGGTGATAAGAGCTACCGTTATCATGATCATGATAAATTGGCTCATTATGCCAATGCAGCAACTGATATTGAGTTTCTCATGCCTTTTGGTTATAAGGAGGTAGAGGGAATCCATTCACGCACGAACTTTGACTTGAGTCAGCATGAGAAATATTCAGGAAAGAGCATTAAGTATTTCGATCCGGAACTGAACGAATCGTATACTCCTTATGTGATAGAGACGTCAATCGGTGTGGATCGTATGTTTCTCAGTGTGATGTGTGCTTCTTATTGTGAAGAGCAGCTTGAAAACGGAGAGAGTCGCGTAGTTCTTAAGTTGCCTGCTCCATTAGCTCCGATCAAGCTTGCAGTCATGCCTTTAATCAAGAAAGATGGTCTTCCGGAAAAAGCACGTGAAATAATCGATACACTGAAGTTTGAGTTTACCTGCCAATATGATGAAAAAGACTCTATCGGAAAACGTTATCGTCGTCAGGATGCGATCGGAACTCCTTATTGTGTGACTGTTGATCACCAGACTTTAGAAGATGACTGTGTCACAATTCGTTTCCGTGACACCATGGAACAAGAACGAGTGCCTGTCAAAGAGTTGAGTAATATCATTTCAGAGAAAGTCTGCATGAAATCACTTTTAAAGAAGATCTAGCATGAAAAGAATTGGATTAGTTCGTTTTTTATTGCTTTTTTTCGTTACGGGGATGATATCTTCATGTAGCGATGACGATGAGAATGCGTGGAAAACACGCAATGAGTCTCTTTTTGATGCTCTTGGCAAGAAAGAAGTTGTTTTGCCCCGGTATCAAACGATTGGTCCAAATGACACAGTGAAGGTTGCGTACGATACACTGTTGTCTGTAAAGGTTCTTCCGGAAGAGGTTATTACTGATACGGCTTCCAATGGCTCCCTAATCAAATACAAAGTTCTCAGAAGGAGTGGCAATACTCAGACGCCCTATTTTAATTCTATTGTAAAAGTTAATTATGAAGGCCGGCTGTTGAATGGTACCCTATTTGATACGACATACGGCAAGAATAGCACAGGACCGATGTCAACCCTCGTTCGTGGTAATAATGTGGGCGGAATAATCAGGGGATGGACGGAGGTTCTGCAGAAAATGCATGTAGGTGATAAATATGAGGTGTATATACCCTGGAATATGGGATACGGGGATAGTAATAAAGGAAAGATACCGGGATATTCTACTTTAATATTCATCATGGAACTTGTCGAGATTACTGAATTATAAGAAATAGTAAAGGGAGCTTTTTAAGGCTCCCTTTGTTTTGGAAATAAAGTGCAAAATATTGCTGACTGGTTTGTTGAGTTTTTGTACCTTTGTAATTGATAATACTTTCTGCATGCGTTAAACTAAACAATATACTTTTTTATGAGAACCAATCTTAGTTCAAAAATTAATCTTAACCAGGTCTCTACGAAATATTATAAACCTGGGAATTCTTTTGAGCGCTCTGTTCTAACCCGTTATGAAAAGGTTCCAACTAATATCTTTGAGACGACGGAAGAAGGCGTTAAATACATTGCTGATGATATTGCACAGCTTCTTCGTGAATCACAAAAGGAAGGTAGAAACTTTGTGATGGGACTTTCAGGCGGACATTCTCCGAGATATGTGTTCAGTGAACTGATACGTATGCACAAAGAAGAGGGACTTTCATTCCGAAATGTCATTGTCTTTAACTTGTATGAATACTATCCAGTTTCGATGGAAGTAGCAAGCAGTAATTTCAGAAGTCTGAAGGAGTCATTCCTCGATTATGTGGATGTGAAAGAGGAGAATATTCATACGCCGGATGGCTCTGTTTCTATGGATAACGTGGCAGATCATTGCCGTGCATACGAACAGTCGCTAAAGGCTGTCGGAGGAATGGATCTTGCTCTTCTTGGTATTGGAAAAGAGGGAAATATCGCTTTTAATGAACCCGGTTCGCAGATCAACTCAACTACGCGGTTGATTCTTTTGGACGGCACCTCCCGGGCGGAAGCATCGAAGCAATTCGGTGGAATGAAAAACGTGCCTATCAGTTCCATAACGATGGGGATTGGTTCAATCATGGCTGCCAAGAAGATTTTTCTTGTTGCATGGGGTGAAGAGAAAGCTTCAAAGATCAAGATGACGGTTGAAGACAAAATGTCTGACACAATACCTGCTTCTTTTCTTCAGGCGCATAGTAACTCAAACATCGTCATTGATCTTTCCGCTGCGGCTAACTTGACCCGTATTCAGCGACCATGGCTGGTGACTTCCTGCGAGTGGAACAACAAGTTGATTCGCAGTGCTGTTGTCTGGTTATGTCAACTTACGCAAAAACCAATTCTGAAGTTGACGAATAAAGATTACAACGAGAATGGGTTGAGTGAACTTCTTTCGATGTATGGATCGGCATACAATGTAAATATCAAGATATTCAATGATCTGCAACATACGATAACCGGTTGGCCGGGAGGTAAACCGAATGCGGATGACAGCAATCGTCCGGAAAGGGCTAATCCTTATCCGAAACGTGCGATCGTATTTTCTCCGCATCCGGATGATGACGTTATTTCCATGGGAGGTACAGTCAGAAGACTTGCCGAACAAGGTCATGAAGTGCATATTGCATATCAAACTTCCGGCAACATTGCTGTTGATGATGAAGAAGTAACTCGTTTCATGATGTTCGTCAATGGTTTTAATGAGATGTTCAATCTCAATAATGCTCAAATAACCGAGCACTATAATGAGATTCGATCGTTTATCGGAAATAAGAAAGACGGAGATTTTGACAATAGTGATATATTGAGGATCAAAGGATTGATTCGTCGCGGAGAGGCACGTACGGCCTGTACGTATGCAAAGATAAAACCTCTGAATGTGCACTTCCTGGATCTTCCTTTCTATGAAACCGGAAAGATTGAGAAAAATCCGATTAGTGAGAAAGATGTCGAAATCGTATTACAGTTACTTCGTGAAGTGAAACCTCATCAGATATTTGTAGCGGGTGATTTGGCGGATCCTCACGGAACGCACCGTGTTTGTACAGATGCCGTTCTTGCTGCAGTGGATGAGGAGAAGAGTCTTGGTGCGGAGTGGCTCAACGATTGCCGTATCTGGATGTACCGTGGCGCATGGGCAGAATGGGAAATAGAAAATATTGAAATGGCTGTTCCGATGTCACCGGAGGAACTTCGTTTGAAACGGAATACCATTCTGAAACATCAGTCTCAGATGGAGGGTGCTCCATTCCTTGGAAACGATGAAAGACTATTCTGGCAACGTTCTGAGGACCGTAATCGTGGCACTGCTGATTTGTATCATAACCTCGGGCTTGCTTGTTATGAAGCTATTGAGGCTTTTGTTGAGTATAAGCCTCTCTAAAAGAAATCCTGAAAAAGAATAAGCCCCGTCTCTGAATCAAGAGATGGGGCTTATTTCTTTTACTGAGGTTTCTGTCTTATTTCTTCAAGCCAGTTTTATAGCCGATGAATGCATAATAAACAATGAACAGGTACATTGGGAAGCAGATCCAATATGCTTTCTGGATATCACCAAAGAGATCTTTACATGCTCCAAAGAGTAAAGGAATCAAGGCGCCACCTACAATAGCCATGGTGAGTAATGCTCCACCTTTCTTTGTGTAATTGCCGAGGTGCTGCATAGCAAGCGCCCAGATGGGTCCCCAAAGCAGCGAATTGCCAAGTCCCATCAATGCTACCATAAAAATAGCGTAACTTGGAGGAACCAATACTGCCCCCAAAGAAGCAACAACACCGATACCTGCACATGCTTTCAAAGCGGTGTTTTGTGTGAAGACTTTAGGGATGGCTACAGCTCCGATAATATATCCTGCCCACATACAAAGCACGGTAAACGTCACATAGTTAGCAGTATTAGCAAACCATTCAATCCCGAAAGTCTGAAGAAGTCCCGATTTTTCCAGACTTTTGGCAAAGTCAACCGGAGTTGCAAGAGCAATGGTTTCAACACCAACATAGAAGAACAAAGCAATCAAACCAAGTATCAGGTGAGGGTATTGAACAAGAGAACCTTCGGAAACTTTAGTCTCTTTACTGTCGCTTTCTCCTTCCGCTTTTACTTCTGGAAGTGGTGAGAAATAAGAGAAAATTCCTAACCCGATGAATAAACAAACAATAATGTAGAAAGGACTAATCATTTCACTCAAGTTCACTTTTGCACCTGCAGCCGTATTTATAAATATGGCAAGGAACATGGGTGCAATTGCCCAGCCTGCTTTATTGAGGACACCCATGATAGCCATACGTTGAGTCGCACTTTCAATCGGTCCGCAGATGGTAATATACGGGTTTACAGAAGCTTGCAGGAAAGTATTTCCTGTTCCGCTGATGAAAGAACCTACTAAGAATAGCGGGAAGCTGACAATCTTGGCTGCAGGAATAAACAGATAGAGCCCTACAGCAAAAAAGAGAAAAGAAAGAGCCATTGTTTTCTTGTAACCAATCTTCTTGATGCAAGCTCCTGCAGGAATTCCAAAAAGGATGAATGGCAGGAACGTAGCGGTCAGTAGTAAATAAGATTCCGTATCAGAAATATGTAAAGCATTTTTCAGATGAGGAATCAATATGGGATTAATTCCGAAAGCAAAACCAATTGCAAGAAATAAAATGCCGACGATTGATATCGCGACCAGATTTGTTTTTCCAGTGTTACTCATTGTGTAAAGTTTTTAGATGTATAAAATGTATTAGTAATTTCTATTTACGTTTCATGATAGGACAAGTTTCAGCATACGCTGTGCAAAAATAAGGAAAAAAATAAGGAATCGAATAGAAAGGAGGGGCGATTTTTCTTACGAGAGGAATTAGGGTAGTTCCTGAACAGAATAAGAAAGGTCTTATCCTTGATGTCAAAGATAAGACCTTTCTATCTTCTTGTTATTTTAATTCAAATGCTCTCTTTACCTTGTCCACATAGTCCAATTTTTCCCATGTAAAGAGTTCGACCTCTTTTACAATTGGATTAGCCAGATATCTGGATGTAAACGTTTTTGTTACAGTTTCGGGAGTACGTCCCATGTGTCCATAGGCAGCAGTCTCTGCGTATATAGGATTACGCAATTTCAAACGTTCTTCAATTGCTTTTGGACGCATATCAAAGAGCTCTTCAACTTTGTTGGCAATCTCACCATCTGAAATCTTCAGTTTGCTTTTTCCGTACGTATTAATAAAAATATTCATAGGTTTGGCAACACCGATTGCATAAGCTACCTGAACTAATATTTCATCGGAAACACCAGCTGCAACAAGGTTCTTTGCAATGTGACGGGCTGCATAAGCAGCCGAACGGTCCACCTTTGAAGGATCTTTTCCTGAGAATGCTCCTCCTCCGTGTGCGCCTTTGCCACCGTAGGTATCCACGATAATCTTACGACCTGTAAGACCTGTGTCTCCATGAGGACCACCGATCACAAATTTACCGGTTGGATTGACTAAGTATTTTACTTCTCCATTAAACAAAGCTCTTTCACGTTTAGACAGTCTTCCTTTTACGCGGGGCATCAGGATGTTGATCACATCGTCTTTGATCTTCTCAACCATCTGTTCGTCAGCCAACTGTTGAGAGTCTGCCGAGTCATCGATTGGAAGATAAAACTCATCATGTTGTGTTGAAACAACGATCGTGTCAATGCGGATTGGACGGTCGTTGTCATCGTATTCAATAGTAACCTGCGATTTAGCATCCGGACGAAGGTATTTCATTTTCTTTCCTTCACGACGAACGGCTGCAAGTTCTCTCAATATCAGATGTGATAGATCCAAAGCAATCGGCATGTAGTTTTCTGTTTCCTTGGTAGCATAACCAAACATCATTCCCTGATCACCTGCTCCTTGATTCATTGCATCCTCACGCTCTACTCCGCGATTGATATCTCCTGATTGCTCATGAATAGCAGAGAATACGCCGCACGAATTGCCGTCAAACATATATTCGCTTTTGGTGTATCCAATCTTATTGATAACACCTCTGGCTACATCTTGTAAATCTACATAGGCTTTGGATTTTACTTCTCCGGCCAAAATAACCTGACCGGTGGTTACTAATGTTTCGCAAGCTACTTTTGAGCTTGGGTCAAATGCCAAAAACTCATCAAGCAAAGCATCCGATATTTGATCGGCTACCTTATCGGGGTGTCCTTCAGACACCGATTCTGAAGTGAAATAATAACTCATAACGATATAATTTAAAAAAGTTTATAGTTAGGAGCTAAGAGGAAGGAGGTTTGCAGCAAGGTACTTACACGTAAGTGTAGGTTTTAGCATTTTTTACTGTGGTTGCAAGCAATCAAATCTTTCCACTTTAGCAGCCACAAAGGTACATATTATTTTTATATACAAGAGATGCGCATCCATATTTTCTTTGATTAATGGTTGTTTTGTAGGAATATAGATGCCAAAAAATCCCGAAAAGCAGGAGGAGGAAAGACGAAACGTTACGGGCAAAGAACGTAAGATGGTTCCTTGCCCGTGACTAAAGCGCTTGTGTTATTAGATGCTTATTTGGAATTTAGAAGCTTTTCAGCCATTGCTTTGGCCAATGATTCGCATGCTTCGTAGCTGTCCGAATTCATTCCCATCTTATTCTCTATGGGAGTGCCTATGACTTCCCATTTGATTCTTTCTGAAAATAAGGCAAATTGTTTGCTTGCGCCATTCGCCCAGGAAAATGAACCAAAATAGCCAAAGTATCGGTTTTTTATTTCTCTATTCTCAATCTTTTTCAAGATCGAGTCAACTTCCGGATAGAGAGCTGTGTTATAGGTGGGACTGCCAATAATCACTCCTTTATAACGGAATATATCTTCCAGAATATACGAACTATGAGAGTTGGTTACATTATGGACGGCTATATGTTTGATACCGCACGCTGATAATTCTGTGGCTATTGCCTCGGCCATCTTTGCTGTATTGCCGTACATGCTCCCATAGATAATCACAACTCCGTCTTCTGCCTCGTATTTGCTGAGTTTGTCGTATATTGAGACTACTTTGCCAATCTCTTTTTGCCAAACAGGACCGTGTGTCGAACAAATGGTTTTGATCTCCAGAGAAGCGAGTTTCTTTAATGCTTTCTGAACCGGCGAACCGTATTTGCCAACGATGTTGGCATAATACCTGATCATCTCCGGATAGTAGAGGGATGTATCCAAATCTTTGTCCAATATGCCACCATTCAGAGCCCTGAAGCAACCAAATGCGTCGCCTGCAAAAAGAGTGAGATCGGTAGCATCGTAAGTCATCATTGTTTCTGGCCAATGCACCATAGGAGTGAGGTAGAAATGCAGATTACGCCTGCCCAAACTGAGATTGTCCCCGTCTTTTACTGTAAGAGTATGATCTTTGATTCCATAAAAACCGTAAGTCATATCGAAAGTCTTGCCGTTACCAACCAATGTCACATCAGGATAGACACGCAAGATGTCTTTCAGCGAGCCGGAATGATCTGGTTCCATGTGATTGATAATTAAATAGTCAAGTGAGCGTCCTTCTAATGCAGTCTCTATCTTTTGAAGAAATTCTTCCGAATAGCACGTATCAACAGTATCAATTAAAGCCGTTTCTTCATCAACAATTAGATAGGAATTGTATGATATGCCATATGGGAGTGGCCACATATTCTCAAACAGAACTTTATTTCTGTCATTAACACCTACATAATAGAGCGAGTCAGTCAGTTTTACTTTTTTGAACATCGTAAGTTAACTTTTATGGTGGATATTGTTTGGTGTAGTACCGGGTGTTCCCATTCCGGGGCAATTTCTGACATTGGATCCAAAACGAACAGACGGGTGTGGAGAAGAGGGTGCGGAATCGTTAATTCGGGTGTGCTCATTTCAATATTATCGTAAAAGAGTATATCCAGATCAATGACTCTATCCTCATAGAAGGAATTTTCTGAAGATTTTCCTGATCTTCCCATTAATCGTTCTATTGTCTTGCTAACCAACAACAATTCATCAGGCGAAAGAGAGGTGTTCACTTTAATAGCCATATTCAGGAACAGATTCTCCGATGAGAATCCGCAAGGCGCAGTCTCATATACAGAAGAAGAAGAGATAATATTTCCAATTCGTTCCTGAATATATATGAGTGCCTGATCCAGATTCTCTTTCTTATTTCCAAGATTGCTCCCTAACCCGATGAATACGATGCCCATCGTCAAATAATTAGCATGGCATCACCGTAGGTGCCAAATCTGTAGTTTTCTTTTAATGCGATATCGTAAGCCTTCATAATTAAATCATAACCTCCAAAGGCTGCCGTCATCATGAGAAGAGTGGAATAAGGCGCATGGAAATTTGAAATCATTGCATCTGCGATTCCAAAGTCGTAGGGAGGAAAGATAAACTTGTTAGTCCATCCTTCAAAGGGCTTTATCTTTCCATCGGTACTGACACATGTTTCGAGCGTCCGCATTACTGATGTCCCAACAGCAATGACTTTATGACCATTCTCTTTTGCCTTGTTTACAATGTTAGTAGATTCTTCAGTTACAATCAGCTGTTCGGAGTCCATTTTGTGCTTTGTAAGATCTTCCACATCAATCTCCCGGAAGTTGCCTAATCCTGAATGCAATGTTATGTATGCAAAGTCAATGCCTTTAATCTCCATTCGTTTAAGGAGTTCGCGACTGAAGTGCAAACCTGCTGCGGGTGCAACTACTGCTCCTTCGTTTTTTGCATAAATCGTTTGAAACCTTTCCTCGTCTTCAGGTTCCACAACACGTGAGATGCTTCTTGGCAGGGGAGTTTCTCCCAAAGCAAAAAGAGCATTTTTGAAATCTCCGTGAGAACCGTCATAAAGAAAACGAAGTGTGCGTCCCCGGGATGTTGTGTTGTCAATGACTTCAGCAACGAGCGATTCATCATCTCCAAAATAGAGCTTGTTTCCAATACGGATCTTTCTTGCAGGATCCACTAACACATCCCAAAGATGCATCTCTGCATTTAATTCACGGAGTAAAAAGACCTCAATCTTTGCCCCTGTCTTTTCTTTATTTCCGTATAAGCGAGCCGGAAAAACTTTTGTATCATTAAAAACAAAACAATCTCCTTCATCGAAGTAATTTAATATCTCTTTGAAATGCTGTTTCTGTTCTATTTCTCCCGTTTTCCGATTGACAATCATTAATCTTGCTTCATCCCTGTTTGCTGTCGGATACAATGCGATCCGCTCCTCGGGCAGTTTGAATTTGAAATTGGATAGTTTCATTCTTACTCACTTTCTTTTTTAAATTCTGTTTTTTCTAATACTTCTTCGAACTCTTCCATGTTGAAGCACTGATCTAAAGTAACTTCTCCTATCCTTGTTCGTTGTAATCCCACTAAATGCCCCCCGCAGTTTAGTGCCTCTCCGATATCTCGTGCCAATGCACGGATATATGTTCCTTTGCTGCATGTAATCCGGAGCTTTATATCCGGTATATTACATTCAACCAATTCAATCTCATCAATGACCAGTACTTTCGGTTTCAGAACAACTTCCTTTCCTTTTCTGGCGAGTTCGTATGCCCGTTTACCGTCTACTTTACAAGCAGAATAGGCGGGTGGAATCTGCTCTATGCGACCTACAAAGTTACTTATTTTTTCTCTGATCAATTCCTCATTAAGATGGGAAGTATCATATTCTTTGTCAATAGGAGTCTCCAAATCAAAAGAAGGAGTTGTAGAACCTAATCGAATCGTCGCCAAATATTCTTTTGTCTGGTACTGAAAAGTGTCGATTAGTTTCGTGGCTTTTCCGGTGCATAATATCAATACTCCCGAAGCCAAAGGATCCAATGTTCCTGCATGTCCGACTTTGAGCTTTTTTACTCCGAGTTTCTGAGATAACTTGTATCTTATCTTATTAACAAGAAAAAAAGAGGTTACCCCAAACGGTTTGTTGAAATATAAAACTTCTCCTTCGATAAAATCCATTCTTTGTTGACTTTCTATAGTGAATAGATAATTGTAGCAATACCTGCTATAGCACAATAGATTGCAAAATAGATCAGCTTACCTTTCTTTACGATCTCAATCATCCATTTACAAGCAATAGAACCGGAAACAAAAGCAGCCAGAAAACCAACGATCAATGAAGCAATTGGTATGGCTGTTCCTTCAGTGAACTCTCCTTTCATAAGATCAAGTAACACCTCTCCGATAATGGGTGCAAGAACCATGAGAAAGGAAAATTGAGCCACTTTTGCTTTGTTATTGCCCAGTATCAGTCCGGTAGCAATTGTTGCACCAGAACGGGATATTCCGGGTGCAATTGCAATTGCTTGAGATATTCCAATAATGAATGCGTCTTTTAGAGAAATACTCTCTTTCTGACGTGGCTTATAATAATAAGAAAACGTCAATAAGCATGCAGTCAAAAGGAGCATGCTACCAACCATCCAGAGACCACCGTTGAAAATTGCTTCCACTTCTTCTTTAAAGAAGACACCTACAATACCAACAGGTATCATTGAAACGAGGATACTTATTGTATATTTAGTCTCACTATTCCACTGAAACCTGAACAATCCCTTGAAAATCCAAGCTATTTCTTTCCATAGAATAAAGAGTGTGCTAAAAACGGTTCCCGCATGAACAGCAATCGCGAACGTAAGGTTTTCTTCTCCATCAAGTCCAAACAAGGCAGAGCCAATTGCCAAATGTCCGCTACTACTAACGGGTAAGAACTCAGTAAATCCTTGGAGAATTCCAAGGATTAGTGCTTCCAATATACCCATATATTATTTTGACTTTCTTACGATACCGTAGATGATAAAAATAAAGCCGAACAGACTAACAGTCGGAGCGATGACAATCCGCTGTTTGCTGAAAATGTCCGGATTAAACTCTTGTTCTGTGCCACCTCCTGTCATTAAAAAAAAACCAATTAATATAATCAGAAATCCTATTGCAATGAGAATAAGATTTGTCTTCCCTAAGGCCAATTCTTTTTTGTCCATTTGCTTACGTTTTAAATATAATATAAGTTGTCATTATTCATGTTGAGGTATTTGTTGACTGAAAAGAATGCTGATGATAAAGTAATCAGCAATCCAGCAACAAAGATGACTCCGAAAACCAATAGCAGAGATTCCATCTGTAAAAGACTAAAGAAGTTCGGTATCTGTCCGGATATGTAATAGATAGCACCCAGTAACAAAAGAATTGCGATTATAGATGCAATGATCCCACTTACGATGTTCTTTATGATAAAGGGTCTTCTGATAAAGCCTCGGTTGGCACCCACAAGCTTCATTGTATGTATTAGAAATCTGCGTGAGTAAATGACCAGCCGAATGGTGTTATTAATAAGCGTATATGAAATAATAGTCAGCACAAAGGCCAGAATGGAAAGAATAATTCCGATACGGGTCACATTCTCATTGACTGCCTGAATCAGATCTTTCCGATATATTACGTCTTCTACGCCTCTGTATTGTCGTATTTTGTTTTCCAGGATGCTTATGCTTTCGTTATTTGCAAAATCAGAATGCATTTTCACCTCTATGGATGCGGAAAGAGGGTTGTAACCAAGAAATTCGTTTGGATCTTCTCCAAGTTCATCAATCAAAGATTTCAACGCATCTTCTTTGCTTATAAGAATTGCTTCTTTGATCTCAGGCATTGTAACGAGCCTTTTTTGTATACGAACCATTTCGCTTTCTTGCAAATCGTTGTTAAGAACAATTGAAAACCCGATATTCTCTTTTATATAGACAGACAGATCTTTTGCTACGAAAAACAACAAAGAGACAATACCCAAAAGAAAGAGCACTAATGAAATGCTGATTACAGCTGTTAATTGAGAATTAAACAGTCGCAAAGAGATTAACGAAGATGGTTTTTGGCTCATTGTTCAGCTTTTTTTTTCAGTATATAAATAAGAGAACTTGTGTTTTCTGCATCTGAGAGACTCTTTATCCATCCGATCGAACCATGATAGAAAGCGAGAAATTTGCCAAAACGTCTGTTCATATATTTCTCACTGAGTAGTGCGATATAAAATACATCAAACGGCATACGGACTGTTTTTATTATTTGAAATCCGTGTTGTTGTGCAAGACGGTTAAAGGTCTCGGGGCAGAAATGCCATAAATGACGTGGCATATCGTAAGCAGCCCAATACTTCTCATAAACCCGGGCATCATAAGAGTCACTATTTGGTACAGCAATGATCAGTTTGCCATCGTCCTTCAGGATCGTATGCATCTGTTGCATTGTTTCATTCAGTTGCTCTATATGTTCCAGAACATGCCATAAAGTAATTACATCAATTTTCTTTTCCGGGATCTTGTAAAGCAGCTCTGAATCTTCGGCATTTATCCCCCAGGTTGCTTTTACGAACTCGCGGGCCTTGGGATTTTTTTCAATGGCCAGAACATCCCATCCGTTTTGCTTCATTTTTCCGGCAAAATATCCTGTTCCACATCCAATATCCATCAAGATTCCTTTCGTTGAAGAACAGGTGTTGACCAGTGATGTCTTCTTATTCAACATGAACGAACGGACCCAATGGTATATGGAGTTTACAAAGCCCTTGCGGGTGTCGCTATGCGAAATATATTCCGGAGAGTCATAATAGGAAGATATATTCGCTTCATTCGGAAAATCTTTGGTAAACTTAAAACCGCAAGACTTACATTGTACAACATCAAAGTCTTCCTTAGAAGAAAAGAAATCTTTTCCACGTAAAAACGTTTCAATTTTTGAACTACCACAGACAGGGCAATTATTCAGATGCACGACTTTCATTCAATAGGATTATTTACATTGAGGATATAACGTCCCCAAATTCTCTGCAAAATAACGAATAATATATCAGATACACTATTTATTTTCGTCTCAAATTTAATTTGTTAATTGAGAAATCTTGTTTTATCAATCAGCAAATAGGGAAGAATCTTTTTTGCAGATATTTTAAATAGGTTGTTTTGCATTGTCAATGGTTTTTTGTTCCTTTGGCATTGAAATTGAGTAGACCATTAGATAATACGACCTCAGGTAATGAATTTTGTACAGTAATGAAGAATAACGCTAACCCAATAATAAAAAACTATTATGTTTTCTTGCGTTTAGAAAAAGGCTTGTCAGAAAATACTTTGTTCGCGTATAAACGGGATTTATCCAAACTTTATACATTTCTTTCCAAACAAAATATTGAATTGGAGGCTGTGGATGTAGCAATGTTGCATCAATTCGTTATATGGATGGGAGAAACTCAGATAAAACCAAGATCTCAGGCAAGAATTCTTTCAGGATTACGGTCTTTTTATCAATATCTTTTACACGAAGATATCATTCAGTCTGATCCAACCACAATGATTGATATGCCCAGTATCGGAACCCGACTTCCATCTGTCTTGACTGTTGAAGAAATAGACCGTATGATTCATGTGATTGACCTCTCGAAACCTGATGGTCAACGTAACAGAGCCATTATTGAAGTTCTTTATGGTTGTGGATTAAGAGTCTCTGAGCTGGTAAACTTGAAAATGTCTGAGCTATACTTGGATGAGCAGTTTCTGATGGTAACAGGAAAAGGGAACAAGCAACGGTTGGTACCTATCTCTTCCGTCGCAATTAAAGAGATTGAAAAGTACAAATATGACCGTAACCAATGTCCGATAAAGAAAGGTGAAGAAGATATTCTTTTCCTGAATCGATTTGGTCACAGACTGACTCGGGTGATGGTTTTTTACATTATAAAAAAGCATGCAGGACTTGCTGGTGTTTCCAAGCAAATTAGTCCTCATACTTTACGTCATTCGTTTGCCACCCATTTGCTTGAAGGAGGAGCGAACCTTCGTGTAATTCAGGAGATGCTTGGTCATGAAAGTATTACCACTACAGAAATCTATACGCATCTCGATACGGACTTCCTTAGAAGTGAGATAATGAGTTGTCATCCACGGAATAATAAAAGAAGTTGAAAAAGCGTGTTAATTTTGTAATTGCCTTCTGGAGGCTGTATATTTCCTATTCAATGATCCTTTTTTGAGAAATAAGTATTACTTTTGTGGCTGTTTTTAAATGAACAATATCAAATATTTTAACTATGTATAAACATTTATGTTTGACCCTTGTAGCTGCTATGCTACTGGTGTTTTCTTCTTGTAGCAAGAAGATGGGAGGTTTGACTTCCGATTATTTTACAACAACTCCAGAAGTTTTGGAGGAAGTGGCCGGTGAAGTTCCTGTTACTATTAACGGAAAATTCCCCGCTAAGTTCTTTAACAAAAAAGCCATTGTCACTGTTACTCCTGTGTTAGCTTACAACGGAGGTGAGGCTTATGGTGAATCTACAACATTTCAGGGAGAGAAAGTAGAAGGTAACAACAAGACTATCTCTTATAGTGAAGGTGGTCTGTTTACCATGAAAACATCTTTTAAATACAAAGATGTAATGGCAAAATCAGAGTTGTATCTTGAGTTTACGGCTAAGATTGGCAAGAAGGAAGTGAAAATTCCACGTGTGAAGATTGCTGATGGTGTTATTTCAACAGCCTTGTTGTCATCTGCTGCTTCAAGCACACCAGCTATCGCTCCTGATAAATTTCAACGTATCATTAAAGAGGCTCATCAAGCTAACATTATGTTCCTTATCCAACAAGCAGAGCTTCGTGCAAGTGAGTTGAAAGGACAATCAGTAAAAGGTTTGAAAGAGAAACTTGCTGACGCTAGCAAGGCTGAGAACAAAAAAGTAACAAGTTTGGAGATTTCTTCTTATGCTTCTCCTGATGGAGGTCTTGATTTGAATGAGAAACTGGCTGCTAAACGTGAAAAGGTTTCAACCGACTTTATGAATAAAGAGCTGAAGAAAGCAAATGTAAAAACTGAAGTTGAAGGTAAATTTACTGCTGAGGACTGGGATGGATTCAAAGAGTTAGTAGAAAAGAGCAATATCCAGGATAAGGAAATCATCGTTCGCGTACTTTCTATGTATTCTGATCCGGAAGAAAGAGAACGTGAAATCAAGAATATTTCTGTAGCTTACAAAGATTTGGCTGATGAGATTCTTCCTCAGTTGAGACGTTCTAAGTTGACTTTGAATGTTGAAATTATTGGAAAATCTGACGATCA
Source organism: Bacteroidales bacterium (assembly GCA_028709785.1). GTDB lineage: Bacteria > Bacteroidota > Bacteroidia > Bacteroidales > JAQUTK01 > JAQUTK01. Next base: position 166,646 of record JAQUTK010000002.1, read on the forward strand.
AATCCTTCAGTTGGCAAAATATACTCCTACAGAGTTGACTGTTGATGAGATTCTTTACGCTGCTACCTTGGTTGATACAGATGCAGAAAAAGTGGCTATCTACAAGAAAACAGCAGAATTATTCCCTGCAGACTATCGCGCAGTTAACAATATCGGTGTAATCAGCTTTAAAGAAGGTGATTTTGAAACTGCACAATCACAATTTGAGAAAGCAGCTAAGATCAATGCCAATGCTCCTGAAGTTAACATGAACAAAGCTTTGTTGAGCTTGAAAGATAACAATGCAGCAGCAGCAAAGACTTTGCTTGGTAAAGCTACAGGTGTGAAGGAATTGGAGGAGACAATGGGATTGATGTATATCCAGACAGGTGATTACAAGAATGCAGTTAAGGCTTTTGATGGCGTGAAGAGTAACAATGCAGCTTTGGCTTTCATCTTGAACAAGGATTACAACAAGGCTAAAACTATTTTGAATGAAATAGCTCAACCAGATGCAACAACAGGTTACTTGTCTGCTATTGTAGGTGCGAGAACAAATAATGCTTCTATGGTTATTGAAGGATTGAAAGCTTCTGCCGCTAAAGATGCAACAGTAGCTCGCAAAGCTCTTACAGATATTGAGTTTGCTAAGTTTGTTACAAACGCTGACTTCCTCAAGATCGTTAAGTAATCGATTACGAACAGAATTAAACAGAAGAGGCTGTCCAAATTTGGACAGCCTCTTCTGTTTAAACTTTATCCTCTATAAATGAGGATATTCGAATAGAAACTACTACTTTTGCAGTCGATAAAATTAAAAAATGAATATGTCAGAAAAGTTATTCTCTGGTCTGCCTTATAAGGTGGCAGACATCAACCTTGCAGATTTCGGTCGCAAGGAAATCGAATTGGCAGAACAAGAAATGCCTGGTCTAATGGCCTTACGCGAAAAATATGGAGAGACAAAGCCCTTGAAAGGGGCTCGAATTATGGGTTCGTTGCATATGACCATTCAAACGGCAGTTCTTATTGAGACATTGGTTGAACTTGGTGCTGACGTGCGTTGGTGTTCCTGTAATATTTATTCCACTCAGGATCATGCAGCTGCAGCGATTGCCGCCGCCGGTGTCCCTGTATTTGCATGGAAAGGTGAAACATTGAAAGATTATTGGTGGTGTACGTTACAGGCACTGACCTTTCCGGGTAATCAAGGTCCAACTTTAATCGTGGATGATGGTGGGGATGCAACAATGATGATTCATGTTGGATTTGACGCCGAAAACAATTCTTCTGTGCTTGATCAGGAGGTTGTTGCGGAAGATGAGATTCAGCTCTATTCAATTTTGAAGAAAGTTTTAAAGGAGCAATCAAACTTATGGACCGGCATGATTCCGGAGATCCGTGGTGTTTCCGAAGAGACTACTACGGGAGTTCATCGGTTGTATCAGATGAAAGAAGAAGGAAAACTTTTGTTCCCTGCTTTCAATGTGAACGACTCAGTAACCAAATCCAAGTTTGATAATCTCTACGGTTGTCGTGAATCACTGGCTGACGGAATCAAACGTGCCACGGATGTGATGATAGCCGGAAAGGTTGTTGTCGTATGCGGTTATGGTGATGTAGGTAAGGGATGCGCTCATTCCATGCGTTCATACGGAGCGCGTGTCTTAATTACAGAGATTGATCCGATTTGTGCTTTACAAGCAGCGATGGAGGGTTTTGAAGTCATAACGATGGATGAGGCTTGTTCGCAGGGAAATATCTTTGTGACAACGACCGGTAATATTGATATTATTCGTATTGATCATATTGAGAAGATGAAAGATCAGGCGATTGTATGTAATATTGGTCACTTTGATAATGAAATTCAGGTGGAGAAACTGAAGACATTCCCCGGAATCGTCTGTCGTAATATTAAACCACAGGTAGATCAGTATTTCTTCCCTGATGGCCATTCTATTCTCTTGCTGGCTGACGGCCGTTTGGTCAATCTCGGTTGCGCTACCGGTCACCCTTCTTTTGTGATGAGTAACTCGTTTACAAACCAAACTCTTGCGCAAATCGAACTGTTTAGCAAGGACTACCCAATTGATGTTTATCGTTTGCCGAAATATCTGGACGAAGAAGTCGCTCGTCTCCACCTGAGTAAACTGGGTGTGAAACTGACTGTCTTAACTCCTCAGCAAGCAGCTTATATCGGAGTATCTCAGGATGGTCCGTATAAAGCCGATCATTATCGTTATTAATTCATTATCGAAGAGAGACTTCTGCTGCCAGGTGGATAAGTCTCTCTTCGCTTTTTATCCTTAACAACATGAAAGAAACATTCAAAAAACTCATTCCCGATTTAGTAGCGATTATTTTCTTTGTGTTTTTATCGCTTGGCTACTTTGCTTCTGAAATCTCTGATAACAAGGTTTTAAATCAACATGACTCTCAGACCGGTATCGGGACCGGTCAGGAAGCTGTGGCTTATAAGAAAGCTACCGGTGAAACGACGCGTTGGACAAACTCTTCGTTTGGAGGAATGCCTACTTATCAGATCTCTCCGAGCTATGACTCAACCAATCTGATCAAGAAAGTGCAAAATCTGTATGACCTCTCTTTGCCGGCACCGGCCAATTTGGTCTTTTTGATGTTGTTGGGCTTTTATATACTTTTACGTGCTTTTGGATGTCGTCCTATGGTATCTGCTTTAGGAGCGGTGATGTATGGGCTTTCCTCCTATTTCTTCATTCTTATTCAAGCAGGTCATATCTGGAAGTTTATCACTTTGGCCTATATTCCACCCACAATAGCCGGTATTGTTCTTGCCTATAACAAGAAATATCTGCTGGGAGGGATCGTTACGGCCTTCTTCCTTGCCATGCAGATTCTTTCCAATCACATGCAAATGACCTATTACTTCGCGTTTGTAATCATCTTTCTTGGTATCGCTTATTTTATTGATGCAATCCGAAAAAAAGAACTTCCTCACTTCGTCAAGGCAAGTGGCATTCTGATTATTGCTGCTCTTATTGGAGTTTCGATTAACTTATCTACAATGTACCATACGTATGAGTATTCGAAGTATACCATGCGTGGTAAGTCTGAATTGCAGCAGAATGTAGAGAATCACACGAAAAATGGGCTTGAACGTGATTATATAGTTCAGTGGAGTTATGGTATCGGAGAGACCTTCTCTCTGTTAGTTCCTAATATTAAAGGAGGATCTTCTTTCCTTCCAATGTCAGAAAGTAAAGCTGCAATGGGAAAGGCAAATCCTCAATTGAATCAACTCTATCAATACTTTACACAATATTTTGGTGAACAACCCGGAACATCCGGACCGGTTTATGTGGGAGCTTTTGTACTTACCTTATTTATTTTGGGCCTTTTCTGGGTAAAAGGTCCCGTGAAATGGGCTTTGCTCGCGGCAACCATACTCTCTATCCTGCTATCGTGGGGTAAAAACTTCATGGGATTCACTGACTTTTTCCTCGATTACATCCCGATGTATAACAAGTTCAGGGCTGTTTCGTCTATTTTGGTCATTGCCGAGTTTACCATTCCGCTGCTTGCTATCTTATGTGTAAAGAAGATTTTTGATAATCCGGAGTTACTTAAACAAAAAGCCAGAGACCTTTATATAAGTATCGGTTTCACGTCGGGTATCTGCTTGCTTTTTGCGTTGTTTCCCACTACCTTCTTTTCTAGTTTTGTACCAGAGGGAGATCAGGCAAGGATCAATATGATTATCACTCAGATGCAGGCTCCTGATCAGTATTACAATATTTTTGTTTCAAGCTTGACAGAGATGCGTGCAGCTATGTTGTCTGCTGATGCGTGGAGAAGTCTGCTTTTTATATTAATAGGTAGTGCCTTGCTGTTAAGTATTCGTTATCTAAAGCTGAAACCGGTATATGCCATTGTAGGTATGATTATCCTATGTGTTGTGGACCTGGGAGGTGTGGACAAACGCTATCTGAATGAATCTCAGTTTGTTTCTAAACGTGATGTAGTCGCAACCTTTACTCCTTCTGATGCTGATAATTTTATACTTCAGGATAAGGATCCGAATTACCGTGTGCTGAACTATGCGACAGCAGACCCATTTAGCGATGGATTGACTTCTTACTTCCATAAATCTATAGGTGGATATCATGCAGCCAAACTGCGTCGCTATCAAGACATGATAGATGTGCATATTGTTCCGGAAATGAATGTTTTGTTTAAGGCATTGGTTGCAGCAAATGCACAGATGGATTCAGTGGATGGCAATTTGTTCAAAGTCATCAATATGTTGAATGCAAAATATCTCATCCTGGGAGGCAAAGAAGGGAAAACGATTCCATTAAAAAATCCACATGCCTACGGAAATGCCTGGTTTGTAAAAGAGGTGAAGTATGTTGCGACTCCGGACGAGGAAATAGCTGCTTTGAAGAGTATATTACCGCTTCAAACGGCTGTGGTAGATCAGAAATTCAAAGAAATGGCTAAGAATATTCAATCAGCTTTTAAAGACTCTTCAAGTGTTATCTCTCTGAAAGAATACAAACCGAATCGCCTCACCTATTCGACATCTTCCAAGAAAGAAGGAGTCGTCGTTTTTTCGGAGATCTATTATCCGAATGGATGGACAGCGTATGTAGATGGAGTGGAGACACCTCATTTCCGTGCTGATTACATACTTCGGGCGATGATTGTTCCGGCAGGAAAACATACCATTGAATTTGTTTTTGATCCTGCTTCCATTCATATTACCGAGACTGTTGCATACATCTCAATTCTTCTATTAGTATTGGGCAGTGCAACTTTTATATATTATAGTACCCGGAAGAAAAGCTGATAAAAGAAATTCTGTCAGTAAATCCGGTTCTTTTTGTCAGTATTGGCACGATGGCACGGGTTTCGCTATCATCCGAATGATATGATATATAAACACATACGTTTTAATAACTAATTAAAAATATAATTGAAATGAACATTAAACCATTAGCAGACAGAGTGCTGATTAGACCAACTGCTGCAGAATCAAAGACAGCCAGTGGAATTATTATTCCCGATACTGCAAAAGAAAAACCTCTGAAAGGTGAAGTAATTGCTGTAGGTAACGGTACAAAAGATGAAGAAATGGTATTGAAACCATCGGATACAGTTTTATATGGTAAATATGCAGGCACTGAGATCGAATTGGACGGTGAGAAATATCTTATCATGCGTCAGTCAGATGTTTTAGCAATTATCTAATCACAACAAAATAATAATAATCAAAATGGCAAAAGAGATAAAATTCAACACAGAAGCAAGAGACTTGCTTAAGAGTGGTGTGGATCAGTTGGCTAATACAGTTAAAGTAACATTAGGCCCCAAAGGACGTAATGTAGTCATTGAGAAAAAATTTGGTGCACCACAAATCACAAAAGACGGTGTAACTGTTGCAAAAGAGATCGAATTGTCTGATCCTTTTGAAAACATGGGTGCTCAGATGGTAAAATCTGTTGCTTCAAAGACAGGTGATGACGCCGGTGATGGTACAACAACTGCTACTATTTTGGCTCAGTCCATTGTTTCTGAAGGATTGAAGAATGTGACTGCAGGAGCTAATCCAATGGATTTGAAACGCGGTATTGATAAAGCAGTTGCCTTAGTGGTAGAAACTATCCAGAAGATGTCACGCAACGTGGGTGATAACTTTGAAATGGTTGAACAAGTGGCTCGTATTTCTGCAAACAATGATGCTGAGATTGGCAAATTGATTGCTGAAGCAATGAAAAAAGTGAAGAAAGAGGGAGTTATTACTGTAGAAGAGGCTAAAGGTACTGACACAACTGTAGATGTTGTTGAAGGAATGCAATTTGACCGTGGATACATCTCTCCATATTTCGTAACAGATACTGAGAAGATGGAAGCATCCATGGAAAATCCATATGTACTGATCTATGATAAGAAGATTTCTGTTTTGAAAGAATTACTTCCTGTATTGGAATCTGCTGTTCAAAGCGGTCGTCCTCTTTTGATTATTGCTGAGGATGTTGATAGCGAGGCGTTAGCTACATTGGTTGTAAACCGTCTGCGTGCTTCTTTGAAGATTTGCGCAGTGAAAGCTCCGGGATTTGGTGATCGTCGTAAAGAAATGCTGGAAGATATTGCCGTATTGACAGGTGGTACAGTCATTTCTGAAGAGAAAGGAATCAAATTGGAAGCTGCGACTCTTGATATGCTTGGTAAGGCAGAAAAGATTACGGTAAACAAAGATAACACGACTATTGTGAACGGTTCTGGTGATAAGAACGCTATTGCTGCTCGTGTAGCTCAGATTAAGTCTCAGATTGAGAATACAACTTCTGATTATGACCGTGAGAAATTGCAGGAACGTCTGGCTAAGTTGGCTGGTGGTGTTGCTGTGCTTTACGTCGGTGCTCCTTCTGAGGTTGAGATGAAAGAGAAGAAAGACCGTGTTGATGATGCATTAAGCGCAACGCGTGCTGCCATTGAAGAAGGTATTGTACCGGGTGGTGGAGTAACATATATCCGTGCAATTGCATCTTTGGAAGGTATGAAGGGTGATAATGCGGATGAAACAACCGGTATCAATATTATTAAACGTGCTATCGAAGAACCTCTTCGTCAGATTATGGCAAATGCAGGTCTTGAAGGTGCTGTAGTTGTACAGAAGGTGAAAGAAGGAAAAGATGACTTCGGTTACAATGCCCGTATTGATAAATACGAAAATTTCTTTGAAACCGGTGTAATCGATCCTGCTAAGGTAACTCGTGTTGCATTGGAGAATGCAGCTTCCATTGCAAGTATGTTGCTGACAACCGAAGCTGTTATTGGTGAAAAGAAAGAAGATAATCCTGCTCCACAAATGCCGATGGGCGGTGGAATGGGCGGAATGATGTAATATCTCAATTCAAGTTTATAAAAACAGGCTGTCTCAAAAGGACAGCCTGTTTTTTTGTATCCTTTGTGTAGGATATATAGATTGCTGTTTTTGGTGATTTCTTCTGTTTCCGCCGGTGCCATGAATTTCTGTCATTTCTTTCCTTATATCTTTTGTCATCTGATAGGAAGAGATGTATGCTTTCTCAAACTGAAAAGTTTATCACTTGCAGATGCATTATTCATATTGAACCACGGAACGATCATCCTGAAGCGTAGAATGATCGTTTTGCGGTTCAGGACGATCATTCTGCGCTTCAGAATAACTAATGCATCCTTACTGCCGACTTTTATCTGACTTGTCGAAGCAGAAAGCAATATAAGTATGGATGTAAAACAGTTGCATGATTTTATGCCCCGTATTGCCTGTTTATTTGTAGTTTTGCAGAAAATAAAAAGAATGATATATGGAAAAGTTGACATTAGTGAAAGTCGGAGGAAAGATTGTAGAAGAAAATGATTCTCTTCAGACACTTTTGAATGACTTTATGATGCTGGACGGATACAAAGTTCTGGTTCATGGAGGAGGGCGGTCTGCCACTAAAATAGCTACCCGACTGGGAATTGAAAGTAAGATGATTGATGGCCGCCGTGTGACGGATGAAGATATGCTCAATGTTGTGACAATGGTTTACGGCGGATTGGTAAACAAGAAAATAGTTGCCGCACTGCAAGCCAGAGGGGTGAATGCAGTTGGACTTACAGGTGCCGACATGAACATTATTCAGTCTGTAAAGCGTCCGGTAAAAGAGATTGACTATGGTTTTGTGGGTGATGTGGAAAAGGTGAATGCGCAGTTATTATCCTTGTTGATTCAACAGGGTATTGTTCCGGTGCTTGCGCCTCTGACTCATGATGGACAAGGTAATATGCTTAATACCAACGCAGACACCATTGCAGGAGAAACTGCTAAAGCTCTTTCTTCATTCTTTGATGTGACACTGATTTATTGTTTCGAAAAGAAAGGCGTACTAATGGATGAGAATCAGGAGGATAGTGTTATTGAAACGATCAATCGCCCGGACTATGAAAAATATGTTGCTCAAAAAGTGATTCAGGGTGGTATGATTCCCAAAATAGAGAATGCTTTTCAGGCGTTGAACGCAGGAGTTAGTAAAGTAATCATTACCGAAGCAAGCCAAGTATTGAAAGGGGGAGGTACGTCGATCGTTTTGTAAGAACAAAGACTTTAAGCGTATCAAAAAGACAGTTATATTGATTTTGTATTAAATTATTGCTATGATTGATTGGATATTGGTTTCAAAAGTGTATATTTGCAGCCGATACCTTTTATGGAAGGAATAACTAGTCACAACTTAATTTGTATAGAATATGTGTGGATTTGTTGGTGCGTTTGATTTAAAGCAAGAGGCGAAAGAACTCAGGCCTCAGGTGCTGAAGATGTCGAAGAAGATTCGCCATCGCGGACCGGATTGGTCCGGCGTGTATTGCTCTGATAAGGCAATATTATCTCATGAACGCTTGTCTATCGTGGATGTGGCGTCAGGTAAGCAACCATTGTATAGTGAGGACGGGAAGCTGGTATTGGCAGTCAACGGTGAAATATACAATCACCGGTCAATCCGCGAACGTCAGAAAGATAATTATAATTTCCTTACTCAATCAGACTGCGAAGTGATCCTTTCTTTGTATAAAGAGAAGGGCATCCACTTTTTTGAAGATCTGAGTGGAATCTTTGCTTTTGCCTTGTATGATGTTGAAAATGATTGTTACCTGATTGGTCGTGATCATATGGGAATAATTCCATTATATATAGGATGGGATGCCTTGGGACAGTTTTTTGTTGCCAGCGAACTGAAAGCACTGGAAGGCTATTGTGTCAAGATTGAGGAATTTCTTCCGGGTCATTATCTGTACAGCAAAGAAGGCGTTATGAAGCCGTGGTATTCACGTGATTGGACATCGTATGAAGCTGTAAAAGACAATGAAACCAGCATAGAGGATCTTCGTGAGGCCTTAATGCAGGCAGTTCAGCGTCAGCTAATGTCTGATGTGCCTTATGGAGTACTTCTTTCCGGTGGTCTGGACTCGTCCATTATCTCAGCTGTTGCAAAGCTTTATGCTGCCAAACGGGTAGAGAGCGGCAGTGTGAGCGATGCGTGGTGGCCACAACTTCACTCTTTTGCAGTAGGACTGGTCGGCTCTCCTGATCTTGCTGCTGCCAAACGAGTTGCAGAGGCAATTGGTACGGTGCATCATGAGATTCATTTCACAATAGAAGAAGGACTTGATGCGATCAGTGATGTCATTTACCATATTGAGACGTATGATGTGACAACGGTTCGTGCTTCTACTCCCATGTATTTATTGGCTCGTGTCATCCGTTCGATGGGTGTCAAGATGGTTCTTTCAGGAGAAGGCGCCGATGAACTATTCGGAGGATATCTATACTTCCATAAGGCTCCCAATGCTCAGGCTTTTCATGAGGAAACTGTCCGAAAGCTGAACAAGCTTCATCTGTATGATTGTCTGAGAGCGAATAAGTCGCTTTGTGCATGGGGTGTAGAGGGACGTGTACCTTTTCTTGATAAAGAATTCATGGATGTGGCAATGCGCTTGAATCCAAAAGATAAAATGGCTGGCAACGGCAAGATGGAGAAATGGGTACTCCGGAAGGCTTTTGAAGATATGTTGCCCAAGGAGATCGTCTGGAGACAGAAAGAACAGTTCTCAGATGGTGTTGGATACAACTGGATTGATACGCTGAAGCAGGTTGCGATACAAAAAGTCTCTGACGAACAAATGGCTCATGCTGCAGAACGCTTTCCGATTAATCCGCCCATGAATAAGGAAGAATATCTTTACCGCACGATATTTGCGGAACATTTCCCTTCTGATCAGGCGGCAAGTTGTGTGCCTTCTGTACCTTCTGTGGCTTGTAGTACGGCAGAAGCTCTTGCGTGGGATGCCAGTTTCAAGAACCTGAATGATCCGTCTGGTCGGGCTGTTGCCCAAGTCCATGAGGATGCTTACAAAAAATAATGAATAGGGAATGAGATCGGGAAACCGATCTCATTCATTTTAGAAAAGTCCGATAACACTATAGACCATCTCCATCCAGATAATGTAACGGATCAGTTTGCCGAGAAACATGGAGATCGAAACAATCCATATATTGGCCCGCATATACCCCATCGCGATAGCTATGATGTCTCCAATGCCGGGCAAAAAGACAAAAAAAGCGATCCAGGCGCCTTTCCCTTTCAGAGAATGAATCATTTTAAGTACAGTCTCTTCTTTGATCTTAAGATACTTTTCCATCCATTCAGTCTTTCCCAGCCTACCTGTATAATAACAGGTAAGTCCTCCGAGAAAGTTTCCAATAGTTGCCACAATGGTACATGTCCATAGATTAAGTCCCGCAAGAACGACACCACTATACACCACCTCCGAACTAAAAGGAAGGATAGTGGCAGCCAGAAAGGCGGCAATGAACAGTCCGATGTAACCCAAGCCGATAAGAGTGCTCATTATAATGTGATAATAAAATAGAGTAAATAGATTGCGGTGAGCAGATAAAACAGCAGCGATACAAATTTGTTGCGCTGTAGCGTGAACAGATGGGCAAGAAGGATGGGAGATGAAAGATAAAACAGGTAGATATATAAAACGCTCTCATTCGGATATAGGTAAGTGAGCAACAAACAGATGATTTGAAGCCATACAGTAAACTGAAGAAATATTCTGGCTTGAATTTTGCAGTGATATGTATTTCTCAGTATTTGAGTAATAGCGATAAAAGATGAAAACAAGGTTATTATCAGGAGAGCAGCTACATGCCATGCAAGACCGGTTGAATGGATAAAACCCGTCTGAAAAGATTCAGTAGGGAAATAGATTAACTCTGATTTGCCGGATACCAGGTAATAGCCGATTAGCATCCAGTAAGGAGCCATAAATCCGATAATGGAAGCGAAAAAAGATTTCCAGGTCAAGGAGCGAAACTGATAAAATCCCCAATAAAAAAGAGGAAAGCACAATAGCAGGTGAATGTTTAAAAGAGAAGCTATTGAGAAAAGTATAGCCGAATTAAATATCTCTTCAGTAGCATTCTCTTTCTGATAACTTAGAAAAAGAGGAAAAAACGCAGCCACTATACAAAGTCCTGCTAAAGTGTAGGAATAAGGAAGTGAATGAATGACTGTGCAGGTTGAGAAATACAGCGGAAAGAAAAAGGTCAGTTTGGTGCGTTCTCGAATGATTTGGTATTGGTTGTTGAGCATAGCAATCAAAGCGGCAGTTAATGTTATAATGCCCCAATTGATAAGAATAGAAAAACGCCCATCAAGAAATCCAAAGAGCAGGTTATTATCTGCCGGCAACGTGAAAAACAGAATCAACGCAAGTAACAACGTAAGTAGTACCGTGCCGATCATTGCAAACCTGCCGGAGATAAGTGTAGATAATAACCTGTCTGTCATGTGCCTTATAAATCGAATCCAATATCGGATCTGAAATACTTTCCTTCGTACTCGATGAGCTGTGCGTTTGTAAATGATTGAGCCAATGCCTCTTCTTTCGTCTCGCCATACGAACTGATCGCAATCACACGACCGCCGTTGGTGACGATATTACCATTGGAAACGGCTGTTCCTGCATGAAACAGGATGCTTCCTTTCACTTCTTCCAACCGGGTGATTATTTTTCCTTTCTCATAATCACCAGGATAACCACCGGCAACGAGCATGACTGATACGGCATAACGAGGGTCTTCAACAAGCTCTTTTGTGTCAAGGTTTTGGTCGGCAACCCCTTGCAACAAGTCAACAAAGTCCGATTTAATACGTAGCATGACTGATTCGGTTTCCGGATCTCCCATTCGTACATTGTATTCGATCACAACAGGCTCTCCCTTGACATTGATCAGACCCAGGAAGATGAATCCCTTGTAATCTATTTTCTCAGCAGCAAGTCCCTTGATGGTCGGGATGATAATCCGCTCATTCACTTTTTGCATGAAGGTAGCATCGGCAAAAGAAACCGGAGAGACAGATCCCATACCACCGGTATTCAGACCGCTGTCGCCAACTCCGATTCGTTTATAATCTTTGGCAACCGGTAATACTTTGTAGGACTTTCCATCAGTCATCACAAAAACCGAACATTCAATGCCTGAAAGGAATTCTTCGATGACAACTGTCTTGCTGGCATCACCAAACATTCCATTCAGCATATTGGACAACTCTTCTTTCGCTTCGTTCAGGTCTTGAAGGATAAGAACTCCTTTTCCTGCTGCCAGTCCGTCTGCTTTCAAAACATATGGAGCCTCCAATTCTTCCAGAAAAGCGATTCCTTCAGAGAGGTTATTCTTCGAGATACTTTTGTAGCGGGCAGTCGGTATGTTGTGCCGCATCATAAAAGCCTTGGCAAAGTCCTTGCTTCCTTCCAGTTCGGCGCCAGCTTTCGACGGACCAATTACCGGTATCTTGCTCAGTGATTCATCATTCTTGAAGTAATCGTAAATACCCTCTACTAAGGGAACTTCCGGTCCGACTACAATCATATCTATCCCGCTCTTCAATACAAATTCTTTGATTGCGGCAAAGTCTGTGACCTTTAGAGGAACATTGGTGCCAACCTGCGCCGTACCAGCATTTCCCGGGGCTATGTAAAGATTATTTACTTTCTTGCTTTGAGCTATTTTCCAAGCGATGGCATGTTCTCTTCCACCGGAGCCTACTAATAGAATATTCATATCATTGTTGTTTTAAGAAGTCTTCAAAATAACGGGTAATCTTTTCATGTAAATGTATTTGATCGGGACCAGATACATTGTGAGGATGTCCTGGATATATAAAATAGTCAGGATATGTATTTGCTTTCACGCAGGCTTTCAGAAATCCGATGCTATGCTGTAGCACAACAGTGTCGTCCATATCATCGTGGATAATTAATAAACGTCCTTTCAGCTTGCCTGCATTTTCTATCAGACTGCTGTTCATATATCCGTCAGGATTCTTTTCCGGAGTACTCATGTATCTCTCTCCGTACATAATCTCATAATACTTCCAGTCGCAGACCGGTCCGCCGGCAACACCAACCTTAAATATATCAGGATAGCGTAAAAGTAAGTTGATTGTCATGAATCCGCCAAAGCTCCATCCGTGAACACCTAGTCGCTCGCCATCAACAAAAGGCAGACTTTGCAAATATCTGGCGCCTACCACCTGATCTTCCGCTTCGCACACGCCCAAGTGCTTGTGTGTTTCCTGTTCAAACTTTATTCCCCGATAACTTGTTCCTCTTCCGTCCATGCAAAAGATGATATATCCCTTTTGTGCCATGTAAAGCTCCCAACCGCGGTAGTTTGCCAACCAACTGTTGTTTACCATTTGCGACTTTGGTCCACCATATACATATACCACAGTGGGGTATTTCTTCTTCGGATCGAAGTTGACAGGTTTTACCATGCGATAGTACAAATCATATTCTCCATCGGCAGACTTGAGGGTACCTAAAGTAATGTCAGGCGTATCGAAATCTGCAAATGGGTCGGAGGATGTCAGCAGTTTTGTTTTCTGCAGCGTGTTCGTCTGAATCACTTCCGTGATTCGTGGGGTATGAATGGCAGTATATGTATCAGCAATATATTTGCCCGATGGGCTAAGTTTAGCATTGTGAATACCTTCAGGGGCACTCAACAAGGTTCTGTTCCCGCTTTTGATATCCACCTTCCAGATAGTCTTATCCACCGGACTATTTTCTGTTGAGACTATATAGATGGTTTTTTCTTTCTCATCCATTCCGAGTATGTCGATCACAGTCCATTCTCCAGAGGTAAGTTGTTTATCCAAAGTGCCATCCATATTATAAAGGTATAGATGATTGAAACCATCGCGTACACTTTGCCAGATGAATTTCGGACAATTCTTTAAGAACAGAGCCGGGTTTTCCGGTTCAACATACTTCTCACTATGTTCGGATAGTAGTTCCTTTGTAGTTTTTCCGGTATGTATATCATAGCTTTTCAGACAGCAGTCCGTTTGATCCCTGTTCAGCTCGGCAACAAATAACTGTTGTTCGTCTGGGGTCCAGGAGAGATTGGTAAAGTAACGATCCAACGGTTCGCCTGTTTGCAGATACGACAGTTTATTCTTGTTTACATCATAGATACCAATAGTCACATGATGACTGGCCATTCCGGCCATAGGATATTTAACAGGCTTTACTTCTGCTTCCCGGGCTGAGATATCTACGATAGGGTAATTGCCGACCATGGTTTCATCCATCCGGTAAAATGCAAGATAGTTTCCTTTGGGAGACCAAAAGATTCCTTTGTTGATGCCAAACTCGTTGCGATGAACAGCTGTGCCACAAGTTATTTCCGGATTACTCTCCTGCGATACCTGAGTGACAATCCCCTTTTCATCGATGATAAAGACATTCTTCCCTTCCGTGAAAGCTAATTTTTGTGCAGTAGGCGAAATGGAACGATTCTTATATGTATCATTCATCGGAATGTGACATAAGATCTTCTTCTTTATCCAATCCAGTTGAAAGAAATTTTTATTTGTCTGGAATTGAATGACGGTCTCTGCTCCATTGGGGAACCTTAGTTGAGGAAACCCCTTCAGACTATCCTTATTTGCAGAAAGGAGAATGTGGTTTATATCATCCAGGGAGAAGAGATGCTTGTTTGCACCGCTACGCACATCCGTAGTTACAATTGATTTCCCAATTTCCTGCACACAGCGATCACCCCACCAACCCAACTGGAGAATGCTTTCCATACGGAGATTTTCAGCATTCTTTCCGGCAGACATTACATCATCTAAGGTGAAAGCTTTTTTTTGTGCCGATATGCTCATAGTACACAATTGAAGAATTACAATAATGATATAGCAGGATCGCATCATAGAATTAATAAAACGGGTAATCACTTGTCAGTATTTCTCTTTTCGATAAGTTCCTTTTTGTAGGAATTATATTTTCCACCAAAGATTTGATATTTTCGGAACTCACATTCCAAGGCTCCATTCATCAGAGGAATTTTTCTACTTGGTTTGAGCCCAATCTTTTCAAAACACTCTTCCTGGTAGCTTATGATCCAGGCGTCGTAACCGGTAAATACATGTTTCAATCGTTCGCCAATCATCTCGTATAATCCGAGCAGATCCCGGGTTGTGATTCTTTCACCATAGGGAGGATTGGTGATCAGCATTCCATTCTTCGGGGCTTCAGTATATTGCTGGAAAGGTTTTGTTGTCAGTTCGATGTATTTCTTGACTCCGGCGCTTGAAATGTTTTTCATCGCTATTTCGCAGGCAATAGGAGAGATATCCGACCCGTAGATCTTATATTCAAATTTCCTTTCATCGCTTTCATCATTGAATACCTTTTCAAACAGTTCCTCGTCAAAATCAGGCCACTTCTCAAAGGCAAATTCTTTCCGGTATATTCCCGGCGGTATGTTCAGCGCAATCATCGCTGCCTCAATCAATAGAGTGCCCGAGCCGCACATCGGGTCGATCAAATTGCATTGTCCGTCCCATCCGGCAAGAAGTAACATGCCGGCAGCCAATACCTCGTTCAAAGGAGCCTCCGTCTGTTCTACGCGATAACCTCTTTTGTGAAGTGACTCTCCTGAACTGTCCAAAGAAACCGTGCATTGGTTGTGTGAGATATGAATGTTGATATATACATCAGGCTTGATGACTCTTACAGAAGGACGTTCACCATATTTATCATTAAAATAGTCTGCGATCGCATCTTTGGTTTTGTACGCAACAAACTTTGAATGTTTAAACTTCTCGGAGTAAATTACAGGATCCACCGCAAAAGTTTTCTTTACATCCATGTAACGCTCCCATTGAATCTTTCTGACAGCTTCATACACTTCATCAGCACTTTCTGCCTTGAATTTGTAAATTGGTTTTAAGATGCGAAGTGCGGTTCGACAGTGAAGATTGGCTTTGTACATGATTTCCAGATCGCCGTTAAATGAGACCATTCTCCGGCCAATCTCGGTTACCTCTGCTCCTAATGAGGTTAACTCTTTTGCTAATACTTGTTCCAGCCCCTGGAATGTCTTAGCTACTAATTCATAATTTTGATTGTGCACGCTGTCGGAATTATTCAGTAAATATCATTTTAAAAAAACGGGTCGGTCTTATGCAAACCGATCCGTTTCTCTTGCTTTTAAGCTAAAAGCTTTTCGAGTTTTCCTTCTAAAGCAGTTTTTGAGGTTAATCCTACATTCTTGTCAACGAGTTGCCCGTCTTTAAAGAAAAGGACTGTTGGAATGCTCATGATGCCATAATCCGAACAGGTATCCGGATTTGCGTCAACATCCATCTTTCCGACTGTAATCTTACCTTCATATTGTTTGGCAAGTTCTTCAATAATGGGACCTAATGTACGGCAAGGACCGCACCACTCTGCCCAAAAGTCAACTGCAAAAGGTTTGCCTGAAGCAAGCAATTCCTTAAAACTGTCATCAGTAATTTGTAAAGCCATTTTTTAATTCCTTTATTTAGCATTAGTAAATGATTCAGCTTCCAAAGATACAATGATTTTTTTTATTAGCGGTCTAATTGATTTGAAAAGCAATATTTTCATTTCTGTTCAGATAATCAATCAGTTCTCTGTTTACGTTTATTTTTAGTGCTTCCGATCTTAATTGGACTCTGTATCCCGTTTCCTCATCCACAAGATTAAAGTAGACCTTCGTCTCTCCTTTCTGATTATCAGTAAGAACATCCAACTCGTTAATAAACACTTCATCAATCGCCTCAGATGGCATAGAGATAGTCAGGCGATCAATGATACGCTCTTTGATACTATCCAGTTCCTTCACAGAAGTAATTACAAAGTCCAGCTCGTTTTCCTTGAAGCGATGTGGCTGCATTTTACCCTCAATAAGCAAGAAGAGCCCCTTCTTCATAAAATTACCGAAGTCAATATAGTTTTTTCCAAAGAGTGCAACTTCTGAACTTCCCGAATAATCTTCAATTTTAGCTATACCATACGGTTTGCCGCTTTTGGTTAATCCTTCTCTGAAGTTCTCCACAAGTCCTCCCATACGTATATCGACATCTTTCAGACTCTCTTTGTCTTCTGCAAACATCTTGAGTGTAGTGTTGCAGTAGTAATTCAGAATCATGTAATACTGATCCAAAGGATGCGCGGAAAGATAGATACCAACCAACTCTTTCTCTTTGTTTAGTCGTTCTATGTCTGGCCAACGTTCTGTTGATGGAATCTCCGGGGTCGCTATTTCAATGCCACTGTCATCACCAAACAAAGAATTCTGGGAAAAAGAGTGATCCTGCTGATATTTGTTGCCATATCGGAGTAAACTCTCCAGAAACAGCTCCCCTTTGCTGTTTAATGCAAAATATTGCTCCCGTGTGAGTTCTGGAAAATTGTCAAATGCACCAGCTAATGCGAGACATTCAACATTTTTTTTGTTGCAGGCGGAAAGATTCACCCGTTGGATGAAATTAAATATCCCGGTAAAGGGCCCATTGGCCTGGCGCTCTTCCAATATATTCTGAACAGCATTCTCCCCAACTCCCTTGATAGCGCAAAGTCCAAAGCGAATGTTTCCTGCGGTATTGACCGTAAACTTCTTATTACTCTCATTTACATCAGGGCCTAACACCTGGATCCCCATCGACTTACATTCATCCATAAATCTGGAAATGTCTGTAATATCTGAAATATTCCGGCTCAATACAGCTGCCATATACTCCGACGGATAGTTTGCTTTCAGATAGGCCGTTTGGAAAGCGACCCAGGAATAACATGTTGCATGCGATTTGTTGAATGCATAAGAAGCAAACTTCTCCCAGTCTCCCCAAATTTTTTCTAATACTTTGGGATCGTAACCGTTTTTCTTACCACCTTCGATAAACTGTGGTTTCATGTGATCCAGCTTGTCTCTCAGCTTTTTTCCCATAGCCTTTCGGAGACTGTCTGATTCGCCTCGGGTAAAATTTGCCAGCAAACGGGATAGGAGCATCACCTGTTCCTGATAGACAGTAATACCATATGTATCCTTCAGATACTTTTCCATAATTGGAATATCATATTCTATCTTCTCTATTCCATGTTTACGGTTAATAAACTGAGGTATGTATGACATTGGACCCGGACGATATAGTGCATTCATTGCAATCAGGTCTTCAAAGGTGGAAGGTTGAAGTTCTTTCAGGTATTTCTGCATTCCCGCCGATTCAAACTGAAAAGTACCTATTGTTCGTCCTTCGCAGTATAATTTATAGGTCGCAGGATCATTAAAATCAATATTTTCTATATCTAATGTTATGGAATGACGTTGTTTGATATTCTCAATAGCTTCTTTTATAATTGATAATGTTTTCAATCCTAGAAAGTCCATTTTAATCAGTCCGGTTTCTTCAATGACAGATCCTTCGTACTGAGTAACAAGCATTTTCTCTCCGGTAAGCTTGTCATCGGCGGTACTCACCGGTACCCAATCTGTGATGTCATCACGACAGATAATTGTTCCGCAGGCATGCACACCGGTGTTTCGCACGTTGCCTTCCAGCATTTGTGCATATTTCATCGTGTTTCGAATCTTATCATCCGAATTGGTACAAGCTTCCTGAAGTTCCTGAACATTCTTGATACAATTCTTGAGATTTATCTTTTGAGCTTTCCCATCAATCTCAGGCAAACGATCAGGAATCAACTTTGTGAGGCGGTCTGATTCGGCTAAGGATAACTTTTCTACCCGCGCCACATCCTTTATGGCCATTTTTGTAGCCATTGTACCATATGTAATGATATGAGCCACTTTTTCCGTACCATATTTTTCTGTCACCCAATGTAGTACATCACCACGCCCGTCATCATCAAAGTCAATATCTATATCAGGAAGAGAAATACGATCCGGATTTAAGAAACGCTCGAATAGTAAATCGAATTTAATCGGATCTATTTGCGTTATACCTAAACAATAAGCAACAGCAGAGCCGGCTGCAGAACCACGTCCGGGACCAACCGAGACATTCATATTTCGTGCTGCTGCAATAAAGTCTTGAACGATAAGAAAGTAGCCGGGGAATCCCATGTTCTTGATCGTTTCAAGTTCAAAGTCTACTCGTTCCTTTTGTTCATCGTTCATCTCTCCCCATCGTTTTTCCGCTCCTTTGTAGGTAAGATATCTGAGGTATTCATTGTCGTCATGAAAGCCTTCTGGTTTTGGGAAGTTTGGAAGGATTGGATCATTGTCGATAGAGTAGAATTCCACCTTGTCAAGTACCTCCAATGTATTGGAGAGAGCGTCAGGAACATCAGAGAAGATGGCATTCATCTCTTCTTTTGTTTTCATCCATTCCTGTTTAGAATAAAGCATCCGGTTGGGATCGTCCAGATCTTTTCCTGTACTTAAACAGATCAGGTGGTCATGAGCTTCCGCATTTTCTTCATTAACGAAGTGTACATCATTTGTACAAATAAGTTTTACCTGATGTTTTTGAGCCAGTTTTATCAATTGCTCATTCACCTTCTGCTGCATGGGATAAGCTTCATAGTTAGCCCGTGCTACCGTTGCCTTATGCCGTTGTAACTCCAGATAAAAGTCCTCTCCAAAGAGATTTTTGTACCAGAGAATGGCCTCTTCAGCTTCCTCAATCTTTTCAGCATATATTTTTCGGGGAACTTCTCCTGCTAAGCAGGCTGTTGAAATTATCAGTCCTTCATGATATTTTAGAAGTTCTTCTCTGTCAGTCCTTGGTCTGTAATAAAAACCTTCAGTCCACGATTTTGAGACGAGCTTGATCAGATTGTGATATCCTGTTTCGTTTTTTGCTAAAACAATCAAATGGTAACCACTTTGGTCTTCTTTCCCGTTTTTATCATTGAGCCGTTTCCGTGCCACATACATCTCACAACCCAGAATAGGTTTGAAAAGATTCTCTTCTAATTTCTTAAGTGTATCAATGCAATTCTCTAATTCGGATTTGTTTTCGTCCGTGACAATCTCTTGTGATTGTATGGATGCAATCTGTTTTTTAATTTTTTTAATTTCGCTGTTCTTATCGTAGTTTTTTTTCTTCACATAGTTGAAAAATTCTTTGATCCCGAACATATTGCCATGATCGGTAAGAGCGATACCTTTCATGTTATTATTAATAGCTTTGTCAACTAAAGCCTGGATGCTGGCTTGCCCGTCAAGTAAAGAATATTGTGAATGGACATGGAGATGAATGAAATCCTGCATAAAAGAAATTTTTTTGATGTCGGGCATAAAGATACAAAGCCTCTTTCGATTGAACATAAAAACAGTTCTGTTTTTGCAAATAAATAACAGCTTGTTGATAGTATGCTTCTTTCCCCCATGTTGTAAATAATGCATTTTTCCGGAGAAATTGAATTAATTTGGGTACTTACTTGTAAGACTAAACTATTTTTCTTTACTTTGGGCGCTTTTTAAGACATCCTCGAGTGAAATGAAGATCCTTAAGAAGGTTTGTATTAATCGATTTATAAATAGTTTTCATACAATTAAATTTTTATTGCCATGGCACAAAAACAGCAAAATTATTCATTCGCTCTTTCGGTGATGTTCATTGTAAGTTTCCTGTTGGGATTCATTACCACTATGAACAACTCCATGATTAACTTCTGTAAATGGGCATTTGAACTTGACCAAATGCAAGGTCAATTAGTAAATACTGCATTTTACGGAGCTTATGTCTTGTCTATTCCATTAGCTATTCTTATGAATAAGCTCGGTTACAAACGTACGCTGGTATTGGGGCTTTTTGTAATAGCCTTCGGCTTTATTCTGAATTATTTTGCAATTGGTATTTTTAAGGGAACAGATAAGATATACTGGGCATTTCTTTCATGTATGTTTGTGGTTGCGATAGGTATTGTTTTCCTGCAATTAGTGATGAATCCATATGTGAAAGCCCTGGGTACAGTAGAAACATCGGCAAGCCGTATGACTTTAAACCAGTCACTCAATTCATTGGCTACAACCCTGGCTCCGATGTTTGTTTCTATCCTTATCGTTTCCAATAATAAAAGTGCAGGTTTGCCTCCTACAGTTGACGATGCTTTAGGTATTCAAAATCCGTTTATCTTTTTAGGCTTGTTTACGCTCTTATTGGGTGGTATTCTGCTGATGCTTAAATTGCCTTCAATCAAAGAAGAAGAGCAGGTGTCCAGCGATGGTAAGGCACAACAGTTCCACAAGAGTATCTTTAAATATCCTCACATATTTTTAGGAGCTTTAGGTATATTCTGTTATATGGGTGTTGAGATTGGTATTCCAAGTTTTCTGCCTCAGCGTATGGAAGGTCTTGGACTTACCTCTGCGATTTTGATTCCCGGATTCATCTCCGATTTCTTCACATTCTTAGGAATGAATATGAATGAAGCAACATCCATTCTTGTGCTTTATTGGTTTGGAATGCTTGTTGGTCGTGCTTGCGGATCGTTTGTACTTGGTAAGTATGACTCAAAGAAGGTGTTGTTGGCAGCATTAGCCATAAGCGCTCTCTGCGTTGCTCTTTCCTTGTTGACAACAGGTGCTATTGCCGTTTGGTTACTTATCTTAACCGGTTTGTTCCACTCTATTATGTGGCCGTGTATCTTTAATTTAGGTTTGGAAGAACTTGGACCTCATACAAAAGCCGCTTCCGGAATTATTAATACCGGTGTTATTGGTGCAGCATTGTTGATGCCAATTATGGGACAAATTGAGAAAACAGCAGGTCTTACTGTTGTATTTTGTTGCTTGTTTATATATTATGCTTATATAATGTGGTTTACCGTAAAAGGTTCACAGATTAGATTGAAATAATTTGAAATATTAAAATAACAGTATGGAACAGAATGTAAGATTGAAATTTCAGGAACACTTCAGTGAAGAAGGTTTTGTGTATGCTTCTCCCGGTCGTATTAACCTGATTGGAGAACACACTGATTATAATGGTGGGTTTGTATTTCCCGGAGCAGTAGATAAAGGTATTATAGCCGAAATTAAACCAAATGGATTGGAAAAAGTTCGCGTATTTTCTATAGACCTGAACGAGTATGCAGAATTTGGACTGGAAGAACAAGATATTCCTACACAAAATTGGGCAAGATATATATTTGGAGTATGTCGTGAGATTATTAAACGAGGAAAAGCTCCCAGATGTTTTGATGCTGCTTTTGCGGGAGATGTTCCTCTTGGAGCCGGAATGTCATCTTCTGCTGCATTAGAAAGTACTTTTGCTTTTGCGTTGAATGATATTTTCAATTTAGGTATCGATAAGTTCGAGTTGGCAAAAATTGGACAGGCAACAGAACATAATTACGTGGGTGTAAACTGTGGTATTATGGATCAGTTTGCTTCAGTCTTTGGACGTGCAGGTTCGTTGATTCGCTTAGATTGCCGTTCATTGGAATATGAGTATTTCCCATTCAATCCAATCGGATACAAACTTGTGTTGATTGACTCTGTCGTTAAACATGAGTTAGCTTCTTCTGCGTATAACAAACGTCGTCATAGCTGTGAAACTGCTGTTGCTGCAATTTCTAAGACTCATCCCGAAGTTAAGTTTCTCCGTGATGCAACAATGCCAATGTTGAAAGAAGTAAAAGATCTGATTTCTGCAGAAGACTATATGCGTGCTGAATATGTTATTGAAGAGATCCAGCGAGTACTTGATGTTTGTGAAGCATTAAAAGTTGGAGATTATGCCACAGTTGGACAGAAAATGTACGAAACTCATTATGGTATGAGTAAATTGTATGAAGTAAGCTGTGAAGAATTAGACTTCTTAAATGATATTGCTAAGAAGAACGGCGTAACAGGCTCACGTGTTATGGGTGGAGGCTTTGGAGGATGTACTATTAACCTCGTTAAAGAAGAACTCTATGGTTCTTTCGTTGCAGATGCTGTTTCTTCATTTACCGCTAAATTTGGAAAACAACCTAAGGTATATGATGTAGTAATCAGCGATGGTTCTCGCCGTATTTCTTAAAAACCGGTTTTATTATCATAGAAAGACGCTTCGTATGAGGCGTCTTTTTTTGTTTCTCTTTGTTTTAAAAGTTCACTATTGTTTCGGTATTTTCTCTTTTTATGTTATCAAACATATATTCATTTGTAATATCGCAAGAACTTAAGTGTTACTTTTACACGCGAATTAAGAGTTTCTTAAATCAATAAATATTTATCACATGAAAAGATCGTTTTTATTTGTCATTTCAGCATTGGTGCTGATTGGTTTTACCTCATGTAAAGGAGGGAGTGAGAAAGAATTAGTAACTCTTTCTGGTCTGTCTGTAAATAAATTTACACAAGATGTAAAAGGAAAAGAAGGCAAGTTCTTTGTTTTGAAAAACAGTAATGGCATGGAGGTCTGTATCTCTAATTTAGGTGCTCGTATTGTTTCTGTAATGGTTCCAGATAAAACAGGAGCTATGAAGGATGTAGTTCTTGGTTTTGATAGCGTGAAAGATTATGAGACAATACCCAATAATTTTGGTGCTACGATCGGTCGTTATGCAAATCGTATTGGTAATGGTATAATTACTGTGGATAGCGTTACTTATCAATTGCCTAAAAATAATTATGGTCATTGTTTGCACGGAGGACCAACAGGATGGTCTGAGCAAGTGTTTGATTCTGTTCAGTATATTGACAATAAAAGCGTTGTATTATCTATCGTTTCACCTGATGGTGATGCTAATTTCCCTGGTACTGTATCAGCACAGGTTGCATTTACGTTAACAGATGACAATGCAATTGATATTAGGTATAGTGCTACAACAGATAAAAAAACAGTGATCAACATGACAAATCACTCCTATTTCAATCTGAGTGGAGATCCTTCACTGACAGCAGTGGATAATATACTATATCTTAATGCAAATGAATATACTCCGGTTGACAGTTCTTTTATGACTACAGGTGAGATTCTTCCTGTGGCTGGTACTCCAATGGACTTTACCACACCGAAAGTTATTTCTCACGATATCGATAAAACAGATTTTATTCAGTTGAAATATGGTCGTGGATATGATCATAACTGGGTGCTTAATACAAAAGGAAACGATAAAGAAGTTGCAGCTCGTCTGACTTCTCCGGTATCCGGAATAACATTGGAAGTGTATACTGACGAACCTGGTCTCCAGGTGTATACTGGTAATTTCCTGGACGGAACCGTTACCGGAAAGAAAGGAATCGTATATAATCTGCGCTCTGCAGTTTGCCTGGAAACTCAAAAATTCCCAGACACGCCTAATAAACCGCAATGGCCTTCTGCAGTTTTAGAGCCTGGCAAGGAATATACAAGCCATACTATTTACAAGTTCTCAGTTGAGAAATAAATAGGCTGGCCTCTCTTTGAGGATTTCAGTGTAGACAGCAGTTTCTTCAAATAACAAACAATACATTGAAATAGTTGAGATACGTTTGATATGACAATTAACTCGTATGGCAGCTATTTCAATTGTATCTTGTGAAATAGATTTAATAATTGATATATAAATATGACTTCATTTTATAGTGAAAAGCATAAGTTCTTATTGGCGGTAGACTGTATAATCTTTGGATTTCACGAGGGCGAGCTGAATTTATTGCTGTTACATAGAAGCTTTGAACCGGAAAAGGGAAAGTTATCCTTACCGGGCGGGTTTCTAAAAGAGAACGAGAGTTTGAATGATGCTGCTATTCGGGTTCTGAACGAACTTACAGGTTTGGAGAACCTTTACATGGAGCAGGTTCATACCTTTGGTGATGTAAATCGTGATTCTGGTGAGCGCGTAGTTTCTGTGGCGTATTATGCCTTGATCAACATCAATGACTATGATACTTCTCTTCTTGGTAAGTACAATGCGATTTGGGTCAAAGCAAACGAAATGCCGGACTTGGTTTTTGATCATTCTGAAATGGTGCAATCTGCCCGACAGGCTCTATGCAAAAGAGCTGCTGTAGAACCGGTCGGTTTTAATCTGCTCCCTGAAAAGTTTACTTTACCTCAGTTCCAGACTTTGTATGAAGCCATTTATGGAGAGGTGCTGGATAAACGTAATTTCCGGAAAAAAGTATTGAGTATGAATGTGCTTGAAAAGTTGAACGAAAAGGATAAGCTCTCTTCAAAAAGAGGTGCTTTTTTGTATCGTTTTAATGAAGAAAAGTATAAAGAGTTAATCAGTAAAGGATACGATTTTACAATTTAAGATAAAGGAATATGCTCGAAGAATTAAAGAAAAAAGTATTTCAAAGCAATCTTGATCTTGTTCATCACGGACTTGTCATTTTTACGTGGGGGAATGTGTCAGCAATAGACCGTACGAAAGGGTTGGTGGTAATCAAACCGAGCGGCGTTTCATATGAAACAATGAAGGCTGATGATATGGTGGTTGTTGACCTGGATGGTAATGTGGTTGAAGGAAACCTGAGACCATCTTCAGATACTCCGACTCATTTGGTGCTTTACAAAGCATTTCCTGCTATTGGAGGTGTAGTTCATACCCACTCAACCTATGCAACTGCATGGTCTCAAGCCGGAATTGATCTTCCAAATATTGGTACAACGCATGCTGATTATTTTCACGATTCAATACCCTGTACATCAGATATGACTGCTGATGAGGTGTACGGTGCATATGAACTGGAAACCGGTAATGTGATTGTAAAACGTTTTGAAGGGATAAATCCGGTTCACACTCCCGGTGTTTTGGTGAAGAATCACGGTCCTTTTTCATGGGGAAAGAATGCAGAAGACGCTGTACACAATGCAGTAGTAATGGAACAGGTTGCTAAGATGGCATTTGTTGCTTACTCTGTGAATCCGTCGCTGACAATGAACCCTCTACTTGTTGAGAAGCATTTTAATCGCAAACATGGTCCCGGAGCATATTACGGGCAGAAATAAATTTCGAGATTATAACTATTTAAAAATAAAAGACTATGGCATTTGAAAATTTAGAAGTATGGTTTGTTACAGGAGCTCAGCTCTTGTACGGAGGAGATGCAGTTGTAGCTGTCGATGCTCACTCCAATGCAATGGTAAAAGGTCTTAATGACTCAGGAAAACTTCCTTTTAAGGTCGTATATAAGGGAACGGCTAATTCTTCATCTGAAGTTAGTGCTGCATTCAAAGCTGCAAACAATGACGAAAAATGTGTGGGTATTATTACCTGGATGCACACTTTCTCACCAGCAAAGATGTGGATCCATGGTCTTCAGGAACTCAAAAAACCGTTGCTTCATCTTCATACTCAATTTAACAAGGAAATTCCTTGGGAGACAATGGACATGGATTTCATGAACCTGAATCAGAGTGCTCACGGCGATCGTGAATTTGGTTTTATCAATGCCCGTATGCGTAGACCACGCAAGGTGGTAGTAGGCTTCTGGCAAGATGAGCAGACGCTGGCTAAGATTGCTGTATGGATGCGTGTTTCTGCTGCTTGGGCAGATGCTCAAAGTATGAGAATCATCCGTTTCGGCGATAATATGAATAATGTGGCTGTAACAGACGGTGATAAAGTGGAGGCAGAAATGCGTCTCGGTTATCATGTTGATGAATATCCGATTGCCGACCTTGTGGCTGTGATGGATCAGGTGTCAGAAGCAGATGTTACCGCAATGCTCAAGACATATGAAAAGGAATATATCCTTGCTGATAATGTAAAAGAAGGTGGAAAAGATCGCAAACAAGTGATTCTGGCTGCACGTGAAGAGATTGCTATGAGAAGATTCCTGGAATCAAAAGGAGCAAAAGCATTTACTACCAGTTTTGATGAACTAAGTGGTATGGATCAGCTACCCGGACTTGCTTCTCAGAGACTGATGGCCGAAGGCTATGGATTTGGAGCAGAGGGAGACTGGAAAACAGCTGCTTTGTGTCGTACTATGTGGTATATGGGTCAGGGACTGGAAGGTGGTAGCTCTTTCCTTGAAGACTACACGCTGAACTTTGATGGAGCATCAAGTTCTATTCTACAGGCTCATATGCTTGAGGTTTGTCCTCTGATTGCAGAAAGTAAGCCGCGCTTAGAAGTTCATCCTCTCGGTATCGGAGGTAAGAATGACCCTGCTCGTTTGGTGTTTACTACTCATGAAGGTACAGGAGTTGCCGCTACAGTAATAGATATGGGTAGTCGTTTTCGTCTGATCGTTAATCAGGTTGATTGTATCAAGTCGAAAGCACTGCCTAAGTTGCCTGTTGCTTCGGCGTTGTGGATTCCACAACCAAACTTAGAAGTTGGTGCCGGTGCATGGATTTTGGCTGGAGGTACACATCATACAAGCTTCTCTTTTGCTTTGACGCAGGAGTATCTTGAAGACTATGCTGAGATTGCCGGTATTGAAATGATCGTTATTGATAACGATACAACAATCAGCAATTTCAAGAAAGAACTTCGCATGAACGATGTTTATTATTTGTTGAATAAAGCTCTTCAATAATTTATGAAAGATCAAATTGTAATAGGTTTAGATTACGGTAGTGATTCTGCCCGCGCATTGATTGTAAATGCGAATACAGGTAGTGTCCTGGCGTCTTCTGTCAAATATTACCCACGCTGGACGGAGGGAAAATATTGCGATCCGGTTATTAATCAATATCGTCAGCATCCTCAGGATTATATTGATGTGTTGGAAGCAACTGTCAAGGATGCATTGGCTCAATGCCCTGCGGGAACTGCTGAAAATGTTGTTGGTATCGCTTTTGATACAACAGGAAGTACTCCGGCATTTACGGATGAAACCGGAACTCCGCTCGCTATGCTTCCGGAGTTTGCTGAGAATCCAAATGCTATGTTTGTGCTCTGGAAAGATCACACAGCTATCAAAGAAGCTGCTGAAGTGAACGACCTTTGTGCGAAATGGGAGATAGACTATACAGCATACGAAGGTGGTATCTATTCTTCAGAATGGTTTTGGGCAAAAGCACTCCATGTGCTTCGTCAGGATAAGGCAGTTCGCGAGCAAGCATACTCTATTATTGAGTATTGTGAGTGGCTTCCTGCATTGATTACGGGTGTCACTAAATCATCTGATGTGGTGCGTAGCCGTTGTGCTTGTGGGCATAAAGCGATGTGGCATGAAAAATGGGGCGGACTTCCAAGTGAGAAGTTTCTCACAACACTGGATCCTCTTTTGGCTGGTTACCGCGATCGTCTTTTTGAAAAGACCGAGACAGCAGACAAACCTGTTGGCACGTTGAGTAAAGAATGGGCTGATCGTCTGGGACTATCTACTAAAGTTGTGGTTGCAGGTGGAGCTTTTGACTGTCACATGGGTGCTGTCGGAGCAGCAGTTTCTCCTCATTCATTTGTGCGCGTTATCGGAACTTCTACTTGCGACATTATGGTTGCCAGTTATGAAGAGATTGGCGATAATCTGATCAAGGGTATTTGCGGACAAGTAGATGGATCTGTTATTCCGGGTATGGTCGGACTTGAAGCCGGACAATCAGGTTTCGGCGACATTTACGCATGGTTCAAACATGTGTTGGAGTTCCCTTTAAAGAATATTCTGTCTAAAACATCTTTGATCGATGAGGCAACTAAAGCCAAATTGATCGCTGAGACTACTGATCAAATCATTCCGGCTTTGTCTGTGGAAGCAGAAAAGATTCCGGTAAGCGAGAGTACAATCATAGCAACCGACTGGATGAATGGTCGCCGTACTCCGGATGCCAATCAGATGTTGAAAGGATCTATTGCCGGTTTGACGCTGGGAAGTTCAGCTCCACGTATTTTCAGAGCATTGGTTGAGGCTACAGCTTTTGGTTCAAAAGCCATTGTAGATCGTTTTCGCAATGAAGGCGTGCGTATTGATACTGTGATTGGTATTGGTGGTATCGCTCTGAAGTCTCCGTTTGTAATGCAAACATTAAGCGATGTATTGAATATGCCGATTAAAGTTTGCAAGACAGATCAGGCATGTGCATTGGGTGCAGCAATGTTTGCAGCAACAGCAGCAGGCGTTTACAAAAAGGTTGAAGATGCACAGGATGCGATGAACTCCGGATTTGCAAAAGAGTATACTCCCAATAAGGAGAATGCAAAAGTATACCAGGAAATATACGATAAATATGTCGTGTTAGGTCAATCGACAGGTTTACTCTAACGCAATATAAGCTAGCATGAGGGAATCGGTTTTCCTGTAAAGGGAAACCGATTTCATCTCATTAAACAAATTCTTTTTGAGATCCTGTTTGCAAAAGCCATGGAGGTTTTTCAAAAACACACGATATCCGGCTTTTAGGACAGATGATCCAAAAGTGCTCCTTCTGATAAATAGACAATAATCAAATAATTAAATAAGTATGAATTGGAATTCACAAGAGTTTATTTGGCTTGACTGGGTGGTTATCGCAGTCGGGATTCTAGCTGTAACGTGGGCCGTATGGAACTCGGTTCGAAAACACAATCGCACTCTGCAAGGTGCTAGCAGCGATGACTATCTGTTTGGTAAAGGCGAGCCATGGTATATCATTGGTGCGGCAATCTTTGCTGCAAACATTGGTTCGGAACACCTTGTCGGACTTGCCGGTACAGGTGCGAAAGCAGGTGTAGGTATGGCACATTGGGAGATGCAAGGCTGGATGATACTCATCTTGGGCTGGCTATTCGTGCCCTTCTATCAATTGATGAATAATAAATTAGGGAAAATCATCACGATGCCTGATTTCCTTAAAAATCGCTACACACCTCGTACGGGTTCGTGGCTTTCTATTATAACACTTATAGCCTATGTGCTAACCAAAGTGAGTGTAACAGCGTTTACCGGCGGTATCTTCCTGGAGAGCCTTCTTGGTCTGCCTTTCTGGTACGGTGCAATCGGTTTGATCGTGTTAACTGGTATCTTCACTGTATTTGGTGGTATGAAGGGAGTGATGACACTCTCGGCAATTCAGACACCTATACTTATCATTGGTTCATTCCTTGTGCTTTTCTTAGGATTGTCAGCACTGGGAGGTGGTAACATCGGTGCGGGCTGGACAGCTATGATGGATTATGCAAGAACATTGAATGTTGGAGCAGACGGTGTTGCATACGGTACCAACCACATGTTTCACTTAGAAACAGGTGACCCGTTGTATGACGAATATCCCGGTTTTTGGGTATTTCTAGGAGCGACAATTATCGGCTTTTGGTATTGGGCTACCGACCAACACATTGTACAACGTGTACTCGGACAATCAAAAGGTGAAGCGAATGATGTCGTGATGAAGCGTGCGCGCAGAGGTACTATTGCAGCAGGTTATTTCAAAATATTGCCTGTATTTATGTTTTTGATACCGGGTATGATCGCTGCCGCATTGGCTGCACGTCCGGATAGCGGCTTTACATTAAGTAATCCAGATACCGCTTTTGGTTCGATGGTTAAGTTTGTATTGCCCGCCGGTGTAAAAGGTATTGTTACCATTGGTTTTATATCTGCATTGGTTGCTTCTTTGGCGGCATTCTTCAATTCCTGTGCTACGCTCTTTACTGAGGATTTTTATAAGCCAATGTTTAAAGGCCAAAGCGAAGCTAAATATGTTTTGATAGGTCGTATTGCAACGGTTGTTGTTGTGCTGCTCGGTATGGGATGGATACCTGTTATGATGAGTTTAGGTAGTCTTTACTCTTATCTGCAGGGCATTCAATCTTTGCTTGCTCCGGCTATGGTGGCCGTATTTGTGATGGGTATTTTCTCTAAAAGGATTACACCCAAGGCAGGTGAAGTTGGTTTGATCGGAGGTTTTGTTATTGGTATGATACGTTTGTTGACCAACATCTTTACAAATACTGGTAAAAACGAAATGACCGGCTGGTTATGGGACTCAACACAATGGTTTTGGCATACCAACTGGCTTATCTTTGAGATCTGGTTGCTTGTCTTCATCATTTTGATGATGGTTGTGGTATCGTTTTTCACTGAAAAGCCAACCGCTAAACAGATCGATGCCATTACTTTCACTGCTGATTACAAAGCGCAGATCTGGAAGAGTTGGAACAAATGGGATGTTATCGCCAGTCTTGGTGTAGTAGTCCTGTGTGCTGCATTCTACCACTATTTCTGGTAATCGATAGACAGAACATAAGAGGTTCTTTGATAAAGCCCATAGCATGATCTGTTATGGGCTTTTTTCTGTTTATATCCTTTCCCATTTTCATTTGGACACTTTTTCCGTTTCACTGGAGTGAAGCGGAGTTTTGGCTCGAGCGAAACGGAATTTTGGCTGCAGTGAAACGGGAAAGAGGTCTGTATCCAATAGTTGCTGAAAACGGAGGATATCCACCCACCCAAAACGGGGATATCCGTTCACTTTTCTGACTCTTTCGCCTAATGGCGTTACAAACTTAATCTTTATCTCTGATTTCTGTACTTTTTGATGTTATTTTTTGACGAAGAGAGGCTCCTTCGAGTTCGAAGCGGATGCTTGTGTGCACCAAACGGTCGAGGATAGCATCTGCCGCTGTTGTGTTTCCCTTCATTACATCATACCAGTCAGAGACGGGCAACTGAGAGATCATGATGGTTGCTTTCTGTCCATGTCTGTCCTCAATGATTTCCATAAAGTCGAGCAGTTGCTGACCATCAAGCACCTTCATTCCAAAGTCATCAAGGATGAGCAAGTCCGTCTGTACCAGTTTAGCGAAGAAACGATGCAGAGTGCTTGAGATGCGTGCGAGGGCAATCTCCTCGAAGAGTCGGTATACATTGTAGTATGCCACCTTGAGTCCGTTCATGCAGGCCTGATGGCCGAGTGCGGTACCAAGCCAACTCTTACCGGTACCGGCAGCTCCCGTTATGAGTACCGACACACCTTTGCGCACATAGTCGCATGTAGCAAGATTAAGTACCTTCTGCTTGTCCACTCCACGCTTGCTGTCGTAGATAACCTCGCCGATGTAGGCCTGGTAGCGGAAGCGGGCATTCTTCACCATTCGTGAGTTGCGGCTCGTCATGCGGTTATCCAACTCGGCCTGTATCAGTAGTTGCAGGCCATCCTTAAGAGAGAGCGAGTCATACTGACGCGTCTCCTGCATTGTCGTCCAACAGTGCGCCATTCCGGGCATTTTCAGACTTTTGAGGGCGTTTGAGATTTCGTCCATTGTAATTGTTTTTTTGGGTGAGTAAATAAATATATCTGATTGTCTCTGTTATCTAAACTGGTCACGACCCCGTATGTTGACATGCTCGGATGGAGCAAGGAGAGTTGCCTGTTGTGGCACTCCTGCACACTTGCTTTCCACCAGAGAACGTATAAATCTGTAGTTGCAGCAGTCGTACTTGAATGCCGTCTCGCATGCAGTGCGGAAGACGACAGGATCTGTACTCCTCTGCAGATTAAACAGTCCATCACATGTCTTGTAGTGCATCTCCGCCGGCATATTGGAGTTGTAAAAGATATGGCGCACCACATCTCCGAGTTCTTTTGTGGTCTTCTCCGCACGCTCTATATACTTGCCTGCACACAGACCTCTGTACTCGCTTGACTTGCTTGCAAGATGCTCTTCCACGATGGTGTACCTGCCTTTGCTGTAGTCTCTTACGTGGGTGGCAACGAGCTCTCCTTCCACATAGATCTTCACAAGGGTGCGTGAATAAGCCACATGGGCTGTCTTTGATATATGCCGGTAGGGCACAGTATAGTAATGCTGGTCACGTCCGAGGTAGACGCAACAGTTTGAGGATACCTTGAGATCTGTGTACGAGATGATTTCAAAGTCACTTTGGGGTAGTGGCTTAAGATTGGGCTTGTCTATGGCAAGGAATCGTTCCTCCCGAGTATACGGATTCTTCTGCATACGCTTCTGGTTATGCTTTTGCATCTTGGCAGTGGCTGCGTCATTCAGCTCATCTATGGAGTAGAAGGTTTCGTTGCGAAGCTCTGCGAAGACACGTATGTAGACCAGCCGCACATTTCCCTCCACGTTGGACTTATCCTTTGGATGTACCGGACGAGCCGGCACTACGACAGTACCATAGTGGTTGCCCATATCTTCAAGCACTCTGTTGAGAGACGGCTCATACCTGTCGGTCTTTACGACAGCGGCTTTCAGGTTGTCCGGTACGAGCATTTTCGGAACCCCTCCAAGGTGTTTGAAGCATTGAGTGATGGCATATACAAAGTCTTCCGTACGCTGTGAGCGAACGAAGAGCAGGTAGCCGTAGTCGCTTGCAGGAAGCGTTGCTACAAACGCCTGACACTTTACTATCTCACCGGTCTCAATGTCGATATAGTCCATCGTGTCACCGGTGAAGTCGAGGAAGAGTTTTTCTCCTCCAGTGCGCATATCCGCAAGGATCGTTGATGGAGATTCCTTCTTCGCCTCGGTGTTCTGGCTGTAGTGAAAGCGGAACTGGGTAAGGCTGTAGTGGTCATTGGGTTGCTCCTCCACATACTCCTCCCACAGGAGTTTAAGTGTAACGTGTTTGCGTTTCATCTCTTCCTGGAGATAGGGAAGTAATTCCTTGAACACCTCGAAACGATTGTCCGTATATGCAGGATTTCCTCCCTTGAGGCGATGCTCAAGGATGGGATCGTCAAGCGTAAGAAGGTCGTCTATGCCGAGTTCATCAGCACAGGCCTTCCTCACATAGTTGTTTACGGTCTCCTTGTTCATGCCGACTATCTCGGCTGCCCTGCGATTGGAGACTCCCTCCTTCTTCAGGAGTAATAGTTGCTTTATCTGGCTCATTTCCTTTGTCTTTCCTGCCATAATCGTTTATTGTATCTAGATTCATTTCTACATACAATAACGGCAAATAGAGTTGAAAAATGAACGGCAATGCTCCGGTTTATGAAAGCATGCTGTCATCCAAAGGAAAAAGTGAACGGTAATGCTCCGTTTTTTGGCTACAAGCCGCTGGATGGCAACAACTTCACTTTCTCAGAATGAACGGCAATGCTCCGGTTTTGGTACGACTTTGGGACTCATGTCACCATCATCGAAACAGGTGAACGGCAATGCTCCGTTTTTTTCGAGCGTTTTCGGCGTTTTTGGCAAGAATGAACGGATATGCTCCGTTTTCTAAGCTACTTCTAAGCCGTTTTTCAGCTAAAAAGTGGGTGGATTGAACCGTTCAAAGTGGGTGGGAATGCTCCGTTTTCGCCAATAGTTACGGAGTCCTCAGAGATCAGGGATAGTTGTCAGTGCCTTTCCTTTTTCACTTTTGTTCTTTTCTCTCCCTTTGTGCATAAAAAAAGACTATAAATGACCTTTTTAGCTGTACAAATGTTACTTGTTCAACATAAAATAACTAATTTTGCGCTCAATTCAAAAGGATACAACGATGAACGCGATTTTACTGATGCACTGCCCTGACCAACCGGGCATACTGGCTGCTGTCACCAATTTTATCAATGTCAATGGAGGAAATATACTTTATCTGAATCAGCACGTTGATAACGAGGAACATGTTTTCTTTATGCGAATAGAGTGGAATCTGGACAGTTTCTCTATTCCCAAAGACCGTATTTCTGAATACTTTGAGACCTTATATGCGGCCCGTTTCAGTATGGTGTACAGTTTGCATTTCAGCGATCAGATACCACGTATGGCAATCTTTGTATCCAAAATGTCGCATTGTATCTATGACATGCTTGCCAGATATGCCTCCAATGAATGGATGGTTGAAGTACCTTTGATTATAAGCAATCATCCCGATCTGAAAATTATAGCAGATCGATTTGGTATTGATTTCGAACTTGTACCTATCTCCAAAGAGAATAAGGCTGAACAAGAACAATACGAACTGGATCTCTTGAAGAAATATAAGATCGACTTTATAGTACTTGCCCGTTATATGCAGGTAATCTCGGATCAGTTCATAGACCATTATCCCAATCGGATTATTAATATCCATCACTCTTTTCTTCCTGCTTTTGTTGGAGCCAAGCCCTATCATGCCGCTTTCGAAAGAGGAGTTAAACTGATTGGAGCAACCAGTCATTATGTGACCAAAGACCTGGATGCCGGTCCGATTATCGAACAGGATGTTGTTCGTATTTCTCATAAGGACAATGTGCGTACATTGGTTCACAAAGGACAAGACCTGGAAAAAATTGTACTCTCCCGTGCTGTGGAAAAGCATCTTCAAAGGAAAGTGCTTGCCTATAAAAACAAAACAGTCGTGTTTAACTGATAATTAAAACAGATATTCCCGTTCTTCTGGAGAGCGGGAATATCTGTTTTAAACAGTTCTTGTTTCTAGTACATGGTTGAAAATGACAACAAATAGGGTTGCCTGCAACGAATAGTTTGCAACGAATAAATGCTTTTTCCCGGAGTATTGTGTATATTTGCAAAAAGAAAATTCACAATTTGCAGTAAGATTACGTGTCAAAATATAATCCCAACGAAATAGCAGAGACTCCGATGATGCGACAGTTTCTGGATATTAAACAGAAATATCCGGATGCGTTGTTGTTGTTCAGATGCGGCGACTTTTATGAGACTTATTCACAAGATGCTGTCGTGGCAGCCGATCTTTTAGGGATCACACTGACCAAACGGGCCAATGGACAGGGCAAATACATAGAGATGGCCGGCTTCCCACATCATGCGCTGGATACTTATTTACCCAAAATAGTGAGATCCGGCCGAAGAGTAGCCATTTGCGATCAGCTCGAAGATCCCAAGCTCACTAAGAAGCTGGTCAAAAGAGGAGTCACGGAACTTGTAACTCCCGGTGTTTCAACAAATGAATCGATACTCGAGCGACGCGAGAATAATTTTCTCGGAAGTGTGCACATTGGAAAGGGTGTTGTCGGAGTAGCATTTCTGGATATCTCAACCGGAGAATTTCTCACAGCTGAAGGCACTCCCGATTATATAGATAAACTGATCAATAACTTTGCT
Organism: Bacteroidales bacterium; assembly: GCA_028709785.1. Classification (GTDB taxonomy): domain Bacteria; phylum Bacteroidota; class Bacteroidia; order Bacteroidales; family JAQUTK01; genus JAQUTK01. The sequence continues at coordinate 202,355 of JAQUTK010000002.1, forward strand.
CCGAAAGAGATTCTCTACGAGCGCACCAAAAAAGAGTTGTTTGAAAGTTATTTTGGCAACAAGTTGGTCACTTTTGCCCTGGAAGACTGGATTTATACCAGTGAGTCAGCCAATGACCGTCTTCTCAAACAGTTTGAAACAAAAAATCTGAAAGGATTCGGTATCCAGCATCTCTCTTTCGGTATTATAGCTTCCGGTGCGATCTTGTATTATATGGATATGACTCAGCATAGTCATTTGAGCCATATCACGCATCTGTCGCGTATTGAAGAAGATCGCTTTGTGCGATTGGACAAGTACACTGTGCGGAGTCTGGAATTACTGGGAACCATGCACGAAGGAGGCACCAGTCTGCTGGATATTATCGATCGTACGGTTAGTCCGATGGGTGCGCGGCTTTTGAGACGATGGGTTGTTTTCCCTTTGAAAGAGGTAAACCCTATTCGCGAACGGCAGGCTGTGGTTGAGGAGTTCTTTCGCAACCCTCTGATGAAAGAAGAGATAGATCAGCATTTGAGTATGATCGGCGATTTGGAGCGTATTATCTCCAGAGTATCCGTCGGACGCGTATCACCACGCGAAATAGTGCAGTTGAAGCACTCCTTGCTGGCTATTGGAGCAATTAAGAATATTTGTGCCGAGTCAGAGTCTCTTTCTTTGCAGCGCATCGCCGAACAGCTTAATCCGTTGTCTTTGGTAAGTGAGCGTATCGAGAAGGAAATTAAAGAGGATGCTCCCGTATTGCTCAACAAAGGTAATGTAATAAAGGAACAGGTGAATAGCGAGCTGGATGAGTTGCGGAATATCGCTTATAAGGGCAAGGATTACCTGATGCAGATACAACAGCGGGAAAGTGAACGAACGGGTATTCCCAGTCTCAAGATTAGCTATAATAACGTCTTTGGTTACTATATTGAAGTCCGTAATGCTCACAAAGAGAAAGTTCCTGAAGAGTGGATCCGAAAGCAGACGCTGGTCAATGCCGAGCGTTATATCACGCAGGAACTGAAAGAGTATGAAGAGAAGATATTGGGTGCTGAAGATAAGATTCAGATTATTGAGAATACAATCTTTAATGCGTTGGTCTCTTCTCTGATGGAATATATTCCTTCCATGCAGCTCAATGCATCCCGGATAGCACAAGTCGATTGTCTGCTCTCTTTTGCTAAAGTAGCCAAAGAGAACAGGTATATCTGTCCGGAGATCAATGAAAGTGAAGTGATTGAGATTGTTCAGGGACGTCATCCGGTAATAGAAAAACAACTTCCTCCGGATGAAAGTTACATCCCAAACAATGTACATCTTGATACAGAATCCAATCAGATTATCATCATAACAGGCCCTAATATGGCCGGAAAGTCTGCGTTGCTCCGACAGACGGCATTGATTGTACTAATGACTCAGATAGGCTCTTTTGTGCCTGCAGAGAGTGCGCGTATTGGTTATGTGGATAAGATTTTTACACGGGTGGGTGCTTCGGATAATATTTCGCAAGGTGAATCTACATTTATGGTTGAAATGAATGAGGCATCTGACATCTTGAATAATATTTCCAACAGGAGTCTGATATTGTTTGATGAACTAGGTAGAGGCACCAGTACCTATGACGGTATATCGATCGCATGGTCTATTGTTGAATACATCCATAATCATCCCAAAGCACGCGCCAAAACTCTGTTTGCAACTCACTACCACGAGTTGAATGAGATGGAGAAAACATTCCCAAGGATCAAAAACTATAATGTGGCGGTAAAAGAGGTGGATAATAAGGTGATCTTTATACGCAAACTGGAGCGAGGCGGCAGTGAGCACTCTTTTGGAATTCACGTGGCTAAGATGGCGGGAATGCCACAAAGCATTTTGAATCGGGCGGATGAGATCCTGAAGCAACTCGAGTCTGAGAATCGTAAAGAGTTGAAAGGCACAATAACTGCGGGTAAAAAGGCGAAAGATGGCATTCAGCTTAGTTTCTTCCAGTTGGATGATCCTGTTCTTTCACAGGTCAGAGATGAAATAAAGAACATTGATGTCAACAATCTGACTCCTCTGGATGCTCTCAACAAACTGAATGATATAAAGCGGATTATTACCGGGAAGTAATTCTGGTTGTGATAGAATAAAATGAGGGCGGTCATTGTTTGATGACCGCCCTCATTTTATTTCTCATGTGAGTTCTTATCTCTTATCCAATCAGAAAATCAAGCAAATAATAGATACAACATGCAATCAATCCACTGACAGGAATAGTAAGTAGCCATGCCCAAATCAAATCAAGTGTGACTCCCCAGCGAACCGCAGACAAGCGTTTTACTGCACCTACACCAATGATACTACCTGTGATAACGTGTGTAGTGCTTACCGGAACTTTCAACACTTCTGTCAGGAAGAGCGTGAATGCACCAGATGTCTGAGCGCAAAAACCTTCAACAGGAGTAATCTTTGTGATTTTGTTTCCCATCGTTTTCATAATTCGCCATCCTCCGGAAAGAGTTCCTCCCGCAATCGCAGCAAAGCAGCAAATAGGCACCCAGTCAGGAATATTTGACATATTTGTCAACTTTCCGTTTGCAATCAAAGCAGCTCCTATGATGCCCATTACTTTTTGAGAGTCATTCAGACCATGGCCAATACTTAGCATTGCCGATGAGAGAAGCTGGAGCCGTTTAAACCACTTATCTGCCTTATGCGGCTTGCACTTCTGAGCAAGATGGAGCGTTATGATTGTGATAATATTACCCCCTATCATACCAATGAGAGGGGCAAGAATAATAAAAGACGCGATAATAATGATGACCTCATAATGGATGGATTGAAAACCACATGCGGCAACAGCTGAACCGGCAAATCCACCGATAAGAGTATGTGAGGAAGAAGAGGGGATGCCTAAACGCCATGTGAGCAGATTCCAGATAATAGCAGCAATCAAACCCGCAATAATGATCTTATTTGAGATGAACTCAGGATAGACGGTTTTAGAAACAGTATCTGCGATCCCAAAACCACCAATGATAAATTTGGCAATAAAGAAAGCTATGAAATTAAATGCGGCCGCCCAGATTACAGCTTGAACAGGCGTGAGCACCTTGGTTGATACCACTGTGGCGATAGAGTTTGCCGCATCATGGAATCCATTTATAAAATCAAAGATAACAGCTAGTACGACAATAATGATTAATAGTTCCATGTTGGATTGCTCAGGCGTATTTTACAATGATTGTTTTAATAATTTTTCCGACTGCATCCAATCTGTCAGTAGCCTTTTCCAATTCCTGCATTATCTCTTTGATTTTGATTAGTTCGATGCTGTCAATCTCATTTTCGAATAATTCCATTACAAAATGCTCATACACATCATCTGCTTCGTGTTCAACCGAGTGAAGATGATTGCACTGATCCAATGCGTAGAAAGGTTTTTTCGTGATGGTATGCAGCTCTCCGACAATCGCTTTTACCGCCTGACTACCTTTAATAATCAGGTTGGACATTTGAATCGTCTTTTCAGGGATTTGTTTTGGGTTGTAGATAATGATGCGCTTTCCTGATGAGTTGATTAAATCCAGGACATCATCCAGTCGTTCGCATAAATTGTGTATATCTTCCCGGTCAAAAGGGGTAATAAACGTGTCGTTCAGTTCCGTAAAGATCAGATTGATCTGTTGGTCTCCGGAAGTCTCAACTCCCTTTATTTGCTTGTAAAGTTCTTTACTTTCAGCTCTGTCCGTGCTGACAAGCAGTTTATTCAGTAAAATTGAAGCTTCAACAAGTTTGTTGCTCATCTCATTGAGCATTGGAAAGAATTTGGTTTCTTTCGGTGTAAGAAAGGAAAAGATAGAATTAATTGCCATGTGATCATTCATTTGTCTTATTTCGTTGCAAAATTAGCATAAAAAACGAACAAGAAACAACTTCGTAATATTTATTTCCGGTTTTAATCTCCGCTTGTAGCATTCAAAGATAATTGACACAAAAAGAGAAGATCGGCCATTCATTGACCGATCTTCTCTTTTTATCCTTAAACGTTAGATGCTCATCAAATTATATGAACAAGCAGATAGTAAATGCAACCGGCTATTAAGGCACTAACCGGGATTGTAAGAATCCATGCCCAAACCAGATTAATAGTAACTCCCCAGCGCACAGCAGAGAGCCGTTTTGTTGCACCCACTCCAATAATACTTCCTGTGATTACGTGCGTAGTACTTACCGGCACCTTCAGATATTCTGTCAGATACAGTGTAAAGGCGCCTGCCGTTTCAGCACAGAATCCTTCTACAGGAGAGATCTTTGTAATTTTATCTCCCATTGTTTTCATTATGCGCCATCCTCCGGAAAGAGTTCCTGCTGCTATGGCCGCAAAACAGGTGATTGGCACCCAGTCGGGGATATTCTTTATTTCATCCAATTGTCCGTTTGCAATCATGGCAGCACCAATGATACCCATCACTTTCTGAGAGTCGTTCATTCCATGACCAATACTCATCATGGCAGACGAGAGAAGTTGTAACCTCTTAAACCATTTATCGGCCTTCTGGGGCTTACTTTTTCTGGAAATATGGAGTGTTGCAATCGCAATCAGATTTCCGGTAATCATTCCTATCAGAGGAGCTATAATAATAAAGGATGCAATGATGATAATAACCTTCGTATGAATTGAGTGAAATCCAGCTGCAGCAATAGCAGCTCCGGCAAAACCTCCAATAAGCGTATGTGAAGAAGAAGAGGGGATTCCCATACGCCAGGTAATCAGGTTCCAGGTAATAGCAGCGATTAATCCTGCTATAATAATCTCGTTAGTGATAAACTCCGGAATGACAGTTTTAGATACTGTATCTGCAATTCCGAATTCACCGATTATATATTTGCAAATGAAAAAGGCAAGAAAGTTGAATCCTGCTGCCCAGAATACAGCCTGGAGGGGAGAAAGTACCTTGGTTGATACCACCGTGGCAATTGCATTCGCCGCATCATGAAACCCGTTGATATAATCAAAGATAACAGCAAGTATGACAATTATGATGAATAGTTCCATATTGGATTGCTCAGGCGTATTTTACGATGATTGTTTTAATGATTTTTCCAACCGCATCCAATCTGTCTGTTGTCTTTTCCAGTTCTTGCATAATTTCTTTAATCTTTATCAGCTCGATACTATCCACTTCTTTCTCAAAGAGTTCCATTACAAAATGCTCATACACGTCATCAGCTTCATGTTCGACAGTATGAAGATTGTTGATTTGATCCAGCGCGTAAAATGGTTTCTTGGTGATAGTGTGCAGCTCATTGACAGTTAACTTTACCGCATTGCTTCCTTTGATAATCAGATGGGATATCTGAACTGTCTTTTCAGGGATATGTTTTGGGTTGTAGATAATGAACCGTTTTCCTGAGGAGTTGATTAAGTCGAGAACATCATCCAGCCGTTCACATAAGTTGTGAATGTCTTCCCGGTCAAAAGGAGTTATAAAGGTGTTGTTAAGTTCGCCAAAGATTTTATTAATCAGTTCATCTCCTGAAGTTTCAACTTCCTTGATCTGTTTGTAAATCTCTTTGCTTTTTTCTCTGTCATCGCTTTGGATTAATTTGTTGAGTAACAGAGAAGCCTCAACCAGTTTGTCGCTCATTTCATTCAGCAGTGGAAAGAATTTTGTTTCTTTCGGAGTAAGGAAAGAAAAAATAGAGTTGATTGCCATATGTTTCAAAATTATTAGGTCGCAAATGTAGAACAAATTGCTTACAATTAATGACGGTTGTTCCCTTATTTCAAACAAAAAAAGTTATTGATTATGAACAGATTACGAATTTGTTTCAAGTATATTACAAATAAATTTCAGGTGTATTACAAAGCTGTTTCAGAAAACAATAAATGCTTATCTGACAAGTGATGGAGCCGAAAGAACAGAGGCAAAAAGAACTGATTATTATCGTGAATTACCTATCTTTGTCCAATTCAAAAAACAAGTATGATACATTGCACACCAGACATAATAGCAATTATCGGCCCAACGGCCTCGGGAAAAACCTTATTGGCCGCTTCTCTTGCCGAAACTTTGCATACTGAAATAATTAGTGCAGATTCCAGACAAGTTTACCGGACGATGGATCTGGGCACAGGAAAAGATCTTGGCGACTATCTGGTAAATGGGCAGCAAATTCCTTACCACCTGATTGATATTGTTGATCCGGGTACCAAGTACAATGTGTTTGAATATCAACATGATTTTCTGAAGGCTTATCAATCGATAAAAGCCAAAGATTGTTGTCCGATTCTTTGCGGAGGTTCAGGAATGTATATTGAATCCGTGCTGAAAGGCTATAAGCTTTTGCCCGTTCCGGAGAACTCTGAACTCAGAAAGAGTCTGGAATCTAAATCTCTGGATGAATTAAAGGAGATACTTTCCGGTTACAAAGTGTTACACAACAATACGGATGTCGATACAGTGAAAAGAGCCATTCGTGCTATCGAAATTGAACTCTTTTATGAACATACACCGAAAGAGATCCATGACTTTCCAAAACTGAATAGTCTGATTATCGGGATGCATGTAGATCGCGAACTCAGAAGAGAACGGATTTCAAAGCGTCTGCTTCAACGGCTTGATGAAGGGATGGTTGATGAGGTGAGGAGTATTATTGAAAAGGGTGTAAAGCCTGAAGATCTTATCTATTACGGACTTGAATACAAGTACCTCACCTTATATGTGATAGGTCAGCTGACCTATGAAGAGATGGTTACGCAATTGGAAATTGCAATACATCAGTTTGCGAAACGGCAAATGACCTGGTTTCGTGGAATGGAAAGAAGAGGTTTTGAGATTCATTGGATCGACAGCGCTCTTCCTATGGACGAAAAATTGAAACAGATAATTCAAATGATAAAGTTATGACAATACAAGACTTGAAGAGCGAGACTAACAATTTCTTTCTCCTTGCCGGACCCTGTGTGATTGAGGGAGAAGAGATGGCACTACGCATTGCCGAGAGAATAGTTACGATGACAGATAAACTAAATATACCCTATGTATTCAAAGGTTCTTACAGGAAGGCAAATCGGTCGCGCATAGATTCATTCACAGGTATCGGTGATGAAAAAGCATTGAAGGTACTGCGGAAGGTGCATGAAACCTTTGGTATTCATACAGTCACAGATATTCATACGGCAGCTGAGGCTTCAATGGCTGCTGAGTATGTTGATGTATTGCAAATCCCGGCATTTCTATGCAGACAGACAGATCTTTTGATTGCGGCTGCAGAAACGGGTAAGGTGGTCAATGTAAAGAAAGGACAGTTTTTATCCGGAGAAGCGATGCAGTTTGCTGTGCGGAAAGTTGTTGAATCGGGCAATCCGAATGTTATGATTACAGAACGGGGAACAACCTTCGGCTATCAGGATTTAATTGTTGATTATAGAGCAATACCTGTGATGAAAAGTTTTGGTTTTCCGGTTATTCTTGACTGTACGCATTCTCTGCAGCAGCCTAATCAGTCAAGCGGTGTTACTGGAGGAATGCCTCAGCTCATAGAAACGATTGCACGTGCCGGAATTGTGACAGGTGTGGATGGATTGTTTATTGAGACACATGAAAATCCTTCTGTAGCCAAATCCGATGGAGCAAATATGTTACAACTTGATTTATTGGAAAGATTGCTTACCCGTCTCACTGAAATCCGGAAGGTAATAAATAAGTTCTAGAAAGGGAGGGATTAGCCGATTCGACTGATCCGTCTTAATTTTTCTTCATCCAGAATGAGGATTTTTCTTCCATCCACTATGATCAGTTTCTCTGTAGCGAAGTTGGATAAAGTGCGTATTGCATTGGACGTTGTCATATTGGATAATCCGGCCAGATCTTCTCTGGAGAGGAAAATGCTGAGAGTGAGATTGTCTTCTTCGTATCCGTATTTGTCTTTCAATACCAGCAATGATTCTGCAAGCCTCCCGCGAATGTGTTTCTGAGTAAGTGTGACTGTTCGTTCATCTGCAATTCCTAAATCGACAGAAAGCTCACGAATAAGAAACATGGCAATTTTATTGTTTTCTTCGACAAACCGATAAATGAGTGCCATCGGTATAAATACGACGGTTGACGATTCAAAAGCAGCAGCACTGGTTACATAAGGTTCTGTCGCAAAAAACGCTCGATAGCCAAAATACTGCACCGGACGAATCATACGTATGATTTGACTTCTTCCTCCAACGCCTTCTTTGTATATTTTGACTTTTCCTTTTAAAAGACACATGATGTTCTTAGCCTCATCTCCCTCACTATAAATAATTTCATTTTTTTTATAGAACTGGATCGAATGATTCTTCTTTACAGCATCGCGTTGTTCTTCAGTCAGAAGTTCCCAAAACTCTGAAAGCTCGTATATATCAAAATCGACTAACTCTTTTTTACTCATTGCTGCTTTATAAGCATGTTATGCAGCACAAAAATAGACCAAAAACATTAATTCCCTCTCTTTTAAGCTATAAAAAATGAAAACGGCCTGTTATTCTTTCTATTTTTGTTCAGTTTTATGGTTAAGTACTCCAAAATCATATTGTTTTTGTTTATCTGTACCGCTTTATTCTCGATGAGTAGCCACGCAGATGTTCCTCCGATTATGATTGTGCCTACAGATTCTATCGTAGCAAATTGTATCCGGATGGCTCCCTTATATGAGAAAAGAGTCAAAACACTTCATTCGACGGTATATACAAAAGCTGTGGTAACAGTCAAAAAAAAGAATGAATTGATCAGGTTGATCCCATCAGAAATCCGATTGTCTTCAAAAAGCAATCAATATATTCAGGAGTTGATCAGTGACGTTCGTTTTAATGCACCGGATATTTACGAGTCGAAAGTAATTGCCTATAATAATACGTCGAAGAATAATGTGAATCCGAACACCAGAATTCTTCCTTTTTTGAAGATAAATGTTTTCAGTCAGACGTATCTATCCAATACAGTAATCTCTCCACTGAGTGAGAAGGCACGGATGTATTACAATTACGATTATAATGAGGTTGCGTATGATGAGGATGGGAGCTTCTCTTATCGGATTAAAATTACCCCCAAATATATTTCTCAGCTGTTAGTGAGTGGCTACATGGATGTTATCCCAAAAACATGGGGAATCAAGCGGGTTGCTTTTAATGGTGAATATGCGCAAACCCATTTTAATGTCGAAATAAAGCTACAGGAACTTGAAAAAGAGGTGTTTGTTGTCGAAGAACATAAGATAGATATCAATACCCATTTCTTTGGGAATACGATAAAAGGGCTCTATCATACCCATGTAGACGTGGATATGTATCAGCTAAATGATACGGTTGAGCATTCAGGGTATCCTATTGGATATGATTTGAGTAGCGTTTTCACTCCGGAAGAAAAGGATGGAAAAATGGAGATCAATTCTGATCAGTCATTTTGGGAACAAAACCGTCCTATTTCTCTTTCAGCGGATGAAGCAGCAATATTTAATTTAAAGAAAGATACGATCAGATCTTCTGCCAAGAGGTCGTCTATTGTATTTGATCCGATATCCTATATGTTGAGTGCGGCGAGTCGTGTTTCATCTCCGGTTCGTTCGAATGCCAACGATTACATGCAGCTCGACTATCGGGGAATAGCAAACCCGGCTTTGTTTGACTATAGCAAGGCGGACGGTCTTATCTGGAAACAAGATCTGATGATTGGGAAAGAATACGCAGGAAGCAGAGTGCTTCAGTTTCATCCTCAATTGGGCTATGCATTTAAATCAAATGACTTTTATTGGGGGTCTGATCTTTCCTTTCTCTACTATCCGGAGAAGCGTGGATATTTAAATATTGGTTTGGGTAATGGAAACAGAATTTACAACAGTCAGATGTTTGACAAGTTAAAGAGTGACTCGGTTCTTAATTTAGATTCAGTTCATTTTCAGTACTACAACGAACTGAACTTCAAAGTTGGTGTATCCCAGGAGATACTCAGTGGGTTGGAACTTTCTCTTTCTTTGCGTTATTATATCCGTTCTCCTAAAATTACCGATACCTCTACATCATCGAATAATGGAGAACTCGGTCAGTTGAATGATGATTATCGTTCCTTTGCTCCCATGTTGAGATTGACCTGGACTCCCGCGCAATATTATCGGTTTGAAAAGAAAAAGAAGATATATTTACAATCGTCTTACCCTACATTAAATCTTGAATATGAACGTGGAATAGCTGGAGCTTTAAAAAGTCAAAGTAAGTATGAACGGATTGAATTGGACCTTTCTCAAAGTATAGATCTTGGATTGCTTCGCTTCTTACATTACGAAGTAGGAGCAGGTCTATTTACAAATACCCACTCGCTTTACTTTGCCAATTTCTCCTATTTCTCTAAGCGTACACTTCCAACTAACTGGAATGATACCTTCGGAGGTGTCTTTGAGGTACTGGATAACCGTTGGTTTGGTTCGGCAGACCGTTATGTACAGATGCACCTGCAATGGCAGGCACCACTGTTGTTCTCCCGTCATTTCCCGGCTCTTTCGAAGTGGATGGTTTCGGAACGTTTATATGCAGGAAGTCTCTCGATGCCTTCATTGCCTTCTTACAGCGAACTAGGATATGGTATCGGTAATCACATCTTTAATGCCGCTTTATTCACAAGCTTCAGAGGAGTTGAATTTGATGGCGTCGGCTTCAAATTCTCATTGGAATTATTTAATGCGTGGTGATGCTCCTGTCATGCGGAGTACAATGATGCCTGTCTGCTTTTTATTGGAAGCCAGATAGTCTGCCAGACTTATTGTTGAAATAACAACTTTCTTTTCGGCTGATGAGGCATGCATCAATCGAACGACTCCTCCTTTTTTGTAGGCAATTCCGACATGACTGATGTCCAGCCCTTCAATGGCTGTCGTGATCGCAATAAGATCTCCATTCTCAATCATTCCCGATTCTTTGCTTACCTCTGTCTTGGGCAGATAGAAGAATGGAGTTGATCGCAGGTACTCTTCTGTCTTTTGGATAGAGGGTATCCATGCCACATTTGCCGCCAGTGCTTCGTAAGCCTGGTAGTGCGTACTCATAAAGTTCAGGTTGAAATAGATTTTCTTTCCCTTCATTTTATTCGTGACATTCTTTATAACCCCTTTCTTTTGATTATTAACGATCCATTCTGAGAAATAGTGGAGTCTTGAGAGATATCCGTCTCTTATGCCATCTCTATACCGAAGCATCTCCAGATTATGAACATATTTCTCAAAGTCACCTTGTTGCTTCAAGGTCAGAGTCAGTGCCACGACTGATTCCAGAAAGGTGGTGCAGTCTAAAGATCTTAGATTAACCACCAACTTCTCAGGAGAGTAACCTTCCAAGGTAGAAGCAACGTATGGAGCATTTAAAAAAAACAGACCGGTCTCTGCTATCAGAGTACCGGTAGTTTTATTTATGGAATCAGAAAATTGTTGCAGATAGGATTGTACGATCAAAGAATCCTCTTTCTCGTAGATGACCTCCTTGTCTATGCGTTGAGCTGAAACTTTGCCCAAGAGTAGCAAGGAGACCAGAATCATCCAAACAGTTCTCATTACACGTTCTTTCGTCTGTTATTTATCTTCCTTTCCGCCAAATTCCATGAGGTATGCCTTGATAAAGCCATCAATATCTCCATCCATCACGTTTTGCACGTTAGAGGTCTGGAAGTTTGTACGATGGTCTTTCACGCGGCGATCATCAAAGACATAGCTTCTGATTTGCGATCCCCACTCAATCTTCTTCTTGTTCCCTTCGACTTTCTCTTGCTCCTTTCGGCGCCTTTCCAGTTCGAAGTCATATAATTGAGATTTCAATAAACGCATTGCATTTTCACGATTGCCCAGCTGCGAACGACTCTCTGTGTTTTCAATCAATAACTCCCGAGTCTCTCCGGTATCGGGATCATGATAATTGTAACGAAGCCGAACACCTGTTTCTACCTTGTTGACATTCTGTCCACCGGCACCACCTGAACGAAAAGTATCCCAGGATACATCCGCTGGATTGATCTCAATTTCGATTGTGTCATCTACAAGAGGAACGACAAAGACAGATGCGAAAGAAGTCATTCGTTTGCCTTGAGCGTTGTAGGGAGAAACACGCACCAGGCGGTGTACTCCATTCTCGCATTTTAAGTAGCCATAAGCAAACTCTCCCTCAATCTGAAAGGTCACTGTCTTTATACCGGCATCATCACCAGGTTGATAGTTTGCTTCAGTAACCTTATATCCTTTGCTTTCACACCAACGAGCGTACATACGCATTAGCATAGATGCCCAATCGTTGCTTTCGGTTCCACCGGCACCGGCATTAATTTTCAGAACAGCTCCGAGTTTGTCTTCCTCGTTTCGCAACATGTTTTTAAGCTCCAGATTCTCGACCAGATCAAGTGCTCTTGCATAAGCGTTATCTACATCCTCTTCCGTGGCAATTTCTTCTTTTACATATTCAAATGCCAGTTCTGTTTCTTCTGTAGCAGCAAGAGTTTCGTTAAAATCTTCAACCCATTTTTTTAGTGCTTTGACTTTTCTCATTTGAGCTTCCGCTGCTTTTGCGTCGTCCCAAAAGTTTGGGTCATGTGTACGGATTTCTTCTTCTTCGATTTGAATTAATTTTGCATCGACGTCAAAGATACCTCCTCAGCGCATCAACGCGCTCTCTTACGCCTTTAAGTTGTTCAATTGTTATCATTTGAATTAAGTTTATATTTGTTATTCATACATTTTCTCTATTTCTGCAGCATATCTTTTTTCAATAGCAAGACGTTTCATCTTCAGAGTATTGGTGAGTTCTCCATTTTCCATGCTGAATGGCTGAGGTAAAAGGGTGAACTTTTTGATCTGCTCATAGTTTGCAAAATCAACCTGAAGCGCATTGATACGGTTGCGATACAACTCGATGATCTGTTCGTTATTCACCAGCTTATTCATCTCCGTGCAGTCAATCTTGTTTTCTTGAGCATATTTTAGAAGTGCCGGATAAGCCGGAACAATCAATGCGGTAACATATTTCCGATTGTTTCCGATAGCAGCTATCTGGTCGATATATTTATCTTCACCCATTTTTGTCTCAATCGCCTGCGGAGCCACATATTTCCCGTTACTTGTCTTGAAAAGGTCTTTAATGCGTTCTTTCATGACAATTCGATTACCATCAAGGGCTCCGGCATCGCCGGTTTTGAACCATCCATCCACAAAAGACTTCGCATCTTCTTCGGGTTTGTTGTAATAGCCTTTGATGATCGTCTTCCCTTTGAGCAGGATCTCATTGTTTTCGCCGATTTTAACTTCCACGCCAGGCATGATCGTTCCGACGGTACCGATTTTGTATCCTGTTTTCCAGAAACAGCAGACCGTAGCAGTAGATTCGGTAAGTCCATAACCATACAGGATATTGATTCCTACAGCGTGAAGAAAAATATTGATGTTATCGGATAATGCGGCCCCAGCTGTTGGAAAGAAGTTTCCTCTTTCAATGCCGATGGTCTTCTTTAGCAAACTATAAATGGTCTTTTCATAGATCTTATATTTGAGAGAAAGTGCCATTGGAGGCTTCTTACCTTCATTTATATACTCAATGTTATGTTTGCGCCCGGTTTCGATCGCATCCAGAAATATCTTTTTTGTAACGGCTCCCGACGAATTAATTTTTTCCTGAACAGCTTCATAGACTTTCTCCCAAAACCGGGGCACACTACACATGATCGTTGGACGTACTTCTTTGATTGTAGTCTGAATTGCTTTAGGATCATGATTAATAGCAACTTCAGCACCCATCGTTAAGCAGAAGAAAACCCATGTTTTCTCAAAGACGTGTGTCATCGGTAAGAAACACATGGAGATATCCTTGTCTGTCATATCCGGCAATCTTCCCGGATGGATGCGCATGGCTTCCTGGAAATTACTGTGAAGCAGTACCGCTCCTTTGGGCTCGCCGGTTGTGCCAGATGTGTACAAGATGGCAGCGATGTCTTCGATCGTGGCAGAAGCAATTCTTTCATTTACCTGCTGCCGGGCATTAATCGTTTCGGAAGTTTGAAGAAAATCATCCAGGTAGATCGAACTTTTGTCCAGCTGGTGTTTCTTAACCTTGGGATCAAAGATGATAATCTGGCTTAATGTAGGGCAGTTTGATGATGCTTTCCATGCGTTATCATACTGTGATTGTTCACCGACAAACAAGAAACGGACAGATGCGTCATTGATTATGTATTCTATTTGAGTAGAGCTGCTTGTTGCATAGATTGGTACTGATACAGCTCTGTTTTGAAATAGTCCAAACTCAGTAATCAAGCACTCAGCCATGTTTTGAGAACAGATCGCAACATTCTCCTGAACTTTTAAGCCCGCACTAGCGAAGGCGAGTGCAGCTTTTGATACCAAATCATTGAATTGATTCCAAGATGTAGGATTCCAATTGCCGGATTCCGGGTCTTTGCATCGAAAAGCTGGTTTTTCTCCATATTTCTTTGCTTGGGTCTGAATGAGGCTTGCGAAATGAATCATATATTCAATGAATTGGTTTAGTGTGCAAAATTAGATCTTTCTTGTCATATATCAACTATGATGCTGTAAGAAATTGGCAACTTAACATCTGTCTCTCGATAATTTGCAGTATGTTTGTACATTAAAATAGCAAAAAGATGAATTTAAACAACTCTTATATAGAGGCAGTTACTTTACTGAAAAGTCTCATAGCCATTCCGTCCATAAGCCGTGAAGAGGAGGCTGTATCTGATTTTCTGCAAGAATACCTCAAAGCAAAAGGTTTTGAGCCGAGAAGAAAAAACAATAATATATATGTACTTTCAAAAGAGTTTGATGACTCCAGACCTACTCTTTTATTAAATGCGCATTTGGATACAGTGAAGCCCGCTGCCGGTTGGCTCACGGATCCATATGTACCTATCGAGAAAGAAGGGCGAATCTATGGACTTGGAAGTAATGATGATGGAGCAAGCTTGGTCTGTTTACTTGCTACATTTATGCTTTTGCAAGATACAAAGCAAGCATACAATCTGATTTTTCTGGCTTCAGCAGAAGAAGAGATCTCCGGGAAAAATGGTATTGAAAGTGTGTTGGCTGAGTTACCGGTTTGCTCCTTAGCAATCGTTGGAGAGCCCACAGGCATGCATCCGGCAGTAGCAGAAAAAGGTTTGATGGTACTTGATTGCATATCCCGGGGAGTTGCCGGACACGCAGCACGCAATGAAGGCCAGAATGCGATATACAAGGCAATACCCGATATTGAATGGTTCAGGAATTATACATTTCCCAAAGTTTCCCAGATGTTGGGTGCAGTTAAAACCACTGTGACGCAAATAAATGCCGGCACACAACACAATGTTGTTCCTGCCGAATGTACGTTTGTGGTCGATGTGCGGAGCAACGACTGTTATTCCAATCAAGAATTATACGAACTGATAAAAGCCAGTGTGGCTTGTGAAGTAAAGCCGCGCTCATTCCGTTTAAACTCGTCACATATATCTCTGGAACACTCGTTTGTGCAGAAAGCGATTCAACTAGGCCGCAAACCTTTTGGTTCGCCGACCTTATCTGATCAGTCCTTGATTCCCTATCCATCGGTGAAGATCGGTCCGGGGCAATCTTCCCGTTCCCATACATCCGAAGAGTATATCTGTTTCGACGAACTGAAAGAAGCGATTGCAATGTACATCCAGCTGCTTGACGGTTTGACGTTGTAGCTATCTCATTAACGATCCAGCCAGCTCTCCGGATTCAGCTTTTCTGTCTCCTTGCGAATCTGGAAGTGTAATTTGGTCAGATTACCGTCATCCGTGTCAGTGTAGATCCTTCCCAAACTTTGTCTTGCTTTGACTTTGTCTCCTTGTTTAACATATACCTGACTGAGATTGGCATATATCGTAATGTATTTGCCATGGCGTACCATAACTGAAGTGTTGTACCCCGGTAATACAAATACTTTACTTACCGTACCGTCAAACACGCTTCGGGCATCAGTTCCGGGGTTTGTTTCAATATAGATGCCATCATTTGATGTTTGAACGTTCTTATATTCCGCATTCTGCTGAATTCCGAAATGACCGGTGATGACCCCTTTCCCGGCAACTGGGAAAGGCAATCTCCCTTTGTTGTTCTCAAAGCTTCCGGCAAGTTCTCTTTCGGATGAAGTCATTGCATAACCTCCCTGGGAATCGGCTTTTCGGGTCTCGGCAACCTCTTTTACGACGGGAGTTTCTTTTGTTGACTTGGCAACCTTTTTATCTTTGCTCTTTTTCGAGCTTTTCGTAAGTTCTGCTTCTCTGGCTGCTTTTGCCGCTCTTTCTGCTTCCGCTGCCTTCGCTGCCTTCTCTGCTTCAGCCCTTGCCAATGCCGCAGCTCTTTCAACTTCTTCCTGAATTAGTTTCTCAATTTGCCGGTTGAAGGATGCTGCCTGTTCCTTTTGCTTCTTGAGGTCACTTTCCAATACTTTTTGTTTCTTCTTAATTGCGACCAGCTCTGATTTCTGAACAGACTCGGCTTCTTTAAGTTTGTTCTCTTCCCCTTGACGTTCAACGCGCAAGCCCTCTTTTTCTGTTTTCTTCGATTCAAGTTCTGATTTTGCAATTTTAAGTGCATTTTGCGTCGCAATAATCTCTTTCCCCTGTTGGTGACGCGACAAGGAATATTCACGCAAGTAACGGATGCGTCGGTAAGTTTGTGTCAGATCTTCTGCAGACAGGATAAACATCAGTTTATCTTCCGATTTATTTCGGAAAGACATCGAACTGATTGACTGAGCATACTGTTTTTGTTTCTTTTTTAGTTTGATGGTCTCCCTTCTGATCTCTTCTTCTTTATCAGCTATACTTTTATTCAGATTTCCAATCTCGTCATCAAGCGCTTGAATTAACTCCCGTCTGATTCGCAATTGCTCCAACAAGAGATTGATCTCCCTGGTAGACCTTTTTTCAGACAACTTAGCGTCTTTGAGTAATTTGTCGGTGACTTCAATCTTTTCAAGCAGCTCCTTTCGCTTTTTCTCAAGGGCATTGATTTGTTTGTTGCTCTGTCCAAAAGCGACAACCACTATTATACATAGGAGGCAGAAGAGTGAAATAGTCCTTCTCATTTCAGATTCTGAATTAGTTTTAATAGCTGTTCGACGGTAATTTTACTATAGTTCTTCGAGAAAGAATCAGAAATATTTACAGTCTTGTCATAGTTTACAGAGTTAAACGAGAGGTTTAGTTTGGCACTTTCGTTGTTAAAGAAGGCTTGAATCATCATCTCTGTGGGAAAAAGAGTTTCATTCTCCATCGTTTCAAACTCTTTATATCCCCACAGTACATAGGATGTTTGCTCTTTATTACCAATAAAGGTTTCTGATAAATCGTTTTCCGGACTGAAAGTGAACAAACTCGAAATTTTTGAGGAATGTTTCTTTTCAGTCAGCACAGTCTCACCCGTCAACTGTTTTTCCATTGAAAAGGCGTTATAGTCGGAACCGGTAAGTTTCGCTTTTTTGAGCAGGAAGAGTTGGTTGGTGAATAATGATTGTAAAACAGAATAATTGAATACAGATTGCAGACTGCCGGACAGAGACTTGGTCTCTTCCTGGAAATAGTATTGGTTGATTCTGTCGATACAGGTAACCCTGTCCGGAGTAACAACGAGTCTGGCAGCTTCAATACCCAATAAAGGCTGTATAGACAGCTGTATCGCACTGTCTTTGAGAATGCGCAAGGTCGCTCTGGAAGAATACTGTTTCTCCTTATTCGTAAGTTTCAACATCATTTTTCCTTCAAGAGTCTTGAAATCAGCCTCACAATGATCTTGTACAAGAGATTTCAGATCTTTCTCTTCAGTAGAACGAACTGCTTTCCTGCCGGTTTTACAAGCGGAGATCCCAATCAAGACAAGGATTATCAAGGGAAGTATGATTCTGTTTGTTCGCATGCTCATTCGATGTATGTCTGTGTGGAAATCTTTTCTTTGATGAGTTCTGATTTGCTTCCATGCTCCAGCGCTTTTTCCCATTGGAGTACTGCTTTTTCTTTTTGATCATTCAGAAATAAGATATCTCCATAGTGTTCGAGTACTTCAGCATTGTTCTCAATCCCTTTGTTAAAGGCCCTCTCTATATAAAACAAAGCTAATGAATAGTTACCCTGGACAAAATAGATCCAGGCATACGTATCCAGATAGGTTGGATTTTCAGGCTGTAGAGCGATACATCGGCCGGACATCCACTCGGCTTTTGTCAGATCTTTCTTCAGGTTGCTCAGGTAATAAGCGTAGTTGTTGAGTACATTTATATTTTGATCGTTGTACTTGAGCGCTTTTTCATACGCATTGATAGCCTCTTGCTCTTTCTTTTCTCCCTGATAGATATCTCCTTTCAATCCGTAAAACTCTGACAGCAGAAATGCGCTTTTTCCATCCTTTTCTGCGAGAGAGATTCCTTTATCACATGCTTTCAGCGCTTTGTCTGTTTCATTGTTTTGCGAATAGGAGGCGCAAAGATAAAACCAGAACAAGCTATTGTCGGGAAGGTATGAGACCGCTTTTTCTGTTATCTCAATCAGTTTGCGGGTGTTTTGCTCTTTCAGATAATAATTAATAAGGAGTTGCCATGCTTTTTGATTATCGGGAATCAATTCAACGACGTTTTCAATTTGGTCGGCAGACTCTTTCATCTTTCCTTCTCTGACCAGTAAATCACTGTATGCCAGTTTGACGTCCGGTTCGAGGGGGTATTTATTGACCATGTATTGAAACAAGCTGTCTGTCAAAGAAGCTTGAACCTCTTTCTTTACATTTGTAGCTGTGTAATAATTCGAAAGCATCTCCAGTTTGACGGGACAATCGACTTCTTCATTAAAGATAGCTTTCTTGAGCACCTCTTCAACAGGCTCTCCCTTCATACCTTTGTATTGTACCATGGAAATTGCCAGATCTGCGTTTGTCGAATCAGCGATAGCAACCTGCTGATAAATCTCATAGGCTTTGTCGAGCTTGTTTATCGAAAGATAAAGATCTCCTTCCAATACTTTGTTATGGATATCCTGAGGATACAACTGTTGTAATTTCGCGATCTCGTTAAAAGCTTTTTTCTCCTGCTTGTTCAGTAAATACAGATGAAACTTGTTGATAGTTAACTCTTCATTTGGGCCGAGACGATTTTCCAGTTTATCCAAAAGTTTGATAGCCTTGTCGTACTGTTTGGTCTGGACATACAGATCGGACAATGTCTCCATCAATCCCTGGTTGTCTTCTGTTTGACTGATCAGAGTCTCCAATATGGGTATTCCGGTTTCCGTATCTCCTTGTTCCAGACAGATCTTTGCCAATCCCCACTTGTACCATTTATTCTCTTCGTCGAGTCGGACCGCTTTTATCATGAGCGATTTGGCTTTCTCGTAATCGGAAAATCCCGCAAAATAGGTGGAAAGCTCAAACATGACTGGAGCATTCATCGAGTCTAACGAATAGCAATAGCTAAAGAGTTGAAATGCAGCGTCATCATCTCCACCGTTTTTCAAGCGGAGAGCTTCCTCAAAGATATAGTCAAACTTTCTGTTGTCTGGATCTGATAGCTGAGAGGATGAGTTGCTGCTTTGTGTAGCCTTTCCCGGACTTTTTTGCACGACCTTGCATGCCGATACATTTAGTATCAGTAGTGTTGTCAGAGAAAAGAGCAAAAACTTGTTCATTTAGTGTTTACCGGTATGGCCAAATCCACCAGCTCCTCGTTCTGTCTCTTCAAGCGAACCGGATTCAACCCATTTGACATGCTCATGAGCGGCAATTACCATTTGACAGATCCGTTCTCCGTCTTCAATGATAAATTCTTCCTGTGAAAGGTTGATAAGTATTACGCCTATTTCCCCCCGATAGTCGGAATCTATGGTTCCGGGAGAATTGAGTATTGTAATTCCTTTCTTCAGCGCCAAGCCGCTTCTTGGACGAATTTGAGCTTCGTATCCTTGCGGTAATTCAATGAAGAGGCCTGTTTTTACTAAAGTGCGCTCCAGCGGTTTTAAAACAATTGGAGAATCAATATTTGCACGCAGATCTACTCCAGCAGAGTGATCAGTTGCATACTCAGGCAGTGAATGACGGGAATGGTTTATAATCTTTACATCCATAATTTATATTGGTGTTTATACCTCTTATAAAAGAAGCAACAAAAATAGTCTTTTTCATCGAGATTCAGAATCAATTTATTTTTTTTGTGCGCAAAGCTCTTTTGAGCGACTCTCTTTCTGTCAATCCTAGCAGCGCTGCCGCCTATATTTCCCGGATGATTTGATCCTGATTGTCTTTTTTCTGGCAAATTATACGACTCTTTATGCTCAGGCTATTCCCGACTATCTTCCTTTATCCGATCGCTTCCCTCTGTCATTGCGTACCTGACAAAGTACTGAGACAACAGTATGTATGGAAAGTAGGAGCGTCAATTCTTTCTTGTTGCTTGTCTGATTGGTAATCTCTCCTTTCATTCGCCCGTCATTACGGTTTGACCCGCAATCTCCAAATCGTTCTTCCCTCTGTAGTTTATGCATTAACTCCAGTCAGTTTGGTCTTTCTTATCTCATTCCTAATCTCTTTCATCTCAATAGTTAGTGAAGCCCTCAGTTGAGGGCTTTCAAGCCCACAGCTGAGAAACGACAAGCCCACAGCTGAGGGCTTCGTTAGCTATGAAGACAAAATCAGTTAGGCTTCCCTTTGATATTGCTTACCTGACAGGTAATCTCTTCTTTGTTCTCCCTTTATTGCAGGCCTGATAAAGTAATGCGACAACGGTATGGTTAGAGAGTTGTAATGTTAATCTCCGTCATTACGGGCCTGACCCTCAATCCTCGATGCATTGTCCCCTTGCAGCTTATGCAATAGCTTCCGTCAGTTTGGCATTTCTTGTCTCATTCCTAATCTCCTTCATCTCAATAGTTAGTGAAGATCCCATCTGAGAGCCCACAAGCTCCCAGCTGAGATCCCGCTTAATTTCTTTGATAAAAGCAGTAACGTTTTCCTTTGCTATTGCGTACCTGACCTTCAATCCTCGATGCTTTGCTCCCTTGCACCTTATGCATTTCCTTCGTTAGTTTGGCCTTTCTCGCCTCAATCCCAATCTCTTTCATCTCAATAGTTAGCGAGGCTGTCAGCTGACAACCCGTAAGCTTTCAGTTGACAGCCCACAAGCTGCCAGCTGACAACTTAAAAGCTGTCAGCTGACAGCTTCACTAATTTTCCTGAAACAATCAGTTATGCTTCCCTGAGATATTCCTTAGCGCACCCATTCCGTATGGCTTCTTTTACAG
>JAQUTK010000014.1 GCA_028709785.1 Bacteroidales bacterium
CTGATGAAAAGAAACTATTTTTTATCTGTACGATTGCCGGATACGGGAATGTTATTTTATTCCCTGTTTTTGAAACTAACAGCTTAGATGTATATTCGCTAATATCAAATAATTCAGTGAACCCTATTTAACCAAAAGTGGCCCTGATTTGACTTTCAGGGCTACTTTCTGCTTGAAAAAACCTATATTTTTCAGATGGTTCAACTATAACGAAACTTATCTGACAAACTTAAAGCTATGAATCTCATTCCGATCATTGATCTGAAGTGTATATATTCCCTCTGAAAGTGAAGATACATCAATCGAACTGAATCTTCCTGATTTCTGATTTACCACACTCCCCTTTGCATCATAAATGGTGGCAGATGCATCATCAGAATCCAATCCGTTTATGAAAAGGGTATCGTGAGAGAGATTGGAGAATATGGAATAACGATTCAAAGAAACCTCCGACAAACCCAGGAAGGGATCCTTCTGAAAAGTGCGAAGTGCTAATCCTGCATCAATGTACTGACCTCCGGTTACCTGATTGCAATGAATCGCGATCACGTTACTCGCATTCGGAAGTAACGCGCTTTTTGCGTTCGCACTCAACGAAAGTGTACTATAACCGGTCGTATAGCCGGTTAAAGAAGTGGCCAGTACTCCATTTATATACACCTCACAAGCCTCATCATGATGCAAGTATAAAAGCAGACTGTCAACAAGAGAACCGGGAAGAGCACCAAGACTGAATTGCTTGCGTATCCATATATCACTCGTGTTCCAAACTGTCCGCACAGTGGTGCCGGGAGTATTGGCTGTGCCAAATCCGGCCTGACCGCTTCGCCAGGATGAATCATTGAAAGAGGTGGTATTCCATCCTGAGGAGGGTGTGGAAGTGGTATATTTCCACATTGTGGCACTTTCAGGAGCTATCGGAAGGACATTTGTCAGAAACAGTTCCTTGTTGATTATCTTGCTGTTTGATTCAAAGATCCTTTTCGGATCCGCTTTCGTTACGGCCCTGTCATAGGTCAAAAGGCCATTCAGTTCAATCTCAACATCGGTAATCTGGGTATATACAGCCGCACTCATCCCGTTATTTGTCTTGAATTGCGTTACATCATTCGCATAGACATCGTATAGATTGGCCAACGCATTGGAAGTATAGACCTTCGTGTATCCAAAGCCGGGGCCCCAAATATGTTTGTTCACCGAATAAGCAATACCTCCATATTCTCCACAAGCCAAAGCCTGAGTAGTGCTCGAGGGTGCTGAAGGAGCCGGATAATTATGATAATCCTTCACTTCTCCTGAACCATATAAATTCCATCCACTCGCCTCATTGACAATTCGGGAAGGATCCATAGCCTTCACCTCTTTTGCATAGTTCTCGGTATTATGCTGTCCTTGTCCCTCATTAAACAGTACCCACATAATAATTGACGGACAATTCCAGTGCGTCTCAATCATTTTGCGAAGTTCGGTATGGAACTCCAGTGTATCAATTGCTGGAGGATTATCTATGTATGAATTGGGTGAAGGCATATCCTGCCACACCATCAGACCCAGTTTGTCCGCCCAGTAATACCAACGATAAGGCTCTACCTTGATATGCTTGCGCACCATATTAAATCCAAATTCTTTCATTTTCTCAATATCATACCGCAATGCAGAATCTGTCGGTGCGGTATAAAGTCCATCAGGCCAAAAGCCCTGATCCAGCGGTCCGATCTGAAAAAGAAATTCATTGTTGAGCAACAGCTTCTTGTACCCATCCACAGTACCTACAGAAATCTTTCGCATTCCAAAATAACTGGTCAAAGAATCAATGCCTGCACCTTCACTGTTGAGAGTGATAGATAAATCATATAAGAAGGGAGAATCGGGTGTCCAAAGTTTGGCATTGGGGACGGGGATTTGCAACTTACTGTTCGCTGCTCCCTCAAAAGTTGTCACGACCACATCGCCCTCTTTAACGACAGCGGTAATGGACTGATTTGTGGCAGATCCTTCGGTTGTGACCGTCAGATTCAGGAGTGACTTGTCGATATCGGGAACAATCCGGATATTGGATATAGCTGTTTGAGGCACCGGCTCCAACCATACAGACTGCCAGATACCGGAGGTACAGGTATACATAATACCACCCGGCGTCAAGGATTGTTTTCCGCGCGGCTGACCACCATTACTGGTTGGATCATATACCCGGACTGTTAACTCTTGCGGACCTGTACCGGTCAGATAAGGAGTGATGTCAAATGAAAACGGATCATATCCACCTTTATGAATACCCAGTGTATGACCATTTATAAACACCTCGGATTCATAATCAACTGCTCCAAAGTGCACCAGAATACGTTGGCCATCCCATGTTGAAGGAACGGTGAATGTGCGGCGATACCAAAGTCTTTCGTAATGCTGCATCACGCCGGAAATAGCCGACTCGACAGGGAAAGGTACAAGTATCTTACCGGAAAGAGGCTTCGCAGGCAAACCTTCCGTAGCGGAAGTGCCGGGTTGAAATTGCCAGATACCATTCAGGTTCATCCAATTCTGACGAACCATCTGCGGACGGGGATATTCACCCAACACATTGGAGGTATCAATGGTAGCAGCAAAAGGTGTCATTAGTTTGGCACTCTTCATAGACCAATCTTGCCCGAATGAAACAAACGTGGCAAGAAAAACACATACAACAACAAACAACGTTCTTCTTTTTTTCATTGGTATAATAATAAATTAGTTCATGGTATATAAAGCCTGCAATTTAGCATTTAATTTATATGTTTTTTTGTTTTTGAAAAAAATCACCTCTGTGTTTAAACGTATTTAATATGGTACGCAACTGCAGTGGGGTCAGGAAACTATTTTTAATACTCCATGTTTCTGAATACAGGAAGATATGACCTGCATGATGGGGCTATTTAGAAATAAAAAAGCCTGGCACTGATTCCGGTTGGCTTTGAAGCTCAACTAAGATCAGTGCCAGGCACAAGAACGAATAATTGGATCGAAAACAGAGTTTCGAATCCGAATCAGAAGTTTATTCCACAAAAAGGACCAATCCTTTCAGATACTCACTTTCCGGATGATAAATGTTTATCGGATGATCGGCAGGCTGCGTAAGTTGATGCAAGATGCGTACAGTTCGTCCCGATTGAGCGGCAGCACTAAACACAGCTAAACGAAAATCATCTTTAGAGACAACCTGCGAACAGGAGAAAGTAAAGAGTATTCCTCCCGGACGTATTTTCTCAAAAGCTTTGGCATTGAGTTTGCGATAGCCCTGCAAGGCATTACGAAGCACATTGCGATGCTTAGCAAAGGCGGGAGGATCCAGAATGATCAGATCATAACGATCGCCCATCGCATCCAGAAACTTAAAAGCATCTTCCGCGTAAGCCTCATGCCGTTTATCACCGGGGAAATTCAGTTGCACGTTCTGATTGGTCAGATCAATCGCCTTCGACGAACTATCGACAGAATGCACCAATTTGGCATCGCCCCGCATCGCATAAAAAGAGAATCCTCCTGTATAACAAAACATGTTAAGCACAGAACGTCCTGCAGCATATTTCTCCAGTAAAGCACGATTCTCCCGTTGATCCACGAAGAAACCGGTCTTCTGCCCTTTCAGCCAGTCCACATGAAACTTCAGCCCATTTTCCAAAGCTAAATCAGCAGAAGGGCCCCCACAGAGATAGCCGTTTTCTTGTTGCAGATCCGCCTTGAAAGGCAAAGTTGTTTCCGACTTATAATAGATGTTCTTAATCGTATCTCCCATGACAACACAAATGGCTTCAGCAAGATCCTTTCTCGCCAAATGCATTCCCACAGAATGCGCCTGCA
This sequence comes from Bacteroidales bacterium, assembly GCA_028709785.1. Taxonomy (GTDB): domain Bacteria; phylum Bacteroidota; class Bacteroidia; order Bacteroidales; family JAQUTK01; genus JAQUTK01. Next base: position 3,835 of record JAQUTK010000014.1, read on the forward strand.
TGACAGCGGTATCGCCGTAGATGTCAACAATCAAGCCCGGCAAACAATCGCCTTCGCCATGCACCAACCGATAGGTATTCGTTGTATCGCTATGCGCCAGTCCGAGCACACAACGCACGTCATACGCACTCTGAAAACGTTTTTTCCAAAAAGCTTTGTCAATGGCCTCTTCTGTAAAGGTCAAAACACGAATGGCGATACTCCCAATCTGGTAATGACCTGCTCCAAGATAGTTCTTTTGGCAATCATACACCTCCACGAGATCTCCCTCTTCCGGATTGCCTTCCAAACGACCAATGGCCCCGGAAAAAATCCAAGGATGATACCGTCTGGCAGATTCATCTTTTCCACTTCGCAGATAAGCTTTCTTACTATACATATTGAATTCTCTTATTGTTCTTTTGATTCGTTCTTCACCGGCTTTTGCTGACTCTTTTTCAGCTTTGCCTTCTCATAATTCTCTTTTTGTCTTCTTTTTTTCTCCAAGTGGAGATAAAGCTCCAGACAAGCGACAGCATCTAATGCTGCGTAATGTGCCTGTTTGTCGGTCAGCTCTTCGGCCTCCCAGTTGGTAAGGCGTTGCGCTTTGGTAATCTTCTTTTCAAATACGATCGCATAGATCTTCTGCAAACTGTTATCCTCTATATCAAACTGCTTTACATAGCTCTGCAACTCCACAAAGGAGGAGGGTGCGAATTCAAAACATTTGTTGATCGCATGAAAATCATCCTTGATGGAAAGTCCGATCTTCAGAATATCCGGATTCTCCAGCAGATCCATCAGCGCAGGATGAAAACCGACTTTGTTCAATCGAAAAAGATAAACCACATTCTCAGAAGCCAACTGCAGCAAAGAGACATCATACATCACCCCTTTCTTGAAACTGGGTCGTGTTTCGGTATCAAAGCCAATGACTTTACTACGCAGTAAAGCATTCACAGCTATCGGAACCGCTTCTGGAGAATCGACTATAATAATCTCCTTCTCTAAAACTAAAATCGGAAAAGCATTGAGTTCCTCTTTCGTGATGCTTTGCCTAAATTTTTTTCTAGTCATTCATGTGTTTTCATTATGGCATGGAAGGCACGCATTGCATTTGTCAGACGTTGCCCCCAATACTCCTTAAAATTTTCTTTACACAAATACAGTGCGTCATTCATAGTCTCCGGATTCTCGAGGCGGAAAACACTAACAAAGTTCTTGATATCTTGATAGATATCAGCAAGGTCTTCTGACAAAGTAACCAAAACCGGTGTATCACTGTAAGGCATATCCGGATGAAAAACTTCCAGATAGTCATCCTGTTCACCTAAAATTCCGGCAATTCTTTGTCTCAATGATTCATACTCCTCTTCAGACACCATACTCTCCGGCTCATAGTCGCTGAGTAATTCAACCTGCGGAAGCATCATCGCTTTCAAATAGAGTAACGGCAATATTTTTTGACACCTATCCACCATAGTCTCTTTCGTAACAGTTTCCTGTGACTCCAAGAGTGCGCAAAAGCTTACTGCTACTGCTACAAACTCTATCGTGTTTTTCTCGTAAATAACATTTTTACTACCCATGCGAACAATAATCTCAAAAATTTTACAAATGTACCTATTATAAAGCACTATTCAAAAGAATGAATGCAAAAGTACACATAATCTACCTTCATCCGGCACTCTTTCAACAAAATAACGCTTGTTATCTCCAACGAAAAGGAATTTTGTATCTTTGTCAAAAAGAAAAAATAAAACAATATGATTCGATTCATCAAAGACTTGTACAGAAAAGATCACATCCATTACCTTGGTGGCATTGATTTCTTTAAATATATCGGTCCCGGTCTATTAGTCACCGTTGGTTTTATTGATCCGGGCAACTGGGCATCCAATTTTGCTGCCGGATCAGATTTCGGTTACACGCTGTTATGGGTAGTTTCTCTTTCCACTATTATGCTGATTATCCTGCAACACAATGTAGCACACCTGGGTATCGTTACCGGACTCTGTCTTTCCGAAGCAGCTACAAAATACACCCCCAAATGGATCTCTCGTCCGGTGTTAGGAAGTGCGATACTGGCTTCCATCTCCACTTCTCTGGCTGAGATACTGGGAGGTGCGATTGCTCTGAAAATGCTTTTCGACATTCCAATTACAGTCGGTGCAATCATTGTCACACTCTTTGTACTCATCATGCTGTTTACCAACTCCTACAAAAAGATTGAACGCGCCATTATCGCTTTTGTCTCTGTTATCGGACTCTCATTTATCTACGAACTATTTCTGGTAGACATCGAATGGGGTGCCGCAGCAAAAGGTTGGGTAACTCCCTCCATTCCTGAAGGTAGTATGCTGATTATTATGAGTGTATTGGGAGCTGTAGTCATGCCTCACAACCTCTTTCTGCACTCCGAAGTCATACAAAGTCATGAATACAACAAGGAAGACGATAAGTCCATTCGTCACCTGCTGAAATACGAGTTCTTCGACACCTTCTTTTCCATGATGGTGGGTTGGGCAATTAATTCCGCAATGATCATTTTGGCGGCTGCCACCTTCTTTAAGTATGGAACCCAAGTGGTAGAGTTACAACAAGCGAGCAGCTTATTAGAGCCTCTTTTGGGCAGCAACGCCGTCAAGATCTTTGCGCTTGCCCTGCTCATGGCCGGTATCTCTTCCACGATCACCAGTGGTATGGCGGCAGGATCCATCTTTGCCGGTATCTTTAATGAGCCCTATCACATACATGACAACCACTCTCGTCTGGGTGTAACGATATCGCTGGGCATTGCTTTGCTTATCATCTTTTTCATCAGCAATCCATTTAAAGGATTATTGATCTCTCAGATGATCTTAAGCATGCAACTCCCATTTACTGTTTTTCTCCAGGTGAGCCTCACCTCTTCCAAACGGGTGATGGGAAAATACGTGAATGGAACATTTTCTACCATCGTCCTGTTTACTATCGCAGCCATCGTATCCATTCTCAACATCATGCTGCTGATAGGAATGTAATATACTGGACAAGCATTTGCGATTATTACAATTATTTGTTTATCTTTGCTTTCGAATTAACTAAGCCCGGATAAATGGGCCTATATTCTTAACTAAAATTTCAAACATATGTTGAAAGAGAAAGCTGGAATTATAGCAGGAGCTATTTGGACCGCGCTGAATGAGTCTGGCGCACTTGAATCCAAAGTATTGAAGAAAGTTACAAAAACAACGGACAAAGACCTTTTCTTAGGTCTGGGATGGTTGCTTCGCGAAGACAAAATTGTGATCACTGAAACAGAAAAAGATCTATTGATCGCATTAAAGTAAAAACATGTAATGGCGGAATTTTTGAAGAAGATCCCGCCATTATTGTGTTCTGTTGCTATTGAATCAGTCAAATTCGACCACCGTCACCCCTGCCCCACCAAATTGAACATGTTCGTCTCTGAAGCTCTTCACACCCGAAGTCACTTTCAGATAATCCCGAATCAATTGCTTCAGGATGCCTGTTCCCGTTCCATGTACAATACGTACCTGCGCTACTCCAACCTGAATAGCATCATCAATATAATAAGTCACAGCCTGCATTGCCTCATCACCACGCATTCCGCGAACATCAATCTCTTGTTTGAAATTCAGTTTCTTCGTATGCACCTGATCCATCGTGACATTTCCCACAAAAGAGACCTTCTGTGTCTCTTTCTTGAGCGCACGGTTGCTCACCTTTTCCAGTTTCTCCAGAGGAACCGTCGATTTAAGCATACCAAAAGCCACCAGCACATTCTTTCCTGAGAGTTCCAAGATCTGCCCCAGCGAAGTCTGTCCCTTCAACCGCACCACATCTCCGACTTTATAGACCAAAGGTTGAAACTCGTTCTGCAACGGCTTTTTCTCTTTCTGACGTTGTTGTTTCTCCTTTATCTTTCGCATCTTTCGCGCGATAGCATCTTCCTCCAGCAGATCGTCACTGAGCATCTCTTTCTTAAAATCTTCCAGCTTCCGACGGATATCCTTCGTTTTCTCTTTCTCCGCGCCCGCCTCTTTAATCTCACGGATCGTATTTTCAATGCGGGCATTTGCATCTTTCAGCAAGGAGTCAGCCTGCTGTTTCGCCTCTTTGATAAGTACTTTCCGCTGCTTATCCAATGTCTGTAGTTCGCTCTCATACCCCTCAGTCAGTTCCTCGAGCTTTTTCTCTTTCTGACGGATGCTCTGCCGTTTTCCTTCCCAATAACGTTTATCACGGGCAATATCCTGCAAGTACTTATCCAGATCAATAAAATCCTGTCCCACCTTATCGGTAGCAGACTGGATCACATCATCCGGCAAACCGATTTTACGAGCGATCTCAATTGCAAAGGAACTACCGGGATTACCAATATTCAGTTGAAACAGCGGACGCATCTCATGTCGGTCATACAACATGGCACCATTGATAACACCTTCATGTCCCTCCGCAAAATGCTTCAGATTACGATAATGGGTCGTAATCACTCCATACGAATTATTTGCATATATCTTCTCCAGTACAGCCTCAGCGATAGCACCACCAATCTGCGGCTCGGTACCGGTACCAAACTCATCAATCAGTATCAGGGTCTTCTCCTGACTATTCTTCAGAAAGAACTTCATGTTTTGCAGATGCGAACTGTAGGTACTCAAATCATTTTCGATGGACTGTTCATCGCCAATATCCACAAAAAGCCGTTCGAAGATACCCGCATGCGAACTCTCATGCATCGAGACAAGCAATCCGCATTGAAGCATATATTGCAGCAATCCGACCGTCTTCAGACAAACAGACTTACCACCGGCATTCGGACCCGATATGATCAGTATACGTTGTTTTTCATTGAGTGAAATATCCAGGGGAACCACCCGTTTATTCTGTTTTTTCAGAGACAAGAAAAGCAAGGGATGCATGGCCCGTCCCCAATCAACCATGGGTTTCTCTTCCAACGACGGACGGATACCTTCTGTTTCCAAAGCAAAAAGAGCCTTGGCTCGAATAAAATCAACCTCAGCAAGAAACAGATAGGAATAAATCACATCCGGAACAAAAGGGCGCAATGTATCAGCAAAAGCTGTCAGAATACGGATGACCTCTCTTTTCTCTTCAATCTCCAGTTCGCGGATACGATTATTCGCCTCTACCACCTCGGCCGGTTCGATATAAACCGTCTTTCCACTGGCAGACTCATCATGCACAATACCTTTGATCTTCCTTTTATAGGAAGGCGAAACCGGAATCACCAGTCTGCCGTCGCGCATTGTAGGGGTCACATCACTCTCCACATACCCTTCGGCACGCGCTTTATTTAATATTGAAGAGAGATTGCGTGAAATACCGGAAGAAGTAGTAAGCAATTCGCGACGAATACGTGCCAGATCAGCAGAAGCATTATCCTTGACCTTTCCAAACTTATTCAGGATTCCATCAATAGCGGCAATTAATTCCGGAAAGACCATTACCTCTCCGGCGAGCCGGCGCAAAGCCGGATAAAGAGCAACCTCCTCCCCTTTCCTATTCAGAAACGCCAGTATCGCACGGATCGTATCCAGCGAACGGCGCAAGTCAAAAAGTTCATCTTCGGTAAGATACATTCCTTCCACGCGAATCCGTTTCAAAGCCGGACGCACATCAAAGAAATAACTGGCAGGAAAGGAATCTTCCTCTTGCAGCACGCGGACAAACTCTTCCGTCTGGAGCAACCACTCATTAATCTCCGCATACGAAGAAGAAAAAGAGATTTCATTTACTTTTTCCTCTCCCAAGGTACTCAGGCACTTCTCTCTAAGAAATCCCCTGATCTTATCAAAGCCTAGCTTCTGTTCAAAATGAGCCGGATATATCACAGTCTTCAGTTATTTAGGCTGCAAAGATAGAGATTTTTTATCGTCGGAAAGCTACTTCTTTTTATTAATCACTGTTTGCTGATTCTCCGCTACCAGCACCTTCGTGGTCGCTGTCGGCGTCAGAGTGGGCCAACCCTCCTCATCCATATACATCGGTTTGATATTGAGTAAGGAAGCACCTCCTGCCGAACGGGTATATGCATGGTAAACAATAAACGTGGTATCTCTTTCCGTAAAAAAGCCATTATGACCCCTTCCCGGTTCCTCGTAGTTTCCCTCCAAAAACATCGTTGAGTTACTTTCCACCCAGCTCTCCCCCTTCTTATTCAGATAAGGACCTTTGATATCTTTCGAACGTCCCATCACCACATGATAGGTGCTTTCAATACCTGCGCAGCACTTTCCCTCTGAAGCAAAGATATAATAATAGCCGTTCACCTTGATGACAAACACACCTTCGCCGAGATGATCGGTAAGCACGGTTATCTCCGGGTTTTCCGGATTCTTCAACATTCCGGTCTCCGCATTCAGTTCAACCAGTCTTAATCCGGCTTTGTAAGAACCATAAAAGAGCCATACCCGTCCGTCAGAATCCACAAACAGGTTCGGATCAATACAATTAACCCCTTCTCCTCCATTTCTGAAATCAATCACCTTGCCGTGATCTACCCATTTATAGTTTGGATCTTTAGGATCGAGCGTTGTGTTGGTTGCATATCCAATGCTCGAATTAAAATCCATCCATGCCGACACAGAGTAATACATGTGAAACTTCCCGTCCCTGTAACTGATATCCGGTGCCCAGATACTGCCATCCTGTTTGGGAATATCCTGTTTCCACCAAGCCAACGGTTGCGCAAACGCACTACCTGCCCGCGTCCAGTCGGTCCGGTTCGTTGACGTGATTATACTGACACCCCGTCCGGTGCCAAGTACATAATACGTATTTCCCTCCTTGATCATTACCGGGTCGTGCACACTATTGACCGGACGCTGAGGTCTCTGTCCCTGAGTGGTTGTCTGAGCCACTGAAATTGCGACAACCGTCATGGCTGTCAACGCAAACATCAATCGTTTCATACTATTAATTTAATTTGTCTGGCTTTCAACAATCAAAACCTTGCATACTGAGGAGCGCCCATCATCGTACAAATCCTTACGGATATAGAGTCCCGCTTTAAGAGCAGAAAATGCATTTCCGGCATAAACGCCATCCAGTCTGTAATAGTTCGAAGAGACAATCTCACCTTCCAGCGGAAGAACATTCGGTTGCTCACCGGTAATATGGTAACTCACTGGCTGAATACCGGAGCGAGACGGGCGAACTGCCAGAATTGTATCAGCGCTAAACACCAACGAATCCATGCATACTTCTCTCGAATAGAGCGCACCATTGGGAATCGCAAAGCGATTATAAGCAATATACCACTCATCTTTCTCCGGAATCTGAACAACCGAAGCTTGTCCCGGTGAAATGATACCCTTCGTCGCATCTCCTGATAGAATACTATATCCAACAGGCACCGTAATCGGACCGACAGGAGAATCAGACATTCCATATACCGTACGATACAGATTAGAGGAAGAAGTACCCCGCGACCAAACAAAATAATATTTCCCCTCGCGGAAAAAGACTTCCACACCTTCTTTAAAAGCGCCGGCGGAGGGAGTAATCACCTGCGTCGAACCCTCTTTGAGTGAAACCATATCCTCATTCAGTTCGGCGACTGCCAGATAGCGTTGCCCCCAATAGATATAACTCTTACCAGAGAGTGGATCTGTAAATACATCCGGATAAAGCGGAGCACCTGTAGTTACAGAAGAAGGATTGATTGTGATCAATGGCGAACCGGAATCCACAAAAGGGCCCTTCGGACTATTACTTACTGCCACTCCAATCTTTTTGTCTGCACAATAATAAAAGTAATATTTATACTCGCCATTCACACGCTTCTCCACAACAGAAGGAGCCCAGGCATACGACTCTGCCCAGGAAACATCAGCCAGATCCAAGGCCGTTCCCTCCTCCGCCCAGTTCAACATATCTGTGGAAGAAAACACCTTAAAAGCCGTACTTGCACCATCTGCAATACCGTCTGTTGTCGGATACATGTAATATTTGCCATCCGAATGAGACAGCATCAGTTCAGGCTCTGCATAGTTTCCATTAATCACTGGATTATTTGCCAACTCAGCAGTTACGGTATACGTCTTGGAAGCCTGTCCATCCATTGAAACCGTATAGCTCACACTACCCAGAGTGAAGTTCTGAGGTCCTGAAGGTGAGATCGTCATCACGGAGTCATTCCATGAATAAAACTGTGGATCCAATGCCCCAACATCAGCACCCGATGTCAAAGGCAAGAAAATCGTACGACTGGTATTATCAATCTTCATTGCTTTCTGATTGATATACGGATTGCGCGCACCTCTCAGGGAAACAAAAGAAGCCCCCCATTTCTGTAGCAATGCCCCCTCTTCCGACATTGTAATCGGGATGACCGTACCATGTCGCGGAGTAAAGTCCATCGAGATATCTTTTACCACGGAGAAGTTCGTCAGGTCTGTAGAGGAACAAAACTCATAATAACCGGAACCATACACGTCATACATCAGAATATAGGTATCAGAGTCTATGAGTTGAAAGACAGCCGGACCTTCCACGCCGCTTGCATTCTGATCAAGATATTGATTGTTTAGCGTCCACGGACCGGTTGCCGATGTTGAAGTCACCTTCTTAATCCCTTTGGGAGTCTCATCTTCACCTTCCGTCTTGAAAAACAGATGATAGGTACCATCCTTAAACACCATATTGCCATCAATCGTCGGTTTACCTCTGTCATAGAGCACTTTGGGTTCGCTGATATAAGTAAAGTCCTTATTTGCATACGCATAATAGATGATATCTCGATCCGGAGTGGGCTGTCTCATGGAGAAATAAAGCATATATTTCTGAGCTACCGGATCATAGATCGTCTCAGGAGCCCACACCCGAAGTACATCGCTATACTTGGCAAATGTTGTTGAGATATTAATCGCCGAAGCAGTCCAGTTGACCAGATCCGTTGATTTCAGCATCACCAAGCCACGATTGGACGACCATCCATCCGAAGACTTCATATCCGTCACCACCATATAAAATGTCTTGCCATCCTGAGCCCGGAGGATATGCGGATCACGCACCGCCCTCTTCTCCGCTATCTTGTCGGAAGGAATCACCGGATTGCCACCATTCAACGTAAAATAATGAAGTCCATCACGGCTGATTGCAAAATGAATCTGTTCCTGTGATTGAGCATTGCCGGTAAAATAGACAAAGAGATACCCTTTCATGGGCTCATCCACAGCGGCAATAGTCTTTGCAGGAGTTAATCGTTGAGCAGGGATACTCGTTACAGCCTGTCCATTGGTAGCACTCCACACCAGAGAGAGCACTGATGCTGCGAACACTCGCAACCAAGTAGTTGTTTTCATGTTATTCCATTTTAGTTTACAATCACATCCATTGCCACAGTCGAAAATAAATGCGGGAGAGTAGTGGTGCAAAAATAACACTTATTCTGTAATTACATAAGATTCAGACAAATTAAATACATTACTCCTTCCAGTAGTAGGTACGGATGATTGGGTTGGCATCATCAGGCAATGGCTCGAAGAGGCGCTGAAATTTGCCTTCCTGATCCTTCAGCTTAGCTTCTACTCCGTCAGTAAAATAGCTTTTGTATATCTCTTCATCGTTCTTTAGGTCTTCAACGTTGAGACTATAAATATCTTCCACCCGATAAATAGGGATTAAAACATTCGGACCGCCATCCAGGTCGTTTATAATATAATTGGTATGATATGTCACGCTTCCATCTTTCAAGTCACAGACTACCCAATAACAGTACTTCATATTCTCCTTCGGTTTTGTATGAAAAGTCAGAGCTTCTTCAAAAGAAGGATAGTATCTTACCGATAAGAGTAGTTTATTCTTGCAGAGATATATTCGGAGAATTAAGGGTTGAAGGAGATCCTTGAAATTTTTTGAATAACAATCTTCAGGCGAATATTTATTTTCAGGTATTATCCGGCATAAAGGCTTTGCTTCTTTACCTCTTGCCATCATAACTGTATCATAAAAAACGCTCCAAGTGTAACATGCATCATTTGAAATAAAACGTACGGGATCAGTCCCTTCATGCTCGCAAAAACCCTCTTTTCTATATTTGTCATATAAATCTATCCAAATCTTGTTGTTATTATCTATTACCTCTTCATAATTCGTCAGGCTCTGATTGGCACGTTCATCAACAATTTCTATTATGGGATTGAGAGAAGGTGTAAAATACGCCACGTGATTATAAACCAACGTAGGACGGAAGTCCCAGAATCCTCCTGTTAGTTTTTTTACAAATTTGCCGTTCTCGTCATAAACTTGCGTGCAGTTGTTTGACTCGACATATATCCAACATGTAACAGGATCGACTTTAATACTACTATAATCATCATACAACCACGGATATTCCTCAGGCCCTTTTCCTTTCCGACCTATCTGATGTAAAAACTTCCCGTTTTTATCAAAGCAAAGCAGTCTCTCTTCATTGATAATAGTATAGTAACGATCACCATACCGGACAGCATCTTTTGTCAATGTCTCCTTCGTTGTTTCCAACGCCACATAACTCACGCTATCCGCTAATTCAGATAGCAGCAGTGGTTCAACTTTGGACGGAGGCGCATTCAGATGAAAGGTGACAAGTTGTCCATCACCGGTAGTTCCCGAATCATTTCCTTTGTTTTGTACATTTGTACACCCTACCAATAATGGAAGCAAAGCGAAGATTAATTTTCTCATTTGTTATCTTATTTGATCCGAATGTCCTGTCTGAATGTACCGATATGTCCGTTGAGATCAGTGCCTTCTATCTCCAGCTGCAGGTTCCCCTTCATATAGGCACCTACCGGGAAGGAGACTTCCACTTCGCGTTCACCATTAGTTAGCAAAGCAGGATTCCAGTAATAGACGTGCTTTCCGTCGTAGTTGATCTGATCAATCTGATCTTTCGGATAGTATTTTGGCACATAAAAGTTTTTGGGTATGGAGCCACCGAGCAGTTCTGTGTAGTAGGTACTTAGATCTGTCCTGTCCCGCGCACCTCTTCCTGATTTCGTTGTGATAATAATGACGGAGGCTATTGGACGACCGTCATTATCAAGTACAAGTGTCTGAATAGGGCTAATTGTGTCCAGCTCATTATTGTTATAATTAAAAAGATTATCTCTTGTTGTTAAAACTTCTATTCCTCTGACTTCCTTTCCGGGTATTTTCTTCAGTATATTTTCAAGCCTTGCCATCTTTCCATACTCGGAATCATCGGCATTTACTGTGCCAATGGTTGATATGGGGTCACCAACAAGATTTGGTGTTGCAACACCAAAGTACTGTTTTCCCTTTAGGCTTTTTACATTGCCCACAAAGTCACTCACTACCGCATCGTTGGATGCGGAAGTAGTACTACTATTCCTATTGATAATCTCCGCGTCAATCTGAAAGTAAACAGGTCTACCGTTGATATTGTAGTTATCAAATTCCTTGAAGAAAGAACTTCCATCTGTATTTAACTGTGTGCTGTTGTCTTTCTTAAACCCGGGAATCTCCGCTTTGAGAATATCGATCACATTGGCATAGGCATCGTATCGTCCGATCTGTACTGAGTCGATCACGATATCTGCCACTCCGCTACCGCTTTTGTTGTATGAGTTCTTGATAACCTTTCGTTCGGTTACGGTGACTTCTCTAAGCAGATGAATCCCTTTTTGTTTGCGAAGACTGTCCAGATAAGCATTGTCTTCCTCCTTTTTCTCTTCATAACCAAACATCAGGGAATCAACCTCTTCCGATTCATAGAGGTAATCTTCAAGAGGTACAATGGGGAATTTGGGCTTTTCATATATGCTATCCAGTTTTATGCCGAGTCCCAGATTCCTTTTATTCTTTGTCTTCTCAATATTGATTCTGGCAAACGAGGTCTCCCTGATATCCAGATTCTCAAAAGCGAACCGCCCGTTCTTATCCGTTTTGGTATCTTTGGCAATCGTCTTTCCTCCCTGCACAAACAAAGAGATCCTTCTTCCTACAATTGGTTTTAAGAGGAGGTTGACAACACTTCCTGAGACCGTGAAGGAAGTGTCGGGCCGATGTGTGAAACTCTTTCTAGTGACATCATTCCAGTTGTAACCTCTCCATCCGTGCGTGAGCAGGAGCAGATCGAGTTGCTTGCAGATGCTGTCATAGGGATTATTGAAGTAATATCCCGGTGTTTCTATGAAACCATTCAGATCGGAAGAGAGGAGCATCTCTGATCGGAAAGTCTTCTGAATGGAATCTACCGGCACCCGGTTCTTGTTGGTGACGCTCACAGCAAAGGATCCGGCAACAGACTGTCCGCTGAGCTGCGGACGGATCTTCAGGGTCATCATCTGATCGGTGTCGGACTTGATCTCCCAGTTTGCTTTAACATCAAACTTCAGTTCGTCTTTCCTGTCAATGTATACCAGCCGTTCGCAGAGTGGCTGTCCGTTGGCAGTGAAGAGGGTGAGCCGATTGATGCCGGACTTCAGGTTCTCTTTGGGAATTCTCAGTAGGACGCGGGACTTGTTCATCCGGATGTTATATGCCTCTCTGGTGGGCAGTCCGCGGGATTCGGCAAGGAGGGTAAACTGTGTTTGGTTGGAGACAACTCCCGTAGAACCATTGACTGCAACAACCAGTGTATCAGAAGTTGGTTTGGATACAACCATGAGTGTGACTCCTTCCTTTTCGACAGCAGGCAGAGGGATGAGCTGGTCGTTAAACAGACGGGCGGAGTACTGTTTACCTGTGTCCGGTAGCAACACGAACGATCCCATTCCTTTGTGTTCGGAGGTAAAGGAAACAATATCGTTTCCTTTCTGATCGACAATAGTACCCTCTACGGCAACGCTTCTTCCATCGGGAAACAGTGCTTTGTATGCCACCCGGTTGGGTACCCCTGCAATCAGTTTGCCTCCTTCGGGCAGGAACTGCACATCCAGTTCCAACTCCCGGTTAGCTTTCTTCTGTGCTTCCAGCAATTTCTCTTCTTCTGCTTTCTGTTTGCGTTTCTGAAATTGTCCCTGTGTGATAAAGACCTCTTTATTGGACGCATTGGTTATAAATACGAACCTTTTGTTTTCCTGTTCCTTGTCTTTGTCTCCCCAGATCGGAATGATCTTCTCGAAACAGACGGAGTCGCCGAAGTTCTTCTGCCAACGGGTATAGGCACGGATGCGGTAGATTCCTTTGTCCTGAATGGCTTTGGTGAGCACAAACTGTCCGTTGGCACTTCCTCCTTTGAGTGTGTATTGTGCGCTTTGGGTCACCCTGTTTGCTTCATTGATCAGATCGACATAGACCAGCTGACTCTTTTCGGTGGGCAGGAGTGTTCCTGCCTGCATGACCCATACCTTGTACCAGATGGTGTCATAGAGGTTATAGATGGGACGGTCCATTTGAATATAGATCTTCTCGGGATAGTTGTCCCTCATCAGAGAGGCCATGGCGGTGATCCGCTGACCCAGAGTTATTTGGTTGTTTCCTGTTTCAGTATTCTCGGGTAAAGTTTTGCTTCGTCCATTGATGGTTGTCAGGACTAAAGTAATCAACATCAGTGTGCTTAGTAACTTCTTACGGCTTAAATCTTTCATGATAGCTTGATATTATATTCTTTATTACTTATCGATCCTTCGGTTTCAGATTAATCTCTTCTCTTTGTGTACCGATATGTCCGTTGAGATCAGTACCTTCTATCTCGAGTTGCAGGTTTCCTTTCATGTAAGCACCTACCGGGAAGGAGACTTCCACTTCTTGCTCGCCATTTGTCAGCAAAGCAGGGTTCCAATAATAGACATGTTTTCCATCGTAGTTGATCTGATCAATCTGGTCTTTCGGATAATACTTCGGCACATAGAAGTTCTTGGGGATGGAGCCGCCGAGCAGTTCTGTGTAGTAGGTGCTTTGACCTGTCCTGTCTCGCGCACCTCTTCCTGATTTCGTTGTGATAATAATGACGGAGGCTATTGGACGACCGTCATTATCAAGTACAAGTGTCTGGATAGGGCTAATTGTGTCCAGCTCCAGATTGTGATAATTAGAAAGATTATCTCTTGTTGTTAAAACTTCTATTCCTCTGACTTCCTTTCCGGGAATTGTCTTTAGTATATTTTCAACTCTTGCCATTTTCCCATATTCCATATCTTCGGCATTCATTATACCTTTAACAGAACTTGGTTCATTTAATTGCATTGAACCTGCGGAAGACATATAGGTGCTTGAACTTCGTTTCCGATAATCAGTAGAATCAGGAGAATCAGTACCCAAATAATATTGTTTTTTTCGTAGGCCGTTGCTTTGACCAACAAAACTGCTCACTACTGCATTATTGGAAGCCGAAGTAGTGCTATTATTCCTATTGATGATCTCCGCGTCAATCTGAAAGTAAACAGGTCTACCGTTAATGTTATAATTGTCGTATGCTTTAAACTCTGAGGCTCCGTCTCCTTCTAGCGGCGAACTGTTGTCTATCTTAAACCCGGGAATCTCTGCTTTGAGAATATCAATCACATTGGCATACGCATCGTATCGACCGATCTGCACCGAGTCAATCACGATGTCTGCCACTCCGCTACCGCTTCTGTTGTATGAGTTCTTGATAACCTTTCGTTCGGTTACGGTGACTTCTCTAAGCAGGTGAATCCCTTTTTGTTTGCGAAGACTATCCAGATAAGCGTTGTCTTCTTCCTTTTTTTCTTCATAACCAAACATAAGGGAATCAACCTCTTCCGATTCATAGAGGTAATCTTCAAGAGGTACAATGGGGAACTTGGGCTTTTCGTATATGCTATCCAGCTTTATGCCGAGTCCCAGATTCCGTTTATTCTTTGTCTTCTCAATATTGATTCTGGCAAACGAGGTCTCTCTGATGTCCAGATTTTCAAAAGCGAACCGTCCGTTCTTGTCCGTTTTGGTATCTTTGGCAATCGTCTTTCCTCCCTGCACAAACAAAGAGATCCTTCTTCCTACAATTGGTTTTAAGAGGAGGTTGACAACACTTCCTGAGACCGTGAAGGAAGTGTCGGGCCGATGTGTGAAACTCTTTCGTGTGACATCATTCCAGTTGTATCCTCTCCATCCGTGCGTGAGCAAGAGCAGATCGAGTTGTTTGCAGATGCTGTCATAGGGATTGTTGAAGTAATATCCCGGTGTTTCGATGAAACCTTTCAGATCGGAAGAGAGGAGCATCTCGGAACGGAAGGTCTTCTGGATGGAATCTACCGGCACCCGGTTCTTGTTGGTGACACTCACGGCAAAGGATCCGGCGACAGACTGTCCGCTGAGTTGCGGACGGATCTTCAGGGTCATCATCTGATCGGTATCGGACTTGATCTCCCAGTTTGCTTTGATGTCAAACTTCAGTTCGTCTTTCCGGTCGATGTACACCAGCCGTTCACAGAGTGGCTGTCCGTCGGCAGTAAAGAGGGTGAGGCGGTTGATACCGGACTTCAGGTTCTCTTTGGGAACAGGAACGAGGACGCGGGACTTGTTCATCCTGATGTTATATGCCTCTCTGGTGGGTAGTCCGCGGGATTCGGCAAGGAGGGTAAACTGTGTTTGGTTAGCAACGACACCCGAAGAACCATTGACTGCAACGAAAAGTGTATCAGAAGTTGGTTTGGAAACAACCATGAGCGTGACTCCTTCCTTTTCGACAGCAGGCAGAGGGATGAGCTGGTCGTTAAACAGACGGGCGGAGTACTGTTTGCCTGTGTCCGGTAGCAACACGAACGATCCCATTCCTTTGTGTTCGGAGGTAAAGGAAACAATATCGTTTCCTTTCTGATCGACAATAGTACCCTCTACGGCAACGCTTCTTCCATCGGGAAACAGTGCTTTGTATGCCACCCGGTTGGGTACCCCTGCAATCAGTTTGCCTCCTTCGGGCAGGAACTGCACATCCAGTTCCAACTCCCGGTTAGCTTTCTTCTGTGCTTCCAGCAATTTCTCTTCTTCTGCTTTCTGTTTGCGTTTCTGAAATTGTCCCTGTGTGATAAAGACCTCTTTATTGGACGCATTGGTTATAAATACGAACCTTTTGTTTTCCTGTTCCTTGTCTTTGTCTCCCCAGATCGGAATGATCTTCTCGAAACAGACGGAGTCGCCGAAGTTCTTCTGCCAACGGGTATAGGCACGGATGCGGTAGATTCCTTTGTCCTGAATGGCTTTGGTGAGCACAAACTGTCCGTTGGCACTTCCTCCTTTGAGTGTGTATTGTGCGCTTTGGGTCACCCTGTTTGCTTCATTGATCAGATCGACATAGACCAGCTGACTCTTTTCGGTGGGCAGGAGTGTTCCTGCCTGCATGACCCATACCTTGTACCAGATGGTGTCATAGAGGTTATAGATGGGACGGTCCATTTGAATATAGATCTTCTCAGGATAGTTATCTCTCATGAGAGAGGCCATGGCGGTGATCCGTTGCCCCAGAGTTATTTGGTTTTTTCCTGTGTTACTATTCTCCGACAAAGCCTTGCTCCATCCATTCAGACTTATAATAAACAAGACTGTAATGAGTGCCAGGAAGTAAACCTCCTTTTTGAATGCTTCTTTCATAGTATTTCAGTTTTGAGCGTTTTTATTATTCCTTCCAGTAAATAGTTCGGATGATTGGATTGGCATCATCAGACAATGGCTCAAGGAGGCGCTGGAACTTTCCATCCTGATCTTTTAGTTTAGCTTTTACACCGTCAGTGAAATAACTGTTGTATATCTCTTGATCGTTCTTTAAGTCTTCAACGTTGAGACTATAAATATCTCTTACATCGAAAACGGGATAATAATTGATAGATATGAGATTGGGGCCACCATCTAAGTCGTTTATGATATAGTTTGCATGGTATGTCACACTTCCATCTTTCAAGTCACAGACTACCCAATAACAGTACTTCATATTATTTTCATAATAAAACTCATTACGTTCTTCTTCAGAAGCATAATATCTTACAGATAAAAGGATTTTATCATTGAAAACATACATTCTTAGGATCATAGGTTGAAGAAGCGTTGACTTATAATCACCATAAAGATCTTCGGGTTTGTATTTGTTTTTAGGAATTATCCGACAGTAAGGTTTAACTTCTTTGCCCTTCGCCATCATCACTGTGTCATAGTAAACAGTCCAATAATAAATTCTATCATTTGAAAGATAGGAAACATAATTAGATCCTTCACCATTGTGGTACCACTTTTTCTTCTCTTTTTCGACTTTATCAGCAAATTCTGTCCAAAACTTCGTCCTGTATTCCATTTCAATATTGTTCTTCACAATCTGATTGTCGCGTGTATCTAATATCTTAAACGGAGAATAATGACGCATAAAATAAGCGAGGCTATTATATATAAAACAAGGAATAAAAAGCCACATTTCTCCAGTAAGAGTTTTCACATATCTCCCCTCCTCATTATAAACTTTCGTATAGCTCTCATCTGAAGTGATATAGACCCAATTATTTGTAGGATCAACTTTAAAACTGTAACAATCCATCCATGGATATTCCTCAGGTCCTTGTCCTTTCCGTCCTATCTGATGCAAAAACTTCCCGTTCTTATCAAAACAAAGCAGTCTCTCTTCATTGATAATAGTATAGTAACGGTCACCATACTGAACAGCATCTTTGGTCAATGTCTCTTTCGTTGTTTCCAATGCCACATAACTCACGCTGTCCGCTAGTTCGGAGAGCAACAGTGGTTCAACTTTTGATGGAGGAGCATTCAGATGGAAAGTGACAAGTCCGTTTTGACTATCTGTATTTGCCGGATCTGCAACCTTCTTTCCGCCACAAGCAAACAGAAGTGGGCATAGCAGTAAAAGAATTGACTTTCTGTACATTTGATGTTTTCTGGTCATTAGATTCTCTTTCATTGTGATGTTTATCAGTAACTTTTAGTTCGGATTATCGTGCGACAAATATAGTTTTTATTATTTATATAGAACTAGATTTATTTTACATTTATTCTAGAAACTATCTGTTTTTACTAATAGATACAAATGATTACAATAAAACAACCTGAAGAGTTTTTATTTTCATACGGACTCCTTCTCCGTTTCACAGTTGTGAAACGGAGAAGGAGTCTGTATGAAAAGAGACAATCGTCCTGATCCCTTCGGCAACGGATCCTAATGGATGGCTAAAGAGATACAGATGCTGGTATATAGACTATGAGCCTACACCAAACATGATAGGGTAAAAAGAAGTGATGCAACTCTGTTAGTAGGAAAGATCGTACCGATTAAACAATTAGTCGGCGTCCGGCGCATTGGTAAGAGCCTTCTCTTTGTGGCTTAACATCAGGTTGTTAAACTCATAATCAGCCTTTATCTTGTCAAGAATCGTCTTTACGACCTGATCAATCTCTTTGCCTTCCGAATAATCGGCTTTACAAACAAAGTTGACCCGCTCATCTTTAATGAGTTTCTGTGTGATATCTTTGACGTTGCTCTTTGAATGATGAATCGCAATGGAATGTCCACCTTGTTGCTTGACCAACTTCATACAAGGGATATCGGTCTCGCCATCGCCAAAGTAAATCATCCGGCTGAAAGGGACACGACGATCAGACTCTTTGACAAACTCATTGACTTTGTGGATCTCTTTCATGCTTTCCACTCCTTTGTTGATTCGGAAAAGGAACTGAGTCTTTGTGGTAAAATTGACAGCGACCGCAGGCCATTGAGCCACACCATCCACACTATACATATACGAACAGGCGTATATCTGTTTGAATTTGCCGGCAATGACAGTACCTTCAATCATCTCTTTCAGTCCGGAGGAGTTGATATAGTGTTCGATGATGATCCCCCGGCTTTCGGCATAGGCATCGATACGGTCAAACCAATGCTCCACTCCTTTAAATAACGGCACCGAAGCACCAAACTTCTGAAAGCTTTCCCGCTTCAAAGAGACACCCTTACCCATTGCCTTGCGCATCATCATAAACATATAGGTGAGCACAGGATCGGCATCCTGTGCTTCGGCAAGCTGATTGTTTTCTGCCCAAAACTCTTCCTTATTGGTTCCTATCGCCTGAATGAAAGCATATTCCTGCATGTTGCCGGGCGACAAGGTGCCGTCAAAGTCATAGATCAGCGCAACAATGGGTTTTTCCTTATTTGAAGGGTTCTGTCTTTTCATCGTTATAGTTATTTCCCATACACTTTCCACTCCCAGAGACCCGGAACTCCTTGTGTGATCTTCAGTCGCAGATAACGTGCATGACCTATCCCTTTGGCGATATGAGGAGAGCGTATGGCTATCTTTTCTTCCTGAGCACAAGTTGTCCATTTGACACCGTCCAATGATTTTTCCAACACCCAGGCATGACCCAGTGTGGGTTGTGTGAAGAAGAAGTCGCACTCCGATACCTTGATTTTCTTTTGAAAGTCCAGCATGATCCACGGTTTATCATCACCCGGAGCAGCTATCCAACGCGACCCATTAGAGTTATCAATAGCATTTTTGCCCACGTAGGTATGGGTACGCTTAACCTCCTTCAGCGAACCTCTATCCGGTAACGGATCATTGGGTTGTGTCTCGATGGTGCGGGTTATATCTCTATTCTCTGTTGCACTGGAGACTTTAACAACGGCCGTTGTGGCCAGATTCGTTTTCTTATTCTTGTTCTTCCCCAGATAACCGACGCCTTTCCAATCCGGTGTGATCGTTTTAATGGTACCATCGGAATTAAACTCCATCTTATTGGCAAAAACCTGACGGGTGGTGCCTCCTTCTCCATATTCGAGATAAATGAAATAATAGTTGTCATTCTTCTCATCATAAAACACATTCCCGTGTCCCGGTCCCCACACATTGTTGGGTATCGAAGAATAGATAAAAATATCATTCCCTTCCGGTGCTTCCAAACCGGAAAGAGGTCCCTCCTTACTCATCATATAGGCATTGACATAATTTTGATCACCACTCAGTGTATACACATAGTAGTAAATGCCTTTACGTTTGAACATCAATGGTCCCTCGGAATAAGGTGTCCGTTTGGTGGAAAGAGTACGTTCCGGTCCTTCCAACGACAGATAGTCCGCGCTCAATCGTCCGGCTTTCCGTCTGCGCCAAAAGATGTAGCCGGAGCCATCTTCATCCACAAAGGGCTCACCGTCAATATCAGACAGAATGGGTGTGGTCTGTATCTTGCTACCTTCCGTTCCTTTGGCAAAAATGCCATCTCCATTGGTCACGCGAAAAGGGCCCTCCGGTTTATCCGCCACAAATACATAGGTCGGACAGGTTCCGTCGGGACTGACTATGGTCGCATAAAGTAAATATTTACCATCCTTCTTTATCACCTTTCCGGGTGCCCAGTAACGGAAATAGCCCGTTCTCTCTTTTCCGTTCTGATCGGTATATGCATAGGCTTTTGCCCAGTCAATACCGTACATCATCGGTCCCTCAAAACTCCAGTTTACAAAGTCTTTTGATTTCCATACCACAGGAGTACCGGCCTGCGATAGTCCTCTGTTGATATCTGAAGTGGCATACAGATAATAGGTATCACCAAACTTCGAGATAGAAGGATCGGCAATGTTATCCGGAACAAGCGGGTTAAAGTTCTGCGCGCCCACAGTGAGGGTGAGCAGGACAAACAAAGCGGTGTAAACTAGATGTCTCATAGCATTTAAGTGAATTTACAGGTAAAAACGGATCAAACAGGATGAACAACACGGTGGTTATTCATCCCTTTGGTCCACAAAAGTATATTCTCACAAGAGATTTTATTTTGTCTTTTTGGCAACAGTCTTCTCAACCGCCTGAGTGACGATTTCTTTCTCTTTGAGACGGTTGGTATAGAAGCTGTAATCTTTTTTGATTCTGGTATAGGTCGGATCTTCAAACAACGGACTGGATATAATATGATCAGCTGTTGAACGATTGCAGCAAAAGATAATATTTTCCACACCGGCAAGGCGGGTCAATGCCTTCACGTCGGTATCATGCGGCTGAAGGGTCATCGAATCCGTAAAAAAGAAAAGATAATCCACTTCTCCTTCGACAATACGTGAACCCATCTGCTGGTCACCTCCCAGAGGACCGGATTTCAATATCGTAATGTCCCACTCTTCGTCGGGATGCTTCTCAGCCAATGCTTCTTTAATCAATCTACCTGTTGTTCCTGTACATAAGAACTTATGCCCTTTCAGTCGCTCAGAATTCCAGAGTACAAATTCAATCAAGTCCTGCTTCATTGCATCGTGAGCAACAAGGCCAATCTTCCATACAACTTTTTCCATTCTAATCTAAGTTTTAGTGCTTCAGTGACACAAAATTACTCTTTTATTATTACATAGCCGTTAAAGAGACATTTAATCGATCTCCTTTTTTCAAAGAGATTTGAATAAAACCATCTTCTGCAACGATCTTTTTGTCTTCTTTTCCATTAACGAGCGCTTTGAATTCCGCAAAAGGAAGCTTGATAATGAATGTATTATCTGCTGTGGCACGCAATTCTATTTGTTTCAAAACACCTTTTTCCCACATTGCATCCGTTTCGGCTCCTCCTCTTACCCGAAATCCATGAAAAGATCCATCAGACAGAGCATCCGGTAAGGAAGGGAGATATTCAATAAAACCGGCATGACTCTGAAGCAACATCTCGGCAATACCGCTGCATCCTCCAAAGTTACCGTCAATCTGGAAAGGCGGGTGCGCATCAAACAGATTGGGATAACTGCCACCACCATTGCTATAATTATAGCCACCATCTGAAACGGGATGGAGCAACTCAGTCAGCATTTTATAAGCATGGTTGCCATCGCCCAAACGGGCCCAGAAGTTTACTTTCCAGGCACGTGACCAGCCTGTGCCGCTATCACCACGACGTTCAAGGGTGACACGGGCGGCAGCGGCCAGTTCGGGTGTCGAAGAGGGTGTGATCTGATTACTGGGATGTAAACCATAGAGGTGCGACACATGACGGTGATGGATATCTGTCTCTTCGTAATCTTCAAGCCACTCCATCAACTGACCGTATTTACCGATTTGATGGGGAGGAAGTTTTGCTTTCGCAGCTTCTATATCTTCGCAAAACTTTTCATCCACTCCCAGTATTTTGGCTGCCGCGGCAGTATTGGTAAAGAGTTCGCGGATGATCTGATTATCCATTGTTGGTCCCATGCAGACATTCAACGCTTTTCCGTCGAGCAGATAGGCATTTTCCGGAGATGAAGAGGGAGCGGTCACCAGCCAACCATTCTTTGGTTCTTCGATCAGCATACTGAGAAAAAAGTCACATGCTCCCTTTAAAACGGGATAAACGCTCTTCAGGTATTCCTTGTCCATGTTATAAGCATAATGATCCCAGAGATGTTCGCAATTCCATCCTCCTCCGGTATTTGTAGCGCCCCATGACGGACTCTCTCCCGGTTCGGTAAATCCCCAGATATTGGTCATCATGTGAGCCACCCATCCCTGAGCCTTATAAAATACCCGGGCAGTCTCCTCTCCCGGATTGACCAACGACTTGGTCTGATCAATAAATGGCTCGTGAAGTTCGGCCAGATTGGTCATTTCAACCGGCCAATGGTTCATCTGCACATTGATATTCATGTGATAATCGCCATTCCACGGAGTCTGAATGGTATTGGCCCACAATCCCTGAAGGTTGGGTGGCAGTAATCCGGGACGGGTACTGCTTATCAGCAGGTAACGACCATACTGGAAGTATAATGCCGCAAAGAAAGGGTCCTGGGTGTTATCTTTGTAAAAAGCGTTCAAACGTTGCAGCGTTGTCAGTGAATCAAATTTACTTGTACCAAAGTTTACATCTGCCCGGTCAAACAAGGCCTGAAATTTCTTACTATGTGCTTTTAGTTCTTTCGTATAGTTTACCTTACTTGCTTTCAACAACAGGTCCTTGCTGACGGCCAGTTCATCGACTCCTCTGAAGTTTGTCGCGGCCGACAGATAGAGCGTCGCGGTCGAAGCAGAAGTAACCTCCATCACATTGCCCCGCATAGTTTGCAACCCGTCTGTCTTTATCTTCAGAACAGCCGCATACTTCATACCCGGTATTCCTGCTGCTCCACTGTTTAATTCTCCCTGCATGAGCAGCGCGTCTCCATCCGGTTTGGTGACAAAACGTTCGGGACGATCCATTGTCGCGGTGAAATTGAGTTTACCTTTCTTGTTGGCCTTTAGCCGGACAATCATCACATCATCAGAAAAAGAGGTCAGGTATTCACGTGTATAGTTTACTCCGTTTAAGGTAAATGAGGTATGTGCCATGGCATTATCAAGCACCAGATCGCGCTTGTAATCGGCCACTTTATCAATACTTGCATCATACTGATAGGTCAGTTTCAGATGACCGAGAATCTGAAACGAGCCATACCGCGGATTGGAACTTCCTCCACCGCTACAGGCAAATGTTTTATATACCAGACTCTGCGCCTCTTCATTCTTACCTTGTTTGAGCAGTTCGCGGATCTCGGGCAAAGCACTGGCTGCATCAGGATTACTGTTATCGGTAACACATCCCGACCAAAGTGTAATGTCGTTCAGCACAATCGTTTCATTTGCTATACCTCCATCCGGCATCATTCCCAAACGGCCATTGCCAAGGGGGAAACTCTCTTCAAAACGAGTGGCAGGCTGATCTGCCCACAAACGGTATTTGGCAGAGACCTGATCACTATCCAGCAATCCGCAGGACGAAAAGAGAAACACGCCGAATAACAAGATCCCTACTTTCTTTTTCATACGAGTTTATTTATTGATGACTATTTTTCTTTTGGAACCAATCCAGGTTGCCTTCTTCCATAAGTACTCCATAGGACCATGTGAATGATGTTTCATCCACATGGTACAAAATGCAAGTTGCACAGCAAAGAGACAAACCCCGATCAAAGCACTGCCGGTCGTGCCAACGTCAAGTTTCAATCCCCAGTTGTAAAAGAGGAAGGAACCTATCAATGATTGTGTAATGTAATTGGTCAGACTCATCTTTCCATAGGGTAATATCTTGTTGAGCAATGATCTTAACGGACTAAGATAGTATACCAGTACGACTCCTGAGACAAGAAACAACATAAAGGAAAGATCGGAATAGGACTTGAGAATCAATGAAAGAGGGGTCCGCAATACTTCATTCTGAACATAATCGGGCACCATGCTCCGTAGTCCGTAAATGGGAAAGAAACAAATGAGAGAGAGTCCCAGCAGTCCCAACCAAAAATGAATGTTTTTCTCGCTGTATTCAAATAGCTTCTTACGACCAATCCACAGTCCCAGCAAGAATAACCCGGGAGTCTGAAAGATACGGCCATTTTCCCAGGCCCATGTAAGACTGGCAAGTTGACCTTCCCAAAGATTCACCTTTACTGTTTCCAGAAAGGTTCCTCCACTCTGGGCCGCACCGGTGGCACCCCAGTATTGCCCGCTGGAAAGTGTTGCCGGCACATAATCCGGATTTATCATCCCATAAATAAGTTTGCTCCACTCCATCGGCTGAATAAGAAGCAGTACTGCAATCAAAAACAAAAGCTTGTTGGGTAGTCTTGAACAAAGAGGCAATACAAAACCGAGAAGGGCATACATTACCAGTACCTCTCCGGTAAAGAAAGAAGCATTCAGCTGACCAAATAGAAAAAGAAGCACCAGGCGCCACAGGAAACGGAGACGGAAGTCACCACCCCGTTTTGTCGTATTGCAATCCTGAATATAAAAACTGAAACCAAACAATAACGCGAATATCGCATACGCTTTTCCGCCCAGAGTAAAAAAGAGTCCGTTCCAGATAGCGGTATTCGAGAAATTCAGCCACGCACTATCCGTGGGAGGAAATGAATAGAAATTAAAATGCTCAATACTGTGTAAGATGACAATGCCCATCACGGCGAGTCCCCGTAAGGCATCAGCCACATCGATACGTCCGGGAGTCGTTTGAATCTGTTTTTCCATTTTCTTAGATTGTGTAGATAGGTGGTATTAACTAGCAGGGACAAAAATACAACAATTCTGCTATACACAAAGAAAAGGAAATAAAAAACCGTCGGACAACTTGAATAACAAGCGCTCCGACGGTTTATTCTATCTATTATTGTTTATCAGATACTTTTCTCTATATTCCAGACAAAAGCACGTAACCCAAGTTTCTCCGTAGCCAGATCCAGTTTATGTAATTCTTCCAGCAGTGGATCGACTTTTTCATCCTCCACAACTGACATTATCGCCGAACACATAGCAGGCCATGCATGGCTTCCATAATGCGGCTCTCCTTTTTTTGAGCCACGACCTTTTACCTGTTCGATATAAGAAAAACCGCGACAATTAAAGTGATCGAGCATCGTGATAATGCGATCATAATAGGCCTGATCAAATGTGATAAATACTGATTTCATATTCTGTTTCTTTATTTTTCTGTTTTACTTTTCTTTCTCGATACCATTTCAGACTTATGAGCCTCATAGTATGCAGCTATTTCACGTTTATGAACCATAGACTTACGTTCACGCTTGATACCCACACTTGCAAAGACGCAATAGATGGAAGGTACAAGAAGCAATGTCAGAACCGTTGACACCAAAAGTCCACCAATCACTGAAATAGCCATAGGTCTCCACATTTCTGCACCTTGTCCATGAGAAATTGCCATTGGGATCATACCCAACAACGTCGTCAGTGTGGTCATCACAACCGGACGGAGACGGCTTCTTCCTGCAGCAATAGCGGACTGAATGGCAGACATACCCCGTTCCCTACACAAGTTTGTATAGTCGATGAGCACAATACCATTCTTTACCACAATACCAATCAGCATAATTCCTCCCAGCAAACTCATAACGCTCAATGTGGTGCCGGTAGCAAATAATGCAAGGATCACACCACTGAAAGCGAAAGGTATGGAGAACATAATAATAAACGGAGATGTCAATGATTCAAACTGAGCTGCCATAACAATGAACACCATGATAAGAATCAAAAGTCCCAAGGTCGCAAGATCCGCAAAAGATTCCAATTGATCCTCATACGAACCGGACACAGCCACAGTCACACCATCAGGAATGTTTAACTTCTTGATAATCTTCTGACCATCGGCAACCACATCCCCAAGAGCAGCACCAGAGATTACTGCAGAAACAGTTACTATACGTTGACGGTCTTTACGCTCAATGGTAGGCGGGCCAAAGCTTTCGACAACTTTACCTAACTCTTTGATACGAACACCTTCACCCTTGTTGTTATAAATAAGTATATTCTCAAAACTTTCCAGACTCGTACGGAATTCAGGCGCATAGCGAACCTTTATATTATACTCATCCCCATCTTCACGATATTTGGAAGCTGTCGCACCATTAACTCTATTTCTGAGATAGGTACCTGCCGTTGAAAGATTCAAGCCATGCAAGGCAAGTTTTTCTCTGTCAAACTCAACATGATATTCAGGCTGATAATCTCCACGACTTATATTAACCTCTGAGACGCCTTTTACTTTCAACAGTTCTCTTTTCATCTGTTGAGATATACTGTCGGTTGCATTCATATCATACCCATACACCTCAAAGTCAGCAGTAGACTGACCAGAAAGTCCATTATGTCCTCCACCCAAGATTACTTGTTTCTTTACAAACTCAGGATAAGCATTCAGATCTTCACGCATCATGTCACAGACGGTTGCAAGCGAGCGTTTACGTTCAGCAACATTATACAAACTGATCTCAAATGATACAATGTGTGAGCCATTATCAGATAATGAAGCCCAGGTATTGTCAGAGCCAGCTTGTCCAACACTATAACTACATACTTTTATTTCGTCTTTATACTTTACCATCCACTCGTCATTCAATTTTTGAGCAAGTTTTTGCGCATATTCAGTACGTGTTCCAACCGGCAATTGCAGCTTCACAGCCACCCGGGCATTATCCTGTGAGGGAAAAAACTCGGTTCCGATTCCACCTAAGCTAAGTAAACTGACAACAAAAAAGACAACACAACCAGCGATAACTGTCCAACGATGACGTACGCCCCAGCTTAACAACTTCTCATAACCATCATCCAATGCATCCAACATCTTTTCGACCGGTGTATAAATGACCTTGAACGTTTTGCTCTGTTTTTTCTGAAGTCTTAGCATCTTTGCACACAACATAGGTGTCAATGCCAAAGAAGCAATAAGTGAAATAAGCATAATCACACACATCATCCAACCCAACTGTTTGAACAATACCCCGGTCATACCTGTGATCATAGTCAAAGGAAAGAACACGGCAAACATCGTCATGGTTGATGCTACAACGGAAAGCGCAACTTCATTGGTACCATGTATCGCAGCCTGTTTCGGATCAGATCCCCGTTCTATATGGGTGGTGATATTCTCCAGTACCACAATTGCATCATCCACCACCATACCGATAGAGATTGATAGGGCCGAAAGAGATATCACATTCAACGAGTTTCCTGTAATTGCCAGATAAATAAACGAGGCGATCAATGAAAGAGGGATGGTAATACAGATAATCAATGTGGCACGCCATCTTCCCAGGAAGAAAAACACAACCAGAACGACAAAGAGCAAAGCAAAAGCAACTGTTTCCTTTAAACTATTTATCGTATTAATAATATTATCGGAAGTATCAACAATCACACCTAATTTCACATCACTGGGCAGTTTGGCCTGTAGTTCGGGAAGAACCTTATTCACAGCCTTAGATATCTCGACCGAATTGGCTCCGGACTGTTTCTGAATAACAACCATCGCACCCTTAACACCATTGTTATAGGTCTGCTGAACACGTTCTTCTATTGTATCCACTACCGTGGCAACATCCCGAAGATAGACATTGGAACCATTTTTGGAACCAACCACCACATCTTTCAGTTGACGTGAATCATCGAACTCGCCTTCTACACGCAGAGAATAGGTTTCATTTCCAATATCAAAACTACCACCCGGAATATTCTTGTTTTCAGCACCGATAATTGAGCTGATTGTTTCCACACTCAGATCAAATGCTTCCAGTTTATTCGGATCGCAATACACCTGAATCTCTCGCTTTGGGGCACCGGCAATCGAAACTGTTCCCACACCGGGGATACGCGCCAAAGAGTTTACCAGGTTTTCATCCAGTATCTTATAGAGTGCAGACTGACTCTCGTTTGCCTGCACGGATAGCATGACAATTGGAATCATATCCGTGCTAAACTTAAAGATAATCGGAGTCTCCGCATCATCCGGAAGCATGGAGTTGGTCATATCCAATTTATCTCTCACATCATTGGTTATCTCATCAATATCATTACCATATTCAAACTCCAATGTAATCAAAGAAACATTTTCAGATGATTTGGACGTGATGTGCTTCAGATTACTTACAGAGTTGAGTGAGTTTTCCAGCGGACGGGAAACATTGTTTTCAATATCAGTCGCACTCGCTCCCGGATAATACGTGATAACCATGATGGTATTCGTATCAAAATCAGGATAGAGGTCGATCGGCAATTTCGATAACGAAAAAAGCCCCATTATCACCACTGCCAGGAAGCAGAGTGAGGTCATAATCGGTTTCTTAACCGAACCTTCGTATAAACTCATATTTTATTTTTTATAATTAAAAGTGATTTTCTTCTTACAGGCAAATTGTCATTTTTCAATGTCAACTTCCATGCCGTTATTTAAATTACTCTGACCGGCAATCACTACTTGTGAATTATGCTCCACACCGGATATCAACTCATATTCAGCTCCCAGACGTTGACCGAGTTGTACTTTATTATAACTAACCTTACCATCTTTGTACACATAGACATATCGGTCGCCGGAGCCCACTTGTTTGATAATAGATTGATCGGGCACTACAACACGGTCTTTGCTGCCAAAGTCGAGTGTGACACGAGCAAACATGCCCGGACGAACCTTCATATTACTGTTTTGGAGTTTGACTTCAACCGGAAATGTCCGGGTGTTTGGATTAATTGTTGGATATACCAGACTAATGATACCGTCAAACTTTTCATCTCCATAAACATCCAGTTTGACACTGACTTTCATGCCCTTCTTAACCTGTGTGAAATAGGCTTCAGAAGCATTAACCAGCAGTTTAACCGGTGTGATACGTTCGATGGTCAGTACCGGATTGGAAGCACTGTACATGTCGCCGTCATCATAGTTACGAGCTGTGACAATACCACTGATCGGGCTCAGCAACTGTGTATTCTCCAATAAGTTTTTATAGGTAGTCTTCTTCACATCCAAAGCCATTTTGGAAGCATCCAATTCTGATTGAGAAGCACCTCCTACCTTGAAAAGTTCGTTCACACGATTGAACTCACTCTCCTGATTGGCAAGTTGCAATTCCAGATTCTTCAGATTGGAAGCATCCATTTGTACCAGTTTCTCCCCTTTTTTCACCCGATCACCCACTTCCACAAATATTTTGCTGATGCGAACAGGAGATGCAGGAGCTATATTATTTTTAATATCCGCCTCAACTGTCGCCGTATACTCCTGTGTCTGAGGCACCGGACGAGATAGGACGGATGTTACTTTTACTTTTGGTTTACCCGCGTTTACCGATGCGGTTGCCTCTTTTTCCTGTCCACTTGTACAAGAACCTAACAATACAACGGCCATACATAATGCCGCTTGAATAAATCTCTTCATATTCTATCCTGTTAATTTATTATTTCTTACTTTCGATATCTTTTCCTATCAACTTATCCAGATCAGCCTTTGACGTCAGATAGTCATAAATTGACTGATTGTAGGTAAGTTCTGCTTGTGTCAGCGACACTTCTGAATCATTCAACTCAAGAATGGTTCCCGCACCCACTTCATATCTTTTCTGAGCGATCTCGCGTCCCTTGACCGCTTGTTTCACATTTTCTTTATTACTCTCGATCTGTTCGGCACTAGCCTGCATATTATTCATATAACTTGTGGCCTGCATCTTTAACTGTTTCTCTGTGTAGTTTCTATTTTCTACCAGCTGATTCATCTGTATCTTTACTTTCTTGATTTTTGTATAGTTAGATGCTTTGAACAGTGGAATAGAAAGATTCAGACCCACTGACGAATAAGGGAACCATTCGTAGTGTGCGATGTTATAATCATCATTCAAGGAGGAATAAGAGTAGTTGAATGAGGCTGCCAATGTCGGCAAAAAGTTTGTTCTCGTCAGACTCAGCGTATTTTCGAGCATCTTTTTATTCAGATCCAACTGTTTCAAAGCACTGTTATTCTCTATACTGACAGGATCATTGCTCAGCGCGGCAACATACATTTCCTGTTCATAATCCTTCAAATTTCCTTCTACCTCTATCTCCAGGGAAGCAGAGACCCCCATCAGCACTTTTAATTGTAACAGAGCAAGATTAACTCCATTGCCCGCAGAAACAACACTTGGCTTAAGGCTTCTCACCTGCACTTCCGCACGAATTTTATCATATTCACTCACACGTCCTTGCTCATACTTGGCATTCACAACTGCAAAGTTTGCCTCGCTTTGAGCAAAGCTCTTCTTGAGTACCTCATAACTATCTTGAGCCAGTAATAACTGATAATAGGCTTTTGTCACCTCATTGATCATATCCAATTTTGACGCACGCGACTTCTCTACCGCCAGGTTAACATCTGTCTCAGACAGATTGATGGCTTTGTATAGTGCCGGAGCATATACGGGAAGAGCAAGTTGCAATCCGGCGTTGTAAGAGTTTGCTGTTCCTACCTTTATTTTCATCGCCGAACCACCAAATTTCATAGCCATCGTCTGTTTTTCAATTACCCGTGAATAAGAGCCTGCGATTGATGCTTCAGGAAACAGTCCGGCATAAGCTTCTTTCATCGATTCTTTTTTCAGTGCAATTTCCTGACCGGCCACTTTGATTGTTGGATTCTCACTGAGAGCAATTTCTATCGCCTTATCCAATGTCAACGACAACTTCTCCTGTGCACTGACTGAAACACCGGAGCATACCAGTGTAATGACAAGCAGCAGATTCTTCACTCTGAAACATTTCTTTTTTATCATACCAAATACCCTTTTGAATTACGTTTTAATATATGTTACTCATTTGTTTGGATAAACTCCTCCAGAATCTCCTGCCCCTTTGGCGTTGAGATTCCCCTCATGTACGTATATAGAATTGAACGGAACACTTTTACAAATGGAAACTGCTCTTTGAGCTTAGAGTGCATCAGCCAATTTATCTGTTCAGTAATCAACATGGAGATAATATCAAAGTCAAGATCATTTCGAAAGATGCCCTGCCCAACTCCTTTCTCAAAGAACGCTCTTGCTTCTTTCTGGTGTTCCACCTGATCTTCTTTGATCATTTGCTCTACCCGTGGATAATACTTAAACAAATCATCAAAAAACCGTTGATTAACATTGAGCAAATCCTCTAATTGTTTTTTTTGAACTTTCAGTATCACGTCCAACACGTTCTCTGATTCCTTCATCACTTCCAGTGCGTAGTCATTCCGAAGTTTCTTCTTATAGAGATAACATTCCATAAGGATTGACTCTTTGTCTTTGAAGGTCTCATAAAGAGTCCGTTTGGAGATACCTAATCCGCAAGCAATTTCATCCATCGTAATGCTCTTGATTCCATACTTTCCAAAGAGCACCAGTGCTGTTTGTATAATCCGTTCCTTTAAATCCATTCTTTTTTACCTTTCTTGATTGAAGACGGCGCAAAGGTATTAATTGTTCTGAAACAGAAAACTACAAAAACCAGAATAGTTTTCTTGTTTACTGAAATTTAACAGAATTAGTTCGAAGAAGGAAACTGACAAGGGCTTTTCGGGGTTCGTTTCTTTTGAGAGGGGACGTACAAAGATTCACCTTTATACAATCTCCACTTTTAGCCTCAACTTCAACGCTTCGGAAATCTTTTCTATCTGTTGGCGTTTCTGTACAGTTGAGCTATGCGTAATTAGGTACAGCCCTTTGCCTATTTCCTTTTGACACAAGCAAAATCATTCATCCATTTTATGGATGGCCTTTTCAACAGGTTCCGTTAGCACCTGTTTGAACAAGGACGTAATCGTATCCATTTCCTCCTTAGAAGGGACTTCCCCATACGCAAAATCTTTTTCGCAAAAGTCTGCTATGTGATACTTATCTTTTAAAAAAAGGATATGAAAAGAGAGTTTTATTTCCAATTGACCCAGAACTTCTTTTTTTTCTTTTTTTGGTGAGGTAATGTGGCAATTGAACCATACGGATTTTGCTTCTCTGATATAGTCTTCGGCATTTCTCAAATCGGGTCCGACATTCAGTCCACCTTCAGCACACGTGCTTTTTGACAGCCTTGTAGATTTTGTCAAATAACAAAACCATTGGTTAGAAAGGGAGATTATAGCCTTATCAAATTGGGAGACTAAAGGAAAATACACCGCCCCCAACACTTTACGAACCTCTTCTTCACTGATATATTTCTTTTCCTGTTTCATCTTTTGTTGCAATTTACGATCCAATAGGGTCAACCGCTTATCAAAATCATCTTCCTCTTCGATACTTTCACCTTTAGCCGCCTTTATTGACACTTCCAAAGAATGGATCAGGCAACTTTCCAGATAGTCAACGAAAGGTCGTATTTTGTTCAACGGAGCATTGGCACCATCCGAAGGCATAAGACCGACTTCCACATCGCATTGATGAAGTACGCTCAAATAACGATCTTTATCTTTTGTCTGTACCACAATCATCGGGTATTCGCAACGATGCAACACAAAATTTGTCAATAAACGGGCAATTCGTCCGTTTCCATCTTCAAATGGATGGATACGGATATAACGGTAGTGCAGTAGAGCGGCCAATTGAAGAGGCGACATCTCACTTTTCTCGGATACTACATTATACCACTCCACCAACGAAGTCATAAAAGACGGCGTTTCCTCGGGTGCAGCATAGTCGAAGATTTCACCTGTAACCGTGACAACGGAATTCGGACGTGTTTTATATGTTCCCGTTTTCACAAACATTCGAATATTCTGACCATCCGGAGTACGGGCATTTTTCCAATAATCCTGAACCAGAATGGTGAGATTGAGATTACGAATGAAATTCTCGGTTAACGGGCGTTGCTTATCCTCTGCTTCTTGTTTCATCAATTCCAGCCCAATGTTGTGTGCTTTCATCTCTTCATAATCTCTCAGTTTAGCGCTACCAGACGTTTCTCCGAACAGAAGCAACAATTCGGTTTGTCCGTAAGACAGTGTATTACCCTCAATGTGATTGGAGTTATAATTGAACTCGAGCCGGAATTTATCATCTAATCTCTTTCGATCTTTCACTTGGAGTGGTTGAAGCGACAACCATTCATTATACAGTTGATTAATTTTTTCCATACTTAATCTTTTAGTTTCAAAATTTCATTGTCAATATTCAATATGAACTCATCGTATTTTGAGGATACGTCGATAAGAATCTCATCTAATCCTCGATTTGATGTTCTAAGTCTTTCTATTAAAGCTCTGATAATGCTACCGCTGATATTCTGTGCTTTGTTTGCATATATACCGATTAAATATTGGGGATATACAGCATTATGTGCTATCAGGTTTCTTAATCTGTATATTAATATGATGTCATTAAATATTTCCTTTTCCTTCTTATTAATACCATCCTTGTTCTTGTAGAAAGAATTAAGCTCGTGTAGTTTCGTTTTTAGAATTTCGTCATTAATATTCTCTTCAATCTCTTTTATGTGATTAAAAAACTTATTAATATGGACTTTATCTCCAACTTTCATATTTAGAGAAGCCTTTTCAATGATGACTTCTGGAATATCAAAAAAATTATTATTGAATTGAGTGTTGTTATAAATGTTTGTATATGTGTTAAACCAGTAGTTGTAAAAAAAACTTTTAACTATTATTGAAGCTGCAATTTTCTGCACAGTTTTAGTTTGAATATTATTTGCCTCCTTATTTTCAGTATGAGAGACTCCAATAGTAACATCGGTTTTAAGCAGACTTTCAATGGCAACCCAATGAAACAACAATTTATCTTCTGTTTTCTTGGGATACTTTCCTTTTTGGTACCAATGTGCAGCTGTAGCAAGTTTTAATGTATCACAAGTCGGGTTTTTATGAATAAAAGTGAAGCGTTCATCTATCTCAGCTAAGTCATTTTCAAAAGGGGAAACGTCTAAAGATTTCATATATCCAACAAATTCCTGATGTTTTGATGAAGTGGCTTCGTCTCCGATTGTTAAATTAATTCCACCGATGCATCTACCATTTTCGACAATCGAAACATCTCTGTCGCTATATTTAATTGGTGCGGATGTATTGAACGATAATGATAATAAATCGATAACGTGCTCTAATCTCTGCTTTGCATAAGAAACGGAGGATCGCAACATCTTATGTTTGACAGGTATCGCAGCGTTTATCACTTTTCGATCAGAAGTAGTTTGTTCTATTTTCGAAAATGTTGGAGTTTCAGCAATATATTGTTTTAAATGAGGATCATATATATTAATATCATCTATCATACAATTAGTAAATCCTTTTATTCCTTTCAATCGGAATAAGACAAAGCAATCTTTAGGTTCAATGTTGTAGTAATCACTTAAAATTGAGATTCTTTCTTCTATAGACCTTTTCTCTATATAATCCTCTATGGCTTTGTGGTAAGATTTTTTATTGTCGTAATCCTCCCTGTTTAATCCTTTATAAGTATTGGGAGCACTTGAAACAGTTCCACCCTCAATTCTTAAAATATCCGGTATATCATGCTGAATAGATTTAATATCATCAATGTCAAAGCCATTTGCTATAAACTCTGAGATAATTAATTCGGTGTATTTATTTATTTCTTTCTTTGTATCATAGTCCAACGTTTGGGCGTTAGTGATAGTGCTAATTAATTTCTTTAGTAAGCCATCAAAGTAAGTTCCTTTATTAAACTCGGCGTTAATTTGCTTGCACAGAGATAAAATGTGTTTACAATAAGTCTTCCTGTTTTCTTTCTTTTGATTTTTCACCTGTTGAAAGAATTCATCCCATTTCTGCTGAAGTGATGTTACATTGTCATGGAATAGATCGTTAAAAACCGCATCCTTATTATCCCATTCACTTAATTGATCCTTAAAAAGTTGGCTATTGTCTTTATTCTTTAGGTTATTGTATTCAATCTCAGATATTATGTTATCAATGAGAAATCTGGGGCTATCAAGTGTAACCTCATAGTTGCCCTCTTCACCTAATTTTTCAGTGAAATAACTCCAATACTTTTCCCAGTATTCAATGGGAGTTTTTATAGGTAAACGTAGTATTTTTCTTATAGAATCATTCATTTATATCATTGGTTTTATCATTGATTCGATAAATGCGATTTCTTCATCTGTCAAACCATATTTTGCATAGAGTTCTGCGTCTGTCCATGATTTTGTAAAGTTTTGGAAAGTAACAAACGCAAAATTTAACTTTGAAAAGTGCTGGGTGGATGTTTATTGAGCAATAAGGAAGCGTGCAAATTTCGTTCGGTCGAGGGTGGTTATTATACCATCTTGAGACCGTAGCAGGAACTTTCCCTAATTGTTCGCCAAACGATTTCTCGTTCATAGTCTTCTCAACAAGAAGTATTTTCAGCCTGTTTATCTGCTTCATATCAGCTTTTGTAATGACCTAAAGCACAAAGTTATTAATTTAATTGATATTATGTTATAGTGACGAAGTGATAAAAAACCAAAAGTAATTTATTCTTCAGACCGAAAAGCAATTGGAGATTTTTTCTGTTTGATTAATGCAGTACTTTCTATTAAAGCTCGATAAAACGGAACTCAATGAAAGGATTGTCTTTCCCTCAAAGCGTTCATTGCGCTTGACCCGGGTCTCTCTCCCGTTTGCCTACGGTTGACTTTCCGTTCAACGAACGTCAAACGGAACAAACGTCCTTGTGCGCGGATTCATGCATAAGGACGCGTGAATCGGTTTGTCGGTCTGTTCTAATTTGTATTGTATGATACTCCCATTTGTACTGTATGTTCTTCCGGTTTGTATTGTATGTTCTTCCGGTTTCATCAAGTAGTTTTTGGCGGTTGACCTTTTCTGAAGTAAGTCTGGGAAATTCCTGTTGTTTTTTTGAATTTCGATTTAGGAATGAGTAAAAAAGTACTATTTTGCTGCACCTCTGCACCTCCGAGCTGCCTTCCAGCATACTGTATGGCATGTCAGTAACGTCAAAAAAACATTGCTCTCCGATTTTTGCATCCATTTTTATTTGCTCAAAGGCCCTTTTTCATACATTCTCAGTTACACTTTCCATTTCTATGTAGAAATTCGTCCAAAGATATACGGTTAACTTCGGAAAGATATACGGTTCGCTTGACAAAGTTTTCTAATAGTTAGGAACCAAACTATTAGAAAACTTTTGGGATTGATGGGGTCAGATTGCAGAAATGGTTACAAAATGCCCTCGAGCAAACAAAAATGGAAGCAATTATTGACCGAGCAAGTAAAAAGTCGAAAGGCCAAACTACCCTACAGCATGCTGTAAGGCAGGTCTTG
Source organism: Bacteroidales bacterium (assembly GCA_028709785.1). Lineage (GTDB taxonomy): Bacteria > Bacteroidota > Bacteroidia > Bacteroidales > JAQUTK01 > JAQUTK01. The sequence goes on from JAQUTK010000014.1 coordinate 40,255, forward strand.
GTGCACTTGGTGCATTGAAATTGGGGGTATTAGCCTTTTGAAGAATGAAAATAAAAAAAAATCCAGGAAGAGTTTCCGTCAGAAGCATTCTGAAATCTTTGTCGATGCATGCTACTACAAAAAGTGAGAGTAAAAGCTTCATTCTTTTGAATGATTTGAAACTTTTTATTAATTTCGTGCCGATCACATCTGCAAACTATTTACCGAACTCTCGTTTCGAGAGAAAAAAGGAAAGTAACGAGTGTTATCCCGGCAGCAATATTTGAAACTTAATTAGGAAGTACTACAATGAAACGTATCGGTGAAAGAATAAATGCAAAAAGAAAACAGCTGAACCTGCAATTAAATGATCTGGCAAAAAAGGTAGGTATAAGCCCCAGTGCTCTTTCGCAGATTGAAAAAGCCAAAGCTTTTCCATCCATTATTACCCTAAAATCTATTGCTGAAAATTTATATACGACAGTAGGTGAACTGATTGGTGAAAATGAGACTCTGAGCAAGAATCCTGTTATGCAGAGAAACGAAATGAAATTCGTGGAGAGAAACAGTTCAGGTACTGAAATATTTTTGATTACGCACCACGACCTTAACAAACAAATGGACACCTACTTTGTGCGATTCATTCAGGGTTCTGATTTGGTAGATTTATTCACTGCCAATTCCGGTCAGATTTTTTGTTACGTTGTTTCCGGCGAAATATCTTTCAACTTAGATGCCAAAGATTATTTGCTACATGTGGGTGATAGTATCTATTTTAATTCGAAAACAACGTACTCAGCCATCAATAATTCAGATAGCATTTGTGAATTACTCTGGATTATATCTGGTTAAAAAACTTACAAAAGAGTAATATCCCTTATCCGTTTTCAAACAATGACACTTAAAACCTACTAAATATAAATGTATAACTTTCCTGAAAGATATATCAAAAATTAAGCACAACTTAATTAATTAAGAAGAAAAATCATTACCTTTGTCGCTCAATAGGAGACTAAACTAAAATATATCAGCATCTTTTTAAAAGGGATAGCACTATAAATACACAATAAAAATGGACAATCAAGCTTTGACTCTAAACAACACAATCGAAAAGACTAATTCAAACGTGTTGGAAATGCTCTCTGAACGTGGTAAAAATATTTTCTTCCCTAAACTTGGCATTTTAGCTCAATCGGCTCAGGCAAAAGGGAAAAAGATAAATGCAACTATCGGCGAAGCTGTTGAGGACGATGGCTCATCAATGCATCTTCCTGAGTTTGATGCTTTGCTTAATATGCCAACGGCAACTATTTTTCCGTATGCACCGAGTTTTGGTAAACCTGAACTGCGGACGCTTTGGAAAGATTCTATCTATCGTAAGAATCCATCACTGAAAGATACTGTTATCAGTAATCCAATTGCGACCAATGGACTTACACATGGCATTAGTATGGCAGGCTACCTGTTTGCTAACGAAGGTGATACAGTTTTACTATCTAACCATTACTGGGAAAATTACAATTTGATATTCGAAAACAACTACGGTGCGAAAGTTTCAACCTTCGAACTTTTTGATAACGGAGGTTTTAATGTGGCCGATTTCTCAAAACAACTAAATAAGATTGAGAGAGAGAAAATCATTACACTCCTGAACTTTCCAAACAATCCATCCGGTTACACACCACTTACCTCGGAAATTAAAGCTATTGTAGCTGAAATCAAGAAAGTGGCTGATAAAGGTAAAAAAGTGGTCGTGCTTATTGATGATGCTTACTTTGGTTTGGTTTATGAAGAGGGTGTTTTCACGGAATCCATCTTTGTTGAGCTAGCTAATCTGTCGGAAAATGTGCTGGCTGTTAAAATGGATGGGGCAACCAAAGAGGATTATGTATGGGGATTTCGTGTAGGCTTTATAAGTTATGCGATAAAAGGTGGCACGGCTGAATTGTATGAAGCACTTGAAAACAAAACGGCTGGTGCTGTACGTGGAAATATTTCAAACATCAGTCAATTGTCTCAATCGTTATTGTACAAAGTATATTCTGCTCCAACATATGACGAGTCAAAAAAGAAAAAATTTGAGATCCTAAAGAATCGGTATCAGGTTCTTCGCACCGAAATATCAAGATCTCAATATGCAGACTATTTTTGCGCTCTTCCTTTCAATTCAGGATACTTTATGTGTATCGAACTAAAAAAAGGATTACAGGCAGAAGAAATACGTAAGCATCTTCTCACAGAATATAGTACCGGTGTCATTGTTCTTGGAAATGTGATCCGTCTCGCGTTTTCAGCTGTACCTCAGTCTCAATTGCCACTATTGGTTGAAAACCTCTATAAAGCATGTGTTGATTTAGACACAAAGAGCAAAGCTTAACAACGCGTCAGCTAACTGAATTCACGAAGTAATAAAAGTTTAATAACTATTTAAAAGACAAGCAACATGAAAGATTTCTTTAAGGTATTGGAGAAGAAGCGAATTACTTTGCCGGATGATGTGTATGTATTATTGAATAGTTGTAAAAAGTTTACTGTTTACAACTCAGTGGAGCAATTGGCTGAAGCAGCAGTAGGAGGTCCGAACGAAACAAGCTATGAGGTTAAATATGATATTCCCGGAAAAGGAGAATACACAGAAGCAATCATTCACAAGGTGACAAACGGAATCTCTGCGAATTACACGGACGCATACATGCGGAGGCGTGATCCGGATACAATGGTAATTGCGGATAACCTGCCCAGCGACAAAACTCGTTTCAAGGATAAATATGGTTATGAATTTGATTTGCTGAAAGCAGAGACCTTTGAATGGATGAAGAATCAGGAACTGGCGGTTTTCTTCTATTTTGCCGGTAATAATGGAATTGGCGTGAGCGGAATTGCTATCGCACCTGCCAACGCGGGATTTTTCGCAATGGGTTTGGCTATGTTGCAGCGTATTGTTCCGATTGCCGATTTAGTCGATGAACTGAACATTGATTCTATTATTTATGTGGCTCCTACTTTCCGCCATACACATTTCAACGGGAAACAAGTGGTGGTGCATAACCGCACAGAGAATCGCCACGAAATCTATTCCTATAATCTTTATCCGGGTCCAAGTGCCAAGAAGGGATTGTATGGCGCATTACTGACCAAAGGTGAAAGAGAAGGATGGATCACGGCTCATTGTTCTACGGTACAGGTCATTAGTCCCTATGATAATATAACGACTTTTATGCACGAAGGTGCAAGTGGTGGTGGCAAAAGTGAAATGTTGCAACACATCATTCGTGAGCCAAATGGCCAGGTGATGATTGGTGAAAACATCATGTCCGGCGAAAAACGTCTGATTAATTTATCGCTGTTTTGTTCCTTTAATCCGGTGACTGACGACATGGCATTATGTGCCAAATCGATTCAGAAGGACAATGGGAAAGTGACGGTTTTGGATGCAGAAAACGCTTGGTTTATCCGGGTGGACAGTGTCAATGAATATGGAGACGATCCGGCACTTGAGAAACTGACCATTAAGCCTAAAACTCCATTGTTGTTTTTGAATATAAAGACTTATCCCAATTGCACAGCATTGATCTGGGATCATACAGAAGATGAACCCGGCAAAAGATGTCCTAACCCAAGGGTTATTGTTCCACGAAACATTGTACCATCGGTAGTCAACAAGCCTGTGACTGTTGATGTAAGAAGTTTTGGGGTGCGCACCCCGCCATCTTCCATGGAGAACCCAAACTATGGTATTTTCGGACTTTTCCATATCTTACCTCCTGCCCTGGCTTGGCTATGGAGATTGGTATCGCCACGTGGACATGCTAATCCAAGTATTATTGGCGGCGACGGAATGGCATCGGAAGGTGTTGGCTCCTACTGGCCTTTTGCTACCGGCAAAATGGTGACGCATGCGAATCTTCTGTTGGAGCAGATTGTACAAACACCACGTATGAGATATACCTTGGTTCCCAATCAATATATTGGTGTATGGAAAGTCGGATTTAAACCTCAGTTGCTTATGCGCGAATACCTGGCTCGCAGAGGAAACGCACAGTTGCGTGCCGACCAATATCAGCCCGCCAGATGTCCGTTGTTGGGGTATGAATTGAATTATCTGACCATTGAAGGTGCTAAAATCCCGTCCCGATTTCTTCAGGTTCACCGCCAACCGGAAGTGGGAGTGGTTGGATATGATGCGGGAGCTGAGATGCTGACTGAGTTCTTCAAAAAAGAGTTACAGCAGTTCCTGACACCGGAGTTAAATCCATTGGGACGGAAAATCATTGAAGCGTGTTTGGCTAATGCTTCCGTAGAAGAATACAATGAAATTATTCCAATGAATTATCAGTATTCATTTCTGACAACAAAAGAACAATGAACAACGTGGTAGAATGATAGAAACCGGAACTGATATAGCATATGCTGCAAAATGTATTGCTGAAGGCAAATTAGTGGCATTTCCGACAGAAACTGTGTATGGATTGGGTGCAAATGCATTCAATCCATTGGCAGTTGCACGTATTTTTGAGGTGAAACAACGCCCTACTTTTGATCCATTGATTGTTCATATCTCAGAAATAAGCCAGATAAATAACTTATATGACAGTAATATAAGCGATTTAGTTTATGCATTGGCTCAAGCTTTTTGGCCGGGACCGCTCTCTATTGTGCACAAAAAATCGTCTGGCGTGCCTGATATTGTGACTGCAGGAATGGACACTGTCGCCGTTCGAATGCCCTCCCATCCTATTGCTTTGGAATTAATCCGATTGTCTGGCACACCTATTGCAGCTCCAAGTGCCAATCGCTTTGGTCAGCTCAGTCCTACCCGACCGGAACATGTGCAAAAGCAACTGACCGATGTAGCCTATCTGTTGAAGAATGACTATGAAATGGTAGGTGTTGAGTCTACTGTTGTTTCAATTCAGGATGGAAAATGTGTATTATTGCGTCCCGGTGCTATCTCATTGACCGATATACAAAAAGTGGTTCCTTGTACTGCTATCGCAAAAGACTCTTCACAGGATAAACTTCATGCACCCGGATTATTGAAAAGTCATTATTCACCCAATAAGCCCTTGTATATCCTTAAAGGAGATATAAATAATCTGCCTCTCAACTCGGGACTTATTTTGCATCAAAAACGAACTACTTTTACAAACGCGAATAGTGTTCTTTACACTTCAGACACTCTTAACTCAGTAGAAATTGCAGCCAATTTATTCATTGCATTGCATACGATGGAGGACGATCCTACTGTCTCTCAGATATTCATTGAATCAGTAGAAGAAACTGGTTTGGGAGTTGCAATAATGGATCGAATTCGAAAAGCGAGTTATAGATATAGACAAGTTTAGTGGGTATATTTATACAAAAGAGAAAGATATGACTCCTCTGATAGCCGTTCAATCAATGGAAAATATTCTTCCTGTTTATCGTCAAACGCCAATCGGACTACTTTTTGAATATCACAATCTAAACCGACAGTTCGATGCGTTTGACAATGCTCAGCTTTTGGTGGGTATGTGCATGGATAACCGGAAACATCTACACATGCCTGACAATTTTGCTTATATTATTCGTTCGGGTGGTGCAAACTTACGATACAGTGAGTTCAAAGTTTCTTATGCCATTGCTGTTGGTCAAGTTCGCTATATTGCGCTGATTGGTCATAACAATTGCGGAATGGTCAATTTAAATTCCCGGAAAAAACTCTTTATAGATGGACTCGTTGAAAATGCCGGTTGGAAAAGAGATAAAGCCGAGGAACATTTTATGCAATTTGCACCCATGTTTGAAACAGGTAACGAGACAGAATTTATTTTAAGCGAAACAAGACGTCTGAGATTACTTTATCCGAAAGTTATAATTGCACCCATGTTTTACCTGGTCGAAGACAATAGGCTTTATTTTGTAAAAGAAGAGTAGAGAATCGATTGTGCCTTCACATCGTCTGCTCCGATCCAAAGATTATCTACTAGTTTTGTGCAAAACCAATAGATAATCTTGTTGTTTTATGCGGATATATTTTGGATCGGGTCTCTCCTCTTTTTAGCGGTCAGTTCGTAATTACATCTACTTCGGCATATCCGGTAGTATTGTTTTCTTCCGTATTCTTTAATGCAGTAAACTTGATGTAACGGGCTTTCACGGGTGCAAACTTCTTGATTTGCCACAAAGGGTTGTTTTTAATGTTGGAAAACTCTCCTTCACTCATCAATTTCCATTCTATGTTGTCGGCAGAGACATAGAACTGGTAGTGAGTAATAATGCCGGGTCCCCACATACCCTGATCCGGGAAGTATCTGAAACCACACAGGTTATGTTCTTTTCCCAAATCAATGACTAAATCAACCGGCATTTTTTTCTCTCTGCTTTGATGCCATGCCGTTGAGGTATTTCCGTCGAGAATAGCCTTTGACTTCTCATCATTGATTCCGACAATTTTCCACTCTTTTCGACAAATGTCAAATTCTTCCGTACGCACAGGACTGCTTTTTCCTGTACCGGGATCGTAAGAAATGGCCTTCACCGTCACTTTCCCTTCTGTTTGAACAGGAGCGTCATACTTCTTTGATTTCGGAGTTGGGGCACTTCCGTCAGTTGTGTAGTAAAATAGCGGACCTATATCGTCTGTAGTAATTGAGATCTCCCCTGATTGATTTCTGATTATGGAGGGAGCATTCAAAAAGGACGGAGCATTATATAGACCAACATTAGATATAAGCGGACAACTTTTCGAATCAGTTATGCTGAGACGAACTTGTGTTGCCTTGACACTCGGGAACCGAAGAATGCGTTTGTATCCGATCGTTGTTCCTTTAGCCACCTCTACCCATTTGCCATCAACAAAGGCCTCAACAGTGAAGGCTTTCACGCGTTGTCCTAAACGGATGTACTCCTGTGCCAAAAAGCGGTTGAACAAAGTGGGTTTTCCAAGATCTATTGTCAATGAAGCCTTTGAAACAGCATCATCAGTAGCCCAATATGTATCCTGACTGCTATCTATGGCCTTATCTGCTCCAAATTCTTTTGCGTTACCTCGAACATTCGATGCATTTGCTTTCTTTTTTGAAACGAGATTGACGGCAAATGTTTCTTTCACGGCTTTGCCAAATTCTTGGGCTGCCTTCTCATCATTCGGATGGATCAATCCATTGGGCATAATCGGGAAGTTGAGAAGCATAGTACCATTGCGACCAATGGAGTTGTAATAAAGGTCCATCAACTGAGGCACTGTCTTTACTTTGGTGTCTTCGCTTGGATGGTAGAACCATTCGGGACGGATGGAGGTGTTTACTTCGGCAGGTACCCATGCATTCCCGTTTTCCAAACCGAAATGCAACATATTCCACTCTACCTCTCCGGTCGCATTCAGCAAACTCCAGTTTGTTTCACCCACATAGCCGGCTTCTGTTCCGACCCAACGAAGATCGCCTCTGTCGCCGCCATCATTCCAAATCAAGCAATTGGGTTGTAACTTGTGGATCAGTTCGTAGGTGTTTTTCCAGTCATAATAGGTTTTTCGATCAATGGTGCGGGTTTCATTTGCTCCACCGTAATATCCATTCCCTCCATTGGCTCCATCAAACCATACCTCGAAAACAGGTCCGTAGTTAGTGAGAAGCTCGGTGAGCTGATTACGGAAGTAGGTAATATACTCAGGTTTTCCATAATCAGCACAATTTCTATCCCAAGGCGACAGATAGATTCCTAATTTCAAACCGTATTCCTTGCAGGCATCAGCCATTTCACGTACCATATCTCCTTTCCCGTTTTTCCACGGAGCGTTTTTAACAGAGTACTCGGTATATTTAGAGGGCCACAGACAGAAACCACAGTGATGCTTTGCAGTAATAATAATTCCCTTCAAACCAGCTTCCTTACAAATACGAGCCCATTGACGACAGTCTGCTTTTTCCGGGTTAAATAGTTTTACGTCTTCATTTCCAAAACCCCACGACTGGTCTGTGTAGGTATTTAATGAAAAATGTACAAATGCATAACTTTCCATGTTCTGCCATACTATCTGATTGTCGGAGGGAACCGGACCAAAGGATGATGGAGCTTTCGTTTGGGCAAACGAGGTGCTAACCAACAATGAGAAAAACAAAATTCTCAGCAATTTTACATTCATAATTCTAATCTTTAGATGTCACTTGTTTTAAATACATCGGTCAAATATACTATTTTTCAATCAAATCAATTCGCATGGTAATTACTTTCTGGTTTCGAAACACTACTACATCTGTGGTCGAACCTATTACAGACATTCTTGCTTCAAGTAAATCCCGGACTCTATTGGTCTGCTTTCCATTGAGCGAAAGGATTACATCATTCAACTGAAAAAAACCGGATGCCGCTGACTGTGGTTTGATTTCGAGGATCAAGACACCACGTTCAGCATCCATTCCTGTCGCAGAACGTTCGCCAAGGGTATTCAGATTTTTGACTTTTGCTCCCATAAAATCAATAACTTCATTACTCTCCATTTTATGGAGCGCAATAACCTCGGGAATGCTGACTTTTTTAGAGATCGCTTTCAATGCTGGAGAAACAACGCCAAAACTATCCATTGCAAAATTCTTAAATCCGACGGTCAATGCTGCCGAACCGGACTTTAATCTGAAATCTCCTTTCTGAGGATTTTCAAAGTTCTGATTCCCACTGACAGAGTTTTTGTCCGTACCACGGCTTCTCGCCTCCTGCAGCGAAACAGAGTCCGGGAACGAATTATAATCAATTTCCTTGCCCCAGTTTGAAATATTGATAGGCATATAACCGGATGTTACAACATTGTAGCGAAAGACATCATTACTATTTTTAAACCACACATGAGGGTGAAACGAATTATTGATCATAATGTTATTTTCAACGATCCGGTTTACCCCTTCACGAAGTTTTATTCCTCCATTCAGACAGAGGTTGTTGTAAATTTGATAGTTGCTTGAGCCATCATCCAGATCAATATCCCATCCATGGTCGCAACGCATGCGGTTATTGCGGATAACGATGGGCTTGACCACATCGAGCATGGTCATATCATACTGGGTATAAACAATTGAGTCAAGAATCCTTTTGTCCGGATGCCAGTATCGGTCGCGTCCCCAAGAATTAAACGAACCGTGATCCCCACTTTCCTTTACAGTATTGAATACATCATTGTACTCTATGACATGTCCGCCCCAGGTTCCTTCGCTCACATTGATTCCGGCACGTGGCACATCATAAATCGTATTGTGACTTACGGTTATACTTTGGCACATAGAGAGTTCCACGCCGGCAGATTGTTTTTCTACCAATCCCAAATCAAACATCAGATTATCAAACAAGGTACAATTTGCCGGATAATTATTATTCTTCGGACCGGGAGTATGATCTATCTGTGCCAATGGTGTAAACTCCCAATACTTAAAGTTAGGTGAACGAACCGCATCGGGATCACCGACAAAACAAAAAGCGCTTGCCCCAATTTCTGAGACTAAACATCCCGAGACTTCACAATCCCGATTGAATTTATTGAAGAAAACGGCGTTGCCACCAAGATCAACAAGCGAACAGTTTTTCATATTGCAATTTACTGCACCATCGAAAAGCACAGCGCCTCCTCGGCATATCGTCCAGTCACTTCGCAATAATGGTTCCTTGTTTTGCATGAACGTACGCAAGGTTTGTGTTAGTTTAATACCTGTTAGCGTGATATTCTGAACCGGATTAGCTTCCGAACCTCTGAATTCTATCAAATGAGCGAGTTGTGGAACTTCAATTTTTGCGGTTCTAAGATCAATTCCTTTCGGGGGATAATAATACAAGACGCCACTTTTCTTATCATAGAACCACTCATTAACCGTATCCAATTCCTCAAAAATATTTTCTACAAAATAATATTTTTGATGCATACCCATCGGGCGATTGTTTTGCCAGCCACCTTCTAAGTCAAGCTCTCCTTTTTCATTTTTCCCCTTAATCACATAATGTATGTCGCCCCATTCACTAGGGTGCAAGGCATGCACATATCCTCCTTCAGGAGCCTTCCATTGAGCGATTCTCTCTTTTGAGAGAGCATCTGCCGCAGTTCCTCCCAAATAGTGAGCCGTTGAATCATAATTCGGATATCGCGCCATGCGCTGCAATTGTCCATTGACAAATAAAGCATCAAAAAGAAGGTCTTGACTTACCTTTGCCTGCCAGATACCGTCTTTATACTTTTTCCAGTTTAGTTTTAAAACAACTCCTCCACTAATGGTAACTTTATGGTTATCATAATTTCTCAAAGTAAGTGTTTCACCTTCCTTTCTTGAATCCTCAGGCAAAAAAACGATGGGCTGACTTAAATGATACTCCCCTTCCAAAAGGTATATAACCACAGAACCAGTTACTTTTTGTGCTTCAAGCTGAGCCATTTTAATTGTAGCAAAGGGCTTGGCTAATGTTCCCTGGTTCACATCATTACCTTTGGGAGATACATAGAAGTTTGTTTGCGCAAACAGACTCGTTGCCCAAAACAGGCATATAAAAAGAAGCAAGTTTCTCATAGCTAATAATCCTCTATCTATTGTTATTCAACCTCTAATAGAACTTCAGCATCCTTAAGAGCTTCGGACGTTGCTTTCAATTTGACAGTTCCGGCCTTTCTGTCTGATTGCACAAGTACCAGACAATATCCATTAAAAGCCACCCGCTGACTCGCTTTGTCAGGTTCATGACTACTCGGATTGCCATTGCCGGTACCAATTATCTTTCCCGGACCTTCAATTTCAAAATGAACAAGATTGCTGGCAGTTGGCACCACTCTCCCTTTGGCATCTTTGATAGCCACTCTGACAACGGCTACATCGCATCCATCAGCTTTGAGCCTGTTACAATCGCTGCTTAATGCTATTTGAGCGGGATTCGTTGTAGTTTGAACGATATCTTTCGTGATCACTTTTCCTTTTTTATATCCTCTGGCTTCCAATTTTCCGGGTTGATATGTCAGAGACCAAATTAGTTTGGTGTAAGGAATTGCTTTTTGCTTTCCAATACTTTTACCGTTGAGCAACAACTCCACTTCCTCACAATTGGTATAACAGTGCACTTTGATACTGTCTCCCTCTTTCCCTTTCCAGTTCCAATGAGGGAAAATATGTACCACCGGTTGATTCGTCCAGGCTGCTTTGTAAGCATAATACCCATCTTTGGGGAAACCACAGATATCCATAAAACCAAAATGAGAAGTGACACAGGGCCATCGGTATGGAGTAGGTTCGCCGCGATAGTCAAAACCAGTCCAAACAAATAACCCTCCGAGATAAGGATATTTGACTATATCTGCCCAATCTTCACCAGGTAGTGGTCCCCAGTTAGGCTGCCATAACCCCAGGTTTGACACATATCCTTTTTCCCAATTGTTCTCATATTCACCACGGGTTGAAATGAAACTTGTCGTTTCTGTACAGAATTCAACCCGCTGAGGATTATTTTCGTGATCTTTCACGTATGCCAGTCCTTTGTCCCCGTAGTTATATCCCACAACATCCAGCACATCGCTATATCCACCCTCATTGCGACCATGATTCATCGCAGCAGTCACCGGACGGGAAGGATCAATCTGATGGGTAATATCAACCAGGGTTTTCAGTATTCTGGTTCCGGTCACCGTACCTTGAATTCCTTCCTCATTTTCCATACTCCACATAAAAATTGAAGGATGGTTACGATCCCTGTACAACATGCTGGTCAAATCTTTTATCCCCTCTTCGCTACTGGATAGCGTACGGTTTTCATCCAGAACAAGCAGTCCCATCCGGTCACACATAGTAAGCAGTTCGGGTGTAGGAGGATGATGCGAACAACGGTATCCATTGCTACCCATCTCTTTGAGTAGCTTTAATTTGTATTCATTGATTTTATCGGGAAGGGCAACTCCAATCCCCGCAAAATCCTGATGGTTGCAGGTACCTTTGATAGGATACAATTTGCCGTTCAGGAATAAACCGTTGCGATTGATTTCAATGGTTCTCACTCCAAATGTGGTTTCGTAGGTGTCTATGATCTTTCCGTTGTCAGAAACTTCGGTCATGACTTTATACAGATTGGGTGTTTCAGGAGACCAAAGCAGCGGTTTTTGAATCGCACCTTGTTGTGCAATTTCAATCTGACTCAAAGGATTGATCGTCAGAGAAGAGGTTTTTGTATCCATTAAAACGCCCTTGTCATCCATAATTTTTGAGATAAGCGTCACCGTTTTTACCTGTTCATACTCGTTTTTCAGAGTGGTTTTTATATCAACAACAGCTTCCTTTGGTGAAATCACAGGCGTAGTAATGTATGTGCCAAAACGATCGACGTGAAGCCGGTCTGTTTTAACGAGCCAAACATGCCTGTAAATACCGCATCCTTCGTACCACCACCCTTCGTATTCGGTAGCATCAACCTTTACAAGAATCACATTCTTACCTTCTTTTCCATATCGCAAAACATCAGTCAGGTCATAATTGGAAGGAGTGTAACCACTCTTGTGATTACCTATAAGGTGACCGTTTACCCAAACAGTACTGTTTCTGAAGATTCCATCAAACTCAATGGAGATTTTCTTTCCAAGATCTGTTTGCGGTATTTCAAATTCTTTTCGGTAAAACCCGATACCACCGGGCAAATATCCGCTGACAGCAGGTGCGCTCCCAATAGAATTATCATTCACAAAAGTTCCCTCAACGCACCAATCGTGCGGTATAACAACTTCTTTCCAGTCTTCGGGCTTAAACGTGGCAGCTTTATCAACATCCGTATATGCTATCACGGCTTCTTTGTTCGTTTCTACTTTTACATTGATATCCGTTAAGCCACCCTGTCTGCCCGCTTTCACTGCACGTTTGATCGCGATCTCACCTTTGTGGAACAGCCAACCAATATCAAAGTTCTCTTTCATCCTTTGTGAGGAAGCTGTTTGTTGGACTATTTGTGACATTCCTTTTATAGGAAATAGTATCAGTAAAAGGAAGAGTGTCAAATTTCTTGTTGCTGTGATCATAGTATTTGTTTTTTGACCCGTAAAACCGGGCAATCAGTTTGTGCAGCAAATATAGAGTATTCTTCCAATAAGATAGATTTACAAATTCGACGAACAATAGAATAAAATCGACAAATTAAGGATGTTTTATTTTGACACATCCTCATTGCTTATGAATCGCCGAATTCACAGAACCCTAAGTAACTCGTTTTTTTTATTGACCAAATCTCTGTAGCCGGTCATTCTGTTTTTCTTAAGGTCGCATATACTCCATATGTAGCATCCTTCACTTCATAAAAGGGCAGCAGTTTATACTCTGTACCTCCGTTTTTAAGAGTAAAAACCATGTCGTTTCCATGCTTAGTCATTGAATGTAAGATACCCGCAGTATCTCCTTGAAGAATCAATTCCTTGTCGGTTTGGAATGCTAAAAGCACTGGGCCATAATATATAGCAAGCATATTTGGATTGTCGGGCGTGGTTTTAACATGAAGCTCGTAATCAAAGATCAAGTCTATCTGATCGCCATATTTCCATGACCGTTCAAGTGTGATATATGAAAGAGGTTTACTGTCAACGGAAACCGGTTTGCCGTTGATCAATACTTTCGTTGGTTTGGTCGCCCATGCCGGTACCAATAAATTGAGAGCAAATCGGGACGGCTTTTGAGATGAAACCGTAAATCGGACCGTAGAGTTTGCAGGGAAATTACCTGTTTGACGGATGGTTACTCCCTGTTTTTCCCAGTTCACTTCAGAAGGAATATACAGATTTACCCAAAGACTGTGCTTTTTCCAAAAATAGATATTCGAATTGAGGTGTGTAAAAGCTTCAATGGTCGATCCGTTGCAGCAACGAAAATCTGTCTCTTTTAAAAACTTCTTATTTTGAGGACTACTTAATGGAAGGTGATAAACACATGTTCCGTTTTCACTATTCTGCAAGGCCATTACCGCGTTGTAAAAAGTATTCATATACACATCGGCATATTGGGGTAATGCTGTCCATCGGAACAATGCGCTTGTAACTTTCTGGGTATTGTGCGATACACAGGATTCGGCTATTTCGCTGGTAAGTGTTGCACTTATGCTATCGGCATCTCCCCAATGCTCCGCCGTACGGGAGGTGGGAGTTGTTTTGATCGGACGGGGACCGCTACTCGAACCGTTCACAAAGCAATGATGATGAATCAGAATATCCCAAAAATGAGATGTGACATCACGATAATATGCTTCGTCCGTATTTTCGTATCGCTTGGCAAAGCCAATGACAAGAGGCAAATGAGTATTCGAGTGTAAACCGGCCAAAATATCTTTGCCTTCATACAGAGGCTGAGTAAACCACTTTCGGTCAAAAAGGGATGCAAGCTTCAGATGTTCGGGATCTTTTGATACCGCATACAAATTGTGCAAAACATCGTTCATTCCTCCAGGTTCATTGCTTGGATTCGCATCAACGGTATAAAGCATCTTTTCTATAACCTCAGGCGATAGCTTATCCATTCGTTGCTTCACATACTCAGCCATTTTCAAAACCATGGAGTATGCTTTTTTATTTCCGGTAAGGGTGTAGACATCAAGCAGACCCTGCATTATTTTATGGTAGGTATAGTATGGAGCCCACACACCACCAAATTTGGTTTCCAGAATTGTAAAATCATTTTCGGGAAAGGCACTCAGGTATTTTCCTCCCAGTTTCTGCTGACATTCGCTTAATGCGTCAACCATGTAATTGATTCGTTTCAGCAAAAGAGTATCTCCATTTTTTTCAATTAACGAGGCACAGGCAGATAAATAATGACCGGTGAAATGACCGCGTAATCCGATATACGGAGCTTCCCAACCATCGAGTGGCTTGGCATCAGATTTTATTCCGGCATTTATCCTGAAATTATGCAATAACCGCTCAGGGTCTAACTGATACAGATAATTCGTATTAAGTGTTTCGCGCTGTTTTATCCAGGAATCGCAAAGCGCGACCTCTTTATTTGAGAATGCAATCGGTCTGTTCCCTTTTTTTAAAAATTGATTTCCGGCATAACAACTTAGATTGCAGAATACAGTTGCAAGCATTAGAGCAGACATCATAAAATCTTTGAACGAGGCGTTTTTCATTATAAATACCGTTAATATTAATACTATAGTCCGATGAATATCCATAGCTTTAGTCACAAATTCGTGATTTCAGCTTCCTGAATTCAGCAAACTAACCCTAAGAATTTTAATCATTTACGTAATTATTAATCAACTCAACATAAATGATACCGTAAAAGTATCAAAACTTTTAAAATACAAAGAGGCATTATGTGTTTTATCAGGTATACGTATGTCTTATTTTTCTTCATGCTGTTGTTTTTGCATACGAAGATACTCCGATGGTGACATTCCAAACTCTTCACGGAAATTGACAGTAAACCTTTTAGGAGAATTGTAACCAACCTCATAAGCGATTTCAGCAATTTGCAATTGGCTCTTTTCAAGAAGTTGACGCCCTCGTTTTAACCGTATGGTTCTGATAAATTCCGCCGGACCTTTTCCTGTAATCACAATTAGTTTCTTGTATAAGTGCCCACGACTTAGGCCAACCGCCTCTCCGAGTGTTTCAACAGAAAAATCAGGATCACTCATGTGCACTTCTACAACATGGATCGCTTTTTCAATCAACTTCTCATCCAACGATGTAATAGTAATCTCAGCAGGGGAAACATCCAGCTTCTGGCTAAATGTCTGATGGCTCTTCTTATTCCATTCTATGAACTTTTGAATACGGAGTTTTAGAATTTCAAAGTTAAACGGCTTCGTTATATAATCATCTGCACCCAACTCTAGTCCTTCAATTTTATGTTCATCAGCAGTACGAGCAGTCAATAAGATAACAGGAATATGAGACCAAAGAATATTTGTTTTTATCTGTTTGCAAAGTTCAGTTCCACTCATCACAGGCATCATTATATCGCTCACCACAATGTCTATATTGGTTTTCTGCAATTTATTGATCGCCTCAATCCCATTACCCGCTGTGATTACCGAATAATCAGCACTAAGATTATCCTCAATAAATTCGCATAAATCTTTATTGTCATCCACAAATAATAAACTTGGCTTCTCAGCACCCATTGCAGGATTTATATAACTATTTTCGTGATCGTCATCTACGATTTCTTCCTGCATCGTATGATCAGATACTTCCGCTTTTCTAACAGGAATTGAAAACGTGAAGATGCTGCCTTCCGGCACATTGTCTTCCACTTTTATGGATCCTCCATGAAGATTGACATATCCGTGCGCAATATGCAAACCAATTCCACTGCCGGTCTTTTCTTGTTTTTGAGGAGCTTGATAGAATCGTTCAAAGACATATTCTTTAGCTTCATTGCTAATACCAGTTCCTGAGTCTGACACGCTCACACACACATTTTCTTTCTGTTGAAATATATTGAGGCAGATAGTTCCACCATCAGGAGTATATTTGAATGCATTTGAGAGTAAATTAGTTAATACTTTTCGTATTTTATCTTGATCAAACTGCATAAAAAGAGTATCCATTTCACTGGAAAACAAAAAGTTAATACCTCTTTCATTTGCGTAGACACAAAAAGAGGTGTAAGTATCTCTGACAATATAAACGAAATCGTCATTCTTTAAGTTCAATCGCTCTGCGCCAACATCTAATTTGCGAAAGTCAAGCAATGCGTTTATCAACGAGAGCAGTTGTTGTGCATTCTTATACATAGTACTCAACTTTTTTCGCATACTATCGTTCGTTGTTTCATTCAGCATTATTTGTAATGGCATCATAATGAGTGTAAGCGGTGTGCGTAAATCGTGGCTGATGTTCGTAAAAAAGCGCAGCTTCATCTCATTGATATGTATCTCCTTTTCATGGTCTATTTGAATACGCTGTTGTTCTAATTCAATGCGTTGACGTTTCTCTTTTCTACGAACATAATATACTACTAGTCCGATAATCAAAACTGTATATACAACAAACGCCCAAACTGAAGAATAGAATGGCGGAGTTACATGTATGGATAATATCGTAGGGACATTATTCCAAACTCCGTCACTGTTGCAGGCTTTTATTAATAGTCTGTAATTCCCTGAAGGAAGTGTGGAAATTACTATTTTGTTTTCTTGGGTTGGTATCCACTGGGTATTAAAACCTTCTATCTGATAAGCATATTTTACTTTGTCTGAGGTCAATAAATCGCCTGTGGTAAACTGGAACAATATCAGTTTATCATTGTATTTAAAATTTAACCGGGAGGTTAATTCCATTGGTTGTTCGAGTATCTTATGACCATTATAAAGTGAATCAACTTGAATAGTCGTATTTCCGATGGTTAATCCTGTAAATATAACTTTTGCTGTTGGTTGATCTTTTTCGGCCATTTTGTTAGGATCAAGAACGGTATATCCATCTACACTCCCAAGTAGGATGTCTCCATTACGCAATTTGCATATAGAATGTCCATTAAAGTAACTATCCTTTAGACCATCCTTGACTGAATAATTTTTGCTTGTGAGAGTCAGATTATCATTCAATTCTCGCTTAACCGTTACTATTGAGAGTCCGTTACTTGTAGTCACCCACATATTCGTGAGATTATCCTCTATGATACCTCGAATTGAGTTGTCACATAAACCGTTTTCCTTATTAAAGTAATAAAGAGTATCCTTTCTTTGATCCCATATAGTTAACCCCTCATTGTGCCCAATCCACAAGAGGCTCCGTTCATCTTTATATACATTTGAGATTCGATTCTCTTTGAAGCGTTGGCTTCCATTTTTATTTCCATAATATTTAACCTTCTTGTTGTTTGTAACATCAATGACCGAAAGTCCGTCAACTGTACCAACATATATTTTATCCCCTCCATCATAAAACATATCTAATACATAATCATGGTCATTAAATGGCGACAGTAAAGAGTCAAAATCAGTTGATTCGGATTGAAACAGTTGAATTTTTCCTCCTAATGTTCCTATCCATATATTTCCAAATCGATCTTCCCTTAAGCTCCAAATGTCATTGTTTGTTAGTTTACTGTTTTTTGTAGTGTATTGGACTATTCTACCATTATCAAAACAAAACAGACCCTTTTGATAGGTACCAATCCAGACACGCCCTTTTTTGTCTTCCAATATTGAGATTATAGCGGTGTTTGGTACAGGAAGTTTCTTCACAACACTGTCAGTATATTTTCTCTGTATATATAATCCTTTGCCATCTGTCCCCAACCAAATATTACTTTGATGATCTTCCATTATTGTACTAATATCTGAACACTCCTTATGTTGGAAGTTGAAAAAATTGCGAAAACTTTCATGATAAAAAGAGAGGCCTTTCTTATTATGCCCGATCCAGATTGTTTCTTCATTATCCCGATATAAACAGGCTATGCTATTCGATGATAAAGAGGTATATGTCCATGGATGATATATGATATTCGTTATTACGTCCTTCGATTTGTCATAAACAAACACTCCTTTATGGTCTGTTCCTATCCAGATTTTCCCGAATTGATCTTCGACAATACTCGTAACATAATTATTTTCAGTTTTTATTGCCGAAGTTAATTCTATGGTCTTCCATTCTTGATTTGATTTCATTCTATAAAAAAACCGATCTATTTTACTTGAATAAAGCCATAGATCATCATTACTGTCTACATAGATCTTATTATTGTTTTCTACCAGATCTTGTTTGATAAAATCGGGTAACATGATCAAAGTCTGGGCACCTGTTTGTTTATTCAATTGCCAACAAGCCCCTGACTTTTGAATAGTATACAAGAAATCATTATTATCTGTTATATCGGTAGTTGAAAGATCATCCAATGGAGTGTTTAAATGGATCTCAGAGGTACTCTTCTTCTGAATATTATAATGAAATACTTTTTGTTTGTTGAATACCCATAGATCATGCTTTTTATCCACAAAGACTTTACAATTCGGATCGGATGGTATGCTTAAATCCAGCAATAACGGTTTTATATCAGACAGAAAGCAGTCTTTTTCTCTTTTATATACCATGTAAGAATATCCAAAGCCAACCCAGATATTGCCCAAACCATCTTCCTGAAGTTCCAATATATCATTGGAGATCGACGGATTGTGAATATCCGAACGCATTGTGTAATTTTTAAACTCATACCCGTCATATCTATTTAATCCGGCCTCAGTACCTATCCATAGAAAGCCATAACTATCTCTTAGTATTGTTTTTACAGTGTTATTTGAAAGGCCGTTACTGGTATCTAAATGATGAAAAACATAAGATGACTGTCCTATGACACCTTGGAAGAACAGAATCCAAAATAGTCCAAGTATAAAAAACGGTCTTTTATATCTTTTCATTGTAGAGCAAATTATGAGAACTTTAAGACAGATGGTACCGTCTGAGAACCTTTAAGTGCAAATATATTATTCAAAATTTGATTCTTCCTACTTATGATTCTACTATCATGGAGCTTACTCTTTTATTTCAACAAATTCCGGCTCGTAAGGATCAATTGTGAATTTGTCAATATAGTTTTTGTCCAAGAGCAAACTTCTCGATTTTCCTTTCAATGAGATCGTTTTAGGTTCACCGCTGACATTCAGATACAGGTAGTGGTTTTTGTCAATCTTCCTGGCCATTACACCTGATGGAACATCCGGACCTTTTCTAATGCCCAACTCACTGATAAGCTCTTCAAGCAGTGGATTCAGAATATTGCCATCAGCAGGAAGCCCAACATATATGGCCCGACCTTTACCGTATTTGTGAGAGGTCATAATCGGATAATCTTTATCTAAACTGGTGATGTTCCCTACAACTTCAGCTCCTTTGGGTTCAATCACATCAAACCGTGTTGATTCCGTATCAATGGCTTTCCCTTTGTATGTACATTCAATTTTTTTCCCTTTATATGATTTCCTAGATATTTCATTGAGTGCTTCCGTTTCTTCAAAACTGGCCACCCTTATGCCGAAAACATCATTCAATCGCCCGGGGTGTGTGGAAGCAAAGACTTTTCCTGTTTCGTCAACAACTGCCGAATTACTTGTCATTATAACAGTACCCCCATTATTCACATAATCTCGTATTTTTATAGCAGTTGCTTCATCCATGACTGTTACACCCGGAACAAAAAGCAATTTATACTGTAAAGAACTTCGGCTGATCTCGACAATTTTAGTATCCATGTTTCGCCAATATAACAAATCCCAACATGCTTGCAATTGATTGTCTTGTTGTACTTGGAAAGAACTGCTCGCAATCTGGCTTGGAAAAGAAAAAGCCAGACCCACTTCTGCCTGCGGTTTGTATGGGAAGTATTTTCCAATCTTTTTAAACTCGGATGCAATTTTCTTATATTCGTCATATTTACGGTTGGGTATTCCGTCCCAATCCAGCATTCCTTCCAGATACTGCTCTTCACCGGCCCACATACTTTGCCAGGTCCATCCGCAGACCATCTGATTTCCATACATTAGCGTAGCATAAGCAGACTTTCGAATAGAATTAGGTACGGCAGTCATGGTCGTAAACTCACTACACCAGAAGGGGGTTGTATTTTCAAACTGGATCCGTGAGATTCCAAAGGCGGAATTCATGACCCCCCAATTAGTCGTTAAAGAGTTTCCCGGATAGAATCCTGCACCATGTCGTGTCATTTTACCTGAATAGGCAATCTCCGAATAATCAAAGTATTTTAATGAACTGTAGTACCATGCATTGGTATTTGTCAATACACCGGGAGCATTGGACCTTACTTTGTCGAGCACTTTGATCAAGAGCTGATTTATTTCATCAGATATAAACCGACGAAAATCAAGAATTCTTTCAGGAGCACCGCTCACAGAACCTGATACCGGAAGCCCTACTTCTTCGAAATTATTAATTCTACGTGACCAACGCTGCCCTGCCCAAGCTGAGTTTAAGTTTTCAGAAGTAACGTATTTCTTCTTTAGCCAACTAACAAATCTCTCTCTTACAGTCTCTGAGTAAGATATCGGACCATCACCGGACTCGTTATCGATTCCGAAGGCCAATAAGGCCGGATGCTTTGCGTACCGTTTGCTTATCATATCAGTATATCGCAAAGCATATTTTTGATAGTTTGGATCGCCAACATCATCCATATAACGATGATTGGGGTAAAGCTGATTTCCACTTGGATCAACAATATTGATGGATGGAAATTTGTTGTGTAGCCAGATTGGTGCAGGACGTATTGCTATGTCCAGAATCACTTTGATTCCGGCTTGATCCATCATGTCCATCACCTTATCAAACCACTCGAAGTCAAACTGTCCCTCTACAGGTTCATAACTATCCCAAGCCAAATGCCCCATACGGACAACATTAAACCCGGCAGCTTTCATCTGCTGAATATCACTTTGAATTTTCTCAAGATTCTTATCATCATGTGGATGATAATTAGCTCCTACATACAATCCCTGCGCTTTTGACACGAAGCAAAAAAAGAAAGAAATTGCAAACAACATCAAAAGTAGGCTCTTACTCGTTTTCATATTGCTCTTACTGTTTTATCAATTTTAGGAAGAGAACATCATTTTCCCTCATATCAAGTTCTTTTTTAAAGGGTTGATTTGCTTTCACCTCAATTGTTTCAGTTGAGATGGCTGAGCCATTATTTTTTTTCTTCAAGAAATCAACCTGTTGTCTGTTAAGTTGTTGTGGTTTACCCATATCAATATAATCTGTATATGAATCATTCACACGATAACCCACTTTATAAATCTCCATCGTATATTTTCCTTCCGGCACATTAGAAACTTTTACTGACACCTTGCCCTTTGATTTTGAGGGCAAGTCTTGTATATAATATTTCTGATTATGTACTGAATCACCCGGATGCGTATTCGTAAAATCCCAGCAAAGGACTTGCACACCGCCATTATCAGTTTTGCTTGCCCACGAACGTGTATCCGAATTTTTTAATTCCGTTTTTCCGAGTTTATTCAGAAACTGATAAGCATAAAACGCCGATTTGGGGATACCTTGAATCGTAAGTAATCCAAATCCTCCATGAAAAGGAGTGAAGCGTGGTCCAGGCTCTTCAAAAACATCCGTAAACACCCAGTAAGACATGGAATTAGCTGCATTACCTACCTGCTTTATTTTTTCTAATATATAGGCTGCCTCATGATAACTATCATGAAGAGGGTCAGCCGGAGTATAAGAGGAACTCCATTCTGTATAATGTAATTCCAATTTATTTTTCGTTGAAGCATCAATCTCTTTACGCGATTGAAGTACGTCACCGCTCACACTCATCGGATCTTTACTCAATACGGTGCCACCATTACCATATTCATCAAGGAATCCTTGTTTCACACCATATGAATGGGTACTTATAAAATCGATAGGTAAATTGTTTTTTGTGCAATATTCTATCATTTCACTTTCCCACGCCGCACCAGCTGTGCCAGGTCCGCCTACTTTGTAATCAGGATTTACACTTTTAACAGCCTGCACAGAATATTTGTACAATTTAAAATACTCCTCTTGTGTACCAGTCCAGAATCCCGGAGAAAGATTTGGTTCATTCCATACTTCAAAATACCATGTTTTTACCTCTTCAACACCATAACGTTCGGTAAAATGTTGTGTCAGATTGCGTATAAGATCTCCCCATTTGTTATAATCCTTAGGAGGAGTAACATTTCCTCTCCACCAAAAAATGGTTTGACTGCCACTTGCAAGAGCAGAAGGCATAAAGCCAAGTTCTACAAAAGGTTTTATCCCTATCGACAGTAAATAATCAAACAATGCATCAATGTACATATAGTTATATTGAGAATTTCCTTTGTTGTCTTCAGTATAGACAGCCATATCATCCGTTAACAGACCATGCATGCGAATATATTTAAAATCACACTCTTTTTTTACAAATGCCAATTGCTGTTGCCAGTCAGCTCGAAGACCTTCATTGGCTCTGCCGGCTCCAACACATTGCTTGAACATTGTATTTATAAGACCATTCTCCAAATTATAATCAACACTGATTATCCGGTGAGGTATTTCCGCTTTGTTGCTCTTTTTACTCACTGCAAAAGCAGAGTTCGTAGCCACAAGGGCTGTTACAAGTAAAAGAAAATGACTTAATTTCATTCTGAATTTGTTTATTTAATTAGTATATAATCGGGATAAAAAAGAGTCCTCTATTATTTAGTTTTTATCACACGCACATTTGTTATAACCTATTGTATCTTTCTCTTTCAGTTACTTTTCTCAGATGAAGATTTGATGGTTAAACGATCGCTGGATAACCCCGGCGAAGTAATTGTAAGCTGAATATCGCCAGCACTGTGTGTACTTTTTATTACCACTAATGCACGCCCGTGCCATGCTTTACGTGTATTACCCACATACTGTTCGCAGTCTTTCAAATCGGCATTGTCTAGACCTGCAATTATACCGGGACCCTCAATTTTGAAATTCAAATGATTAGTGGCATTCGGTTGAAATACCCCATCCTTGTCAGTTAATTCCACAGTTACGTATGATAAGTCCTGCCCGTTGGCAAGTATCTCTTTTCGGTCAGCTTTGAGCTTAATTTTGGCAGCATCACCTGCTGTTTGCAGTACGGTTGATTCCATTTCCTGATCATTTTCAATCCCAACCGCCTTAAGTGAACCCGGAAAATATGGAATAGAAAAAGTTGCTTTATACTGCTGATCACGGGTGGTTGGCTGTTCACCAATTATTTTGTTGTTCAGGTATAGTCTTACTTTCGGATATTTGGAATATACTTCAACCTGAACTGTTTTCCCTTCAAATCCCGACCAGCTCCAGCTCTCCCATGTTGGCCACACTGACCACAATGTTGTTTTGATTTCTAACGGTTCAGGGGCAGGTTCGCGAACTGCCATGTAGAGTTTTTCGTTCTCATTATACAACATACTTCTGTAATGTGATATGGGTTTTCTCCAACCAATCAAATCTATATCACCACAGTATGCACCATGCCAGGGGAAAAAGTCACGCTCCCAATGTTCTCCGGGCACATCACCCGAGTAATACCATCGACCTATCCCTGATTCACCTAAATAATCCATGGCTGTCCAAACAAAATCTCCGATAACATACTTGTTCTCTTGCACCAGCTTCCAGTTTGCAAAAGCATCCCTCGGATAAGATTCTGTCTGAACAATGATACGCGAATCCACTCTCTGATGGTCGGAGGGAGCACTCCACAAGTGATAATTGTAGCCGACAACATCGTGTACAGCCATAAGTGTATCTAATTTTGACCAATCCTTACCATTATCACAAATGGCAGAAGTGATCGGACGGTCAGCATCTATTTTCTTTATAGCATTTGTAAGCATCTTGGCGGTTTCAATTGCCGAATGATCACCTCTCTCCGGTATCTCATTGCCTATACTCCACATAAAAATGGATGGATGATTACGATCGCGCAAAATCAATGCTTCTATGTCGCGTTGCCACCATTGGTTGAAATACTTTGAATAATCATTCTTGTTTTTCCCGATTTTCCAGCAATCGAACGACTCGTCCATAACCAGTAAGCCTAATTTATCGCAGGCATCCAGAAATGCTTCGGAAGGTGGATTATGAGAAGTTCTCACAGCATTGAATCCAGCTGCTTTAAGTAATTCAACTTTGCGTTCCTCAGCACGGTCAAAAGCAGCGGAGCCTAAGCAACCATTGTCGTGATGAACGCACCCTCCGTTTAATTTCACAGTTTTCCCATTCAGTTGAAAGCCGTTTTCAGCAGTAAATTTGATGGAACGGATACCAAAAGCAGTTTTGGTATCGTCAAGCACCTTTTTGTCTTTCAGCACCTGAACCTGAGCCTTATATAAATAGGGTGTTTCAGGTGTCCAAAGCAAAGGATTTGAGACGCGTATGGTTTGAGTGATCTCCTTTTCACTATTGGCGGGAAGTTCAATTTGTACCTGATCTTTTCCCGCACTTTTTGAACTCTTATTCGAAAGGAGTGTTCTGACAACAATCCTCTGAGCTGATGAGGTTTCGTTTTTCACCACTGTTTTGACCAATACGGTTGCCTTTTTTGCAGAGACTGCGGGAGTTGTGATAGCGGTGCCCCAATGAGCTACATGTACCGGATTGGTTACCATCATCCAAACATGACGATAGATCCCGGAACCACTGTACCACCGGCTGTTCATATATTGTGAATTGTCAACCCGCACTGCAATAACGTTTTCTTTTCCGAAATTCAGATAAGGGGTAAGGTCATAACTGAACGATGAGTAGCCATACGGATAAACGCCCAACGATTTTCCGTTGATAAAGACCTCCGAATTCATATATACACCTTCGAAATATAGAGCTATTTTATTCGCTTTCCATGCGTCGGGTGCCTGGAAGGTTTTTCTATACCAGCCAATCCCTGCAGGGAAGTATCCGCCACCGCCACCTGTCGGATTCTTCGGATGTGTTTGTCCTTCGATACTCCAGTCGTGAGGCAAATCGAGTTTTCGCCAACTCTCATCATTGAAATTGCTTTCTTTGGCTTCAGAAGTATCGCCTAAAAAGAATTTCCAGTTAAAGTCAAACAATTGCTTTCTTTCCATGCCATTTTGCGCATAGCCTGAAACAGCACTAATAAATAGCACGAATAGGATGACTACTTGTTTTGAAAAGTAATTTTTTCTGACGGAATTTAAGCTGTACATCTTGTTACGTTTATTTGAGTTTGAAGAATTTACTAGTAGAAGAATAATGACTGTTTTTGACCGATAGCAAATAAAAGCCGCCTGAAAGTGCCGAAACATTCATCGTTAGCGGTGAATATCCATTATAATACGTTTCTAAAGTCTGTATTTTACGTCCGCTTTGGTCCAGTATTGCAACTTCGGTCAGTTCAGCAACATTCGAATTTATGCTGACTTCAATCTTATCTGTTGCCGGATTTGGGTAAACCTTTATGTCATCTGTTTGGCTTTTTATCTCCTGAACTCCGGTTGATGTTGATTTCAATAGAATAACTGCCGTTGTCGAGAGGGAAGGTACAGTTATTGAAAATGAATTTGAATTAACCGTTACTGAATTTGCCTTCAAAGCATTTTTGGTGTGCGAAACAAATGTTTCGGCGGATGGCAGTGATGACAACTGTAGCGTTGAGTAGCTTCCGTCAGTGACTGAAAACTCATTTAAATTTACTGTCACATTTCGCGCAGAACTCATGTCGCGATTCACGATAATTACAGTCATCGAGTCTGTTGCATCGTTTACTGTGGTATATGCCGAAACCGTACTCTCAAGTGAGGATTTGCTTGAAACACTGTTGTTTTTTGCATAGCGACTATACAGGTGCAATGTTTCCCACATACCATTACACCACGACCAGGGGCTGAAAAGTTCGACACCATTGTTGGCAAAGGTACCAAGATGCGAACCATATACAACAGAGGCAACATTCGGATCAGAAGATGCAGGACTCCATTCACTGACACCAAGAGTGATCCCGTTATTTACTCCAAAATATTTCGTCAACCAATCATTTAATCGTTTAAAGATATATTCCTTATTCAAACTGGTATCCCAACCACCGTTGATAGAAAACAGACCATTGGCACCTGCATACACATATTTCGTATCGTAATACATTCTGTGCAATTGCAAAGCATCAACATCTCCGTTTTTTGCCCAGGGATAATTATGAATATCTACCACATCAAGCACTCTAACTCCGGAAGCTTTTTCTTCATCTGCACATCGTTTGATGAAATACTCAAGCCAACTGTAATATATTCCATTTATTCTTATTGATTCATTTCCCCACTTATACCATTGCCATTCACTGGTGGTAACGGGACCACAGATTTTAATTTCGGGGAACAGAGCACGGGCTTTCTTTGCTGTTTCGATATAACGATCCATGAATGCAGACGCAGATATCAGAGTCTTCATTACATCATCATGAGTTCCGTTCCATACGTCCGGTTCGTTATCCATGCTCCAGTAATAAAATTGATTTTTATTCAATCCCAGACCGTTTTCTCCAAACCAATGATTTAAAATGTTTACAGTTGAGTCTGCCGGCCATTCCTGCGTGTAAAGATTAATGTCACCTTCTTTTAATGCTTTAGACCCATTTAGAGTATCAGTTGTGTTAACCAGACCTCCTCCAGCCAGATTCTGCCCTAAGCCAAACCAA
Organism: Bacteroidales bacterium; assembly: GCA_028709785.1. GTDB lineage: Bacteria > Bacteroidota > Bacteroidia > Bacteroidales > JAQUTK01 > JAQUTK01. The sequence goes on from JAQUTK010000014.1 coordinate 67,377, forward strand.
TATTTCGACTGATTAAATCCCCAGTCATTAAAATTATAGTTTTTACTTGATGCAACTCTTCCAATTAGCTGAAACGCATACATTTGCTGCATGTCAGGATAGGTCGTAGAAACAGTCTTCGCTGATTTATCCCAATCATTATCATAGACATTATTGTACCAGTCGGGGTGACTGCTTATCTTCTTTCTCCAATTGTATTTCGTCGCATTATTACCGCCATTCATACGGGAAAAGCGCAAACCGGCATCTTTATAAAACCTGGAAGGCTTGTCAAAAGTATTATTGCGACCATAAATGTAGGGGGATATCTTTCTTTTGTTCACAGAGGCATTTACTGTAATACTTACATCCTGTGCCATTAGTGCCGTGATTGCAAAACAGCTCAACAAAACAATAAAGAGATATTTCTTTAGCGATTGATGTTTCATGATTTACTTGTATATACTAAAAATTTGTTCCTAAAGTAGTTGATGTAGGTGGATAAATATCTCCTGAAACGCTACAGTTATCAAGTGGTAATTGAAAATGACAAATTTCCAAAAAGAAAAATTGCCACATCATAAATGATGCTGCAAAAGTATTTTATATTTTGGAACTTCATGAGATGTTATGTGCTGTATTTGGTACGTTTATGTATCATTGTTGTCTTTTGACCATGTAGAAACTCCGGTCAAGAGCAAATAACACTGTATGTGAGTTATGAGTGTATATGTTTATAATATCTGATCGTATTTGTTTGATTTTCAACACCAAAAGGCACACAAAATCCTTCAAAAATAATATACGGTTAACGTCGGAAAGATATACGGATGAAACAGAAAAGTTTTCTAATAGTTACGAGCAAAACTATTAGAAAACTTTTGAGGGGGATCTGGGCGGTTTGCATAAGAAAGGGCATCTCATAACAAGATGCCCTTTCTGGTATTAATCGCAGGAAACTTAATCCTCTATCTGAGTGATATCATATTCCAGACCAGTTGTCTTGTCAATCGGTTTGGGGAGTCCCATGGCGGTTATTTCTGCTTTAAAGGCATCCACCCGGGCTTGTGTCAACACATAGGTTGAGGAGGAATAATCTCCTACATAAAATGATCCAACCTTGAAGAAGCCCCATTTATCGAAGAAATCCGTCAAATCGGTATGGCTCACGATGCAAGCCTGCTTCACAAAGTTCAACTGATAATCGGAAATATTGTAAGTTCCGGTCTTCCAACTTGGTTCGACCGTTTCCAAATTACGCAATGCCTCAAACAGATCAGGGTAAAAGTCTGGATTACCTCCTTTTCGGGTAAAGAAAAGATGCAACTGCCAGAAAGGAACCAAACGTTTGAAAACATCATCCGTCTGCAAATAAGAAATGCCGGCATCAATAATAGCAGCTCGGGCACCTGCATAAGTACCTTTCAAACGACTTTCATTTCCAAAAGAGGTCGTACAATACAAAGACATCACATTGTTGCTGACTTCTCCCAAGCCTGTCCAATTGAAATAGGGACGCAACTGATGCACATGACCAGCCTCATGACTGAATCCCCAACAAGGATCACCATTGGTAACTACATCCGGATCTGCCACCCACATTGCATCCTCTTTATATGCCACACCATCTCCATCACGGAACATATAGTAGGCATAATTTACACGGGCAAGAATACGGTTGTCGGGCACTTTGTTGTATTTCTCCAATCCAATGATCCGATGCTGACGAGTCACCAATGAATCGTAATTACTGATTAACTCCACTCCTCTTCCATAGGTATACTGTTTAAATGCAGAGACAGGATACATCACCTGAATATTTCTTCCGCGACAGTCTAATATTGGAGCAACCGCATTGTCAACCATTCGATTAAAATCGGCATCGTTGTTTTTAGTAATATCAAAATAGCCATTCACTGCAGCACGAGGGAAGTGAATCCTCACTACATTCTCTTTTTCAGGTTCTTCTGAATAATAATAAATGTAACCCAGTCCGTCCCATGAAGTATTGTTTATCACATTTACACCATTGAACAAGGCGTAAGTCTTGAGCTCCATTCCCCAACTAGCCGGATTGGACAATCGTGGAATTCTCAGACTCAGCTGCTTGCCGGGCGCCAGATTTTCCACAACAACGACATGTTTTCCTTTGGGAAGGAAAATACCGGTTATATTTTCATACTTACTGTATCCGTCACCAATGTGAAGTTCTGTACCAAGTGTAGATGGATTCTTATAGGCTTTATAGTCCGCTACACGATAATCAAGGGAGTAATTGCCGGAAAGAATTTCTGTTGCCAAGCCTCTTACAAACAAGTTGGATATCGTGTCAACCTGCTCTTGTGTGACTCCGGATTTTAATGTTGTCATTAATTTGTCTGCGAAGATGGAATAAGAAGGATCTGTTGTAGCCGTCTCTTTATAAAACTCCATCTCCGAACAGCTGGCAAAACCGACTCCGTCACCTGAACCAGAGTTTACAACAAGTCGGATACTGACCGGATTGAGCAAAGGATTGGTGAAGCTGACACGGCTTGCGCTATTGCTGCCTCCAAAGTTAAAAGTACCATAGGTCGTATAATTGGCATCATCCTTCAGCTTATACTCTACCACAACTTCTTTCAAATGTCCATTACCGCCACCATCCTGACGTGGATAATAAACTAAATAGTCAATCTGATCAACATTGGAAAAGTTGTACGTCAGTGTAATCGGGAAATATCCTGATCCGGTATTGGTCCAGTTTGAGTGATAAAATGTCGAATAGTTTCCGTCATAAGACAAGGAAATCTCTCCTCCTGATTGATAAGAAGAAGCAGTACCTCCGCTCACTTTAATTTTTTGATCACCTTTGATATACTCTGCTGAGTTATCACGGCTCTGGGTAACTTTTATCGTTTTAGTAACGCTCTTTGCAGCATCCTGCAAGACAACATCAGCACTACGCTCGATACTGTTCATATTCAAGGAAACCCTGAAATAAAGGGTATTTGAATAGGTATCATCCAAGCGTGAGACTTGTTTTATCCAACTTTCAGATGTAGACACAGTATAATCCACATTGCTCATCACATCAATGCAGATGACGGTGTCTTTATAGTTTGGAGACAGCGTCATTGCCGAGGTCAGGATATGGGGAGCTTTAACCGTTGGAAGTTGCTTCTGTGCAAAGACAGAAAGAAACATAACAACGAGTAATCCGAAGACACTCAGTCTTCGAGAATAAATTGATTTTTTCATAAAGTAAAAAGTTCTATCTAGTATTATTAGGGGGCTGTTTTTAGAGAATTATCTTCTCTCCATTAAGCATATACACACCTGGTTGGAGCCTGTACTCATAGGTTCCCGATTCCAGGTATCCGGAGCGTACCGGCTGACCGAGAATATTAGTGATGGTCACTGTCATCGGTTCAGTAATATTTACTATCAGGACTCCGTTCTGAACATACCAGCTGAAGGAGTTCAGTGCCTCTTCAGGTGTCGACAGCGGACCGGGAGCTACATTGAATGATTTGCTCACAATGGACAAAAGACTATCAAAACGAGTTGTCTTTATTTCAAAATAAATATTGCTCTGGGGTTTCAGAAACTGGAACTTGCCACTTGCACCCATTAGTTTGTAATCTTCTCCTTTGACCAGCACTGTACCAGTTGCATCTTTTACATAATACTTAGGAGTCACATTATATCCGTCAGCAGTCAATGTCTCCTTCATAAGATCCACCACATCATCCGTTGTGATTGCATCGCCGACCAGGAAAGAGTCCTGAGGACTGTAACTGTAGTTCGCCACTTTGGTCTGATAATACAGCGAGGAGTAGCGAAGGGCATTGTCGGCACAGTAGAATGATCTTGGAGCAACGGGTGGAAGCGCGATGCTGTCGAGCAGATTGTTCTCACAACTGATCGTTTCGATCAGGCTATCCGTCTTGATATCCAGATAGGTCAAACTGTTGTTTCCGCAGAAGATATCGGTCAGATACTGTGTCTTCTCTGTGCTGAGCGCGGTAAGTTTGTTGTTGTAGCAGAGCAGACTGGTCAGTTTGGTATTCTTCGACAAGTCCAAAGATTCAATCTGATTATCCTGGCACCACAATGTTTCGAGTTTCAGGTTGTACGAAGTCACCAGCTTACTCAGTTGGTTATAAGAGCAGATCAGTGTAGTCAGAGCCGTGTTGCGGCTTACCGTCAATGCAGTCAGCTGGTTGTCGTAGCAGATCAGCTCTTTCAGAGCCGGGTTAAATGCTGTGGAAAGTGCCGTCAGTTGGTTTTCCGAACAACGCAGTTTCACCAGCAGTTTGTTAGAGTTGATGTTCAGTTCGGTCAGTTGGTTGCGGTGGCAGATGAGCGACTGCAGCAGGGTGGCCTTGGATACATTCAGCGCGGAAAGAGCATTGTTGGAACAATCCAACAGGGTGATACCTTCTCCGGTAATCGTGATCGAGTCGTCTTTGGCCTCTCCGGTGATAAACTCTCCGGTGGATGAATACAAGACAGGAATGCCATCGCCCCAATTCACGGCAATGGAAATACCATTGTTCACCGCTATTGTGATGGGTTCGCCTACAGCTTTGGTCGTGACCAGTGTGATCTTCTGTTCCTGCCCAAACGACGCAAGACTAAAGAAAAGCAGCGCAATTGTCAACGCTGAGATAGTTGATGTAATTTTTTTCACAGCAAAATCAGTTTTAGTTATAAAAAGTATTGGGTGCAAATATAATCAATCTCTGAAGAAGAATATATTGATTAACTTCTTTTCTATCAACGAAAGCATTATTTTTGCAGCCAACACCCTTAATTTAATCTTTTAATTTCAGTACAAACGATATTGTATTTATTTTACCGGCGAGATCTTCACGAACGAAACTCCGTGATAAGGAACCTCAACCTCAAATTTTTCCGTAAATCCACCCAGATCTTTCTGTCTCCACAAATCTCTTACAACTTGTTCGCCACTAATGCCCAGATCTGCCCATGATACACTGATAACACTTGTATTATGCTCAGGCACACCACCCCATACAAAATATTCCCGAGGCTGCTTGCTCTGACCAATATAAAACAATCCCACAGCCAAAGAGCCATCTTCAAGCTCTTTCACCCATACTTCCTGATTCGTGTTTTTGCTGATTCGTCTGGCAGGTTTACCAAGTATATCCTGATTCACCTCAATCACTTCATCATTGGTCAGCAAGTTAAGTGTAAACGGATCCAGCTGGCTCATATCACACCCAATCAACAGTGGAGAGGAGAGCAAACTCCACAACGAAATATGTGTGTATTGTTCGTCACTGGTCAGTCTTGTATCATGCAAACTGGAGCTCCAACCTACTTTACCGACAATCAGCATATCCGGATCATTCCAGTTACCCGGTTTGGTATAGGCAGCGCATTTGTTTTGTGAAAAGCCTATTGAATACAGACTCTGCCAGGTATCGGTAATATCGCCTGTGGTCCTCCATAATTGTCCGACTTCAGCTCCCCATTCCCATACATTCGCCATTCCATATTGACAAAGGCTATGGACAATATCCCTGTTTTGTTTCTTCAAAGCATCTCTCATGATGATATATGGTTTCTTGTGCTCGGCCAGGGATGGATTAGAAGGAACTTCTTGTCCATACGAACACCAGTCATATTTCAGGTAGTCAATACCCCATTTTGCATACGTTGCGGCATCCTGTTCTTCATGGTTCAAACTACCCAGATAACCACCACAGGTCAGCGTTCCCGGCGAACTATAAATGCCCAGTTTCAAACCTCTTGCATGCACATAATCTGAAAGATTCTTCATATCCGGAAATTTCTCATTGGTAACAATCTCTCCGTTTAAAGCACGTGCCGGTGCTTCCCAACCATCATCAATATTGATATATGTCCAACCATGGTTAACCAGTCCGCTCGAGATCATAGCATCAACCGATGCCTTTACTTTATCTGCGCTGACCGAAAGGCCCCAACAGTTCCAACTGTTCCAACCCATCGGAGGAGTGAGAGAAAGTTTGCCTTCACCGATCACAATACGCAGATTGCGTGTTGTCGAACCTTTGGCATTTGTTGCTAAAAGAGTCACATCATATTCACCTGCATTGGCTACAGTACCCGAAATTATACCAGAGCTGTGATCCAATGTTAATCCCTGAGGAAGTGATTCCGCCCCAAAAGTAATCGGTTTCGCACCTGTAGCCGGAATTCTGAAAAGGAAGGGTTTGTTGGGACTATTGCCGATGATTTTTGCACCATTGATACGAGGCGTCTCTGCAGGTTCGGGTGTTAAAATGAATTTATCGGGCACTGTAGAGGAGAGATCTACAAATGTAGGAGATGCATCACCTATATATTCAATTTTTGCATCACACCAATCTGCATGATCAGAATCAATGCCATCGCCTCCATCCGTAACCAAAAATGCCACTTCATCTATTCCACTAAGAGAGACATCTACATTTTTGGCTTTATCGCCGCCCTTCATCAAGCCGCTTTCCCATATCACACTCTTATCTCCAATCACATAAAATTGAATGGTACCTTTTGTTCCGGTTTCGTCATCAACACCTACCTGCGCCTTAAAGCTTATTCCTTTCTTATCCAGTTTAAGCATAAACCTACTTATCGCATGCGTCCCTACCCCCCGGGTGAATTTACTTCCTCCAACACTCAATGTATTCCCATCAATACTCTTTTTTGATTTTGTAGTAGACCATCCGGTTTCTATTTTTGTTACATTCAGATCGTCAATCCACTGTGTGGATATAGAGGAATCATCACGGTTTTGTGTTAACACAACAGTCTTTGAGACTGATTTGTTTACGTTCTGCAAAGTTATTGTTGCGAGACGTGAATAATAATCCGGATTAGCAGAAACCCTGAAATAAAGAGTATTGGATGTCGTTGCGTCAAGTTTGGTGATTGGTTGGCACCAATCTTCTGATGAGGTCACAGAGTAATCCACATTACTCATCACATCAAAACTGATCACGGTATCTGTGTAATTTAAAGCCACTGTTTTCAACGAAGTCAGAATATGAGGAGCCTTTACTGAAGGCAACTGTTTCTGAGCATAAGCAGGAAGCCAGAAAAGCATAAGTACTCCCCAAAGAATAGTTCTTCCGGAAAAGATTTTTTTCGCCATGGTAATTAAGTCTAATTGATCAAGATCACAAATATAGTCATTCTATCTATAATTACAATTCTGTTGAATACTATTGTTCTTAATTAACTATTTTGCGAGGTAAACAGATCAATCTCAGACAACTATTTCGGTAGAGCTTGAGGGCATTAATAAAAGACAAAGCTCTTTTGTACAGAGTTGCATCATCTATTTCATTGCTTTTCATACCTTTGCAGAGCAGAACTCTAACGTCTACAAACAGAACTTTATGGAAACAATCAAAGAGGTATTCAGGATTGGCAACGGTCCTTCAAGCAGTCATACCATGGGACCCAGAAAAGCAGCATCAATGTATGCTGGCAGACATCCTGATGCAAAATCTTTCCAGGTCACTCTTTATGGCAGTCTGGCCGCAACCGGTAAAGGCCATTTTACAGATATGGCTATCGAGAGTTCGCTGAGTCCGATCGCACCGGTAACCTTTATCTGGCAACCACAAATCTTTCTCCCCTTTCATCCGAATGGAATGAAGTTTGAGTCGTTGGACGAGAATGGAACTATCACTGATCCATGGACAATCTTTAGTATTGGCGGCGGCGCGCTGGCCAATGAAGAAATGCCGCCTGCATTCAACAAGCAGGTGTACGAAATGAATACGATGACCGAAATTCTGCATTGGTGCGAAAAGTCCGGCAAATCCTATTGGGAGTATGTACAAGAAAACGAAGAGAGCGGAATATGGGACTACCTCAACGAAGTATGGAAGACGATGCAAGCAAGTGTCGAACGCGGATTGGAGAGCGAAGGAGTTCTGCCCGGGGGACTGGGTTTGCGACGTAAAGCTGCCTCCTACTTCATCAAAGCATCCGGATATACCGATAATCTGCGCACCCGCGGACTGGTATTCGCTTATGCGTTGGCTTGTTCGGAAGAGAATGCTTCCGGAGGACGTATCGTTACCGCGCCAACCTGTGGATCTTGCGGGGTATTACCCGCAGTACTCTATCATCAGAAGAAGAGTCGCCAATTTTCCGACACACGTATTCTGAAAGCACTTGCCACTGCAGGAATTGTGGGTAACATCGTCAAGCAAAACGCTTCAATTTCCGGAGCTGAAGTCGGTTGTCAGGGAGAAGTGGGTGTTGCTTGTGCCATGGCAGCGGCAGCAGCCAATCAACTATTTGGAGGCAGTCCGGCGCAAACAGAATATGCTGCGGAGATGGGATTGGAGCACCATTTGGGACTTACTTGTGATCCTGTGTGCGGACTTGTTCAGATTCCTTGCATTGAACGGAATGCCTTTGCTGCAACACGCGCTTTAGACGCTAATATCTATGCGACCTTTACCGATGGGATGCACCGCGTCTCTTTTGACAAAGTGGTTGCAGTTATGAAAGAGACGGGACATGCTATTCCGAGTCTGTACAAGGAGACAAGTGAGGGAGGTCTTGCGAAAGATTACAAACAGATGTAATAAATCAGATACGTTTATCGGCCCCCCACATCAACTTTTCACGCAATGTATTAAAGAAACTGCTGTTTGTACGTTTTATAACCTTCAATGTGTATCCGGCTCTGCGTATGACAAGTTTCTCTCCATTGCTTATCATAGATGAACGGCCATCAATGGCTACCAAAAAATTTCGCGCCCGTCCTGTAACAGTCAGGATTATTTCATTCTGATTAGATATGACCAATGGTCTGACATTCAAACTATGAGGGGCAACCGGTGTCAGAATAACAGCATTTGAATCGGGCACAATAATAGGACCTCCTACACTAAGAGAATAGGCTGTCGAACCTGTCGGAGTCGCTATAACCAACCCGTCTGCCTGATAGGAATTGAGGAATTGGCCATTGATCTCCACATTGATATTGATTAGTGAAGAAGTATCCCGCTTCAGTACAGCGATATCATTCAGTGCTACATTGAAAGTAAGGTCTGAACTGTTTGAGAATATCTGAAGAAGCGAACGTTCTTCGACAAGATAATTACCACTCATCAAATCTTCTATGAGTTTGTCGGTTTCCTCTAATGTCACGTCAGCCAGAAAGCCAAGTCTCCCCATATTTATACCAAGTACAGGAATACCCTTATCTCCAACCATCATTGCCGTTTGCAGAAATGTGCCATCGCCACCCAAGCTCAATGCAATATCAGCAGAAAAATGTTCATCCATTATCAGGCTTACCGGCACTTCGATCACTCCTCCGTTCTCCTTCAGGAAATGGAAATAGGTTTCGTCAATCAAAAGTTCGACACCAAGAGATTGCAATTTACAGAGAATTTGCCCTGCTTTTGGAGCTCTCTCTTTTAAAAAGCTATTCCCGAATACTGCTATTTTCATTTAGAGAATTATATATTTTCAAACAAAAGTAATGAATCTGTGTAAATAGAGTGTATAATGCGGAGATATTTTATGTTTACCGGCTTACATCAAAATGGATAAGTAGGATTCAATTTCTATTTCAGGTGTTCTCCTTTGTATCAGGAAAAGGATATATTTCAGTTGAAGTAATTTATCTTTCCTTTCTTTACCCAAGACGGAAAACTCAAGGGATGAAAGATTTTAAACAGATCATAGCAAAAAACGTGACTGAAACCACAAAATGAAGATATGTAATCTCCCGCTTATTTCATAAAAACGAAAAAGACGGCTAATACCAGACAGACTCCGGCGGCCAGGTGATTCCAATGCAATGTTTCTCCGTTAAATGCAAGCGTGGTAAACAAAGTAAATATCACCAGAGTGATTACCTCCTGTATAACTTTCAGTTGCATCAGAGAAAACGGTCCACCATTGCCGTTAAATCCGATACGGTTAGCCGGAACCTGACACATGTATTCCGCCAGGGCAATGCCCCAGCTAAATAAGACTACGACAAAAAGCGGAAGAGTCGAAAACCATGAAAACTCCTGTTTCATCTTTAAATGACCATACCATGCAAATGTCATGAAAACATTGGAGATAACCAGCAATACGATTGAAATAATACCTTGCATAATTTATCTAGTTTTTAAACAGACTCGGGGAGATATTCCAATTGAACCCGTGACATGCTCGCCCACAAATGGTGACGTGCCTGAGGATTCAGTTCTTCTAATTTGTGTAAGACCTCTTTCATCTCTGAACGGTGAGACTCCTTCTCATATGGACAATTCTTTTTCTGATTACGGTATTCACGAATCCCAGCCATCTGCAGCAACAGTTTCTCCGGAATCAGACACATCGGACGTATAATTGTCAGACCAAACTTATTCATTCTAAGGAGTGGCGGCATGGTTCCGAAAGCTCCTTGAAAGGTCATATTCATCAAGAGAGTCTCAAGCACATCATCCTGATGATGACCTAATACAAGTTTATTATAACCATGCTTTTGTGCATATTCGAACATCATCTTCCGGCGGTTCCATGAACAGAGGAAACAGGGTGATTTGCGTTTGTCGGTGGATAGATCAAAGCCCGTTTCGAGTACTTCAAATGGGATCCCTGCTGCCTCACAATGACTGCGAAGATACTCTTCGTCTGACGAATAAGGGATATTTGTCATCCGCACATGCACAGCGCACACCGTAAAACGGGGGCTGAAGATGCGTGCGCGCTGTCCCAGCAACTCCACAAGAGCCAGAGAATCTTTCCCTCCCGATAGGCCGATCAACAGACGATCTCCTTCTTCAATCAGGTGATATTTGTCTATAGCCTCTTTGCACAAGAGCCCTATTTTTCGTAATACCCGCTCGTCTTCTGTCAGTTTCATTACAGCCTTTTGATTATTTCGGGCGCAAAAGTAATGTAAATCTGCCATTTACGGAAGGATTGTCAAAATAGATTTACCGGAGGGATTGTTATATTCAAATAAATTGTACTTTTGGGAAATAAATTACCATTTCTGTTTATGAAACGTTGCCTGTTTTTTCTTTTTGCACTCACATTGCTTCCGCTTTTCTCCATGGCTCAGACGCTGGAAGAAGCAAAACAACTCTTTTTCGACAATAAATTCGCGGAAGCCAAGCCTGTCTTTGCCACATTGGTAAAGAAGACTCCCCGTAATGCTTCATACAATCACTGGTACGGTGTTTGTCTCTACAAAACCGGTGAAACAGAAAGTGCCATCAAATATCTTACATTTGCTGCTTCAAAAAAGATCCAGGAAGCGCCCCGTTATCTGGGAGATGCTTTCTTTGACCTCTACCGTTTTGAGGAAGCAGCCAAACAATACGAAGATTATCTGGCCAAACAAAAAGAAGAACAGATAGCTGCCATCTATAATAAAAAAGCAGAAACAGCAAGAAATGCAGCAGGCATGGTCAGTCGTGTGGCCGATGTACAGATTATAGACAGCATTGTGGTGAACAAAAAAAAGCTCTTTGCTACTTACAAGGAACGTACACTTGAGCAGAACATTCATCTTCTTTCCGACTATTTTGAAACAGGGGAAGGGTATGATGACGCCTGCATGTTTATAAATTCCCGCGAAACAAGTCGCATATTCCCGGCAAGCCAATCGGGCAAAGGACTGGATTTTATGAGACAGGAAAAGCTTTCCGACTCCTGGGGCGAACGTAAAATATTGCCCAAAGAGGTCAATTCTGATACGGATGAAAACTATCCTTTCATTCTCTCTGACGGTTTAACTATATACTTTGGTTCAAAAGGGCACAATTCGATTGGCGGCTACGACATCTTTGTCACCCGTTATGATGCGGAAAACGGCAGCTACTACGCTGCGGAAAACCTCGGGATGCCCTTTAACTCTCCGGCAAATGATTACCTCTATGCAATAGACGAAGTACATAACATCGGATGGTTTGTGACTGACCGCAACCAGGAATCGGGAAAAGCAATCATCTATACTTTTATCAGGGATGAAAACAGGCAGAACGTACAGGATAAGACACCGGAAGAAAAGATAGCTCTCGCACAAATCCGCTCTATCCGTGCAACCTGGAAGAAACCCAATTACAAACTTTTCCTGGAAGATATTTATAAGGAAAAGAGGGCTCTCTATGAGGCCTACCAAGAGAAAAAGTCGGAAGAGTTTCATTTCTATATAGACGAAAACACAGTATATACGCGTTTAGAGAACTTCAAAAGCCTGGATGCGCGCTCCTACTACCAACAATATATTGAGAAGCAAAAACAGGTGGACGAAATGGAAACAAAACTTTCCTCATGGCGTGCTCTATATGCAAAAGAGACCAAGACAGGCAAAGAAGAGCTAAAGAGTAAAATTCTTAAGTTGGAAAAAGAATATGAATCGATAGCAACGTTACCTTATCAGCTTCAAAACAAATGCAGAAGCGCTGAACTGAGTCAATTAAAACAAAAATAAACAAGCCATGGACATCGTCATTATCGTCGTATTAGCTGTAATTGCCGTCTTGCTGTTTTTGCTTGAGGTCTTTTTTCTGCCCGGCATAACCATAGCCGGTTTTGGAGGATTGCTCTTTGCAGTAGGTGCTGTGTATGAAGCTTATTTCATGAAGGGAACTACAGCTGCGGTTTTTACGCTTCTGGGAATGGGTCTGCTCTTCGTTATCTGTTTCATCATCTTTCTCAAATCTGGCACATGGAAAAAGATCGCGCTCAACACTGACATTAACTCGAAGGTAGAGACTAACGTATCTAAGATAAACATCGGTGACACCGGTAAAACCAGTACTCGCCTTGGTCCGATGGGACACGTGGTAATCAATGGAGTGACAGTAGAAGCGAAAGCTGAAGATGAAATCATTGATGCCGGCGAAGAGATTATAGTCACCGAATTGCATGCCAACAATGTCACCGTCAGAAAGAAAGAAGTAACTAGTATCTAATTAATAATTTAAAGGAAAGAACAATGGAACTATCATTAGTTTTGCTAGGAATGGCTATCATCTTCGTGATGATCTTTTTCTACTACGTCCCATTTCTGCTCTGGATCTCTGCGAAGGCTTCCGGAGTGAGTATTTCACTTATTCAGCTTTTCCTGATGAGAATCCGGAAGGTGCCACCTTCAGTAATCGTCAGTGCAATGGTTGAAGCTCACAAAGCCGGACTTCGTCAGCTTACCCGTGACGAACTTGAAGCTCACTACCTGGCAGGTGGTCATGTTGAACGTGTCGTTCACGCGCTCGTTTCTTCATCAAAAGCAAACATCGAACTGAGCTTTCAGATGGCAACCGCCATTGACCTTGCCGGTCGTGACGTATTTGAAGCAGTGCAGATGTCAGTAAATCCAAAAGTGATTGACACTCCTCTTGTTGCTGCTGTTGCCAAGAATGGTATCCAGCTGCTTGTAAAAGCACGTATTACCGTTCGCGCCAATATCCAGCGACTTGTCGGAGGAGCCGGCGAAGAGACTGTCATTGCCCGTGTCGGTGAAGGTATAATTGCTTCCATTGGTGCTTCTGAAACTCACAAGGATGTGCTTGAAAATCCAGATGCGATTTCTAAAGTTGTTTTAAAGAAAGGGCTGGATGCCGGTACCGCTTTTGAAATTCTATCCATTGATATCGCGGATATCGATATAGGAAAGAATATTGGTGCCGAACTGCAGATGGATCAGGCTCAGGCCGACAAGAACATCGCACAGGCTAGAGCTGAAGAAAGACGTGCCATGGCAGTCGCACTCGAACAAGAGATGAAGGCGAAAGCTCAGGAAGCTCGTGCGAAGGTTATTGAAGCCGAAGCGCAAGTACCGCAAGCGATGGCCGATGCATTCCGAAGCGGCAATCTGGGTGTGATGGATTATCTTAAAGTGAAGAATATCGAAGCCGACACCTCTATGCGCGATGCCATTGCTAAACCATCCAAAGGTCAGCAAGACACAGGAAAAGTAACAAAAGAGTAATAAATAACTTCCAGAAAGTACCCCGGAGGTTTTTCCGGGGTACTTTCATTTTTTTAATCCCACCATGAAATACTTTGCTCCCTCCGAACTGATCTTCAATGAAGACAACAGCATCTTCCATCTCCATCTGCAACCTGAGCAAGTAGCAGACAAAGTGATCCTTGTCGGCGATCCCGGTCGTGTATCACTCGTTGCTTCTCATTTTGACCAACAAGAATGTGAAGTTCTGAATCGGGAGTTCCATACAATAACAGGTTTATATCGGGGCAAACGAGTCACCGTCCTTTCCACCGGCATCGGTTGTGACAACATAGATATTGTAGTCAACGAACTGGATGCTTTGGTAAATATCGACTTCGCGACACGTCACATAAAACCGACGCATCGCACACTTGACCTCGTTCGTATCGGCACTTGTGGCGGACTTCAGTCCAACACTCCCGTCGGTACTTTTATCTGTTCGCAGAAAAGCATCGGATTTGATGGTCTACTCAATTTCTATGCAGGGCGTAATGAGGTTTGTGATCTTGCTTTCGAAAAGGCGTTTACCGACCACATGAATTGGCTGCCACAACTCGCTGCGCCATATGTTATTGACGCTGATCCGGAACTTCTTGCCCGTATCAATCAAGACGACATGCTCGATGGAGTCACTATCAGCAGTTCAGGTTTCTACGGTCCGCAAGGTCGCGAACTACGGATACCTCTGGCTGATCCAGAAATGAACTCAAAGATTTGCAGTTTTGCCTACGAAGGATACAAAATTACAAACTATGAAATGGAAGGATCGGCGATTGCCGGACTGAGCAGACTCCTGGGACACAAAGCGATGACCGTTACCATGGTCGTTGCCAATCGCGTTAAACTAGAGGTAAACACCTCCTACAAGAACAATATCGACATTCTGATACAAAAAGTCCTGGACAGAATCTGACGTTTTAAGGAAGAATTAGTTATCTTTGGCAATAAAACCAAAGAATATGGACTCAAATACCATTTGTGCTATATCCACTCCCCCGGGTCAGGGAGGCATAGCTGTCATCCGCATATCCGGCGAAGCTGCCATTACGATTGTCAATGCGCTTTTTGAGCAAACCGGCAAAGAGAAGGGAAAGAGCACCATACTGCTCAAAGAAGGCTATACACTCACCCATGGCAATCTGATGGATGAAGACAAAATCATCGATGAAGTGATGATTGCCCTCTTTCGCGGTCCACATTCCTACACCGGAGAAGACACCGTTGAGATCTCTTGTCACGGATCAATCTACATCCAGCAGCAAATACTTCAATTACTGGTTCGCAGTGGTTGTCGAATTGCACTACCGGGCGAATTCACGCAACGCGCCTTTCTCAATAAGAAGATGGATCTCTCTCAGGCAGAAGCTGTAGCCGATCTGATCGCCTCCAACTCAGCGTCAGCACATAATATGGCGATCAAACAGATGCGCGGAGGCTTCAGCAAAGAGCTCAATGCCCTGCGTGCCAACTTACTTCGCTTCGTCTCCCTCATCGAGCTGGAACTTGATTTTAGTGAAGAGGATGTTCACTTTGCCAATCGAGACCAACTCTATGAACTGGCGTCGGATATTCATACGCATATCAGCAGACTTGCCGGTTCATTCAGCGTTGGCAATGCGCTTAAGAACGGAATTCCGGTTGCTATCGTAGGAGAAACCAATGCAGGCAAATCCACGTTGCTCAACCTTCTGCTCAATGAAGAACGCGCCTTAGTATCAAATATTCACGGTACAACCCGCGACGTGATAGAAGACACAATCGTAATACAAGGTGTGACCTATCGTTTCATTGACACCGCAGGTATCCGAAAGACAAACGACATCATCGAAAACATGGGCATCGAGCTCACCTATAAGAAAATAGAGCAGGCTTCCATTATTCTTTGGATGATCGATTGCACACAGGTTTCTGAGCATATCGAGTGGATGGCAAGCAAAATCGTACCACGTGCCAAAAACAAAAAACTGATCCTCGTCTTTAATAAGATTGATAACGTCTGCGAAGAAGAGATAGATGTCTTGGACAATCTCTTCAGCGATGTGGACGCAGAGCGAATACATATCTCTGCAAAAGACAAGCTCAACATCAACTTGTTGGAGGATATGATCACCAGAGCGGCTCATCTGCCACAAATCAGCAGTGAAGACTTTATTGTGAACAATGCCCGGCACTACGAAGCACTGGTTCAGGCGGATAAATCTATCATCCGTGTCCAGGAGGGAATAAAAAATCATATTTCCGGCGATTTCCTGTCACAAGATATCCGTGAGTGCATGCACTATCTGGGTGAAATCACAGGAGAGATCAACGCGGATGAGATACTTGGAAACATTTTCTCGCATTTTTGCATCGGGAAGTAATTGACTATCAGCAACTTAAACTATTTAGTTGTAACTATTAATAACCTCCTCATTTTGAGGAGGTTTTCTTTTTAACACTTACCAGTTGATATTTGTTGGT
>JAQUTK010000003.1 GCA_028709785.1 Bacteroidales bacterium
ATACGCAACGGGCATATGTCCACTGAGAATCATCAAAACCACTCAACTTCCACCCCTTTTTCTCCAAACGGGCATCGTAGATGTCACCGCTGTAGATATTATTAAACAGATATGCACCGGTTGAAGTCTTCCAGCTTTGATCTGAACCGATCGTTTCGACGCTCCCGTCTTTATACGTAATTCTTATCTCGCATAAAAGCTGCGGACGATTACGCCAACGCGCTTTTTCAAAGTCCCACACACCGCGTGATTGTACATTAAACCAGCCATTGCCAAGCACAGCAACGGCGCAGTTATCTCCTGTCTGAAGCAAAGAAGTAATATCATGCGTCACATAAAGTACCCGTTTGTCAAAATGAGTATATCCCGGATCAAGCATATTGTTCCCGACCCTTTTCCCATTCAGATAGAGTTCATAATAACCTAAGCCACTGACATAAGCCCTTGCGGTTGCAATCTTCTTACCTACGTTAAAACTTCTTCTGAATAATGGCGAGGGACGAAACTCTTTATCGTTATGGTCCGAGATCCATTGTGCCTTCCACTCATTGAGATTCATCTTTCCCATTTCGAATGAAGCATCTTCGGAACGATACTCTTTTCCTTTGCTGTCTTTTGTAATTACATACCAGAAATACTTCTGGTGTGACTTTATTTCAACAGGTCCGCTGTAAACAACTCTGTTCGAAGTGCTCTTCACTTTTCCCGAATTCCATACATCCGGTGAGCCTGCATGTAATGATTGAGGAGATGTGGCTATGCATAGCTGGTAGGAATCTTGCAAATAACCTCCTTCGCTACCTTTTATGACCCATGTGAAGCGAGGGTTCTGAACATCAATACCGATTGGATTATTCAGATATTCACATTTCAAATCATCAATAGCAACTTTCGCATGCAAACAGTTGAATAACGGATAAGAAAAAACAAAAAGCAATACAGTAATCAATATCTCTTTTTTAAAGAGACGAATCTTCGTACGAATCATTTCATTTTTCATTTGTTGTCCATATTTAAAATAATAGAATTCACTTTCGGATAAATCCGATAGACAAAAGATCGGGAAGAGTTGTCCTGATTCCCTTCGATAGTACCTGCTTCACACTCTACCTGATATGTGAAGTCTTTAAACTTTGCCTGAATCTTGTCTTTGTCTATATTGGAAAAAGGGAGAGTCGCTTCAGGAGCAGCAGAAAACTCCAGCCACCAATTCATATCAGCTAATCCCGCACAGGAAAGCACCAGTCTCGAATCTTCGCACTTGACAGTGCATTGCCCGACCGGATTTAGTTTGAACTGAACCGAAAGCGTGGCGGGAGGAATAGAAATAACGGTAGGAGTATCAGATTTCAGTTCGATGCTATTGCCCTCTTCATCTTTCATCATGATTCTTAGTCCGGCAAGATGATCCAACGAACTCCAGGTGAAACCATCCACAAAAGGAAGCGCTTTGTATTCACATTGCGTCGATGTCCCTGCCTTTGTCAGATAATCAGACGTTAAGTCCTCATCAAAAAGATGTATGTCGCGAATAAGAAAATGATCCTGATGCCAATACAGGTTTGTGCGATAAAAGCGGCTGTTGTACCATACAGACTTTTCTCCCTGATTGCGTATATCATCCAAAGCACTGACAGCGGTAGCGGGAGTCACTTTATACTGTTCTTTAAACCATCGTCCGGTTTGTCCCAATGTCTCTACTCTGACTAGTCCCAGTTTACGAAGAGAATCCAGTTTGGGAATCTGAATATCCAAACCAGGCTTTATTCGCTCCCAGGTAAAAGAGTTTTCCTGTCCGATTTGCATATACTGGAAAGATAGCGTTTCTTTCTTTACAACGATGTCGAAGAACCAGTTCACCCAGTTCGCATTACCACCTCCATTTCCATATACCGGTTCCAGACTCTCCACATGTTGAACGCTTCCACCCAATCCGGCATAGTATTGATAAATAGGATCGCTGCCTAACATTCGAAAGATGGGCACGGGAATCTGATTCTCTTCAGTTTGTGCCGGAATATACGCATTGTTCTTGCTCGGATAATAGCCTTGATTCCAGTACCCTCCCCACATGGTGTATCCATCCGTACCGATTTGATCTTTGCAATTACAGGAAGCAACAATCTTATACTTGTTATACATATATTGCAAAGAATGTGCATCAATAAACCACGATCCAATAGAAGAAGGATATTTTCCAAATATGGATTTAAACTTTTCCATATACACGTCCACCAGCTTTTCTCTTTCCGCCGGTGTATATCCCGTAGCAAAGCCGACGTTCGCATGCCAATCCCACGGATAGGCTCCGCGCCACACCATTCCGGCAGCCTCCACATGAGGTTGTGTTATTTCCCACCATCCGCCAACTTCACAGTTTGCCGGCAATGTATCTTTCAGCAAAGATTGATATTTCGGATTAATCAGAGCATCGTATTGTAAAAGAAAAGTTGCCGGTAGATCATACTGCTTTATCTGTTTTATTTGTTCCGCCACCGTATTGTAGAGCACTTCATCTGTGATAGCAGGAATACGTGGTTCTGTGTTCCTTACAAAGTTGATAATATTTGCGATACGCGGAGGATTTTCTTTTTCCTGCGTTAGATGTTGGTTATTACAACCTGAAAATAAGACTGCAATCAATGCAAATCCCAGTGCTGCCCCTCTGTTCTTCATGTTTTGATAGGTTATTGTTTTGTTCAAAAGTTGTTGCTTGACAAAAACAAACAGTATTCATTCGTACAAAAATATTGGATAAATTCTGAATCCTACTTGCAAAAGTGATTAAATATGTTGCAAATCTGATATTTGCAGGAATGGATTTTGTTTATTTGATTAGGGAATCATTTATTATCTCACAACAAACAGATTGTTCGCGATAATCAGCACATATCGTATATAAAAAACGAGACACATGATCTTCCTCGACCATGTGTCTCTACAATCTCAAAAACAATCTTAATTACCTATGAACCCCAGAACCATTAATATTCATTCTTCAAACATCAGTCTGATCAATATAAACTGATGACTTTATGGAGTAACTCCGGCATTTCGATATCCTTACAATTAATATCACGAAGTTTAGTCTTACCAGCCGGAGTAAGTTTAAAATACATCTGTCGTTTATCTTGTTCGCCCAAAATACGCTCAATATATCCCTTTTCTTCAACCGATCGGATGACTTTGGATGTATTTGAACAGGTAAGACCTAAAAGATCAGCCATTTCTCCGGAAGAAAGGCGCTCTGCTTTACTTAGACTGCAGAGGAGCATACCTTCATTCAGACATATCTGATGTTCTTGCTGAAAATCAGCCTCAAAACGACTGATCGAACGATACAAGTCACGAACCTTACAAAGTGTTTCCATTGAGAAGTCTGCTTTATTTCTTAATCAAAATATCCTCAATTGCCTGTTTCAATGAACTCTTTGGCATTGCACCCTTGCTCATCTGCGGCTTTCCGGTCACAGGAACGAATAGTATTGTTGGAATACTCTGTATGCCAAAAGCAGCAGCTAAAGCCGGTTCTTTGTCCACATCAACCTTGTAGATTAGAACCTTTCCGGCATATTCAGCAGCCAACTCTTCCATGATAGGAGCAACCGCCTTACAAGGACCGCACCAAGTTGCGTAAAAATCAATTACTGCGGGTTTATCGCCCAAATACTTCCACTCTTTCACATCTAAGTTAGCTACTTTCTTATAAAAGTCAGCTTTTGTCAATTCAATTGATTTCATCTTATTTACTGTTTTCTTATTATTCGTATCATTCCCTTTTTGCATGCTGGCGTAGGTAATCAAACCTCCGGCGAGCAACAGTACCACAAATATTAGTTTCTTCATTTCTGTTGGGTTTTAAATATTATGGTACAAAGGTAATACTATTTTCTTACAATACAAATTTCCACAAGAAAATATTTCAACCAATAAAACAAAATGGAACTTACACTGTATCAGTCACAGACAAGTTCCATATAATTTCGACCTCCAAAGCATTCAGAACTTATTCCTGAAACTTGGCAACCTGAATTGTTTTCCCAATAAGCTTTTGAATATCTTTCAACTGTTGCCTTTCATCCTGATTGCAAAAAGAGACGGAGACTCCGTCACAGCCAGCTCTGCCTGTACGTCCGATGCGATGCACATACGTTTCCGGAACTTCCGGGAGATCGTAATTAATTACCATTGGCAACTGTTCGATGTCAATGCCACGAGCTGCAATATCTGTTGCTATCAACACTCGGGTTGCACGAGACTTGAAGTTCGTCAGTGCGCGCTGACGTGCATTTTGCGATTTATTGCCATGAATGGCTTCCGATTCAATGCCTGCTTTGCATAAATCCTGAGCAATCTTGTTCGCTCCATGTTTGGTACGGGAGAAGACCAGCACCGATTGCCCTTTATCTTTGTTGAGTAATTTGATAAGCAAGCGCTTCTTTTCTTCCTTTTCCACAAAATAGATATATTGTTTGATAGCATCGATTGTAGAAGAGACAGGAGCAACTTCCACCTTTACCGGATTACGGAGAATCGATTTAGAGAGAGTTGCAATTTCAGGAGGCATTGTAGCCGAGAAGAACAGAGTCTGCCTATCGCGGGGCAACAAGGGAAGTATGCGTTTGATGTCATGGATAAATCCCATATCAAGCATACGGTCAGCCTCGTCAAGTACGAAATAGCGGATAGAGTTTAGGCTGATATATTTTTGATTAATAAGATCAAGTAATCGTCCCGGTGTAGCAATAAGTACATCTACTCCTTTCTGAAGTTTATCTGTTTGTGATTTTTGCTTCACGCCACCGAAAATCACACAATGACGCAAGGGAGTATATTTTGCATAGTCAGCAAAACTTTCATCAATCTGAATAGCAAGTTCGCGGGTCGGTGTAAGTATCAGTGCTTTAATCTCCCGATATTTACCGGACTCTCGTTCCTGTATGATCTGCTGTATGATCGGAATTGCAAAGGCGGCCGTTTTACCGGTTCCGGTTTGTGCGCAACCCAGTATGTCGCGTTTGTTCAAAAGCACCGGGATGGCTTGTGTTTGTATGGGAGTAGGAAGGGTGTATTCTTTTTCAGTCAGAGCCTTCAATATAGGCTCGATAATGTTTAAATCTTTAAATGTCATGTATTTGTAAGAATTGGTGAATAAAACAGGCAAACCCTCAAAGGATTTGCCTGCTCTTATAACTTGTATCAGCGATACCTCGTACTGATTAGTACTTAGGGATAGCTTCTTTGACTGACATTGGACGTCCGTCATATTCATAACCATTAAGCTTTTTGATAGCGTTAATAGCTTCTGTTTTGTTCGGCATTTCAACAAAAGCAAAACCTTTTGATCGGTTTGTCATTCTGTCGATGATTAATTTAACAGAGACTACTTCTCCGAATTCTTCCATGGTTCTCTGCAAATCTGAATCTGTAACATTGAAGCTCAGATTACCTACGTAAATGTTCATAAAAATAAAAATATAAAATAAATAAGGGAAATGTGAAACAATGAAGCTTAGGTAACTCTGTTCGAAGATGGAAAGACTTAATAGAGAATATTAAGAAGATTCAAAGAGGAGGAAGAATAAAATAAACCACATTTGTTCATGTTGGGTGCAAAGTAACACCTTATTTTTGAGAGTCACACCATGTTTTCCTACTTATTCTTTATGCAACCCCTGTATTTACGGTTATTGCATCAAATAAGCCAATAATTAACATGAATTAAACCATTCAGTCAATGAACAGCAGCCATCACGCTGCTCATCTGAGCCAAAGCATATTTCCTGCCCAGAAAAGAGTATCCGGGATTATATCCTTTCTCCCGATCCTCCGCCATCAGTCGTCCGTGATCAACCCGTATTGGTAATGAAGGGTTCCCTTTCTCAAAAAGAGCAACCAGTTCCGTTAGTTTCGCCCGTCCGGCAAGATGGTCGGCCTCGATGAAACTTCCGTCAGGAAGAATCTCTGTACTACGCAAATGAACGAAATGGATCCTTTTCAGAAACTTCGCGGCAAGTAACGGCACATTATTATGTGCACCCGAACTCAGAGATCCCGCACAGAAAGTCAATCCATTGTGTGGATTATCAACAGCGTTGAGTATCCAGTCGATATCTTCTTCGCCGGTCACGATGCGCGGCAAACCGAGCATCTGAAAAGGAGGATCATCGGGATGAATACACATGTTAATACCATACTGATCACAAACAGGCATGATACGCGACAGGAAATAGTTCAGGTTCTCGCGCAAAGCAGAACGATCAATCCCATCATACAAAGCAAGAAGGTTCTTAAAAAGAGCAACCGGGTTTGCTTCCCCCTTTTTGATATTTCCATCAATAAAACCCTGGGTTTTGACAATGATGGTGTCAATCAACGCTGCTTTCTCCTCTTCGGTGATCGTTTTATCCAGTTCGGCAATCTGCTTTAGCTCTTCAGTGGAGTAGTCTTTCTCCGCATCCTTTCGCTTCAGAATGTAACAATCGAAATAGGCAAAGCGCGTCTTATCAAAGAACAAGGTGGACGAACCATCCGCCAGTTTGTAGTCGATATCTGTACGTATCCAGTCGATGACAGGCATAAAGTTGTAGCAAACAGTGGTTACTCCTGCTTTACCTAAGTTAGCCAGACTCTCGATGTAGTTATTTATCAGCCTCTCTCTGTCTGCACCACCATATTTTATGGCTTCACTCACCGGCAGACTTTCCACAACAGACCACTCTAAGCCGGCTTCTTCGATGTAGCTTTTCAGCTCATTGATCTGATCCAGAGACCAAACTTCTCCATTGGGTATTTCATGTAAAGCCGTAACAATACCTTCAACACCTATTTCTTTCAGCATTGACAGGGTAATATTATCATTTCTGCCAAACCATCTCCATGTCTTCTTCATCTTGATTACCGCTTAGAATCCATTTATTTTTTTCAGTGCAAAGATAAGACTTTTTATCGCAAAGCGCTGCCTGGCAACCGATCTGATTGAGCAAGGTGCGTTCAAAATGCACAGATTCCTCTTTCTTTGCCGTGTGACGCGCGATCTCTTCAACCTCTTATTTTTCTCGCTCCCCGCTGTTTTCCATGGATTATTACTTATCTTTGACCTCAGGATTTGTTTCTGATAAAAACCTTTTGACTTTATATTTAAAGAAAAACAGTATGCGTAATTTGTTATTAGCCGCAAGCGCCGTGTTCCTTTTATCGGGCTGTGCAACGCTTAAAGATGGTTCAAAGAAGAATGTTGACCGTGGCCGGGAAACAATGGATTCCATTTATACACATTATTCCGTTGAAGGAAAAAACTTACTGCGTGAGATCCATCCATTCGCGGAAGAGTACAAAGCAACCTATCTGGCTTCAGAAGAGCAGGCCAACAGACCCAATCAATATTCCTATTTATGGCCTTTTTCCGGCACTTTTTCTGCTGTCAACGCTTTGTTGGAAGCCACGAACGACAAGAATTATCAAAAACTGCTGGACACGAAGGTGCTTCCCGGACTGGAAGAATATCTGGATACGAAAAGAACTCCGTTTGCTTACTCCTCTTATATTAACTCTGCGCCAGCGTCCGACCGTTTTTATGATGACAACATCTGGTTGGGTATCGACTTCACCGACACCTATCGGATGACCGGCGAACAAAAGTATCTGGATAAGGCTAAAATGATATGGCAATTTATCGAGAGCGGCATCGATCAGCAACTTGGTGGAGGTATCTACTGGTGCGAACAGAAAAAGGAATCCAAGAATACCTGTTCGAATGCTCCCGGTTCTGTGTTAGCTCTCAAACTCTTTGAGGCAACCAAAGACAGTAACTATTTTAATCAGGGCAAAGCACTGTATCAATGGACAAAAGCTCATTTGCAGGATCCATCTGACTATCTGTATTATGACAATATGGGATTGAATGGCAGGATAGGAAAGGCTAAGTTTGCATATAACAGCGGACAGATGCTTCAATCTGCTGCACTCTTATACAAATTGACGAAAGACAAAACCTACCTGACCGAAGCTCAAAACATTGCAAAGTCAGCGTATCATCAGTTTTTCCAGGAATTTTCACCGAATGATGGAAACTCTTTCATGCTATTGAAGAGAGGCAATGTATGGTTTACCGCAGTTATGTTCAGAGGATACATCGAACTCTATAAACTGGATAAGAATAAGAGCTATCTGAATGCATTTCAGCGTAGTCTGGATTATGCGTGGACCCACATGCGTGAAGAGACGGGACTGTTCAATCAGGATTGGAGTGGCGAAAGCAAGGAGGAATTTAAGTCGGTGTTGACTCAGGCTGCCATGGTAGAGATGTATGCAAGAATGGCTGCTGCCAAGAAATAACAACGACCGGAAAGAAGAGAGGAGATTGATAATCTGATTAATTAACCGCTTTCCGCGTCAATAAACAGGCCCATCATTCCGGTGGGTCTTTTTTTTGTCGTAATTTTGCAGCGTGAAACTTGTATATATACTCATAGGCTCAGTCTCATTCATTTTGGGAATCATCGGAATATTTGTTCCGCTGCTGCCCACCACCCCTTTTCTTCTTCTTTCTGCAGCTTGTTGGCTGAGAGGTTCGCAGAAACTGTACGACTGGTTGCTCAATCAGAGGTGTCTTGGGCCCTATATCCGCAACTTTTACGAATATAAAGCAATTCCCTTACGAGCGAAAATCATATCGGTATCACTGATATGGATCACGTTACTTAACTGCGCGATATGGATTGTGAAACCGATCTTCCTCAAAGTTCTGCTGATTGCCCTTGCTATCGCGATTAGCTGGCATATTCTTTCATACAAGACAATGACGAAGGAACAGCAGGAAAAGAACAAAAACAAACAGTGTAACTAGAACTGCTTAGACATTAGCTTGTTTTCGTCTGTGTCGTGAAAATCAGCCATTTTCTGCTTGGTATCTTTCTACAGCTTATAGGGTGAGATCTATGCTTTATCAAGTTGTAAAGTTTATCGCTTGCAGACTATTTGTTCGTTCTGAAGTTCGGAATGATCGTTTTGAACCACAGGATGATCGTTTTGAAGTTCAGGACGATCATCCTGTGGTTCAAAATAAGAAAGTCATCTTGGAGATTGACTTTTATCTTCCGCATCGGCTTATTTATCTTCCTGTATGCAACGGACTTTGATCCCTGATTGATTCCTCTAATCTTATGCTTACCCGCCGGATCCAATTGAAAGAGCTGAAAGGACGGAGCGTTTCCAGTTGTTTCGCAAGAATACTAACAATCCCTGTCGGCGATATTTGACCCGAAAGAGTTCGCTGACAGGGATTATATAAAAAACAGTGATTTTCCGATTTCTGATCAGCGAAAAGAATCACCGTGATGCTTTTAGTTGTCAGAATATAAGCCTACGGTATTTCCTTCGCTATCCCTGAATGTTGAGAAGTATCCCTTGTCTTCCGCCTCAATCTTCGTCTTCGGAATGATGATTTTCCCTCCATTGCTTTCAATCAAAGCCTGAGTCTCACTCATATTTTCGCAATTAAAACTGAGGAGAGTACCCTTTTCTGATGGTGGGAAATCCTTTCCAAAAGAGATCGAACCGATGCAATCCCCATTTTCCATAAAGAAGGCCATCTTCTCCTGTTCACAGTCGTACACCGACAACTTCAAGTGGAAGATTGTCTCGTAAAACGCTACCGCCCGATAAAAGTCTGCGGCCGGGATCTCAAAAAATGCAATTAATTTTTCCATTGTTTCTGTTTTTAGATGATTATTATACAATGACTTTGCAAAGACAATGCAAAGGTAGAGCAACGCATCATCCTGAGATAGGAAAAAACAGACATCTTAAAGTACTGAGAAATAATCGGAATAGGGAGCACAGACAGACAGGTATTCCGTGGGAGTATATCCGGAGAAAGATTTGAATTCCCGGATGAGATGCGATTGATCATAAAATCCGCATTCGCAGGCTACCTGAGCAAAACTACGATCGGGATGCGTCTGCAAAACATACAATGCTCTTTGCATGCGGACAATACGGATAAACTCTTTGGGATTGGTACCGATATACTCCGTAAAAACCCTGTTAAATTGCTTGTTGCTCAGACAGGCGATCTGCGACAGTTGAGTGATAGTGGTCTCCGGTTGCCGGTTGATCTCCTGCACGGTGGCTACGACTCTTTTGACATTATAAGCGGAAAATGAGTGCAAACGACTGATCAGAAAGCGCTCAATCAGTCCGATTGACTGGCTGTCATCCATCGTATCCGCCACCTGTTTCTCCAGCTCTTTCAATGCAGGATCGCCGATCTCGCTGATGGAAATATTCTTCTCGTGGAATTCATTGATCGGGATCTGAAAGAAGATTCTGGCGGCATACGGCTGAAAAACAACGAAAATCATATCAATATTTCCCGTAGATTCCACATCTGAATATGTGGTGGACTGTCCGGAGATAAACGCGGTGGGCTGCAAACTTCTTTCCGTCAGTGAAAAGAGTTGTCTTCCTCGATGAAAAACCATATTAATACACCCTACCGGCAAGGTACGTTCGCGCACCGGAGTTACCTCATTGATCTGTAATATCCAGTAATATCTGATATACGGGACTAATGCTGGAGAGGGTTTTATGATTCTGAATGATTCCATCTTGACTGCCAATATGATGAAGAGTTTGCCGGCAAAGGTAGAACTTTTTACTGTTCTTCTGATTGTAAAAAAAGGACATCTTTGTGATCAAAACAGGGCTGATGTGACTTCGCTCCATTTAAAGAAGTAAGAAACAATAATCCATGGGTCAAAATTCTGCTTTGAGGATGCGATTTTCAGAAATAGCAGATATCTTTGTATCTCTAAAAGAGTCGGATATGAGTATATGGAACCCATGGCATGGATGTCATAAGATAAGTCCGGGATGCGCAAACTGCTATGTGTATCGGGGAGATGCAAAGCATGGACGCGACAGTACCGTGGTATATAAAACCGCAGACTTTGACCTGCATCTTCGGCTCACTCGTAAAAAAACGTACAAACTCACTCTGGATAAGATCGTATATACCTGTTTTACGTCCGACTTCTTTGTGGAAGAAGCTGACGCTTGGAGAGCTGAGGCTTGGCAGATGATGCGGCGACGGAGTGATCTGCACTTTCTTTTTATTACCAAACGGATTCATCGCTTTCAGGAGTGCATTCCCGACGATTGGGGGGAGGGGTACGAGAATGTGACCATCTGTTGTACGGTGGAGAACCAGGCCATGGCGGATTTTCGTTTGCCACTGTTTAACGCGGCCCCCATCAGGCACAAAGAAATTATCTGCGAACCGTTGCTCGGGCCCATACACCTGCTTCCTTATCTGACGGACGAGATCTGGGCAATCACATTGGGAGGTGAATCAGGCAACGAGGCACGCGTCTGCGACTATCAGTGGGTACTGGATATTCGTAGCCAATGTATTGAGAAACAGGTTAAGTTTCACTTCAAGCAGACCGGGGCGCGGTTATTGAAAGATGGGAAACTCTATCGGATTGCACGGCAGTTTCAGCACTCGCAAGCGAGAAAAGCCTGTTTGGACGTGTAGAGAAAGGGCCGCCCCGATACCTCGAAGCACTCTCCAATCTCTAATCATCACTCCAGGTACTCAATGTCCATCTGGTATTTCCATTTATTAAAATAGAGATTGCCTCCTTCCCATTCCACTTCGCCACGTTGAAAGTCGACCGTTTCGCTACGGGGAAACTTTTTTTCAGGAACTAAAGGCCTTGAATAATCTTCATTTACAATCATCCGCCAAGAATCAATCCCACCCAGAAAGAACATACGTTCATCGTCCGTTTGAGCAAAAGAAGGAATTCCGAAAGACGGATCAACGGGAACCCAGCCAACTCCCTCAAAATAAATCTCTGCCCAATCATGCAGATTCCATGCATTGGGATGCATCATAAAGCCACTTTGAAAGTGAGCGGGAATACCGCTGTAACGACAAAGAGTAATAAAAAGAAGAGAAACCTGTCCGCAATCGCCATGATGATTATCAAGCACATATTCCGGGATATTGTCAAGGGTAGAATACTCACGGGCAGATGCCCATGGAAAAGAATGATGAATCCAGGCAAAAATACGGGTCGCTTTCAACAAAGGGTTTGTTTCTCCTTTAGTAAGCTCTGCCGCCAACTGCCTGATACGTGGAGAAAAGCGGATATGTGTTTCGCGTTCAGCTGTATATTCTTTATAAAGCGCACTTTCAGTATCATACGGTAAGATATCCGCAGGCTTCAGGTTATGCCACTCGGCAAATGAGGTATATTCAAACGATTCGGAGAATATTGTAGGCTTATCCTTCACCGCTATTTGTTCCATATACAGCGTACTGTGCATACAGGACGGCGGAGAGAAGCTCTGTTTTTTCTCACTGGCACTCAGAAACCTTACCTGTTGTTGTCTGTCTTCATCCGTTCGCGGATAAGGCAACCAACAGCGAACAAGTTTGCCATCGGGCACAGCGTCAGGTTCAACAGTAAGCGTGTAAGTCACCCGCATACGCTTAGGCATCACCCTGCATTCACCTGTTTGCTTCACGGCAGCTATTACCCGGGGCAGATGTTCTTGATTCACCTTATCGTAGCCATTCAGTTCGATACCTTCTTGGGCCACTTTCAGACTGCGGGCAACAGAATCAATACGAAATAAATTGGGGCCTGCATTACGAAAATAATACCGCTTCCCATCAATCATCCTGCATTCCAATGCGTTACTTTTCTCCCAGTCACGCATCTGTTTGTCCGTCACTGACGGAATATACCTGCGAATATATTCTTTTACCTGTGGTTCGGAAACGCAAAAATCCAACTGTATGCGATTCATCCGTTCCTGTTTCCAGCCGTCAACCATAACAGTAGATTTTGGAGCGCATCCCAGAAAAAAGAGTACCCCGGCCATAGCGATCAGTTGTTTCATGCGATTGAGTGTATTCCATTGGTTACAATTTCGTGATACCTATTCCCGGCAAATCGTTCAGTGTGATTTTTCCTTTCACTACCTCCATACCTTTAAAGCGATCATTATCAATAAGCAGGTTGCCATCCAAATCAGCAAAATCTACCGCCGGAGACAATTGAGCAGCAGCAGATACAGCGCAAGATGTTTCGGTCATGCATCCTACCATTACCCGCATTCCTAAAGCACGTCCAAGAGTGATCATTTTCCAAGCCTCGCGCATACCCGTACATTTCATCAACTTGATATTGATACCCGTGAAAGCTCCTTTCAGTTTGATCATATCGTCCAGACGCTGGAAAGACTCGTCAGCAAAGACAGGCAACGGACTTTGCTGAGTCACCCAAGCGATATCATCCAGTTGCGTCTTGGGCATAGGCTGTTCGACCATCACTATACCCTTTTCTTTCAGCCAAAGAATCATATCCAATGCCAGATACTTGTCGGTCCATCCCTGATTGATATCCACCGTGATAGGAAGTTGGGTGACGGAGCGAATCGTCTCTATCATTTCCTTGTCATTCTCACGTCCGAGCTTTACCTTCAGAATATTAAATTGTCCGGCAACCTCCAGCGTTTTTTGTCGTACAACATCAGGCGTATCAATGCCGATCGTAAAAGTAGTAGAAGGAGCCTTCCCCTTATCCAGTCCCCATATTTTATACCATGGCGCGCCCAAAAGTTTACCAACCAGATCGTGAAGAGCAATATCAACAGAAGCTTTGGCGGCGGTATTTCCCGGCAGGATACCGTCCACATATTCCAGAATATCTTCTAACTGAAAAGGATCGCTGAACTGCTCAATATTCACTTTCTTCAGGAAATCCATAACAGACTCCACGGATTCTCCCAAATAAGGTGGCATGGAAGCTTCTCCGTAACCGATGATTCCATCATATTCAATTTCAACTTGCACGTCCGGCGTTGTTGTTCGTGAAGAAGAAGCGACAGTAAAAACATGCTTCAACTTCAAATCATACGGTTTGAAAGTAAGTTTCATTTTGCCACTCTTGCCTGTTTTGTTGATAGAGAAGGGGTGAGGAGCTGTAGAAGCAAACAGATTATTTGCAGCCATACCAGAACCAATTGCAGCGAAAGTCGCCGTTTTAAGAAAGAATCTTCTATTGTGTGACATCCTGTATTTATTAAAGTGATTCTATTCCTTGTAATAAGGGTTTGTGTCTGTAGTATTAATTCCTGTTGTACCAATACTAGAAAGAATGCGAACGCCAAAAAGCATTCGGTTCAGGTTGTACATATCATACGAAGGGTCCTTGGGATCAAAACTTGATATATGGACATAGCCAGAAGAATGAATGAATTTCTTGTTACCGATATAAATAGCGACATGCGACACATTTTCTTTCTTCTCTGTGGTAGCCTTTCTGCCAAAAAAGATCAGATCGCCCGGCAGTAGATTACTAAAATCGGAAGTAATATCAATATGTTGTCCAACGTATGCCTGTTGTGAGGCATCGCGAGGAAGAATAAGATTGTGCATAAAATAAACCGTGCGGACAAAGCCGCTGCAATCAACACCCTTTGAAGACATCCCACCCCACAGATAAGGTACTCCCATCAAGGAATATGCTGTACGGAGAATACTGGTCGCATCTTGCCGGACAGATGCTTTCCACTTTTTCTCAGGCATGGAGATCGATTTGGCAATGTATGCCTTTCGGCCATCCGGATAGGATACCTTATAAAATGCGCCTGAAGTACCTTCCCACTTCAAACGGTTGCCGGCCACCACATCTGACACCGGTTGAGAAGAAATGTCGGGCTTTCGGTAAGTAAAACCGTAATGCGAAGTTACAACGATCTTATCAGCATGATTCCACGCATCATATTCGGCCTTGGTCATCGGACAAACAGCCATACTTTGCACCCAAGCAATATAATTATCCGGTGTCTGAATACGGCACCATTCACCTTGTTGTAATTGTTTTACCGGCATACCAAGAAGTGCCTGTGTAGCCATCTCAGAAGAATAATCAGGAGCTACACGTAAGTTGCATACGGACAGGTTTACCACTGCAAAAGTCCGTCCTTCCAGTGAGAGACTATCCGGCAATAGTTGCAAACTGTCTTTTACTTCATAGTTCATTTGTTGAAGAGCAGACAAAAGGGTCGATTTAGCCTTTGGTGATGTTGTCACGCCTTTAATTATAATCAGACTGTCGGATACTACATAATCAACATCAAACAGTGCCACCCGGTTATCGGGAAAATACTGTTTGCGAATACTATCAGACAAGACTTCCCAAGGAAGGTTTTTCGCATTCTCATCTGCCGTACTATATTGGGGGTACAAAGCAATAGAGAGCATCAAAAGAACAAGGAACTTCTTCATTCAAGAGAGATTTTGGGGGTTGCGTAGAACAAAGGTAGAGAATAATTTGCAGATATATTTGATTACTTAAAGGATTGCATGATGAAAGCAGATCTTTCTAAAAAGAGAAAGGGCTGCCCCGATACCTCGAAGCCGCCCTGATTTACTAAGAATTCAGTACCAGTCTATCTGGTAATCTTAAATACCGGTGATATTTTGTTCACGTTCTTTTCCGGTAATTCAATCACAAGTCCGACATTTGTTCTGGTAAATGGAACCTTTCCATAACCAAGCAATTCGACTTTCTTTATAGTTTCGGGGTATAGGTTGCTATTCTCAGACAAAGATTTGATCGTTACTTTTCTGGCTTCCGGCCAGGCAAGAAGTGATGCATACAGTGTCTTCTTATTTTGTGTAAAACGGATCTCTTCAGCGGTAGCCCTTTCATTCTTACCTTCATTAAAGCCTTGTGCGTTAAGTGGGTTTGAAGATTCAGCAATAGGTCCTTCTCCGAAGATCTTCCACGGACGGGTATTGACGATACACTCCTTGTTATCTTTCATCCACTCACCGATACCTTTAAGTATTGCTATCTCCTTCTCATCAATGGTGCCATCTCCGCGAACCGGGACACTCAGCAGCAAGTTTCCGTTCTTGCTGACAATGTCGATCAACAGTTTGATGACACTCGCGGCAGACTTATAGCTGTTATGCTCATAAATAGAGGTGGTATAATGCCAGCCTCCGATGCAGGAGCAGGACTGCCATGGCTTTTCCTGAATTTTGTCTGGCGCTCCTTTCTCCACATCCCATGTCAATGCGTCTTTTTGTTCATCGGTCAGAATCTTGCCAAACAAGACCGCTTCCATCTTCCCTTTGTGAGTCGCCATGCTATGGTTGTAATAGTGAGCGGCAATCTTCATTCCGGCATCGCTGACAGGGTACAAAGGCAATGTTGTATCGTCAAAGTAAAGTAAATCCGGGTTGTATTGATTGATCATCTGAACCGTACGTTCGTAGAAGTTGGTGCAGTATTTCTCTGAAGGCATTGTTGCGCCATTTTCCCAACCCCACTGTGAGTGAATCGTGCCTGTGTTTTCGCTTCCTTTGCTTAAAGGATGGTTTTGTGCATAGAGATCTTGTGGGTCATAACCTTCCCACCACTTTCCTTTACCATCTTCTTTGGTCAAATTGCCATCGTAAGGAATACCGGCTTTATCCCCTTTCTTGTCAGCTCTTTGCGCAGTTTCGTACCATAGCCAAGCGTGTGCGGCATGAATGCTGACACCAAAAGGAAGTTTGTTTTTCCGTGCTGCTTTCGCCCATTCTCCGATAATATCTCTCTTCGGCCCCATGTTTACTGAGTTCCATGGTTGGTATTTACTATCCCAAAGGTCCATATTATCATGATGATTGCCCATCGCAAAGAAATATTGTGCTCCAATCTCTTTGTAAAACGTCACCAGCTTTTCAGGATCCCATTTTTCTGCTTTCCAGATATGAATGATATCCTTAAAACCGAATTCAGAAGGATGTCCATAATTCTTTACATGATAGTTATACGGATAGGAACCCTCATCGTACATGAAACGAGCCATCCAGTCGCCGGTGCCCTCCACACATTGCGGTCCCCAGTGTGCCCAGATTCCAAACTTTACATTCCGAAACCATTCCGGAGCTTCATACTGTTTCAATGATTCCCAGGTTGGCTCAAATTTTCCCTGCATCATCTTCTCATTTTGTTCGGAAACCTTTACGGGGAAGTCCTGTGCGAGCACACTGCCAACAGTTAGCAGGAAAACAGATGCTGTGATTAGTATTTTATTCATTTTTGTTCAGATATTAAAGTTTCTATCATGGTGATTCAAAGATCCGGTTTGTTCACGACAAGATATATGTGTTGTTTGTGCTGCAAATATAGAGTATTCTCCCGGTAGGAGAGATATACAAATCCGACGAGCAATAGAACAAAATCGATATTTAAAATGTAATTATCTGATTTATTACTATATTCGCATTCATTATATCGATAATAACATTATGTCAGGATCTGCAGACAGTTTGAATCTCTTGTTATTGAATGTCGGACTTGCCACACACAATGCCGATTGGAACTGGAAGGACATCAGTAGCCCTTTCACCCGTATTTATTATGTGGCGGAAGGTAGTGCCTCTCTACTGCTACCCGGTGGTGTGCAAGAGCTGAAAGAAAATCACCTCTATCTGATTCCGGCATTTTCGGTACACAGCTATCAGTGTAATGCACATTTCTCCCATTATTACATCCATTTATATGAAGATACACGTACAAAAACAAGTTTCTTCGAAGAGTGGGATTTCCCTGTCGAGGTTTGCGCTAATCACTTGGATCTGGATCTGGTAAAGAGGCTGTGCGAAATAAATCCGGCGATGAAACTGAAACAATCGAATCCAAATACGTATGATAATAATCCGACTCTGATCCAGAATATCATAAAGAATAAGCAGCGGGCACTCTTTGAGCGTATTGAATCGCGAGGTATCACGTATCAACTATTTTCCCGTTTTCTGAAAGATGCCAAGCCAAAGATTGAGGTGACAGATGACCGGATTCAGAAGGTGATGACCTTCATCCGTAAAAATATCTATGAGAAAATGACTATCAGCCAGTTGTCAGAGATCTGCAATCTCTCCGATGATCATCTGATCAAACTTTTCAAGAAGGAAACCGGTAGTACGCCACTTCAATACATTAATCACAAAAAGATTGAGAAAGCGCAACTCATCCTCGCCTTCAATGATACGCCCATCAAAAATGTAGCGTATGCGCTTTCGTTTGAAAATCACTCTTACTTCAATCGTCTCTTTAAAGCTACGACAAGTATGACACCGCAGGAATACCGCGATTCTCACAATGGTCTTTCCAAATCCTGAATAGGACAGGAAGGAGAGATCTTTCAGGAGGTTCTTTGATCGGAAGTTTGTGTTTGAGGGTTGTGCCAGTGAAATATTGGAGTATTAAAACCTTTTTACTGGTATTTCGGAAAAAATGACTGTTTCAGTAGTCGTGAAATATCAATACGTTTTTTTAACCGTATGAAATAATTGTACGAACCTCTCCTTTCATAAGTTTTTCATTATCTTTGAAACCGCGGAAAGAAACTTTCTCGTGTAAAGGCCGATACTATTTTATCCATCTATCAAACGATAATTTAACCTATGGATATTCATTCTGAACTCAAAGAATTATCAAAATTCTTATCAGATTACTCGACATGTCTGATGGCTGTGGGTACCCATACTTCCCGGGTAGTCAGAAATACGTCGCGTATAGCACAGTCATTTGGTTTTTTTGCTGATATGACTATCTTTCAAAAGACCATAATTATGACTTTACGGGATAAAGATAATTCTCATTCATACAGTACGGTGAATAAGATCAAACCGATGGCACTGAACTTTGAAATCAATTCCAGACTCAGTTCGCTGAGTTGGGAAGCCTATGATGAGCATCTGTCGTTGGAGCAACTCAGAAGTCAGTATAATGAAATAGTCAGTAAACCCAGGATCAATAAGTGGATTGTCCTCTTGCTGGTAGCATGTGCAAATGCTTCATTTTGTCGTCTCTTTTCCGGAGACTGGCAGGCAATGTGTACTGTCTTTGTAGCCACATTAGTAGGTTTCTTTATCCGTCAAAAGATGATGGAGAAACATATAAATCATTTATTTGTGTTTATCGCATCTTCCTTTTTCGCTTCAATGATTGCCAGTTTGGCCACTATTTATCATTTTGGCAATACACCTCAAATTGCGCTTGGTACCAGTGTTCTTTTCCTTATTCCGGGTGTGCCTCTGATTAACGGTGTTCTTGATATTATTGAAGGTCATGCGCTGGCCGGAGTTTCACGCCTGATTAACGCAGCTTTGTTAATTATCTGTTTGGCAATAGGTCTGTCACTTACCTTATTATTAATAGGAGTAAATGCTTTATGATGAACTCTGATTTTATTACTGCAATTATTTTTGATTGCTTCTTTGCGGCGGTTGCTTCAATAGGATTTGCTGTTATCTCTAATCCTCCCCGTAAAGCGATTCTTGTTTCTGCTTTTCTAGCAGCAGTAGGTCATGGCTTTCGTTATTTCCTTTTGAAAGGTACCTCGTTGGATATCTCGAGTGCTTCTTTTATTGCCGCGTTTATAATAGGTATGCTCAGTATTCTCTTTGCAAAGAAGATCCATTGTCCGGCGGAAGTCTTCTCTTTTCCTTCGTTGCTTCCTATGATTCCGGGAATGTACGCCTATAAGACAGTGCTGGCTTCTGTGAAATTTATACAGTGTGAGGATTATCCATCTTCCATAAACATTATTGTCGATATCTTCAGAAATGGAACAACAACAGTCTTTGTCTTGTTTGCGCTTGTTGTGGGAGTCTCTGTCCCCATGTTTATCTTTCATAATCAGACATTCTCAGTCACGCGTATTCTTAAGTTTGTGAACAAGGACAGGCGTATTCTCGACAAACCCCGTGTTGAAATTGAACAAATTGATGAACGATAGTTTCGTGCCTTTTTCTCAATAAACAGAAATAGCCTGCTGATTCAGCAGGCTATTTCTGTTTGTCGAGAAGAGAAAAGTTTATTTCTTCAGTTTAGCCAGTGTATCCTTGATTCGTTTCAACGCTTCCACCAGATTCTCGTCAGAAGTGGCATAGGATAGACGAAGACAATTGTCATCACCAAAGTCGTTGCCGCCTACACAAGCAACATGACCTTCCATTAAAATAAACATCGTCAGGTCTGCGATATTATTAATCTTTGTCTCTCCATAAGATGTTCCGAAGTAGGAAGAGCAATCAGGAAAGAGATAGAAGGCACCTTCAGGATTATTCACCTTAAGTCCGGGAATCTCTTTAGCGAGCTTGACCACAAGGTTTTTTCTTCGTTCAAAAGCTTTTCGCATCTGTTCTACAGATTCCTGCTCTCCGCTGAAAGCAGACTCTGCAGCTTTTTGAGAGACTGAGCATGGGCCGGAAGTATATTGTCCTTGAAGTTTATTGCTGGCTTTTGCTATTGCAAGAGGGGCGGCAATAAAACCAATTCTCCATCCAGTCATTGCATAAGCTTTGGAAACTCCGTTTACAACGACAACACGCTCTTTGATTTCGGGGAACTGAGCAATACTTTCATGTTTGCCAATATAGTTTATATGCTCGTAGATTTCATCTGAGATAACAATGATATTGGGGTATTTTACCAAGACATCAACCAATCCTTTCAGCTCTTCTTTGTTATAAACACTACCTGTTGGATTGGAAGGAGAGCAGAGAATTAAAGCCTTTGTCTTAGGAGTAATCGCAGCTTCCAGCTGTGCCGGAGTAATTTTGAAGTTTTGATCAATACTAGCAGGAACAATGACGTTTTTTCCTTCTGCAAGTTTAACCATTTCAACATAACTCACCCAGAATGGAGCGGGGATAATCACTTCATCGCCCGGATCAATGATACACAAAATGGTGTTGCACACCGATTGTTTTGCACCATTTGAACAGACAATCTGATCGGCTGTGTAGTCGAGTCCATTTTCATTCTTAAGTTTGGCAACAATCGCATTACGGAGCCCCGGATAACCTGGAACCGGTGAATAAAAAGAAAAATTGTTATCCACAGCCTTTTTTGCTGCTTCTTTAATTGAGTCAGGTGTAAAAAAGTCGGGTTCCCCCACACTTAGATTGATTACATCAATCCCCTGAGCTTTGAGTTCATTGCTTTTTTGGGACATCGCCAGAGTTGCCGAAGGCGACAAACTGTTAAGACGTGCTGAAATAAGACTCATAATGTATAAATAATTAAGTATTGATAGTTTGGGGTGCAAAATAACGCAACATTTATCATAAAAACAATGTCATTGATAACAATAAGACTGCAAATAACTTATTTTATGTTCCTCAATGTATGGCCCATCCGGTCTTTCTTCGTTTTAAGATATCGTTCGTTGTATTGATTGGGAGTAATCTCTATAGGCACATTTTCTACAATCTGCAGGCCATATGCTTCCAGTCCGATGCGTTTGACAGGATTATTGGTCATCAGTCGCATCTTGTGAATACCAAGTTCGCGTAGAATTTCAGCACCTACACCATAATCACGCTCATCTGCATTGAACCCGAGGTGCAGATTTGCTTCTACGGTATCAAGCCCTTGTTCTTGTAATTTATAGGCTTTGATTTTGTTCATCAGACCAATTCCGCGACCTTCCTGGTTCATATAAACAACCACACCTTTTCCGGCCTTTTCAATCTCCTGCATTGCTTTGTGTAATTGCTCGCCGCATTCACATCGACAGGAAGAGAAGATGTCGCCGGTCATACAAGATGAGTGAACACGTACAAGAACAGGTTCCTCTTTCTCCCACGTTCCTTTAATCAGAGCGACGTGTTCCAAACCATTTGAAAGTTGCTTGAATGGTATTAAACGAAAATGACCATATTCGGTTGGCATATCTACTTCGATTCCTTTCTCAACGATTGATTCTGCCTGCAATCGGTATGCAATCAAATCTTTAATTGTGACAATCTTGATTCCAAAGCGTTTACCGACTTCAATGAGTTGAGGCAAACGTGCCATTGTGCCATCTTCATTAATAATTTCAATCAGAGCACCTGCGGGAGAGAGTCCGGCAAGACGGGCTAAGTCGACCGCCGCTTCTGTATGTCCGGCACGGCGAAGGACCCCTCTCGATCGGGCACGCAATGGATTTATGTGTCCTGGACGCCCTAAATCTTCCGGTTTCGTTTTCGGATCTGCAAGTGCACGTATTGTTGCTGCGCGGTCATGCATGGAAACTCCTGTTGTGCATCCGTTTTTCAGCATGTCGACAGTTACCGTGAAAGGCGTTTCATAAATTGACGTGTTATTATTAACCTGCATTTCAAGGTCCAGTTCTTTGCAGCGTTCTTCAGTAATGGGAGCGCAAAGCACACCTCTTCCATAGGTAACCATGAAGTTTACTTTTTCTTCTGTTACTTTCTCGGCAGCAATAATAAAGTCTCCTTCATTCTCCCGGTCTTCATCATCAACGACAATCAGAAATTTACCATCCCGGATATCATTGATAGCCTCTTCAATCGTGTTTAATTTGTAATCATTCATCTGTTGATGTATTTTAGAGTTATCTCGTTTAATTCTCGGTTAATACGTATGATCGTATTTAATTGTTGAAATAATTTGCCTCGTTTCAGTATTGAACGTGTATAAAAAGGAATGCCGATAGGGAACAGGAGCATACAAAGGAAGCATATTCCCTGATTGGCTATTGGCGTGTTGCATGCTTCCGGTGAAAGAATCGGATAATCTCCAATCTTATGAATGATGAGATTGTCTTGCGTGTCTCTCAGATTGTCAATAATTAGTTCCAGGCGATCAGATATTTCTTTTAAAGGAACATATCCTTTGTTTGTCCAGAAAGCTACGTAACCCGGTGCTTTCTTTGTGTTATCCATTATTCTGATGCATTCTTTTGTCAAGGTTGAAAGCTCATTATGTACCATCGGATAATCAGGATCCTTCAGCGAGATTTCTTTGCGTGATATAGTGCGAACTTTCTCATGAATACTAAAGATTCTTTTGTATAAGATTACATATGCATCCGCATTAAGAACAGCCGAATCTCTGTTTGCCTTATAGGTCAGGAAGAATCCGAGCGGAGTAAGCAATGCCGCACTCAGCCAGGTTCCTTGCCATACTTCCCAAACGCCGTTTTTCCCCATCTTGTAACCGATATTATCCATGATGTAATAGATGATAAAAAGGAGTACAGATGCAACGACAGGCATACCAAGACCTCCTTTTCGGATGATAGCTCCCAATGGAGCTCCAATCAGGAAGAAGATAATACAAGAGAATGAGAGACTGAATTTTTTGTGCCATTCGATATTATGGCGTCGCAAAATGCGTGCTTCACTTTCCATATTATCCATTCGCATGGAATATTCTGCTTTCGTCCCTTTCATTCTGCTTAGAGCTCTTTCCAGAAGATTCACCTGATCATTTTGAGATAATCTTTGATAGACAGAATCAGGGTTGTATGAGTCATATAGTAAACGTTTTGTATCAGTTGTCCATTCATTATCTTTGGGTGGAGTGATGCGGTTCTCGGTATATAGTAATTGAAGGGCATCATACTTTTTCATACTGTCCACTTCGACGGTCATTGAGTCGACAGTATGTTGTAGCTGCTTCAGATTCTTCGCTACATATTCGTTTTGAAGGAACCCATCATCCATGCGCTCGAAGTTTGAGTTAAATTCAATCATGATAGTCTTAGACAAGAAAGATTCTCTTCGGTAAGGGATATTCTTGGCTCCCATGGTTTGTTTTTCCAGATTCTCAAACTGTTCGCCATTGAAAAGATTCAGAACAATGAATAGCTTGTCATCTGTTATCTTCAGTCTTGCTGAATCCGCTAAGATGATTGATGCCTTGTCTGTACCTTTTGAAAAGTCGTAAATCATGATATCCTTCAGCAAACCTGTTTTGGGATCTTTGTCACGTACGAGGATACTCCTGTAAGCGATTTGCTTGTAAAAGCTTCCCACCGGAATCTGAAGTTCAGGCGACTTCTGTTTGATGGAAAGCAATAGCGAATACATTTTTACCTGAACCTTTGGAGTGATATAGTTCTGAAAGATGATTGAGCTGAGGCTTATGAAGAGAATAAAGACAAGTAAAGGGCGCATGACATGAAGCAGTGATACACCGGCGGCTTTGACAGCCAGCAATTCAAGTTGCTCACCGAGGTTTCCAAAAGTCATTAAAGAAGCGAGTAGGATCGCTAAAGGAATAGCCTGTGGCATAAGGCTGATTGAAGCATAGACAAAGAACTCTCCCAAGACAGAGATATCTAATCCTTTGCCTACCATTTCATCCACATATTTCCAGAGAAACTGCA
This sequence comes from Bacteroidales bacterium, assembly GCA_028709785.1. GTDB lineage: Bacteria > Bacteroidota > Bacteroidia > Bacteroidales > JAQUTK01 > JAQUTK01. Next base: position 24,211 of record JAQUTK010000003.1, read on the forward strand.
TCAGAAGAATGAACAGGCAAATAACGAAAGTCATAACAAGCAGCAATATAAACTTTTGCAGCATGTATGTGTAGAGTCGTTTGATTTGAATCATCTGTTATCTATTAGGCAGCCTGAATGAATAAAAGAATCGCTACAGTCTTTTCAGAGAACAAAAGTAGTGAAAAACTCTCATTCTGAAGCTAATTTAGAGAATCTTAATCAAATCGTGTTCCAAAAAGTGGTGAATGGATTTATGTCCCAAGCACTCGACGCATATTCTCAATTTGTGTATCCCATAGCATGATGGCTTCATCACGCTCGGCATCGAAGCACGTGTCTATAATAAATAATGTGGTATCGCCGATTAATTCACTGGTCACCAAATCGTATTGGAAGAAGTCATTATCTCCGGAATCGATCCAATGAAGTTTAAGCTTTGAACCTTCCTTTTTTTCAAGAATAGTGGCGATGTGTGGTGTTTTATTCCAATAAAAGACATATTCTTTTTCATTACATTCCACTTTTTCCGCAAACCATTCTTTTAATGCCAGAGGAGATGAAATCCCCATCCACAAGGCAAGAGGTGATATATTTTTGAATGAGTATTCTAATTTGACCGTATTATTCATAGTCTGTAATGTTTAGTTGCGCAATTTATATAATTAAATCGACATTGTTGTAGTGAAACACCTTGAAATAATACCCCTACATCCAAGAATGTTCAAAAATCCTGTTTATACAGGTTTTTTTGAAAGAAAATCTTGTGTGTTAAAAGAAAAGTAGTACCTTTGCAGCGCAATTTACGATGGCGGGATAGCTCAGCTGGTTAGAGCGCATGATTCATAATCATGAGGTCCCGGGTTCAAGTCCCGGTCCCGCTACAAAAAAAGGAAGACGTCTGTATGAGTGCAATCTACAGACGTCTTCCTTTTTTGTTTACATCTCTGTTTTAGCTGCTTTTGTATTGGCTTGGAGACATACCTGTCTGATCCTTAAAGTATTTTCCAAAAAAGGATTGATTTGCAAAATGAAGTTCGTCGGCTATCTGCTGGATTGTTTTGTTAGGTGTCTTAAGCATCGCTTTCGCAGAGAGTATTACAAAATTATCAATCCATTCACTAGCTGACTTTCCCGTTACCTCTTTTACTGTACTGGATAAATGCTTGGGAGTGAGACAAAGTTTATCAGCATAAAAGGCAACGCTCCTGTTTTTGTTATAATTTAGCAGAATCTCGTTTAAAAATAGTTCAAAGAGCTCTTCTTTGCGGCTTCTTTTGACTCGTTCAGAGGGTTGATGTTTCAGAATGATAGTCATAACCTCATGATAAAGAGCTTGTAGGAGCCCTTTAACAATCTCCTTTTTATAGGGTGAGTGTTCAGCTTTGATCTTCATCCATATGAATGAATGATATTCCAGTAGTGTACTCAATTCATTCTTTTCCAAAGTGGTGCAGGGATTGTTAATCACATGAAGAATGATGGGCACTGTGTTTTGAAACGAGCTTATATTCCCTTCTATGAAATTCTGAGTCATCGCAAAACACCTTACAGAGAAGTCTTCGCTTTTATAAAGAAACTGGACAATCTGATCTGGGGTGGTAACCAAAAGAATATTCTCTCTCAATGTGATGTTTTTCAGATTGAGACTTATTTCGGCACTCCCTTTCAGACAAATAGCAAAGATAATTGCATCCGTTTTACGTGGATAGTCGATGATTGGTAAATTCGAGATGTCACCAAAAATTACAAAGTCATCTCCAATTGTGTCCATTGGAATGAAATCTTTAATGAAATTCAATGTTTCATTTAGGTCGTTGTACTGCTTCACTTTTCCTTTTTTGACTACAAAAGTATCTAATTTGTTTGATTATTGAAAACAAATCGGTGTTTTAGGACAATATTGTGGATATTCAGAACTTTTGAAATAGGATAAAAGAGCTGACCTTTGCACTTCAAAGAATAGGTATAATTCAGTAAAAAAATTAAGTATGCGAAAGTTGAAGTATGTATTTGTCATTGCGCTTGTCAGTATGACGGGTTGCACAGGCAAAAAAGAAACATCAGGATCCAACGGTGTGATCCCGGTCAAGGTACAGGAAGCAAGATTGTCATTAGAAGCTAATGAATGTAACTATGTGGGAACTGTAGAAGAAATCTCAGGCTCTTCACTTAGTTTTCAAATGGCCGGAAACGTTCAAAAAGTATTTGTGTCTGAAGGTGAATCTGTTTCCAAGGGACAGTTACTTGCTGTCCTTGATAAGGCAACCGTAAAGAATATGTATGAAGCGGCTCTTTCTACATTAAAACGAGCCCAGGATGGATACGAAAGACTTTCTGCACTGTATGAAAAAGGAAGTTTGCCGGAGATTAAGTTTGTGGAAATTCAGACCTCTTTGCAACAAGCGCAATCAGCGGAAAGAATTGCTCACAAAAACCTTGACGATTGCAACCTTTATGCACCATTCAACGGTGTGATTGCAGACCGTTCTGTTGAACCAGGAATGAATGTCGTGCCCGGAGTATCTGTATTTAAACTGGTAACCATAGATAAGGTAAAAGTGAAAGCCTCTATTCCTGAAAATGAAATTTCTCAAATGAAAGAAGGTCAAACTGCTCGTGTCAACGTGGCTGCCTTGAATCATAAAGTGTTTGAGGGTATAATCAAGGAAAAAGGAGTGATGGCTAACCCTCTTTCGCATACCTATGAAATAAAAGTGGAACTCAACAATCCGGATAAAGAATTGATGCCGGGAATGGTTTGTGAAGTTCTGATTTCATCAGATACTACAGCAAAAGGGATTATTATACCTAACAATGCCATTCAAATATTGAATGCTGGAGAACATTTCGTATGGCTTTTCAAAGACGGAGTTGCCAGACAGAAATTGGTTACTACAGGGGCCATTACCAATCAGGGAGTAGTCGTTACTTCCGGATTGGCTCAAGGTGACAAAGTTATAGTGGAAGGCAATCAGAAAGTAAGTGAAGGAATGAAAATCGAAGTAAGATGAGTGCAAAAAAATATGATATTGTAGAATTGGCCATGAGGCACAGACAGATTGTTGTGTTGGTTGTCTCGTTGCTTGTTCTGTTTGGTGTGTATGCACTGATTGTGATGCCCAAACAAGAGTTTCCTGTCTTTACTATTCGTCAGGGATTGGTCATTGGGGTGTATCCCGGAGCTACTTCGGCAGAAGTTGAGGAACAACTCGCCAAACCGCTGGAAAAGTATATATTCACCTATAAAGAGGTAAAAAAGAGAAAGACTGTTTCTACTTCCAAAGAGGGAATGGTCATCATCAAAGTTGAGTTGAACGATGATGTAAAGAATAAGGATGAATTTTGGTCCAAGTTTAAACATGGTGTGCAAGATTTCAAAGTGCAACTCCCTGCCGGAGTATTGGCACTGATGGTCAATGATGACTTTGGTGACACTTCAGCCTTGCTTATCACACTGGAATCTCAAGATAAGACTTATCGTGAATTGGAGAAATATCTGGAAGAACTTGAAAACAGAGTGCGTAAGATTGATGCTGTGGCCAATCTTCGCAGATATGGTCTCCAAAAGGAGCAAATAGGTGTTTATATTGAGCAGGAAAAGTTGGCTGCTTATGGTATTAGTTCTCCCACGCTGACTGCCAATCTCTTTTCGCAGGGATTTACCTCTCTGAGTGGATCCATCGATAACGATTCATTTGTGGCTCCGATCCATATATCCGAAACGTTTAAAAGCGAAAAAGACATTGCAGAACAAATTATTTACTCAGATCCAACCGGGCATGTTATCCGTCTGAAAGATGTGGCACGAATTGTTCGTGAATATCCCGATCCGGATTCTTACATTAAGAACAATGGGAAGAAATGCATCCTGCTTTCTATGGAGATGCGATCTGGAAATAATATTGTTCAATTTGGAAAGGATGTGAATGAGGTATTGGAAGCATATCAGAAAGAGTTGCCCGAAAGTGTCAGCATGTATCGTATTGCTGATCAGTCTAAAGTGGTCGGCGATTCCGTTTTGTCTTTCCTTGAGGAGCTTCTGATAGCTATCGCGGCAGTCGTTCTGGTTATCATGGCACTGCTGCCTTTCCGTGTGGCAGCAGTGGCTGCTTCTACCATCCCTATTTCAATCTTTATATCATTAGGGCTATTTTATGCATTCGGAATTGAACTCAATACGGTAACACTTGCTGTTCTGATCGTTACGTTAGGAATGATAGTAGATAACTCTGTTGTAATCATTGACAGTTATCTGGAGAAACTGGGTCAGGGTGTGCCTCGTTGGCAAGCATCCATTGAAAGTGCCAAAGAATACTTTAAGCCTATTTTTTCCGCCACCTTGGCGATTAGTGTCACGTTTTTTCCATTCCTGATTACAACAAAAGGACTGTTCAATGATTTTCTTCAGTCCTTCCCATGGGCAATGACGATTGTCTTGGCTATTTCTTTGCTTGTGGCGATATTGCTTGTCCCGTATATGCAATATTTCTTTATCCGCCACGGATTGAAACCTACTGATTCAGTAGATGGAAAGAAGAAGTATAGCTTTTTGGAGTCGCTGCAAGAAAAATATGAAAAACTACTGTCTGTTTGTTTTGCACATCCGAAGATTACCTTGGGTATTGGCGGAATCACTGTTTTAGCCGGTGCTCTTTTATTTTCCTCTCTTCCGCAGAAACTCATGCCTACGGCAGACCGTAATCAGTTTGCCGTGGAAATCTTTCTGCCAAGTGGCTCTTCAATTGAGAACACCGCCGCTGTAGCCGACACAATGGAAAATAAATTGAGGAAGGATCCCCGGGTCGTTAATATCACCTCTTTTGTAGGCGAAGGCTCTCCGCGATTTCATACGTCGTATGCGCCCAATATGCCCGGTAGTAACTATGCTCAGTTTATAGTAAACACGGAGTCCAATAAAGCTACCATTGCCTTGCTGGACGAATATGCCGATAAATATGCCAACTATTTTCCGGATGCATATGTCCGTTTCAAGCAACTCGATTATTCAGAAGCTGCTACACCTATTGAAATACGATTGACAGGAGACAAGCTCGGCGACTTAAAACGTGGAGCAGACAGCCTCTTACTTGTAATGAGAAAGATAGATGGCCTTACCTTGGTTCGCTCCAACTTTGAGCAGCAGATTCCCGGGGCAATGATTCAGATTGATAACGATGAAGCTAATAGGCTCGGTATTAACAAGACGTTAGTCTCGGCCAATATGGCTATGCGTTTTGGCTCAGGAATCCCTCTTACAACATTGTGGGATGAAGACTATGCCATGCCTGTAAAACTGAAAGCGGAACGGAAACATGATCCGAATTTTGAAGATATGGGTAACGAATATGTTTCTTCTTTTATTCCAGGTGTATCGGTTCCTTTGCGACAGATTGCCAAAGTGGAACCCGACTGGACAGAGGGTCAGATAATCCGCCGCAATGGGGTACGCACTATTTCAGTTGTGGCAGATGTTAAACGAGGGGTAAATGTGGCGAGTATGACTGCTCAAGTGGCGAAGAAAGTTGAACAGGTTCCCATTCCTCAGGGAGTTGCTCTTTCCGTTGGAGGACAACGAGAGTTTGATGAAGAGGCGCTGCCTATGATTGTTGGTGGATTGGCTGTGGCAATCGTGATCATTTTCTTCATCCTGCTGGCTCATTTCCGAAAGATTAATCTGGCACTTCTTATCATGGGGTCTATCTCCTTAACGATATTTGGTGCTGCTTTCGGTGTGTTGATTCTGAGGCAGGATGTCAGTCTGACCGGAGTTTTGGGCATAGTCAGTTTGATGGGTATTCTTGTGCGAAATGGAATTATTATGCTTGATTACGCAGAGGATCTGAGACATAAACAGCAGTTTGATGTGTATAATGCAGCACTTCAAGCCGCCAAACGGAGAATGCGACCCATTTTCCTCACTTCAGCCGCAGCGTCAATGGGTGTTATACCGATGATTATCAGCAAGAGTGGTTTGTGGGCTCCGATGGGTACGATTATTTGTTTTGGAACACTCATATCGATGATAATGGTGGTGACGGTTCTTCCGGTTGCTTACTGGATGATATTCAGAGGTAATCACAAGGGAATTACTTCACCGGAGATAGTATAATTATAATTAACAACAGATCAGATAAGTCTATGAAAAGAAATAATATAGTACTCTTGGCCCTTTTGTTGTTGTCCGTACAAGGAGTTTCTGCCCAGGAACTCCTGACATTGGAACAATGCAAACAAATGGCGCTGGAGAATAACGTGAAGATAAAGAATGCACGTTTGGAACAAAAGGCTTCCATGCAGACAAAGAAAGAGGCTTTCACGAACTACTTCCCGGTGATCAATGTGAGTGGAGGTGGATTTGATACCGATAAAGGTATGGCCGTACTGAATCTCGGCGTTATGAATATGACGATGATGGAAAATGGTATTATGGGAAGCATCACCGCAACGCAGCCTGTGTTTGCCGGCGGACGAATAATCAATGGCAACAAACTGGCTCAACTTGGCACGGAGGTGAGTGAATATCAGTTGGAAATGACGGAAGACGAAGTGGCCTTACATGCTGAGCAGTATTATTGGCAGATCGTTTCGCTGGAAGAAAAGAAAAAGACAATCAATATTCTGCAGCAATTACTTAGCAATCTGCATAAGGATGTGACAGCCGCTTATGAAGCCGGAATCAGTAACAAGAATGATGTATTGAAAGTCGAACTTAAGATGAATGAGATTGAAAGTAACAAGCTAAAGCTGAACAATGGAATTAATCTGTGCAGAATGGCATTGTGTCAGTACATAGGTCTATCTCAGAAGGAGTTCGCATTGGATACCACGGCCTTCAAAGTCATTGCACCACCCGATCAATATCGTGTCAGTCATGAAGAGGCTCTGCCACTTCGGGCAGAATATAAGTTACTGGATAAAAATGTGGAAGTGAATAAGCTGCAGACCAATATGAAGATTGGAGAATATCTGCCTCAGATAGGTGTCGGAGCAGGGTATATGTATCACGATGTCTTGGATAAAGGTCATGACTTTGGTATTATTTATGCCACCGTTTCGGTTCCTCTTTCTTCCTGGTGGGGTGGATCACATGCCATAAAGAAGCAGAAGATAAAGACCAAAATGGCCGAGAACTCAAAACAGGACAACAGTGAACAGCTTCTCATTCAGATGCAGCAATTGTGGAATGAGCTGGAGGAATCATATCAACAGGTGGAATTAGCAAGCAAGTCTGTTGTTTCTGCAACCGAGAATGTGCGGTTGAACATTGATTATTATGCAGCCGGAACTATTGCTTTATCAGATCTACTGGATGCGCAGACTCTTTTGCAGCAAAGCAGAGACCAGTACACCGAAGCTTGTACAAATTACCTGACGAAAAGAACCAGGTATTTGCAGGTTACCAACAGACACTGATTCAAACGACTTTTTCATGCTTTTTCAGAGGAAGAGGAGCACCACACGAACTCGTGAGTTGCTCCTCTTCTAATTTTAGGCATTGAGAAGCATGAGAGATTTCTTTTCGAGTAAGGAGTGGGGTTATTGTATTTTGTTTGTACAAGCAATGAGTAGCCTGTCTGGCAAGAGTCTGGTGGAAAAGAGGATTGAACGGAATGCGGTGAACACCTATCATGAATTCTTGGCTTTACAGGGCAGATTCAGATCGTTGATTGTCAATGATTTGAAGAAATTATTTTTCCATTCGTATCCGACTGGAATTTCATCTGTATGTTTCGACAAAAACATCTAAATGAAACCGGAAAAACATACGGAAGAAATCCCGGAAACATCAGGATAAAATTAGTCTCCTTTCCTGACCTCTTTTGAAGCAGAAAAGGTGACTATTCTGAAGGCTGCTTATTGTCTGGAATTTACATTCCCTGTTTTTTAAATCTGCACTTCGCCAAGTAAAGTGGCCGATGAAGCTGATGTAATCTTTACCTGTATAAAATCGCCGACACGCTGACCGCTCCGATCAAAAATGACAACTTTGTTTTGTGAAGTACGTCCAAACATTTGATCGGTTGAACGCTTGGAAACTCCCTCGACAAGTACTTCATAGGTTTTGCCCACACACTTCTTGTTCTGCTCTTTGGATATCTTGTTTTGCAGAGCGATAATCTCTTCCAACCGCTTGATCTTTACCTCTTCAGGAACATCATCTGTGAGATGCTCAGAGGCAAAAGTACCAGGGCGCTCAGAATATTTAAACATGAACGCGCTATCGTACCCTACCTCTTTCATTAAGCTGAGGGTTTCTTGCTGATCTTCATCCGTCTCCGAGTGAAATCCACAGAAGAGATCGGTGCTGATCGCGCATTCAGGCACAATACGCCGGATGGCAGCGATGCGGTCCAGATACCATTCACGTGTATATTTTCGGTTCATCAGTTTGAGGATCTTATTACTTCCCGACTGACAGGGAAGATGAATAAAGCGACAGAGATTCGGGTATTTTGCAATGGCCTCCAGCGTTTCATCACTCATATCTTTCGGATGAGAAGTCATAAACCGGATGCGCATTCCCGGAGCAGCTTCAGCTACCATAGCCAGCAGACGGGGGAAGGTAATCACCGATTCTCCTTTCGTATAGGAATAGGAATTTACATTTTGTCCCAGCAGAGTGACCTCTTTATATCCTTTTAGCTCTAAGTCTTTCAGTTCTTTGAGGATACTCTCTGCATCACGACTCCGTTCCCTGCCACGGGTATACGGCACAATGCAATACGAACAGAAGTTATTACACCCCCGCATAATTGAAATAAAACCGCAAATCTGTTTGCCGATACGTGCCGGAAGCACGTTGCGATAGGTTTCCGTTTGCGATAGTTCGACGTTGATCGCCTTTTCTCCTTTTTCAACAGCACCAATCAGATTGGGAAGATCCATATACGCATCCGGACCAGCGACCAGATCGACTCCGTAGTTGGTAATCAGATCCTCGCGTACCCTTTCCGCCATACATCCCAATACTCCAATGATAAGATGCTTTTTTTTCTTCTTCAGAGATTGGAAATATTGAAGCCGTCCAAGCACTTTTTGTTCGGCGTTATCTCTTACCGAACAGGTATTTACCAGAATCGCATCTGCATCCTCAATCCGGTCGGTTATTTCATATCCATCCATTTGAAGGACAGAAGTTACCACTTCACTATCGGCAACATTCATCTGACAGCCGTACGTTTCCAGAAACAACTTCTTGGAAGCTGAGTCAAACTCTTTATTTTTTTTGATAAAATCAGTTGATTCTGACATATTATGCCTATTTTTGGGGCAAAATTACATAAAACTATGGACAGTTTCGGTGATTGGGGTTATTTAATAATGACGGTTGTTGTTTTATTGATTAGTATTCTTGGTAAAAAACCGAAGAAAGAGCAAGCGTCTGAGTTGCCCAAAAAGCAAGAAAAAATGCCACAACGATCTATTTTTCAATCTATTGATAAAGTTCTTAGTGAAGTGAGAGAGTTGAGCACAGATGTGAAAGAATGGAATTATGAAGTAAGGGACGAACGTCCTGTTGTCCATAAAAAAACGATTTCCCCTCAATTTGTCTCCCCTTCCAAATCCAATCATTCTTCCGTTTCAGCTTTTACCCATTCAAGTGAATTATCCAAAGAATCTCCGGCAGAGATGTCGAAGGAGACAACCACATCCGAACCTATATTTTCGTTCACTGATTTAGATGACATGAAGAAGGCGGTGATTTACTCGGAAATATTGAATAGAAAATACATTTATTAAACAGTAACAAACATATGGCTTTAAAATTTATATCTGCAGAAGAAGCTGCGGATTTTGTTCGTGATGGAGATCAGGTGGGTTTTAGTGGCTTTACCGCTGCAGGTGCACCGCGTGTAGTACCCGGGTTTATTGCAAAAAAAGCAGAAGCAGAACATGCGGCTGGCAGACCTTTTCAGATTGGTGTGTTTACCGGCGCTTCTACCGGTGAGTTTTTGGATGGCGTGTTGGCACGTGCTCATGCCATCAAAACGCGGACTCCTTATCAGTCGACCAAAGATCTTCGTGCATGCATTAATTCGAATGAGACTCAATATTCTGATATCCATCTTTCTGAACTGGCTCAAAGTTTACGTAGCAATTTTTTTGGAAAGATAAACGTGGCTATTATTGAAGCTGCGGATGTTACTGATAATGGAGAAGTGATCCTAACAGCTGGTGTGGGTATTTCTCCCACAATCTGTAGACTTGCCGACAAAATAATCATTGAGCTGAATAAGCAGCATCCAAAAGAATTAAGAGGCATTCATGATATTTATGAGCCGATGGATGTGCCTTTCCGTAAAGAGATTCCTATTTATACTCCAACAGATCGTGCAGGCGTTCCTTACGTGAAAGTAGATCTGAATAAAGTTGTTGGAATTGTAGAGACAGATGTAAAAGCCGGAGGAGGCGGATTCACTCCTGCAGATGAGGTAACCAGTCAGATCGGCTCCAATGTTGCTGCTTTTCTGGAATCTGAAATGAAAGCCGGTCGTATTCCTTCTTCTTTTCTGCCTATCCAGTCAGGAGTTGGAAATGTAGCCAATGCGGTGCTTGGTTTCATGGGTGAAAATAAAAATATTCCGGCATTCAATATTTATACTGAAGTGATTCAGGATGCTGTTATCGCATTAATGAAACAGGATCGTGTCAAGTTTGCAAGTGGATGTTCTTTAACCCTAAGCGAAAGTGTATTGCAAGAGGTGTATGCTGATTTGAACTATTTTAAACCCAGATTAGTACTTCGTCCGCAGGAGATTTCCAATAATCCGGGACTTGTGCGCCGTATGGGCTTAATTACAATCAATACGGCTTTAGAAGCTGATATTTATGGTAATATAAATTCGACACATGTTTGTGGTACGAAAATGATGAATGGAATTGGCGGTTCGGGTGATTTTACGCGTAATGCGTATCTTCCGATTTTTACAACTCCTTCCATCGCCAAAGGTGGAAAGATAAGCTCGATTGTTCCAATGGTTTCTCATGCGGATCACTCAGAGCATTCGGTTAAAGTTCTTATTACAGAATTAGGAGTTGCCGATCTGAGAGGAAAATCACCTGTTCAGCGTGCCAAACTGATCATTGACAATTGCGTACATCCGGAATATAAAGAGATGATGTATGAATATATGAGAATTGCAGGAAAGGGACATACTCCTCATAATCTTCGTGCTTGTTTTGCTCTTCATAACGAGCTGAATGAGTCCGGAGATATGCGTAATGCAGATTTTAGCAAGTATTTAAAATAAAAAGAAGAAAGTGACTCGGAAATTTGATTTTCTTGTCATCGGCAGCGGAGTCGCCGGATTGAGCTATGCGCTAAAAGTTGCTGATAAAGGTACTGTGGCAGTCATCTGTAAAGATAAGATGGATGTTGCTAATACTTATTATGCACAAGGCGGTGTCTCTTCGGTGACAAATATGCTGGTTGATAATTTTGAAAAGCATATTAAGGACACCATGATTGCCGGCGATATGATCAGTGATATCGAAGCGGTAACAAAAGTAGTGAAAGAAGCACCTACCCAAATACAGGAACTGATTAATTGGGGGGTAAACTTTGATAAAGACGAATCCGGTAACTTTGATCTGCATCGCGAAGGAGGCCATTCCGAGTTCCGGATTCTTCATCACAAAGACAATACAGGGGCAGAGATTCAGGAAAGTTTGGTTAGTGCTGTGCAACGGCATCCCAATATCTGTGTCTTTGAGTACTGTTTTGCAGTAGAAATAATCACGCAGCATCATCTGGGAGTCACGGTGACTCGTCAGACTCCGGATATTGAGTGCTATGGAGCCTATATTCTTGACCTGAGGAAGAAGAAGGTGGATACCTTCCTCTCTCGCGTTACCTTGATGGCGACGGGTGGTGTCGGTAATGTCTATCAGACAACGACTAACCCTCGTGTCGCTACCGGCGATGGTATTGCGATGGTCTATCGTGCCAAAGGAACTGTTAAAGATATGGAGTTCATCCAGTTTCATCCAACGGCATTATACCATCCGGGTGATCGTCCTTCCTACCTCATTACAGAGGCGATGCGAGGTTATGGGGGCATCTTACGTACTCTGGATGGCAAAGAGTTTATGCAAAAATACGATGAGCGTCTCTCATTGGCTCCACGCGATATAGTTGCCCGTGCTATTGATAATGAGATGAAAAACAGAGGGGAAGATCATGTCTATCTGGATGTCACTCACAAGAGCTCCGAACAGACAAAATTGCATTTCCCGAATATCTATGCTAAATGTCTTAGTCTGGGGATCGATATTACAAAAGACTATATCCCGGTGGCTCCGGCTGCTCACTATCTTTGCGGAGGTATTAAAGTGGATTTAAATGCCCGCTCATCCATTCAACGATTGTATGCTGTTGGCGAATGTTCCTGCACAGGGCTACATGGAGGCAATCGTTTGGCATCCAACTCTCTGATTGAGGCTGTTGTGTATGCGGATGCTGCTGCAAAAGATAGTCTGGCTCAACTCCATCACTATGATTATCATGAGGGAATACCCGCATGGAACGATGAGGGAACAACTCTTCCGGAGGAGATGGTGCTTATTACTCAGAGTGCTAAGGAGGTACAACAGATTATGAGTACCTATGTGGGCATTGTTCGAACTGATTTGCGCTTGAAGCGTGCATGGGATCGCCTGGATATTATCTATGAAGAGACAGAGAGTTTATTTCAACGCTCTGTCGTATCTCCTGAGATTTGTGAGTTACGTAATATGATTAATGTGGGATACCTCATCATGCGTCAGGCTATCGAACGGAAAGAGAGTGTTGGACTGCACTATAATATTGACCATCCGCATCGGAAAAGTTGAATATTATGTACTTTTGTCACGTGAAGGAATAAATAGGGCTGTCTCTTTAACCGGAGGCCGCCCTTTTGTGCAAATTTATTCTGTGTATCACCTCTTTATTTGTAGAAAACGTATAACTTTGCGACTACTTATTTTAAGATATGAATCTGAGATATTATTTATTACTTGCTTTCTTATTATCTGTTTTTGCAATGATGCCAGACAACAATCCCTTTTTCTCGGAACTGAATACTCCGCAACAGACTTTCCCTTTTGATCAACTAAAAAATGAACATTATGAACCAGCCTTTCTGAAAGGAATGGAGTTGCATAATGTTGAAGTAGATGCTATCGTAAATAATACTGCACCAGCTGATTTTAAAAATACGATAGAGGCTCTGGAACAATCCGGCGAACTTCTGAATACTGTCAGTCAGGTCTTCTTTGCTTTGGAGAGTGCTGAGAGTAATGATGAAATGATGGAGATTTCTCAACGTATGTCGCCTCTGTTGTCAGAACATTCGAATAATATCAGTCTGAATGAAAAATTATTTGAACGGGTTCAGGCCGTTTATAATAAACGTGACTCTCTGCATCTGAATCTGGAAGAAAGTAAACTATTGCAGGATACGTATGATGGATTTGTGCTCAGAGGTGCTAACCTGAATCCCGAAGATAAGGAGAAATTTCGCAAACTCTCTTCCGAACTGAGTCTGGTGTCACTCACATACGGACAGAATATCCTGAAAGAAACCAATCTGTTTGAAATGCAGCTTACCGAAAAAAAACAATTGGCAGGATTACCTGAAGATGTTGTTGCCGCGGCTGCCATGGAAGCTAAAGAAAAGGGAAAGAGTGGATGGATATTTACTCTGAGTTACCCTAGTTATCTTCCGTTTATGAAATATTCTGAGGTCAGAGAGCTTCGGGAGCAATTATATAAGGCTTATAATTCACGCTGTGCGCATGGAGGAGAGTATGATAATCGGGAAAACATGAGACGGATAGCTGCTTTGCGGATTGAGATCGCACAGTTATTGGGATATCACAATTATGCCGATTATGTGCTGACACGCCGTATGGCTGAAGATACCGGAAAAGTCTTTCATTTGCTGGATCAGTTATGTGATGCGTATAAACCGACTGCACAGCAGGAGGTGAAGGAAGTACAGGATTATGTCCTGGCCAGTGAAGGGAAAAGTATAAAGCTGATGCCGTGGGACTGGAGTTTCTATTCTGAGAAGCTGAAGAAGTCGAAATATGATCTGAATGACGAGTTGCTTCGTCCCTATTTTGAGTTGAGTAAGGTGAAACAGGGTGTTTTTGATCTTGCAACGTCTTTGTATGGCATCACATTTCAGAGAAATGAAAAGATCCCTGTCTATCATCCGGACGTGGAGGCGTATGATGTGCTGGATAAAGACGGCACATTCCTTGCTGTTCTTTATACAGACTTTCATCCCAGAAAAGGGAAACAGAATGGTGCCTGGATGACCAGTTACCGCGACCAGTACCGGAAAAACGGGGTAGAGGTAAGACCGCATGTCACCATTGTAATGAACTTCACCAAGCCGACTGCTGATAAACCTTCGCTGATTACGTTTGATGAGTTCCAGACTTTACTTCATGAGTTTGGACATGCTTTGCATGGAATGTTTGCTTCCGGCACGTATGCTTCACTCAGTGGAACCAGTGTGTATCGTGACTTCGTGGAACTTCCATCCCAGTTGATGGAAAACTTTAGTACGGAGAAAGAGTATCTGGACAGATTTGCTCAGCACTATCAGACAGGAGAGAAGATACCGGCAGAATATATACAGCGAATCAAGGATGCTGCGCACTATAATGTGGCTTATGGTTGTTTGCGACAACTATCATTTGGTTATCTGGATATGGCCTGGCATATGCTTGACAAACCCTATGAGGGTGATGTCATTGATTTTGAGAGAAAGGCTACTGAAAAAGTGAAGTTGCTTCCTGACGTGGACGGAACAATGTTTGGATCTTCGTTTTCTCATGTGTTTGCAGGCGGATATGCAGCCGGATATTACAGTTATAAATGGGCTGAAGTGTTGGATGCGGATGCCTTCTCACTCTTTAAGTCTAAAGGAATTTTTGACAGAGGTACAGCAGAGGCCTTCCGCAGAGAAATTCTTTCCAAAGGAGGCGTGGAACATCCGATGACAATTTACAAGCGGTTTAAAGGAGAAGAGCCGACAATAAAGGCTTTACTGCGGCGTGATAATATTTTGAAATGATAACTTCGTGTTTGAAACAAGATGGACTATAAAGAGAAAAGAAAGCAGGATATTGATATAAGATATATGAAGATGGCATATATCTGGTCTGAAAATTCCTACTGCCAACGTAGAAGAGTAGGGGCACTCCTGGTAAAGGACCAAATGATTATTTCGGACGGATATAACGGTACCCCTTCAGGATTCGAAAATATTTGCGAAGATGAGAATGGTCATACCTATCCTTATGTCCTTCATGCTGAAGCAAATGCCATATCAAAAGTAGCCAAATCGAATAATAGTAGTTTGGACTCGACGTTGTATGTAACCTCTTCCCCTTGTATAGAATGTGCCAAATTGATTATTCAGGCGGGAATAAGCAGAGTAGTTTATGCGGAAAAATATCGTTTGGAGGATGGATTGGATTTATTGAAGAGAGCCGGTATTGAAGTGGAATTTATCGACATTAACGAGAAATAAGTATGAAAATCAATGGAGTAAACAAGTCTCTTCCTCTGATTATCGCGCTCTGTATTGCCGGAGGTGTAGTCTTGGGGTATTATATGACGATAAATACATTGAATAATGGTGGACGAAAAGGGGGTGCTTCAAATAAGCTGGATCTTCTTATGGATGTTATTCATCGTGAATATGTCGATTCGTTGACTGATTCTTCAATCATAGAAAAGGCTATTCCGCATATAATGGCAGAATTAGATCCCCATTCAAAATATATCCCCTCAAAAGATGTTGAGGCTGTTAATAAAGAACTTGAGGGAACATTCAGTGGTATTGGCGTTATCTTTATATTAAAGGAAGATACCATAACGGTAACAGAAGTTGTTTCGGGTGGACCTTCTGAGAAAGCCGGACTTTTGAAGGGAGACCGGATAGTGAGGATCAATGATACTTTGTATGCCGGTATCAACCTGAAACAAAGTGAGGTAATGAAGAAACTTCGTGGCAAGAAAGACTCGAAAGTGAAACTGGGTATCAAACGAATGAATCTGGAAGAACTGAAATCTGTGACTGTTACGCGAGGCGATATTTCTGTCAGTAGTGTTGATGTTTCATATAAGGTAAGTAATGATATCGGATATATTAAGATTGCTCAGTTTGGTTCTAACACTTATCAGGACTTTTTGCTCGCCATTGCTAAACTAAAAAAACAACAGTGTAACAGCTTTATCATTGACCTAAGAGATAACCCCGGTGGTTTTCTTGATGCGACAATAAATATGGTTAATGAGTTTCTTCCAGCAGGTAAACTAATTGTCTATACCCAGGGAAAGGCATATCCACGAAATGAATCATATTCCAATGGAGAAGGATCTTGCCAACATTCTCCTGTCATTGTCCTGATTGATGAGATTTCGGCTTCTGCCAGTGAGATTTTTGCCGGAGCTATCCAGGATAACGATCGAGGTCTGATTATTGGTCGACGTTCCTTTGGGAAAGGACTGGTACAAAGTCAACCTTCCTTCTCTGATGGTTCGGCTATCCGACTGACTATCGCACGCTATTATACTCCGACGGGTCGTTGTATTCAGAAACCATACAAGCCAGGCAAGGAAGCTGAATATGAGGATGAGGTTTATCAACGTTATCTACATGGAGAGTTTTCAAGCCAGGATAGCATTAAACAGAATGATTCTCTTCGTTATACAACTCCTTCGGGAAGGGTAGTCTATGGAGGGGGTGGAATTACTCCTGATATTTTCGTTCCGCTTGATTCGCTGGGATGGACATCTTATTCGAAAGCTGTGGTCACGAAAGGTTTAATCCCGATGTTTGCTTTTAACTATGTGGAAGCACATGCCGAAGAATTAAAAGAGTTCAATCATTATTGGCCTTTACTGCAATATCTGAATGAATTAGACTTGCTTTCTGATTTTGTAGATTATGCCGAAATAAAGGGAGTTAGTCGCCGACCCTATTTAATAGATATATCGAGAAATATGCTTGATACATATATTAAAGCTTTTATTGGTCAGTATCTTCTGGGTGATGAGGCTTATTATCCGATTATATTCCAATTGGATGCAACTTATAAACGTGCCGTGCAAGAAATGAAGGTGAAAATGAATCCAATATTGATGATGTCTCCACAACCCATCATAAGTAATGTGCAGCATTGATGAGAAGAAACGAGTTTTAAGGAAAAATATCGCCTCGAAAAAGAAGTGCTTTTCTCCTTCAATATTGGAAGAACGCTCTGAAAAGATCCTTCAAAAGATGGAACTTCTTCCCGAATTCATTCATGCCAAGTGTGTATTCCTATACTATTCAATGCCCGATGAGGTTGCCACTCATGCTTTTGTAATGAAATGGGCTGAAACAAAGGAGATATACCTCCCGGTCATTGAAGAAGGGGAGATGAAACTTCGTATCTATTCTCCGGATAACAGACTTAGAATCGGTGCTTATAATATTCTGGAACCACAGGGAGATCTTTGTTCTGATTTTCAACTGATAGACTTTGCAATTGTTCCGGGCGTTGCATTCGATCGGCTGGGCTTTCGGCTAGGGCGTGGTAAAGGATATTATGATCGTGTCTTGCCTCTCCTGACATGCAGAAAAGCAGGGATCTGCTTTGACTTTCAGATAGTGCAAAACGTGCCGGCAGATGAATGGGATGTGCCGATGGATTATGTTATTTCAGAGGAGGAACTGATTATAACCAGTCACAAAGCTCTGTCCAGGTAATTGTTGTAAAGTCCGGGATAGTCCGATGAACTTTTTCTGCAAGTCTGTCAGCCGGTAGAGTTGTACTCAGACCAATTACTTTCATCCCGGCTGCTGTACCTGCTGCAATACCTGCCAGTGAGTCTTCTAAAACCAGACATTCGCTCGGACTTATATTTAAATCCTTAGCAGCCAGTTGGTAGCAATAAGGATCCGGTTTCCCCTTTGTAATACGATCCGCAGTAACTATGGTGTCAAATGTTTGCTCAAGAGCGAGTTCCTTGAGTGCCCGTTCGATCTTACTTTGTTTTGAACTTGTGACCAATGCCACAAGGATATTTTGATTTTGTAATTCTTGAATAAAAGCTTTGGCTCCCGGTATCTCAGTATAATCCATGTTTAGTTCAAATTGATCACATTCCTGTTGGAGACGTTGCCGTTCTTCTTCGGAGTGATTACTAAAGTAGGTCGCCATTATATGTGGCATGATCGTCCCTTTTATGCGAGATGCGAAATGTGGGATGCCAATGCGATACCTATCTGCTGCTTCATTCCAGAAAAGGTCGTACAAAGGTTCCGTATTTGCAATAACTCCGTCAAAATCAAATAGTGCTGCTCTTATCATGTAGTGTCTTATGTGTAAATTAATAACTGGGTTTTGTTTGTGCGTCGATGCTCAGAAATATAAACAGTAAAATAGTAAATGCCCATAATGAGGAGCCTCCATAACTCAGTAAAGGTAAAGGTATACCAATGACAGGTAATAATCCGATAACCATTCCGACGTTAACAGTAATATGAAAAAATAGAATACTCACTACTGAGTATCCATAAATTCGCCCAAAGGAGTATCGTTGTCTTTCGGCAAGAGCTATCAGTCGGAGTAGTAGTACCAGATACAGACCGAGTACGATACTGACACCAATAAATCCTTTTTCTTCTCCAACGGTACAGAAAATGAAATCTGTGTCTTGCTCCGGTACATATTTTAGTTTGGTTTGAGTTCCGTTTAAGAAACCTTTACCGGTGATACCTCCTGAGCCAATCGCTATTTTGGATTGATTGACGTTATATCCGGCTCCATTCAGGTCTTCCTTCAACCCAAGTAACACCTCAATCCGAATCCGTTGGTGTGGTTGAAGAACATTGTAGAAGAGATAATTGACTGAGAACATAAATGCAATTGAGCCTGCCATAAGGAGACCAATCAGCGCAAAATCGTGTATCTTATCAAGAAGTGCATAATATAAAAGAATAATAGCACAGATAAAAATACAAATATATCCTGGAAAGGCATAGCTTATTTTCAGAGGAGTCAGAGCGAGCACGAAGGTAACCACTGTGAAGAAGCTGATAATCTTAAGGAGCAGGACTCGTATTTTTCCTTTGGTAGGTTGATACATCCATAACATGACTATTCCGGACAAAAGCGTCAGAACAACAATGCTTACTTCTCCAAAAGAGGTCGTATCTGAAATCATTATTCCACCAAACTTAATGCTAAGTATGAATATAGTTACGGCCAGTAACCCGGAGTAGAGTATCATACCCGACATTCCTTCCCTATATAAAACGAGAAGGAAGGCGGAAAATACCAGTGCTGAACCCGTTTCCTTTTGTAGTAAAATCAAAACCATCGGGAGTAGTATGATAGCACCTGTGGCTAACGAGTTTTTTAGAGAAAACAGTTTGAAGTTGTATGAATTCATAAAGGTGGCTAAGGCCAAGGCTGTCGCAAACTTCGCAAACTCGGCCGGCTGGACAGTCAGCGGTCCTAATGTTAGCCACGAGCGGGATCCTTTCACATCTTCAGCGAGAAATATTGTTGCAATGAGGATTAGAATGATAGTTGCATAAATGAAGTAAGAGAAATATTGGTAGAAATCACTATCAATCAGAAGTAGTGCCATGGCTGTGATTATACAAATTCCAATCCAGATTAGTTGTTTACCAAACCGCTGATCAAGGTCAAAGATACTAGCATTATCAAAGTTGTAGCCGGCACTATACACGCATCCCCAGCCTACGATGAGTATCGCAAGATAGAGGACTATCGTGATCCAGTCCACATTGTGCCATACACTTGTTTGTCTAAAGCCCATATACCTTTACTGTTCCATTAATCATCTTATCTTCAACCCACTTCCTGTTTTCGGGGATTTTTCCTTTGAGGTATTTTTCCATCATAAGTCCTCCGATAGGAACAGCCCAGCGTGCACCGAATCCGCCATTCTCTACGTAAACGGAGATGGCTATTCTTGCCTTTTCCATCGGGGCAAACCCCATGAAAATGGAGTGGTCCTCTCCACGATTCTGTGCTGTTCCTGTTTTTCCGCATACATTGATGGAATCAATCTGAGCTCCACGACAGGTACCTTCATTGACAGCTCCATGCATACCTTGTATGATGGCATCATAATATTTGCTATCAATCAGCGTGTGTCTTTTGTGTGTATAGATTGAGTCCAGCTGACCTTGTTCTACCTCTTTTACGATGTGAGGGGGGTAGTACCAGCCGCGATTACTTATTTGTGCAGCCAGATTTGCAATCTGAATTGGGGTTAGATTGACTTCTCCCTGTCCAATGGAGATGGAGTATATTGTATTGTATTTCCATCCGTTCGTTCCGTATATCTTATCATAAAAACGGCTATTTGGTATCAGTCCTCGTTTTTCGCCCGGCAAATCGACCCCAAGAGTATATCCAAATCCCATGGATACCATATAATCTCTCCAAGAGTCCATAGCATCCTGTATGGTTGGGTATTTGGTCTTGTTTCCGAATACAATTCGTAAAGCAAAGTATGGAAACACATTGCAGGATGTTGCAAGTGCTGGAATTAAAGAAATTGGTGATGCGTGAGCATGGCATGCCGGATGACCTCCTTTGCCCCAACAGTAGAATGATGTCGAGGGCGTTATAGCCCCTTCTTGCAAAAACACCAATGATTGAGCAGGCTTAAAGGTCGATCCCGGAGGGTATTGCGCCATCAGAGCTCTGTTAAACAGGGGCTTTTTCGGGTCTTTGCTAAGCTCGACGTGATTCTTTCCCCGTAGTCTTCCAATCAGTAAGTTGGGATTGTATGTAGGACTGGATACCAAACAAAGAATTCCTCCTGTTTCAGGATCTATTGCAACGATACTTCCGGTTTTATTCTTCATCAAAAGTTCACCGTACCTTTGTAACTCAGAATCGATACTTAAATGAAGATTCTTTCCGGCTCGCGCTTCTTTATCATGTATCCCGTTCTCGTAGCGTCCTTTGAGTCTTCCGTGAGCATCACGGAGCATGATTTCCACTCCTTTTTCACCACGAAGTACCTCTTCATATGATTTCTCGATTCCTGAACGTCCTGAGTAATCTCCTGAGACATAGTAATTGTCGTTTTCGATGTCTCTCTTATTCACTTCACCGATGTCTCCAAGAAAATGTGCACCAATGGAATCACCATATTCGCGAATGGTCCGACTTTGTACATAGAAACCAGGAAACTTATAGAGCTTTTCCTGAAGAATTCCATACTCTTCAGCGGAAACCTGAGTATAAAGTATCTGTTGTGTATAGGAGGAATAACCCGGATTTTTTCTTCTGTCTTTAATCTCTATTATTCGATTGATGAACTGCTGTTTTGTAATATGTATAGTATTGCAGAAGTCAAGAGTATCAAAAGGTTCGATCTCATTCATAATGATAATGATATCATAAGCCGGACGGTTATAAACGAGAAGTTTGCCGGTTCGATCATAAATCATTCCTCTGGAAGGGTAAATTGTCCGGTTCAGAAAAGCATTGCTATCCGCATATTTCTTATAATCATTACGAAGTACCTGGAGATAGAATAATTGAGCCAGTAGTATTATGAATACCAATACTACAGCTGTTTGAAAAACAGTCCGTCTGTTGATTAATTCATTGGGTCTCACTTTGAAGAATGATATATGCTGTCCGTAACCAGAATCAATATCAAGGTAATCAAGGAATTTAGCCCTATACGTGAGAGAGTCAAAAATGGATGTTCAATAGTGCCCGTTTCAATGAGAATTAGTACTGTTTGGTGAACAATGGTGCTGATACCGGCGTAATAAAAATAGGATTTGAATCCGAAATGCTGTATGGATGCTTCAGCGGTTTCAGAGTCATATACCGGCATGAACATTTTGAAAAGATACGGGTTCAGAAGGCCCAGACAGAGTGTTGCCGAAGCATTCATTCCCGGAGAGTTACTGAACAGATCCAGAATAAAGCCAATCACAAAGGATATAAGCACTTGAGTAGTCTTGCCAATTGTATTGGGCAAACAAAGGATGCAATAAATATACAGGAAAGGCGTACCAATTCCAAACAGATGAATATGATTGAATATCAGGATCTGAATAAGGAAGAGGATGACAAAAAGTGATGTGATTGTGTAGATTGTTCTAGTCATTCTTCCGAGCCTCCTTCTCAAGCTGACGAATCTCATTGATCCGTTCATTTCCGATGATACAAACATCTTTCAGACGATAGAAGTCCGTTGATAGTTTGACTATTAGAGTGTTCAGATCTTGTTTCTTTGTGGAAGGCCTGTCGATAGTGCCCACCATGATGCCTTCCGGGAATATGGCTGAGAATCCACTGGTGATTATGGTGTCGCCGGTAGAAAACCGGGTATGCCTTGGAAGTTCCTCTAAAAGCGCAAAAGAGGGATCTCCGCCTTGCCATGTTAATGATCCGATCGAACCATCACCCTTGACTTTACAGCTTATATGCAATTTGGCATTCAAAAGAGAGATTGCAATGGAATAGTTCTCAGAAACCATACTGACTATGCCGACTATCCCGTTTTGGTTGATGACCCCCATCTCTTTCTTTATACCATCTTTACTCCCTTTATCAATCAAGATGTAGTTGTGAGTTTTTGAGATGCTGTTATCTATAACTTCACCAAAAATGGTTTGATAGGGGCTTGTGATCGTTGAATCATATACAATAGAAGAGGACTCTTGCTTGTTTAATGCTTTCCTTAGTCTATACACTTCGTTCTCTAACTCAATGTTTTTCTGGAGAATCTCTTTGTTTTCTGAACGGAGATAAAAATAACCGGTAACTATATTTGCTGTTTTATAAATAGATCCTGTAATCTGATTGCCCGAAGATAGCAAAACACTTCGTTGATATGGGTTATCATTATAAATCATTACAAAGCATAAAGCCTGGAGCAGGATAAAAAGAATCCATGCCCCATGCTTTACAATGAAGTTTATCAGATTGTCCATTTACGCAATTTACTAACAATATACAACTACTTGTACACTGTTTGATTCAACGAAATCCCTAAAAGCAGAGATTTATCTCATCAGGAACTGGAATTTGCCTACATTCTTTAGAGCCACACCTGTTCCTCTTGCAACAGCGCGGAGAGGGTCTTCTGCAATATGGAACGGAATGTTGATTTTGTCAGTCAGACGTTTGTCTAATCCCCGAAGTAACGCACCACCACCTGCCAGATAAATTCCGTTATGAACAATATCGGCATACAATTCAGGTGGAGTGTTTTCCAGAGCACCAAGAACAGCCGTTTCAATCTTTGAAATTGACTTTTCCAGACAGTGGGCTATCTCCTGATAAGAGACTGGCACCTCCATTGGAAGTGAAGTCATCCGGTTTGGTCCATGCACAATATAATCTTCAGGAGCATCTTCGAGCTCAGTAATAGCAGCTCCGACATTGATTTTGATTTGTTCGGCAGTGATTTCACCTACACGGACATTGTGCTGACGTCCCATATATTCAATAATATCAGCAGTTAGATCATCTCCTGCAATACGAATGGATTTATTTGACACAATACCACCTAAGGAAATAACAGCGATTTCTGTTGATCCACCACCAATATCCACAATCATGTTTCCTTCCGGTGCTTCTACGTCAATACCGATTCCGATGGCAGCAGCCATTGGCTCATAAATCATATAGACATCTCTCGCATCCGCATGTTCGGCAGAGTCACGAACCGCACGAATTTCAACTTCCGTGCTGCCTGAAGGAATACACACTACCATACGCAAAGAGGTAGGGAAGAAATGCTTTTTTGGAAAAGCCATCTTGATCAATCCGCGTATCATGTGTTCACAAGCTTCGAAGTCTGCGATCACACCATCTCTGAGAGGTCTGACAGTACGAATGTTTTCATGTGTTTTTCCATGCATCATACGAGCCTTTTCTCCAACGGCAATCGGGCGGTTGGTTCTTCGGTCCAGTGCAACGACAGACGGCTCGTCCACAACTATCTTCCCATTGCTGATGATGATCGTGTTGGCGGTACCAAGGTCCATTGCAATTTCTTGAGTAAACGAGAATAATCCCATATCTTTAAACTAGTTTGACGATTAATGTTTGAAATGCCTGAATCCCGTTGTGACCATGGCCATATTGTTTTCTTCACAATAGGCGATAGACTTGCTGTCGTTGATAGATCCACCGGGTTGAATAACTGTGTTTATTCCTTCATTGTGTGCTATTTCCACACAATCAGGGAATGGGAAGAATGCATCAGATGCCATGACAGCTCCGTTTAAATCAAAGCCAAAAGATTTTGCTTTTTCAATGGCCTGTTTCAATGCATCAACACGAGAAGTCTGTCCTACACCGCTTGCGCATAATTGTTTGTTTTTTGCAAGAACGATTGCATTTGATTTGCTGTTTTTTACAAGCTTGTTAGCGAATAGCAGATCTTCGATTTCACTGTCAGTGGGCTTACGGCTGGTAACCGGCTTTAATTCTTCCGGAGTTTCTATTTTAGCATCTCTTTCTTGTGTCAGAACGCCATTAAGCAACGAACGGAATTGTTTCTTTTGTAGCTTTATTTCTTTTTGAATCAGAATAATCCGATTCTTCTTCTGAGATAATATCTCAAGAGCTTCTACATCGTAGTCAGGGGCGATGATCACTTCAAAGAAAATTTTATTAGCCTCTTCTGCAGTCTCTTTGTCAATAACAGCATTGGTAACCAGGATACCTCCGAATGCAGAGACAGGATCACCGGCTAAGGCTTTGCGCCATGCTTCGACTAAGTTAGGATCTGAGGCGATGCCGCATGCGTTATTGTGTTTAAGAATAGCAAAAGTTGTATCTTCAAATTCGCTGATTAAAGTAATTGCTGCATCTATATCTAACAAATTGTTGTATGATATTTCTTTCCCTTGCAACTGCTCAAACATTTCGTCAAATTTGCCGTAGAAAGTTGCTCTTTGGTGTGGGTTTTCTCCATAGCGAAGATGTTTGCTATCGTTAACAGCCTTACGAAATGCTCCGCCTTCTTCTTCATCGAAGTAGTTGAAAATAGCAGAATCATAAAGAGAGGAAACAGCGAAAGCCTCTTTTGCAAACCATTTACGGTCTTCAAGAGTTGTGTTGGCGCCATTCTCTTCAATCAGATCGGCAAAAGGTTTATATTGATCTTTTGATGCGATTATAACTACATCTTTCATGTTTTTTGCTGCTGCACGGATAAGAGAGATACCTCCTATATCTATTTTCTCGATAATATCAGCTTCTGATGCTCCTGATGCGACAGTTTCCTGAAAAGGATAAAGATCCACTATGACAAGATCTATTTCCGGAATTTCATATTGTGCCATTTGCAGAAGGTCACTCTCTTCACTTCTTCTTCCAAGAATACCTCCGAAGACTTTCGGGTGAAGAGTCTTGACACGCCCACCAAGAATCGAAGGGTAACCAGTCAGGTCTTCAACCGCTTTGCAGGGTATTCCCAAAGACTCGATAAACTTCTGAGTTCCTCCGGTTGATATGAATGATACTCCTTCTTGATGGAGTTTCTGAAGAATAGAATCTAATCCATCTTTATGATAGACAGATACTAATGCTGATTTAATTCTTTTACTTTCAGACATAAAGCGATGTGTTTAGTGATTTAAAGTGCAAAGTTACAAAATAATTGCCTTCTTTATTGTTCTGGGTGGTGCTAAATTATGAGAATATTTTTTGTGGTTATTTGTTTGTTGTATAATGGTTCGTTTTGAGTACTAACAATATAAAAAAGAAAGCCGGCTTTTCTCATAAAAGCCGGCTTAGTGATACTCTTTATAAAAGGTTTATTTTAATTCCCATGCCAAAGCACTGGCTCCTAATACGGCAGCATCAGTATCTTTCATTTCGGAGAAGAGTACTTTTACTTTGTTTTTGAAGATGGGTAAGAGATTCTTTTCCATATGTTCTTTAATCGGATCAAGGATAAGAGGACCTGCTTTTGTTAGTCCACCGAAAAGTATGATCGCTTCAGGACTGGAAAAAGCAACAAAATCTGCAAATGCTTCTCCTAAAGTTTTTCCGGTAAACTCAAAAATATTGAGTGCAAGCTTGTCTCCTTGTATGGCTGCATCAAATACATCCTTTGAAGTAATGTCTTCGAGAGGTATACTGCGAAGGAGGCTGTTTTCTTTTGTGAGCTCCAGCATTTCTTTTGCTGTACGTGCAACTCCGGTTGCTGAAGCGTATGTTTCAAGACATCCGGATTTTCCGCAGCCGCATAGTCTGCCATTGCGTTTTGATACAGTATGTCCCAACTCTCCAGCAAAACCATCGTGTCCATATACCAGTTGACCATTACATACGATTCCACTTCCTACTCCGGTTCCTAAAGTAATCATGATAAAATCTTTCATTCCACGACCTGCACCGTATGTCATTTCACCAATTGCTGCTGCGTTCGCGTCATTCGTTACTCCGACCGGAATACCAAATTTTTTGCTGAAAATATCTGCTAATGGAATACGTCCTTTCCAAGGTAAATTTGGAGCGAAAGCTATTTCACCTGTATAGTAGTTCCCATTTGGCGCTCCGATTCCAAATCCTTTGATTGTTTCGATACCTCCATTTTTGTTAATTAGCGCATTCAGTGATTCATAAACGCTGTCAACATAATCGTCGAAATTCGGGTACTTGGCAGTTTTTACTGAACCGCTGGCTATGATTGTCCCTCTTGCATCTACAATTCCAAATACGGTATTGGTCCCGCCAATATCCATTCCTAGCACGTTTTGTTTGTTAATCATGTTCATTCAGATTTTATATGTATTGCAAAAGTAGTGAATCCCTTTGTCAAACAAAGAGATTTTTTTTTTTTTAGCAAAGAAAAATCCTTTTCGTCTAGTCCAATTGGAGTGAACGTGCTTTTTCTCGTTTGTCTTTTATAAACATTTCGTTTATAATCGAATCTATTGCAAACCTTCCGGGACCTGCAAGATACATGATGACAAAGACAGCCAGATAGACAAAGGCAAGTTCTTTGTTGGCAAAGGGATCATTTCCATGTATGATAAAAAATGCCACTCCCATTGTGATCAGCATTGGAATCATTGTCAGTCTGTATAGCAGACCAACCACGAAAGCTGCTGAACAGATCAGTTCTCCAAATATTGCCAAGGCTAGTGAGAACTCACTTCCGACTCCAATGGGATCCGGAAAATTTTCTTTCATTGAATTAAACTGAGCAAACTTCTGATAGCCATGTATCATCATAAGTATTCCGAATAGAATCCGGAATGCAAGAAGTATCAAAGAAGGCCATACTCTTTTTGAGTATTCAGGGAATAGAAACTTTCGTATCATAGGCTTTTTGTTTTATGATTAAGTTCATTCTTGTTTCGTTTTAATCTTACTTCTACTCAATTGAATAAGATTACTCTGCAAACATACATAAAACAATTAAAAATTCACGAATTCCTTTAATTGTTTTTTCAGAAGATCGCAGTCAGCACTGTTTTTCTGGATTTAGAGTATGTGAAGAATGACCAGTCTTTATTCCCGGATAGCAACGAATACGCCCTGGCGTCAAGATGCACTTCATATTGGATTACTCTCCGGCATAAAGTCAAGGGTAGTTCAGGGTAGGGTAAAATTTTAATGCAATGAATGCCTGCATTCCTGAAAAATATCTTCACTGAAATGCAAAAGGGATGCCTGTTTCAGGCATCCCTTTTTATGAAAGGATAGAAATGAATTACAGTTGAGGACCAGCAGGAACCAATGCTTTACCGGCTTCGTTTCCGGTAAACTTGCTGAAGTTTTTGATGAAACGACCAGCAAGATCTTTTGCTTTTTCGTCCCATGTACAAGCACATTCGTAAGTGTCACGTGGATCAAGGATCTTCGGATCAACACCAGGAAGAGCTGTCGGAACAACAAATGAGAAGTAAGGGATAGTCTTTGTAGGAGCTTTATCAATAGATCCATCAAGAATAGCGTCGATGATTCCACGTGTATCTTTGATAGAAATACGTTTGCCTGATCCATTCCATCCTGTGTTTACCAAATAAGCTGTAGCACCTGATTTCTCCATTTTCTTTACAAGTTCCTCACCATATTTAGTTGGGTGTAAAGAAAGGAATGCTGCACCAAAACATGCAGAGAAAGTTGGAGTTGGTTCAGTGATACCACGTTCTGTCCCAGCGAGTTTAGCAGTAAATCCAGACAGGAAGTAATACTGAGTTTGTTCTGGAGTAAGTATTGATACCGGAGGCAATACTCCGAAAGCATCTGCAGAAAGGAAGATCACTTTCTTTGCAGCGGGAGCAGCTGATTTAGGGGTAACAATGTTGTCGATATGGTCTATAGGATAAGAAACACGTGTGTTTTCTGTCTTGCTTCCATCAGTATAGTCAATCTTGCCATTCGCATCAACTGTCACGTTTTCCAACAAAGCGTCGCGTTTGATAGCTTTGAAAATATCCGGTTCGTTTTCCTCGCTCAGGTTGATAACTTTTGCGTAGCAACCACCTTCGTAGTTGAAAACACCTTCATCATCCCATCCGTGCTCGTCGTCACCAATCAGGTTGCGTTTTGGATCTGTAGAAAGTGTGGTTTTACCAGTTCCAGACAAACCAAAGAAGATGGCCGTTTCGCCAGCTGCATTTGTGTTTGCTGAACAGTGCATAGAAGCCATACCCATCAAAGGCATACGATAGTTCATGTATGAGAAAATACCTTTTTTCATTTCACCACCATACCATGTGTTCAGGATAACCTGCTCTTTAGAAGTAAGATTGAATACTGTTGCCGTTTCTGAGTTTAATCCTAGTTCTTTGTAGTTCTCTGCTTTAGCTTTTGAAGCGTTGAAAGAAACAAAGTCCGGCTCGCCATAGGCTTCCAGTTCCTCTTCAGTAGGACGAATAAACATATTCTTAACGAAATGTGCCTGCCAAGCCACTTCCATGATAAAACGCACTTTCAAACGAGTATTCTCGTTGGCGCCGCAAAAAGTGTCAATAACATATAATTTTTTTCCTGAAAGCTGCTTTACCGCAATTTCTTTCAGTACTTTCCAACTTTCTTCGGAAAGAGGTTTGTTGTCATTCTTGTATTCGTCAGATGTCCACCATACTGTGTTTTTTGATGTTTCATCCATTACAAAGAATTTATCTTTTGGAGAACGACCGGTGTAAACACCTGTCATTACATTTACAGCGCCTGATTCTGTAACCTGACCTTTTTCGTAACCCTCCAATTCAGGTTTTGTCTCTTCAGCAAACAAAATCTCATAAGAAGGGTTGTGAAGCACCTCAACAACGTTGGTAATACCGTACTTGCTTAAATCTACTTTTGCCATTTTTTTAATTGAATTAATTGGATATTCTTGTTATTTATCTCTCTCATTTTTGATTAACCCTAGTTCATCGGCTACAAAGGTAAGGAGAATATTCGAGATACAAAAGGTAATTAAAGAAATATTTCCGTAATTGACGTTATTTGGCAAAACCGTCTCTCTGATTATTTAATATTATAAAAACAGCCTCCCAAAGCGTTTGCTTGAGGAGGCTATTAAGATTTAATTGCGGATTATATCTTTGTCTGAAATCTGTTATTTTAATTCCCAGGTTTCACCTCCCATTAGAAGCTCGTTCAAAGTGCGTGTTTTTTTATTCTTCTGTACTTCACTAATCTGAGCTTCAACAGACTCATCATAAGATGGTGCTTCTACGTCGCGAATAACTCCAAGAGCAACAGGGAAATCCGGTCCTTGCATTAATGCCAGTTTCAGGTGAAGGGTATTGTCTGCTGTGTGGGCATCATGTATGAGTATGTCTTTTTCTGTAATTCCATTCTCGCCCAATTTTACGACCTTGAGACCAAATCCGTGTTGTATCAATCCTTTTTCATTATTGAGTCCGAATAGCATTGGTTCGCCTTGTTTTAATTGAATGGCATATTCTGCACGTCCTTCTTTTGTGGAGAGTACACTATGTACTCCATTGTTAAAGATAACACAATTCTGCA
Source organism: Bacteroidales bacterium (assembly GCA_028709785.1). GTDB lineage: Bacteria > Bacteroidota > Bacteroidia > Bacteroidales > JAQUTK01 > JAQUTK01. The sequence continues at coordinate 54,202 of JAQUTK010000003.1, forward strand.
GAACTTCAACTACGGAAGCTCCTTTGTGTCTGGCTGCAGCAGTCAGTACGGAAACTGTTGTAGGTCCGTCTACATCAATGGTGCGGGCAAAGAAACGGCCGCGAGCGCCAAAAGTAAGTTCGGCGGGACGGAAAGGATCTTCAACAGTTCCATACGGCGAAGATTTTGAAACAAATCCACGGGGAGATGTCGGTGAGTATTGTCCTTTTGTCAAACCGTAGATCTCGTTATTCAGAAGAATCATATTCAAGTCTATATTTCTACGTATGGCATGTATGAAGTGATTGCCGCCAATTGCAAGTCCGTCACCATCCCCTGAAATCTGCCACACGGTTAACTTTGGATTGGCCACTTTTAATCCGGTAGCAATTGCTGCTGCTCTACCATGGATGGTATGAAACCCATACGTATTCATATAATAGGGCAGACGTGAAGAGCATCCAATGCCTGAGATTACAGCAGTTTCATGTGGGGCAATTCCCAATTCAGACATTGCTTTATGAAGATAGTTGAGGAACGCATGGTCACCGCAACCTGGGCACCAACGTACATATTGATCACTCTTAAAGTCTTGAGGCTTATATTGTAGCTCGCTCATTGTTATTCCTCCATCAGTTTAATGAAATGTTTTTTTAATTCATTGACAGCCAGCGGCTGACCCTCCACTTTGTTGAATTGGGTAATTTCCAGTCCAGGAAAGTTCATGCGGAGATATCCGGCAAATTGTCCCATATTCTGTTCGCAAACTACAATCTTCTTGTACTTTGATAATACTTCCAGTGTGTTTTTTGGCAGTGGATTGATAAAATTGAAATGTGCCAGAGCTGTAGGCTTATTTTCCTGGTTGCACTCCTTAACGGCAGAATGTAAGTGTCCGTATGTACCACCCCATCCGACAACAAGTAATGAAGCGTCTTCATTTCCTTCTACCTTTAACTCAGGAATACATGTTGCAATATAATCTATTTTAGCCTTACGGGTTTCTGTCATCTTTTGATGGTTGGCCGGATTGGTAGAGATGGCACTGGTCAAGAAGTCTTTTTCCAAACCACCTATGCGGTGTTCAAATCCTTTTCTTCCCGGAACTGCCCAGTAGCGGACTTTTGTCTTTGGATCTCTGTTGTAAGGCTTCCAGTTTTCAGTACCTTCGGGTACATAATTGGGCGTTATTTCAGGATAAGAAGTAAGGTCTGGAATTCTCCATGCCGCCGATCCATTGGCGATGTATCCATCTGTAAGAAGAATCACCGGAGTCATGTGTTCTACTGCTATTTTGGATGCATAGAAAGCCGATTCGAAACAATTCGTGGGTGAAGTTGCGGCGATGACCACTAACGGACTTTCTCCGTTACGACCATATAGTGCCTGAAGCAAATCTGTTTGTTCGCTTTTAGTCGGAAGTCCGGTTGAAGGACCACCACGCATTACATCTACAATTACCAATGGTAACTCTGCAATAACCGCTAAGTTGATCGCTTCACTTTTCAGGCAAAGACCCGGGCCGGAAGTTGTTGTCGCTGCCAAACAGCCTGCAAAACTTGCTCCGATAGCTGTTGAGATACCTGCTATCTCATCTTCTGCCTGAACTGTTTTAACACCTAGAGCTTTGTGCTTTGATAGCTCGTGTAGTATATCAGTTGCCGGAGTGATTGGGTATGAACCAAGAAATAGCTTTAATCCGGCTCTTTCGGCTGCGGCGATAAGGCCATACGCAGTAGCTTTGTTGCCGTCAACATCCATATAAAACCCTTTTTTCTGCGTTTCGGATGATTCGACACGGTAAGTCGGTACAGATGCATGTATATTATGTCCGTAATTATAACCATCTGTAAGTACTTTGATATTTGCTTCTGCAATGGTTGGTTTTTTTGAGAACTTTTTCTGAAGCATATGCATAGCATGTTCCAAAGGGCGATTGAAAAGCCAACAGACCAAACCCAATGCAAACATGTTTTTACATCTGATGATGGATTTATTGTCCAAACCACTATCCTTCAGACTCTCTTTACACATAGAAGTAATAGGAGCATCAATCACTGTATTGCAAATGTGAAGTTCTGCGAAAGGATCATCTGTCACAAACAGCGCCTTTTCCAAGTCTTTTTTTGTAAAGGAGTCCGTGTCAATAATAATGATAGATTGTGGCGTTGTAAACTTTATGTTCGTTTTTAAAGCAGCAGGATTCATTGCTACTAATACATCGCATTTGTCTCCGGATGTATAGACTTTTTTGGTACCGATGTGTACCTGATAGCCGGAAACTCCACTGATTGTACCTTGTGGGGCACGAATTTCTGCCGGATAGTCGGGGAATGTGGATATATCATTTCCTAAAACTGCGGATACATTGGAAAAGATATTACCTGCCAACTGCATTCCATCTCCAGAGTCACCGGAGAATCTTACGACGACATTTTCCAGGTCGATTATACTTAACGCTTCTGCCATAATAATATTTATGTACTAAAATAATAATTCTATCATCTCAAAAGAACGGCAAAATTACAAAACATATCCTTGAATAACAACAATAAAAAGCAGAACCCTCTGACTTTTTGCAATGTTTATTTTAATTTTGGAAACTACATGTCATAAATTAGCCCATTCCCCCTTTCCAAGCGCACACTTTTGTTTGAAGAGATTCTGACATTCTGGCAAGATCCTCTTTCTTGTACATGTCTTTCCCATCAATCGTGAGATGTGACTTTAGATAATAAGGAAGTCTTACTTGAAGCTTTTCTTCAATATATTCCCGGATCTCTTCTTTATTTTTGTCTTTCAGTAGTGGACGTTTGCTTTTCGCTTTCTCAAGTCTGATTGTTAGTTCGGGAACAGAAACATTGATAAAGATTGTCAATCCACGTGAATTCATGTAGTCCATGTTGTCAAAGAAACAGGGGGTACCTCCTCCCGTAGCAATGATTACATCTTCAATCTCAGAAACTTCTTTCAGGGCTTTTTGTTCAATGAGACGAAAACCTTCTTCTCCTGAATCTTCAAAAATCTGATTAATGGTTTTGAAGTATCGTCCTTCAATGTAATGATCAAGATCAATAAACGAATATCCGTATTCTTTGGCGAAAAAACGTCCTAATGTTGTTTTGCCTGATCCCATAAATCCAGTCAAGAATATGCGTTGCATAGTTTGCTCATAAATAATTTAATAGCTGCAAAATTACGACAAATAACAAAGATATCTTACTTTTGCGTTTGTTTTGTCAAACTTAATGAAGAAAAACTATGCCATTCCAGTTTAATTTCCAGGAAACAATAAGTGCTTTTGTTATCTTATTTGCTGTAATTGATATTGTCGGATCCATCCCGGTGATTCTGACGCTGAAGGAAAAAACGCACGATTGTATTCATGCAGGTAAAGCAGCCTTGTATTCGCTGATAACCTTCCTCCTTTTCTTATTCATGGGAAACATCATCCTTGCTCTTTTTAATGTTGATATTTCATCTTTTGCAGTTGCAGGTGCTTTGGTCGTTTTTGTTGTTGGAGTTGAAATGACTTTTGGAGTGGAGATCTTTAAATTTGATGGACCGGATGGTTCTGCGACGCTGGTTCCTTTGGTTTTTCCGCTGATTGCCGGTGCTGCTTCGTTTACTACTCTTCTGTCATTACGGGCGGAATATAATCTGCTTAATATTCTGATCGCATTATTTCTTAATATAGCAGTAATTTATTTGGTAATCAGATATGTACATGTTATTGAGAGAATTGTTGGAAAGGTGGGGATTTATATCCTTCGAAAGTTCTCCGGAATAGTATTGCTTGCCATTGCTGTCAAATTATTTACATCTAATTTGGCTGTCTTGCTGGACTCCCTTCACAAATAAGAATACAAATGAAAAGAAAGTATTATGTGGTGTGGAATGGTAATTGCCCCGGAATCTATGATACGTGGGAGGAGTGTAAACGACAGACTACCGGATTCCCTAATGCACATTATCGTGCTTTTCCGTCGAGAGAAGAGGCCGAAGATGCTTTTCAAGAAGGATATTCATATCCAAATAAAAAAGAAAAGGAGCAACGATCAGGCAATCATATCTTGATATTGCCAATAAAGGAAAGTATTGCCGTGGATGCGGCATGCAGTGGAAATCCCGGAAAAATGGAATATCGTGGGGTGTATGTCGCTGATGGTCGCGAACTGTTTCATATCGGTCCATTTGAAGAGGGAACGAATAATATCGGTGAATTTTTAGCATTGGTTCATGCGCTGGCTTTTTTGAAAAAGGCAAATTCAAAACTCCCTGTTTATTCCGACAGTCGAAATGCGATTGCGTGGGTGAATCACAAGAAGTGCAATACCAATCTGAAGCAAACCAGTCGAAACAGAAATGTGTTTGATTTGATAGAACGTGCTGAGAAATGGTTGGCAGAGAATGATTATCAGACAAGAATTATGAAGTGGGAAACTACTGTTTGGGGAGAGATTCCTGCGGATTTTGGGCGGAAATAACGGTCATCACTTTCTGAACGACAGTCTCGGGAGCAATCGAATTCAGACATGCGTAGTCGTGACGGAAACAGGGCTTGTTCCCGAAAATAGAGCAGGGACGACATGCGAGGTCTATCTGAATAGCATTGGAAGGGTCTTGATTAATGCCATAAAAGCCGGCATAAGGGTGCGTTGCTCCCCAAATTGAGACGACCGGAGTACCGACAAGTGAAGCAAGATGCATATTGGCAGAATCCATCGCGAGCATTAGATCCAACTGGCTCATCAAAAGTAGTTCGCTATCCATATTGAGCAATCCTGCAACTGACCGGGTGTTGGGATATTTGTTTGCCCATCCTTTCAGAGCCTCACATTCTTTTTCTCCTCCACCGAAGAGAAACACTGTTACACCTTGTTGGTTGCAGAGAGCAGAAATAACCTGTTCCATCTTTTCCAGCGGATATATCTTTCCTGTATGTCTGGCAAACGGAGCGATTCCAATCCATTTGCCGCTTTTTTCTCCGGTCAATAGTTTGATTGGAGAAAGATCTTCCGTTGTTTTATGTATGATGGACGTAAATGAGAGTGTGACAGGATAACCCAACTGTTCAAATACCTCCTGATATCTGGTGATTGAATGTTTTAGCTGAACAAACTTCTTGAAGTGCATACTTGTCAGTTCGTCTTTCTGCTTTCTTCCCTTATGAATATAAGCTACTTTTTTCCCGGCGCAAAAGAAGATAGATCGTAACACCGCTGAACGCAGTACATTATGAATATCGGCAATCTTGTCAAAATGATCATTTCGTAGCTCTGAGAACAAACGGAATAACCCTTTCCATCCGGAATGCCTTCCTTCTGTGTCACACTCCTTGAATGTGACATTAGAAGGCATATTCCTGAAAAGAGGCTGAAGCTTACTCTTTGAAAGAAACACAAACTCATCTTTAGGATACTGTGTAGCCAGAGAGTAACATAGGGGAATTGCTATGGCTACGTCACCTATAGCAGAAAGCCTGATGATTAAGACTTTTGACATTAGGCTTGTTTACTTGTTACCGTATAGAACAGGATTCAACGAAGGGTCATTATACATTTTCATCTGTTTGTACACCTTCATGTATTTAACTCCGTTTTCGATGTCTTCTAAAAGCTGATCTATTGCAGAAGATAGGTCTTTCTTCTGTTCTAACAGTATATTTAGTTTTTCCTGACATTTGTTGATGTGAGTTTCATCCACATCCATCCTTTTAACTTCCTGGCGCATGTGATAAATTTTAAGTGCCAGAATAGATAATCTGTCAATAGCCCACGCCGGACTTTCCGTATTAATTGTCGCATTATCGGCAGGCTTCACATCTTTATATTTGTCCCAGAAGTAGCTGTCCAGTAATTCCACCAGATCCGTTCTTTCCTGATTGGAGGCATCGATGCGACGTTTAAGAGTCAGAGCTGCTACCGGATCAATCAGAGGATCGCGGATGATGTCTTCGAAATGCCATTGAACGGCATCAATCCAATTTTTAAGAAAGAGATAATATTCAATTGTTTTTACCGGATAAGGATTAACCATTTTAGCATCCACATTATCCATAGTGTGATAGTACTCCGTGCAAGCAGTAAATATATTATTACTCAGTTCGCTAAACTTCATTTTGTATTCGTGTTTAATTAGAAATAGGATACAGTAAACCGCAAATTTAAAATAGTATTTGCCAATTACCAAAGAAATAACGAGCTAAATCGGATTAATGTGTATTTTTGCATATAGTTTAAATGGAGAATGAAACCACTTATTGTAATCGATGAACACATACCTTATATAAAAGGTCTGTTGGAAGAAGTAGCTTCCATAATTTATATGCCCGGAAGACAAATTACAGCGGCTGTTGTAAAAGATGCAGATGCGCTGATCATTCGTACGCGAACAAAATGCGACGCTTCTTTGCTGGAAGGAAGTCGTGTCCGCTTTATCGCCACAGCTACGATTGGTTATGATCACATTGATGTTTCATACTGTGCACGAAAAGGTATCTGCTGGACCAATGCGCCGGGATGCAATTCATCTTCGGTAAGGCAATATGTATTGGCTGCCTTATTGCTTTATTCGCGTGAAAAGTCATATTGCTTATCCGGAAAGGTACTTGGAATTATCGGTGTTGGACATGTAGGAAAGAAGGTTGCGGAAGTTGCCACCCTTCTCGGGATGAAAGTGCTATTGAATGATCCTCCACGATCAGACGCAGAGGGGCAGAAAGGTTTCACAGATCTGCAAACAATAGCTGCTGAAGCGGATATCATATCCATTCATACACCCTTGATTCATAGTGGAACTTATCCGACCTATCATTTGCTCGATGCTGCATTTTTTGACTCCATACAGCGTCAACCGCTTATTATCAATACTTCTCGTGGGGAGTCGATAGCTACCGATGCGCTCAAAAATGCATATATCAATAAGCGTATATCTGATATGATCATTGATTGTTGGGAAAACGAACCATTCCCTGATCCATTTGTTTTGGAACATGCATTTATCGCAACGCCGCATATTGCAGGTTATTCTGTCGAAGGAAAGGTAAACGGTACCCTGATGTGTCTGGATGCTCTGTACCGTTTTTTTGAGATAAGTACTCCTCGTCCTGAAATTCTCCTCCCGAAACCTTTTGATCCGGTCATTGATTATCATTCTCTTACTCAAGTTATATTTCGTACATACAATCCTTTTTTGGAAAGTATGCGTTTGAAACGAAGTCCGGGCGATTTTGAAACTATGCGCGAAAATTACGCATTCCGAAGAGAACCTTTTGGTTACAATGTAAAGAATGTACCTTTTTTCGACCGTCTTCTTCTCCAATCTGTCGGGTTTACAATCAACGAGTGAGAATGGATGAGTTTTGCGGGAAAAGAGTCGAGATTTCCCTCCTTTTTGCACAATAAGAATAAAAGTGTGCACGAAGAATGCTTTTTATCGGAAAAAAGTTGCGTATATTCGAGAAATTGTAGTTCCTTTGCAGTCAAATTTATATTCAAAGTCAATCAATTAATAATTTTAAAAATTTAAATCATGGCTGAAATTGCATCTAGAGTAAAAGCGATTATCGTTGATAAGTTGGGAGTTGAAGAGTCAGAAGTAACACCGGAAGCAAGCTTTGCAAGTGATCTGGGAGCAGACTCTTTGGATACTGTTGAGTTGATAATGGAATTTGAAAAAGAGTTCGGTATTTCAATTCCTGATGATCAGGCTGAGAAGATTGGCACAGTTGGTGCAGCTATCTCTTATATCGAAGCGAACGCAAAATAATCATCTAATTTGATTATATGACTTTAAAAAGAGTAGTAGTAACGGGTCTTGGAGCAGTTACTCCATTAGGTTTGAATGTTGAAGAGACATGGAATAGCCTGATCAATGGAGTAAGTGGTGCAGGGCCCATTACTTTGTTTGATGCTTCTAAGTTCAAGACACAATTCGCTTGTGAGGTAAAGGGATTGGATATTAACAAATACCTGGACCGTAAAGAAGCCCGCAAATTTGACAGATACGCTCAGTTTGCGATTGTATCTGCTGCAGAAGCTATCGAAGATTCGGCTTTGTCTTTGGAAACGGAAGATTTGGACAGAATTGGAGTAATATTCTCAGCAGGTATCGGAGGAATCAAAACGTTTGAGGAAGAGGTTATGGCGTATGATCCGGAAGTCGGACCACGATTCAATCCCTTCTTTATTCCAAAGATGATTTCCGATATTGCAGCGGGACAGATTTCTATCAAATATGGATTCAGGGGTCCTAACTTCGGAACCACATCCGCATGTGCATCTTCGACTCATGGAGCCGGTGTTGCTTTTGATATGATACGTCTTGGAAAGGCTGAAGTAATGGTTACAGGTGGTTCTGAGGCTTCAATTACAGCTTCCGGAATGGGTGGATTTAATGCAATGCATGCTATATCCACCAGAAATGATGATCCGGCAGGAGCTTCACGTCCTTTCAGTAAGTCCAGAGATGGATTTGTAATGAGTGAAGGAAGTGCTTGTCTGGTGTTTGAAGAATTAGAACATGCGTTGGCTCGGGGAGCTAAGATTTATGCTGAGGTCGTTGGAGCTGGTGCTTCTGCGGATGCATATCACCTTACCGCTTCTCATCCAGAGGGATTAGGCGCAAAACTGGTCATGTTAAACGCATTAAAAGACGCAGGAATGAAGCCTGAAGAGATTGATTATATCAATGTTCATGGTACTTCAACTCCGGTTGGAGATATATCCGAATCAGCTGCAGTCAAGGAAGTGTTTGGAGACCATGCCTATAAATTGAATATTAGTTCAACAAAATCGATGAGCGGTCATATGCTTGGAGCAGCCGGTGCTTTTGAAACCATGGTTTGCGTTCTGGCAGTATCAAATGATATTGTTCCTCCTACGATCAATCATCAAGAAGATGATCAGGATCCGGAAATCGATTACAATCTGAACTTTACTTTCAACAAAGCTCAAAAACGGGTTGTGAATGCAGCCTTGTCCAATACCTTTGGATTTGGGGGGCATAATGGAAGTATTATCGTGAAGAAGTATTTATAAGAATGTTCTGTGAACTCACTGATAGAATAAAGCTTCTTTTTCGCAAGGAAAAGGAGCTTTATTTACTTTATAGGAAGATTTTGGGATTTTACCCGGATGATTTGCACTTTTATCAGGTCGCTTTATTACATAAATCTTCTTCTGTCCGTTCAAAAGATGGGCAGCTGATTAATAATGAGCGATTAGAATTTCTCGGAGATTCAGTTCTTCAGTCTATTGTATCTGCGATACTGTACAGACAATTCCGTCAAAAAGGAGAAGGTTTTCTTACAAATATCCGATCCAGAATCGTCCAGAGAGAAACGCTTAACCGAATTGCTATCGAGATTGGATTGGATCGTCTCATCAAATCATCCGGTATGCTTAAAACTCAGAAGACGTCTATACCGGGTAATGCCTTTGAGGCTCTTGTCGGTGCAATCTATCTGGATAAAGGATATGATGTGTGTTATCAGTTTATAGAAGAGAAAATCATCAACAGGTATTTCAATCTAAAAGAAATAGTCAAAGTAGAGAAAGATTTCAAATCTCAACTGATGGAATGGGGACAGCAAAAGAAAATTCCGATACGCTTTGAACTCATCAGTTCCTGCGTTGATGCTGAAAACAATCCGATATTTGAAACACAAGTCTTTCTTGCTGATATGAAAGGCGGTAAGGGAGAAGGCACGTCGAAGAAAAAGTCACACCAGAAAGCAGCCTTTAAAACACTGGATCTGATTCATAACAATGCTTCTTTTAAGAGTAAGCTTGAAACACTACATGCTGAGAACTCTGCAAAAGGATTGTCAGAGGATTTAAAAGAAGCGTCCAAATCTTTTACTTTGTCACAATCCGAAACAGACACCCATTCGCTCCCCCTGGATTAATAAAGGATTGTCCCGCGTAACGGTTTTTAGTTTGCCGGCCACTTCACTCAAAGGTATATCACTTGTTTTTCCATCAACGATGGCCACCATTTTCCCGAAATCACCTTTTGCAGCTAATTCTGTTGCGTATCCTCCCAGTTGGGTGGAAAGAATTCTGTCATAAGGAGAAGGGCTCCCTCCTCGTTGTACATAGCCGAGTACTGTGCTGCGTGTTTCAAGACCGGTACGTTCAGAAATTTCCCTGGATATATATTCTGCAGGTTTCATGTCGTTTTGCGTAGCGATTCCTTCTGCTACGACAATGATAGAATAGTTTTTCTTTTTCTTTACTCTATCTAATAAATAGTCACAGACCTTCTGAATATCGTATTCCAGTTCGGGAATAAGAATGACATCACCACCTCCTGCCATCCCGGCATGAAGGGCAATCCAACCGGCATGATGTCCCATCAACTCAATAACCATCGCCCGATGATGCGAAGAGGCGGTAGAGTGAAGTCTGTCTATGGCTTCCGTTGCGATATTCACTGCGGAGTCAAATCCGAATGAAACCTCGGTTCCCCAGATATCATTGTCGATTGTCTTTGGAATGCCGATTACATTTATCCCGTTTTTTGCAAGTAAAGCAGCTGTCTTTTGGGTTCCGTTCCCACCAATACAAAGCAAACAATCAAGGCCCATTTCCCGGATATTGTCTTTGACCATCTGAATATCCTTCTCATCGCCTTTTTTTAGCAATCGCTTCATTTGCTTGTCTCTCGAAGTCCCAAGAATAGTACCGCCTGTGTGCAAAAGACCTGAGAAAGAAGATTCGGTCATTATTTTGAAATTCTTTTCAAGTATTCCATTATACCCGTTGAAGATGCCGGCGACTTCAAATCCGTGATATGTGATCGCACTCTTTCCTACTCCCCGAATGGTTGAATTGATGCCGGGACAGTCTCCCCCGGATGATAATATACCTAGTCTCATCTTCTGATTAGTTGAATAATTCACAAATATAACTATTTAATAAATAGGAGCGAGGTGAAAAAGAAGAAAGCATTCGGAAGAGAATTCAAAAAAAAGCGTACTTTTGTGTTTTCAATAAGAAATTAGTCTGAAAATCATGAATATTAGCAAGTTGCTTTGCACTTTTTTCCGATATCGCCTGCATCAGATCGACCGGTACAAAAGTCACAGTAAAGAAATACAAACCGAGCAACTGAAACAACTTCTTTCTACTGCGTCCACAACCGAATGGGGGGTTAAGTATAGTTATGCGAAGATACGCTCTTACAAAGAGTACTCAGCTACCGTACCCCTGCAAACCTATGAAGATGTGAAGGGATATATAGACAGGATGCACAATGGAGAACAAAATGTACTGTGGCCTACAGAGGTGAAATTTTTCGCCAAGTCTTCCGGTACCACCAATGATAAAAGTAAATTTATTCCGGTGAGTAAAGAAGCGCTCAAGCACTGTCATTACAGAGGAGGGGCTGATGCTGTCGCGCTCTATTCCCGCATGAATCCAAACAATCACTTTTTCTCGGGAAAAGGATTGATTCTTGGTGGAAGCCATAGTGGAAAGAACTCTGCAAATGGGTATCTCACGGGAGACCTTTCGGCTATACTTTTGGAAAATGCAATGCCATTGGTCAATTTCCTGCGTGTTCCATCCAAGAAAGTTGCTTTGATGAGTGAGTGGGAAAGCAAGATTCAGGCGATCATAGATAGTACTGAACATGTTAACGTGACGAGTCTTTCCGGCGTCCCTTCCTGGTTTCTGACACTCATTAAAAACATGCTTCATAAAACCGGCAAGAAAAATCTGCAGGAGATCTGGCCTAATCTGGAAGTTTTCTTTCATGGAGGGGTGGGTTTCGGTCCTTATCGGGAAGATTATAAAGAACTGATTCCAAACGATAAGATGTTTTATGTGGAAACATACAATGCATCAGAGGGCTTTTTTGGCATACAAAATGATCAGCTTGATTCTTCCATGTTGTTAATGATTGATCTCGGTATATTCTTTGAGTTTATTCCCATGACTGTTTTTGGAACAGAATCACAATATACCCTTCCATTGTGGGAAGTGGAAACCGATAAAAATTATGCGTTGGTTATTTCTACCAACAGCGGACTCTGGCGATATATCATCGGTGATACTGTGAAGTTTACCGGTAAGGATCCCTACAAATTTGTGATTACCGGACGTACAAAGCATTACATCAATACGTTTGGAGAAGAAGTCATTGTTGACAATGCTGAAAAAGCACTCCTGAAGGCAACAGAAGTAACCGGTGCGGTTGTCAAAGAGTATACAGCGGCACCTGTTTACATGTCTGCTCACTCGAAAGGACGCCATCAATGGCTGATTGAGTTTAGCAAGAAGCCTGAATCTCTGGCTGCATTTGCTGAAATACTGGATAACTCACTACAGGAAATCAATTCCGATTACGAAGCAAAACGATACAAAGACCTCACTCTGTTGCAACTTGATATTGTTGAGGCAAAGGCTAATCTTTTCGATGAATGGCTGAAAAAAGAGGGAAAGTTGGGTGGCCAACATAAAGTGCCCCGCTTGTCCAACGATCGAAAAATTATTGAGAAAATATTAGAACTGAATCAATGAAAACAGCTCATGGTTATATCGCGTTGTGTCTGATGTGCATCTTTACCTCGTGTTCCGATGTGTTAAAAGATAAGTTTGACGTATCCGTTCAGTTGGAAAACTATTCTGATTCTGTTCTTTATGTATTCTCTAAAGCCGGCGATACAATCCTTCCGGATACTTTGAAGAGAAGTACAGATAGTCTCTTTCACTTTCAAACAACTGAGATGGAGACAACTCTGATCGTCTTCGTCTATTCACGTGACAATGGTTTTATCTCTGTCTATCCGGATAAAGATCAGTTGACTATTTCTGTAGCGGGTGATGCAACGTATCCCGAGCTGGTATGTGTAAATGGGGGTGTGCTAAATGATTCTTTGTCTCGGTTTAAAGCCGAAGCAGATTCTTTGCTTCGACAATACTGCGCATATAATCACAGACTGGAGAGGTCATGGCGTGGAGATAGTATTGCCCTTGCGGATAGTTTGTATCATTCAGATCCGTATATTCAATTACAAAGAAGGGTCTGCGGAGCCGTTGGAGAATACATGAAACAGCATCCTACCTCCTTGTCCTCGTTATATCTTGTACGTGACTTTTGCACCATGAGAATCCTTCCCGGAGCTTTGGACACTCTTCTGTCAATACCTCAGAAGCCGCTGATCACAGATCCTTTGTTTTTATCCCTAAAAGAAATTTCGCGGAGTGACAGTGATTCTGTGAGTATCGTCCAATAATGTTAGTAAAAGCATATGCCGCAGCACTGCAAGGAATTAGTGCCAATGTCGTTACAATAGAGGTAAACTGTTCGCAGGGAATCCAGTTCTTTTTGGTCGGATTGCCCGACTCTGCTGTGAAAGAGAGCCATGAGCGTATTGTCTCTGCGCTTCAGGTCAATGGCCACGCATTTCCCCGCAAGCAATTAATCATCAATATGGCGCCGGCTGACCTTCGTAAAGAGGGAGCAGCCTATGATCTTCCTTTGGCGATAGGTATCATGGCGGCGGCTGAGAAGATACAGTCAGACAGACTGGGTGATTATATGATGATGGGCGAACTCTCATTGGATGGAACCCTGCAACCTGTCAAAGGAATATTGCCTATAGCAATCAAAGCCAGGGAGATGGGATTTAAAGGGCTGATCGTACCTATGCAAAATGCCGGTGAAGCAGCGGTGGTCAATAAACTGGAAGTTTATCCGGCAATCAACATTCAGGAAGTGATCCGTTTTTTTAATGGAGAAGAAACTCTGAAACAGGAAGTGATCGATACCCGTGCACTCTTTTATCAGCAACAACCTGTTTATGATATTGATTTTTCGGAAGTCAAAGGGCAAGAGAATGTAAAGAGAGCACTGGAGGTGGCTGCGGCCGGAAGTCACAATATAATTCTTATTGGCCCACCGGGGGCTGGTAAATCTATGCTTGCCAAACGTCTCCCCACAATACTTCCTCCTCTCACATTACAAGAATCGCTGGAGACAACGAAGATTCATTCTGTCGCAGGGAAGGTGAACAATGGCGCAGCGTTGATCACTCAACGACCATTCAGGAGTCCGCATCATTCCATCAGTGATGTCGCTATGGTCGGTGGAGGAAGTTTTCCTCAACCCGGAGAAATCTCTTTGGCGCACAACGGGATACTTTTTCTGGATGAATTACCTGAATTCAGACGAAACGTACTGGAAGTAATGAGGCAGCCTTTGGAAGATCGGAAGATTTCCATTTCAAGAGCCCGTTTTACAGTTGAATATCCGGCCGGTTTTATGCTTGTCTCATCCATGAATCCTTGTCCCTGTGGCTACTACAACCATCCGGACAAACAGTGTGTTTGCTCACCGGGAGCGGTACAGAAATATCTGAGTAAGATCTCCGGTCCGATGCTCGACCGTATCGACATTCATGTGGAGATTGCTCCTGTTCCTTTTGAAAAAATATCCGAATCCACACAGGCAGAAAGCAGCAGTGCGATTCGTGAACGTGTCATTCGTGCCCGACTAGTCCAGGAAGAGAGATATAAAAACGAAGAGGGTATCCATGCCAATGCTCAAATCAATTCCAGACTGTTACATCGCTATTGCCAACCCTCCAAACAAGGTCTTGAGCTGCTCAAAACAGCCATGGCGCGTCTCTCTTTATCCGCCAGGGCGTATGATCGCATTCTTAAAGTGTCGCGTACGATTGCAGATCTGGAAGGTGCAGAGCATATTGAGGTTCATCATATTGCGGAAGCAATCAATTACAGAAGTCTCGATCGGGAAGGGTGGGGTGGCTGATCCTCCGGATAATTCTCAGTGCTTCGACTCTTTATTCGCTTCAGATATATATCTTTGTGCAACAAAATGAATATTAATTGACTTAATTATACGGATATGAAACGTACAAATTATCTATCCTTGCTTTTGCTTCTAACCTTGACCTTGTCCGGGTGTTTCTGCTCAAGATCCATCACTGTACAAGATGCGGATCTGCAACAAGCGCTTCGTGCCTTACCAAAGGTAAGTCAGGTCGCCGAAAAGGAATCCAAATCTTATTCACAGAAGTATGAGTTCTATATCGAACAGCCCCTGGATTATTCCAATCTCTCAGCGGGTACTTTCAAACAGAGAGTGTTTGTTTATCACAGAGGATTTGATCGTCCGGTCGTGCTTGTTACCGAAGGATACGCGGCCGACCGTTATGACAACTCCGGTGATCCGTCACCGCTTGCCTCATTGCTTGGAGCCAATGTTGTGGTTGTTGAACACCGGTATTTCTCCAAATCAACCCCTGATCCACTCAATTGGGATTATCTGACGGTTGAGAATGCTGCCAACGATTTGCACCGTATTACAGAAGCATTGAAAACGATTTATCCGAAAAAATGGTTGAGCACCGGTATTAGTAAGGGTGGACAAACGACCCTCTTTTATAGTACATTCTTCCCCAATGACATGGCCTGTTCGGTGCCTTATGTCGGACCGTTGTGCAGTTCGGCTGCCGATCCGGGACCTTCTAAGTACCTCGAACAGATGGGAACTCCGGAAGAACGTCAGAAAATTCAGAACTTTCAGATGGAGGTACTCAAGCGACGTGCGCGTTTGGTTCCACTGTTGGAGAAAGCGATTGAGAAGCAAGGAATGAAGATTCGGGTCTCCATGGACGAACTCTTTGATAACATGGTACTTGAATATTCATTTGCTTTGCGCCAGTATAACGAGACGTTGGAGAGTATGCCGTCATTGGATAGCGACGATCAGACTCTTTTTAATCATTTCGTTACAAAAGTAGGTTTTGATTTCTATCGTACCGATGGATGGAACGGTACCTTCTTTGTGCAGGCTGTGCGCGAACTGGGCTTTTATACCTATAATATTGAGCCCTTCAAAGAGCTGCTGACCATCAAGCAGTGCGATGATTATGTACAACGTGTCCATGTACCTGACGGGGTGAATTACTCCTTTGATCCAAAGGTCTATAACAAGGTTGTTGATTATTTGAAGAAGAATGATCCAAACATACTCTTTATCTATGGAGAGAATGACCCGTGGACAGGTGCAGCACCAAAGCTTTCAGAAGGTAAGAAGAATGCGAAAGTATTCATTATTCCCGGGAAAGTGCATGATGCCTCTGTGACTTCTCTTCCGTTGGACACACGGATTGAGGTCGTTAACCAGATCAAGAAGTGGTTGGCAGATTAAAACCTGTAACTTCCAGATAATTAGAGTATAATAAACCAAGAATAAGACGCATGGAGTTTCCCGTAGATTTTATCCAATCAGTCCGGCAGTTATTGGGTGAGGAGGAGTCTAAGATACTGATTGATTCCCTTCAGGAGACTCCACCTGTGAGTATCCGTCTCAATCCGTTGAAGCAGATCCCGATACAGGCAACCGATCAGGTCGCTTGGTGTGCCAATGGATACTACCTCTCTGAACGTCCGTCGTTTACTTTTGACCCCTTGTTTCATGCGGGAACCTATTATGTGCAGGAAGCCTCTTCGATGTTTCTTGAACAGGCCATCCGTGCTATCGTAGCAGAAAAGCCGTTGCTCTGTCTGGATCTCTGTGCCTCTCCCGGAGGCAAATCCACGCATCTGCTCTCCCTTCTTCCTCCCGGAAGTCTGCTCGTTGCCAACGAGGTAATCCGTTCGCGTGCCAATGTGCTCTCTGAGAATGTCCGGAAATGGGGTAGTACCCACGCTGTTGTCACCAACAATGATCCAGCGGACTTCAGTGAACTGAATCATCTGTTTGATGTCATTCTCACCGATGTACCTTGTTCAGGCGAGGGGATGTTTCGTAAAGATAACGATTCAATTGGCGAATGGTCATTCCCCAATGTGAAGTTGTGCAGTGAGCGCCAGCGTCGGATTGTCGCTGATGTATGGTCTGCATTAAAACCCGGGGGGTGGCTGATTTATAGTACCTGTACCTACAATACGTCCGAGAATGAGGAGAATATACACTGGATATGCGAGGAACTCGGTGCTACCGCCCTCTCGTTTCCATTGGAACCTGCGTGGGGCGTTTCGACAATTGCTGCATATAACTTACCGGTTCACCGGTTTTTCCCTCACAAGACCAGAGGCGAAGGTTTTTCCCTCACCTTACTTCGTAAAGAGGAGGGTGAATCGCGCACGGTTTCCCGAAAGAAAAGCAAGAAGAATGTTCGGGTGCCGGATGTACCCGGTCTGGTCCGACAATGGATGCTTGCTCCAGAGGCGTATCAATTTGAACTTAATAATGATCTCATTACCGCTATCCCAATCTGTTGGCTGGATACGATCAAACTGCTCGCTGAGCATCTCAAGGTCGTTCCCTCTGCCGTTGAAATCGCCACAGTAAAAGGAAAAGACCTGATCCCTCACTTCTCCCTTGCATTTTCCTCCGCCTTAAATAAGGAGGCTTTTCCTCAGTGCGAACTCTCCTGGAAAGAGGCTGTCATGTATCTTCGCAAAGAAGTTTTTCCTTTACCCGAGGCAATGCCAATCGGATATGTGTTGGTCTGCTATAAAGGATTTCCACTCGGTTTTGTAAAGAATCTGCAAGGGCGTGCCAATAACCTCTATCCTCAAGAGTGGAGGATCCGCTCTTCTTATCTTCCCGAACAGAATTTCACGTTATGATACGAATAGGTTTACTTTCAGATACACATGCCTATTGGGACGACCGATATCAGATCTATTTCAATTCCTGTGATGAAGTATGGCATGCCGGAGACATCGGTTCGGATGAAGTCGCTGATAAATTTGAACAATTCAAACCTTTCCGCGCCGTGTATGGTAATATCGATAGTTATGCCATGCGGTTGCGTTACCCTCAGTTCCAGCGTTTCACGGTCGAAGGTGCTGATATACTCATGACTCACATCGGGGGATATCCGGAGAAATACGACAGACAAGTGATTCCCATGTTTTATAAACACGCTCCCAATCTATTCATATCCGGACATTCACACATTTTGAAAGTTGAGTATGACCGCCGATTTAAAATGTTGCATATCAATCCGGGTGCTGCCGGGAAATACGGATTTCATACAAAGCGCACATTGATCCGGTTTTCTATCGAAGAGGGTACCTTTAAAGACCTTGAAGTGATTGAACTTTCATGAATCGTTGCCGTTGGATCTTTCAGTCCGGATCATGGTACCAAGCAAATATCTCTAAGAGGGCAGGAACTTTATGGATTTAGATTGATCTGTTGTCTCTGCGTGCCGATATGACCGTTCAAGTCAGTGCCTTCGATTTCTAATTGAAGGTTGCCTTTCATATAAGCACCTACCGGGAAGGAGACTTCCACATCTTGCTCGCCGTTTGTCAGCAAGGTGGGATTCCAGAAATAGACCTGCTTTTTATCATAGTCGATCTGATCGATCGGATCTTTCGGATAGTATTTTGGCACGTAAAAGTTTTTAGGGATAGAACCTCCACGTATTTCTGAATAATAGACAGTCGATGGTATTCTGCCACGTGGACCTTTTCCCGATCTGGTGGTGATTACAACCACAACACCGATTATACGGCCATATCTAGCCAGTGTTGGGAAAATATCTTCGTACCATAGAAGATTATCTTTTGTTGTCAGGACTTCAATGCCTCTGACATCATTCCCTGCAATCCTTGATAGTGTTTCATTATAATAGATCATCCAACTATATTCTGTCGGAAAGATTATAGGATCCCGAGTTAGACATTCCGCATCCACCTGAAAAGAAACGATCTTTCCATCTATATTATAGTAATCAAATTGACGGGGCTCATAGAAGCCATCAGAGTCTGCTAAAGTTCTGCTGTTCAAAACAAATCCCGGAACTTCGGCTTTAAGGATATCCAAAACATTGTTATAGGCATCGTATTGTCCGATTTGCACCGAGTCAATGAGGATGTCTGCCACTCCGCTGCCGTTTTTATTCCAGGACTTTTTGATTTTCTTTCGTTCAGTCACCGTGACTTCCGGGAGCAGGTTGATCCCTCTTTGCTTGCGGAGACTATCCATAAATGCTTTATCATCTTCTATGTTCTCCTGATATCCAAGCATCAGAGACTCTACTTCTTCTGATTCATAGAGATAATCTTCGATTGGAACGATAGGGAATTCAGGCTTCTCAAATATTGAGTCGAACTTAATGCCGAGTCCTGTGGTTCTTTTTTTCATCTCTTTCTCAATCTTCAGCCGTACCATGGAGGTTTCCCTGACATCCAGATTTGAGAATGCGAAACGTCCTTTGGGATCTGTTCGGGTCATATCATATATAAATTTTCCTCCCTGTACGATCAAACTGATCTTTCTATTTTGAACAGGTTTGCCGAGAAGGTTTGATACTTTCCCGGAAATTGTGAAGGCGGTGTCCGGGAGATGTGTGAATTTCTTTCTTGTGATGTCATCCCAGTCGTATCCTCTCCATCCATGGGTGAGGAGGAGTAGGTCGAGTTGTTTGCAGATACTGTCATAGGGATTGTTGAAATAATATCCCGGTGTTTCTACAAAACCTTTCAGATCGGAAGAGAGGAGCATCTCTGATCGGAAAGTCTTCTGAATGGAATCTACAGGTACCCGGTTCTTGTTGGTGACGCTCAAAGCAAAGGCAGACTGAACAGTGGTTCCGTTCATCTGCGGACGGATCTTCAGAGTCATCATCTGATCGGTGTCGGACTTGATTTCCCAGTTTGCTTTCACGTCAAACTTCAATTCGTCTTTCCGGTCGATATACACCAGTCGTTCACAGAGTGGCTGTCCGTTGGCAGTGAAGAGCGTGAGTCGGTTGATGCCGGACTTCAGATTCTCTTTGGGGATTCTGAGTAGGACACGGGACTTGTTCATCCGGATATTATATGCCTCTTTGGTAGGCAGTCCGCGGGATTCGGCAAGGAGGGTAAACTGTGTTTGGTTGGAGACAACTCCCGTAGAACCATTGACTGCAACAACCAGTGTATCAGAAGTTGGTTTGGATACAACCATGAGTGTGACTCCTTCCTTTTCGACAGCAGGCAGAGGGATGAGCTGGTCGTTAAAGAGACGGGCGGAGTACTGTTTGCCTGTGTCCGGCAGCAAGAGGAAGGATCCCATTCCTTTGTGTTCGGAGGTAAAGGAAACAATATCGTTGCCATGCTGATCGACAATAGTACCCTCTACAGGTACACTTCTTCCATCGGGAAAGAGTGCTTTGTATGCCACCCGGTTGGCTACCCCTGCGATCAGTTTGCCTCCTTCGGGCAGGAATTGTACATCCAGTTCGAACTCCCGGTTAGCTCTCTTCTGTGCTTCCAGGAGTTTCTTTTCCTCTGTTTTCCGTTTTTGTTTCTGATATTGCCCTTGTGTGAGAAATCTATTTCCTTCGTAAACAAACCGTTTATTCTCCTGTTCCTTGTCTTTGTCTCCCCAGATCGGAATGATCTTTTCGAAGAAGGCGGAGTCGCCAAAGTTCTTCTGCCAACGGGTATAGGCACGGATACGATAGAGTCCTTTGTCTTGTATGGCTTTGGTGAGCACAAACTGTCCGTTGGCGCCTCCTCCTTTGAGATTATATTGAGCTTTTTGGGTCACACTGTCTTTTTCATTGATCAGATCCACATATACCAACCGACTCTTTTCGGTGGGAAGAAGTGTGCCTGCTTGCATCACCCACACCTTGTACCAAATGGTGTCGTTGAGGTTGTAGATGGGACGATCCGTCTGGATATAGATCTTCTCTTGATAGTTATCCCTCATCAGAGTAGCCATGCCGGTTATTCGCTGGCCCAGACTTATTTGGTTGTTTTCCGTATCACTATCATCGGGTAAACTATTGCTCCATCCGTTTATGCGTGTGATAAACAAGACAGTGATGAGTAATAGGGGGAAAATCCTTTTGTTATGAACTGTTTTCATGGGCTACTAATTACATTAGAGGTGAATATAGTCTTAAAGGCTCGTAAAAATATGCATTGTCTTTTAATGTTCAAAATATTTGTAGATAAAAATATGAATGAACGACAAAAGTCCTGAAGATCGGTTGGTTTTGCATTTCTGTTGTTTTTTTGAATTTCGAATTTGAAAACAGTAAAAAAGTACTATTTCTCTACACCCCTGCACCTTCGAACTGCCTCTCAGTATGCTGTATGCCTTGTCAGTTGTTCAAAAAAAAACTTGCTCCGCATAATTTGAATACAATTTTATTTGCTAAACAGCCCTTTTTGATACATTTCTGATAACCGGGAAGCAAAAAACGTCGAAAATGCAATCCTCTATACTCCCCACTTCATCCTCATTGCGGATTTGACCAAGGAGATTGCGGGCTTGACCCGCAATCTCATCTGAAAAAGAATCGTGATGAATAAGTGTGTAACACTAAACCGTTTCGAACCTGTGAACCAACCAAGAAGAAACTCTTTTAATCAGGGAACATAAATAACCCAAACCGGTAGATTAGTTGTCAGTATCTGCAACCATTGTTCATTTCAAACCACGAAACAATCATTTCAAAGCACGGAATAGCTATTCCGTGCCGCAAAATAACTATTCCGTGCTTGAGAATGAAAAATGCACCTGTAAGCGATGACTTTTGCTTTCTGATCAGGAATAGATGGCTTCCTGTCAGAAAGCAAAAGAGATCAGGAAAGAAATTCCTGATCTCTGAAATAGAATTTTATATAGCTTGTTTTGTATAGATGAAGAAACAGCAAGTTCGCTGGATTGGAAACTTTTCAGCTGTTATTTCGCTGCTTTTTTCCCTTTAGTCGCCTTAGTCTCTTTCACCCCTTTTGTCCCTTTGCTTCCTCTGGTCGCTTTGGCAGGTTTGGATGGTTTCGTGCCGGCTTCTTCAATGATTTGTTTGCATTCCTCAAATGAGAGGAGTGCCGGCTCTTTGGAGCCCTTCGGTATTTTGTAGTTTGTCCCTTTGTAGATGATATACGGACCAAAACGACCGTTGCAGATTTCCAGTTCGGCGTCTTCAGCAAAGACCTTGATCTGTTTCTCTTTCTCTTTCTGACGTTTCAGATCAATCAGTTTGATGGACTCTTCCAGCGTGATTTCCAGCGGGTCAATATCTTTAGGGATGGAGACAAAGACATTATTGTGACGGATATAGGGGCCGAAGCGTCCTACGCCTACCGTAACTATTTTCTCTTCATAACTCCCAACTTGCCGGGGTAGTTTGAATAGTTCAAGAGCCTCTTCCAGTGTGATCGTCTCGATGGATTGGTCTTTATTGATTGAGGCAAACTGAGGTTTCTCCTCGTCTGATCCGGCGCCAATCTGCGCAACTGCTCCAAAGCGGCCGATCTTGACAGACACGGGGCGTCCGCTTTTCGGGTCAATACCCAGCATTCGTTCGCCCACCTTATGTTCCGTTTTTGCTGCGACAGCTTCTAATACAGATTGGTGGAATTCCTCATAGAAGTTACGGATACACTCTTGCCATTTGATTTCTCCTTCGGCAATGCAGTCAAAGTCTTTTTCTGCTTTTGCGGTGAAGTTAAAGTTCAGAATCTTTGGGAAAGACTCCAGAAGATAGTCGTTCACAACCATTCCTATGTCAGTTGGCACGAGCTTTCCTTTCTCTGAACCGGTCGTTTCCGTTTGCTTCTTCTCCTTGATCTTACCCTCTTTCAGAGTGATCAGGATAAAAGAACGCTTTTCTCCTTCGCGCTCTCCTTTTTCTACATATTCCCGTTGTTGAATCGTAGAGATCGTAGGAGCGTAGGTAGAAGGGCGGCCGATGCCGAGTTCCTCCATTTTTCGCACCAGACTTGCCTCTGAATAGCGGGAAGGTGCTTGTGAGAAACGTTCGGTAGCAGCAATCTGATCCATCTTCAGCACTTCTCCTATATGCAACGGAGGCAGGCTGGAGTCATTCTTATCGTCTTCTCCATCGTCGTCCACCGACTCGATATACAATTTCAAGAAACCATCAAACTTGATGACCTCTCCGGTAGCAGTGAAATGCTCGTCTCTGGTAGATATAGCGATGGTGGCAGTGGTTTTTTCAAACTGAGCCTCACTCATCTGTGAAGCAACCGTACGTTTCCATATCAATTGATAGAGACTCTTTTCCTGTGCGTTACCTTCGATGTGTGGCACGGCCAGGTTGGTCGGACGGATGGCCTCATGGGCTTCCTGAGCACCTTTGGTCTTGGTCTGATAGTTGCGTGGCTGTGAGTATTCCTTACCCATGGCTTCTGTAATCACTTCCTGAGCTGCATGGATAGCAAAACCGGAGAGATTGACAGAGTCAGTACGCATATAGGTAATCTTTCCGGACTCATACAATCGCTGTGCAATCATCATCGTCTGCGAAACGGAGTATCCCAGTTTGCGGGCGGCTTCTTGCTGCAAAGTAGAAGTGGTAAAGGGAGGTGCCGGAGATCTTTTTCCCGGTTTGGTAACAAGATCTTCAATGGTGAAGGATGCTGTATTGCAATCATTCAATATGTTCAAAGCCTCTTCTTTGTCCTTCGGCCGTTTGTTGAGTTCGGCTTTCAGTTCGATACTCTCACCCTGGGCAGAGCCGGGAAGAAGAAAGGAGGCTGTAATGCGGTAAGAAGATTCGGAAATGAAGCTTTTGATCTCACGTTCTCTCTCAACGATAAGCCGTACGGCTACAGATTGAACGCGTCCGGCAGATAAGGCCGGTTTGATTTTCCTCCAAAGTACCGGAGAAAGTTCAAATCCGACAATGCGGTCGAGTACTCTTCGTGCTTGTTGCGCGTTAACCAGATTATAATCAATAAAACGGGGATTCTCAATCGCTTCGAGTATGGCTGTTTTTGTGATTTCGTGGAAAACGATGCGCTTTGTGTTGTCTTTATTCAGATTCAGAACTTCATGGAGGTGCCAGGCTATTGCCTCTCCTTCGCGGTCCTCATCGGAAGCGAGCCATACCATGTTTGCTGTGGCAGCTTCTTTTTTCAGATCATCAACCAGTTTCTTTTTATCAGCGGGGATTTCGTATATGGGGTTGAAGTCTTTCTCGATGTCAATGCCCAATCCTTTCTTCTGCAGATCTCGGATATGACCGTAGCTTGAAAGAACCTTATATTCTTTCCCGAGAAACTTTTCGATAGTTTTGGCTTTGGCAGGAGATTCGACAATCACTAAATTTTTTTGCATCTTAGGTTCCTTTATCATTTAGCGGGCAAAAGTAGCAAAAAAATTATTGTCCGACGTTCGATCGGACAATAATTTATTAATTCTTAGGCGATAAAGAGTTTTATCCCCGAAGACTTTTGTTAAAAGCGGTAACTTGCTCCAAGCATAAATCGAATTCCTTGTGTCGGATATCCCTGGAAAATTTCATATTTCCGGTTCAGGATATTGTTCACTTCGCCCCAGATCGAAAGCTTATCAAGCAAGGCATAGGTAGCATTCAGGTTCAGCTCGCTGATATCCTTCATCTTTTCCGGAATAAATTTTGTTGAGTTGCTGTTTAAAACTAAGCCTTCTCTGCCGGCTCCCAGATAATAGTTGATGGCAAGATCCAACTTTGGTATAATTTGAGTGCTTGCGGAAAGGGTTAGTTCGGTGCCCGGACTGTTGAAGGGTTTTGACTCCTCAATTTTTGCTCCCGACCGATAGATCATTCCAGCATCAGTAAGGTCAGTCTCTTCATTGTTTTGAATGAAAGTGACAGATAAATCGATCATCTTCTGATATTGGTAGCGTACGGTTCCTCCCCAATAGAGATTCTTTAAATCTGCATAGACCGGATAATGTTCACTTCCTGTATTACCGCTGAGGGGGTTCATCAGGTTGAGGGCATAATAATGCTGATTGTTTATTCTTTCGTATCCAATCAGCGGCTGTATGTAGAATCCGCTGAGTGGTGCGATCTTGAATCCCAGTTCGCCGTGGAACTGGGTACGTGAGTCTTGAATCCGGATGTCAGGAGTTATATACAGATTTTCCCTTGAGACAGCTTCAAGAGAATGCTCATTGATCTGACCTTTCATGAAGCCATAGAGCTGAATTTGTTTCAGCAACTCAAGTTCACCTTCAATGTTTGGGGTCACGAGTGCCTTTTCTTCTTTATTGAAAGAATAGAAGGTATTGATTCCGACACGTAAACGAGACTTCTCTTTTTTAAATTCAATATACGGATTCATATGAATGAGGGTATAATCATTCAAATCCTTGTTGTCAAGCACTGTTGTGTTAGCGTTGGTCTGGTTGCTGTAAAGGTAATTGGACATAGCTCCGTTGATACCAATGATCACGTCCTCCTGAAAGAATGAAAAAATACCGCCTTCTGTCCGGAAATGATTCTCTTTAAAACCGTCTGCACGATTCACATCAAACTTATTCCAGAACGAATTATACCCGGTACGCAGGAAATAATTAAAACCTTCCGGTACAATGGATGAACGCACTCCGATATTCATATCAAATCCGCGTTGTACCTGATTTGAATGTTTGTCAAGAAAGGTGTAATAGGTGTCTCCAAAGTAATTGAAGCCCCGATTAAGGAAACCTCCGTCAACGGTCAGCTCCAATGCTTTGAACTGATGTCTGTAATCCAGAGAGAGTTCTTCCTTGTTCAGCTTCATCTTGGAGTCTTTGTCACTCTTTGCAAGATGAACATCGCCATACGTGGAGTTGTGATCAAATCCGACATAGAGATTGTCTGTGGAGGTGGAAAGGATCGAATAGCCGGCTTGAGCGACTGTGTTGAGATGGTTGCCTGCTCCTAAACGGACGAATCCTTTTTCATTTCCCGAAGAGTTGACTCTCGGAACAATAGCGTTAAGCACAGGAAACTCGCCTTTCGGTTTGACAGGGATAGAGAAGCTACTGTATTCGATGGCCGACTTGGTTACTTTGGGCTCGGTTACAGTCGGCAAAGAATTGATCTTTCCAGCATCCCGGAAGATGGGATCAAAATCTTTTTCCAACGTCATTTCTCTGATTAGACGGGTGGAGTCTTTCTTTGACTGAGCGTTTGCAGTTGTACAGCACAATCCTGCAAGAAGGAGGAAATATATCGTTTGAAGTCTCATTATTGTTCGGTATTTGTTTCAGTTTTCTTTCCGTTATTCAACTTTGCCAGACGGGTATTGATCATCTCGGCAATATCATCCTGACCTTTGTAGCTCTCTTGTAAAGAGGTCAGGTATTCTTTTGCCTGAAATTTGTCACCCTTCTTGATATAGATATCAGACAGAAGGATAAAGCTGCGCGCCATCCAGTATTGATGGGGCGTGCTCTTTTCAATGAAAGCAAAGATGGTTTTCTCCGCTTCAGCTGAATTATTTTTGATAAAATAGACATTAGCCAATAAGAAGTTTGCCTCCGCACCATACACGGTCCGGGTCTCTGAGACTATTTTCTTTAAGTCACTGATCGCCTTTTCTTCCTGACTCAAAGCCAGCAATGATTTGGCGCGGATGTAATAGGCTTCCTGTTTGATTTCCGGAGAAGCTTTGGTATCATCAATCCAGGCAGTCGCTGCAACGACAGCTTCCTGGTGTCTGTTGAGCAGATGGGTGCATCGCAGGATACCCAGTTTGGACGCTTCTTTGTGCTCTTTCTTCTCTGCTTTTGCCTGTAAGCGGTTGAAGTATCCCAGAGCCTCTTCATAATTCCCGCTGGTGTATGTAATATCCGCACATTCGACCAATGCATCTTCCGTGAACTTATTTTCATTCTCAACCACTTTCTTGTATTCTTGTAAAGCCTCTTGTTTTTTGTTTCCGGAGAGGTAGATATTTCCAAGGTAGTAATGAGCATGCGTGCTGAAAGATCCTTTTGGGAAGTTTTGCAGGTAGTTTTCCAGACTTCGTTGTGCCTTTGTCTTGTCGCCACGTAAAAACAATCGTTCGGCTGATAAGTAGGTAAGAGAATCTTGTTCGTTTACGTTGAAGTTTCCGTTTCCATCCACCGTGCGGATATAGGAGGCAAACTCGTCGATCTTATCCAGTTCCATATAGACACTTTTCAGATCCTCAACCGAAACTTTGGCCTCCTCGCTGCCCGGGTATTTATTAATGACCTTTTTGTAGGCAGTAATCGCTTCGTCCAGATTGTTGTTGTTAAAGTATAGCAAGCCGATCTGATTGCCTGCTTTGCGGCTCAGACTACTTTCCGGAAACTTGTTCATCAACTCCTGAAACACACGGATCGCTTCACTGTTTTTCTCTTGCATCACATAAGAGCGCCCTTTTTCAAAGTATGCATCATCCAGGTAATCCGAGTTGGGATAGGTACGAATGAGCTGATCCAGCAGTGTAATCTTTTGGTTATATTCTTTCCGGAGCCCTGCAACAAAGGCACGTTGATAAGTGGAATAATCACCCGCTTCCGGATGGTTTTCCAATGCCCTGCCATAAAAATCGTCAGCAGACTGCCAGTCGCGTTGATAGAAGTAACAGTCACCTATGCGGTTGAGTGCATCGGAAAAAGTAGGCTTTGCCTTTTCAGCGGTGAAGCCGATGTACCGGTTGAAATAGGTCAGCGCGTTTGTTATGTTCTGCTGCTTAAAATAAGAATAAGCAAGGTTGTAGTGAGCGAGGGGGAAGTATTCGTTATCAGTTGATCTGTTTGTGGAGAAATAGGATTGATAATCTTTGACCGCAGCGGCAAAGTTGTCAAGCCGGTAGTACGATTCTCCTCGCCAGAAGTAGGTCTCCGCCTTTATTTGCGGGTTGTAATCCCCATTCTTCAGACTTTCATTAAAATGTTGAATGGCAGTCTGGAAGTCCGAGTTTGCAAACTTCTGAGCTCCCAACTGAAACAGTATGTTTTGTTTGGCCTGAAGTATTTTTGAACCCGGCCGTGAAATCTTACTGATAGAAAGCAAAGCGGCGTCATAATTCTTGGTGGTAAGATAGGTATCTACCAGATAGTCGTTCACCTTGTCCGCATATCTTGAGTTTGGAAACAGATTCAGGAATTTCTCGAAAACGACCAGTGATTCGTTGAAAGGAGAGAAGGACGTTTCATGGATGATCAGTCCGTAGTTATACATCGCCTGTTCCTTGACCTCTTTGTCAAAATCAAATCGGGAGGCGGCCTGGAAAGAGATACGGGCTTTGTTCTTGTCTCCCAGTTTCAGTGCGGACTGTCCGACGAGCAGATACGCATTTTGTGCCACAGCATCGTTGCTGTTGACCGCCTTACTCAGGTTGTCAATCGCATTGTTATAATCTCCCTGATTATAATAGGAAAGACCAAGAAGATACATATCATTATTCAGCGGATTGCTGTTCAGTGATTTGTATTTCGTGAGATTAGTAATGGCTTCGGAATTTTTCCCCTGGTGAAATGAAGAGGCTCCGATAACCCGGTAAACTTCATCGATGGATTTGTGCTGCGGGTATGTTTTCAGGATACTCTTTCCGAGACTTACCGCTTCGCCATACTCTTTCTGAATGTATTTTATCTGCATCGTGTAGAATGCGATATCTTGTTCGTATGCAGCAACATTTTTTACCTCGCTGAATCCTTCCAGTGCCTCGTCGTAGTTTGCTTCGCAATAATTGATATAGGCATCGTAGTAGGTCGCGTCTTTGCGGTATTGCACACTGTTTTGTTTCAGTAGTTTAAAGAGGCTGGATGCTATTTCGTAATCTTTCTGCTGTAAGTATGAATAGGCAGACCGGTAAAAGAAACAACCCTGTTCATCGGAGGAAAGCTGATCAATATCCGTCTCTCCAAACCAGTGTATGGCCTCTGTGTACGCTCCATTCATATAATACGAGGAGGCTAACAGATATTTCAACCGATTGGTGTGAATGGTGACCGGATAGTCGCGCATATAGGTCAGAATCTCCTCTCTGACACCTTCCTTATTCAGCTCTGTGGCAGCATAAAGCATCATGAATTCAGCTTCAGCCACCAATGATTCTTCTTCACTCTCCTCCACAAAAGCCTTCAGCGACTGGATGCTTCCTTCGTAGATTTTCTCATTGAAAAAAGCCTTCCCTGTTTCGAACAACGCGTTGGGATAAATCTCTTTTTGATTGTTTTGCGATAAAACAGGAGCTGTTATTCCTAGAAATAACAGCCCGCATGCCATAAGTTGTTTTCTCATACGGATCTATTTATTTGGACAAAGATATGTCTTTATGTCCGAATGAAAAAAGAACATTTGCTAAATTGTGCTACAAAGAGTGCTCTTTTTCAGGCTTCTGCGAAATAATTTTCCAATTCTACTTCCGCTTTTTGATCCGAATTATCAAAATCGCGCAGTAATTCACCTTTTGAAAGCAGCAAGATCCGTGGACAGATATGAGTGACATGATTCAGATTATGACTGGATATCAGTACGGTTGCACCTGTCTCCTTGCAATAGTTGGAGAGTATTGTCGTCATCAATAGCTGAGACGAAGGATCCAGAAAGTTAAAAGGCTCATCCAGAATCAATAGATCCGGTCGGGAAAGGAGAGCGCCTATAATGCCGATCTTCTGTTTGTTACCGGCGGAGAAGTCCCGGATATACTTTTTCTGTCCTAATACTTCTTCAGACATCAGTTTGGAATAGCTCGCCAATCTTTCTTCCAGATCTGCTTTGCTGATTTTATACAGCTTGGCAATGAAAGCGAAATATTCTTCCGGAGTAAGAAACTCAATCAGAAATCCGGAGTCAATAAAAGCTCCGCATCGCTCTTTCCATGTATCTTCTTTCCCTACGTCTTCTCCATCGAAACGAACGCTTCCGCTGTCTCCTTTAATCAGGTTGAGCATCAGGCGGAAAAGAGTCGTCTTACCTGCACCGTTATTCCCAACGATGCCAATCAGTTCACCGCTTTTAATATTGAGTTCCTGGATGTTCAGGGCTGTTTTAGTCCCGAATGTTTTTACTAAGTTTTCGATCTGTATATTCATGATTGTTTCTGTTTTTGATTTTATTTTCTGAAAGTCGCGGCAATAGTATACATCTTCTTTACGAAACGTCTGTAGATGAAAGTAAGCCAGTAGTTGGATAGAAGGACAGAAAAGACACCGATGACGATGATGACACCATATACGTTTGCTTCTCCGACCTTTTGGGCCAATAGTCCGATTAGAAACACGGGAATGAAGGTGACAAACGCAAGTATAGTCTGGTAACCGGACATTGTAGAGGCAGGCTTTTCTGTCAGTTCGATACGTCCTTTGCCGAACAGGATGGAAATAAGATCTTGCAAGGATTGGATACCAATGACATAAAAGATGGCTCCAAGCCAGACCCATATAGAGGCATATCCTAAGACAATCATCGGAATAAAGGCAAGTGACATAACCAGTGTACCGCATACATACAGAAAGTATTTTGCTTTCAGCAGTGAGAAAATGGCTGAACGATGCATCATCAGGAGATCAAAGAAAGTGGATTCAAGGGCAAAGCCAAATTGAGTGAATGTTTTCCCAAAGAACTGCATGCCAAGTACCAACCAAAAGAAAGTGAAGAAGACCATATGGTTGCTTCCCCCCCTGAATTGGTTGACTTGAAAATAAGCCATGACAGTAAATGCAATCAGACCGATCAGTACCCGTTTGATCTTTCCGCTGGTCTGTAGTTTTAATTCGAGAATCATAAACTGTCCGACTTCGCCAAACTTATCCAGAAAGCCAAATTGAAGGTTTTTCCCATTCTGTATCCTCGACGTTTGCTCGATCTCATCAAGCAGACTCTGGTTTACTACTCTGCTATTCAGATGGTAGAGCAGGTAATTCAGAAGAAGAAGTGCTGCGAAGAGAAGCACGTTCCCATGAAAGATGGCCAGTCCCAGTTGGATGGATAGCTCTTCAAAAGAGCCGGTCAGCAGTTTGGCTGTGCCTCCGAGCAGAAGAATCAGCAGATAGGGAAGAGCCTCCAGAATGGGAAAGCTGATCTTGACTTTATGTACCAGAAAGGCCAGTGAGTTGTTGGTCAGGATCAGTAGTGAACAACCCAGAAACAGGAAAAGGGCTTGATAGACTGTAAACTTGTCTGCAATGATATTCTGTATAAGAAACGGGAGTATCAGCGCATAGAAATAAAAATTGAACGGCGAGTAAAGTGATCGCAACTGCAGGAAATGGCATATCGCCTTTTTTCTGATGGGAAGACACAGATAGGATGCCATTTTCCCTCCCGGTGATCGTTGAAAGAAGAGGCG
Organism: Bacteroidales bacterium; assembly: GCA_028709785.1. GTDB lineage: Bacteria > Bacteroidota > Bacteroidia > Bacteroidales > JAQUTK01 > JAQUTK01. The sequence continues at coordinate 85,221 of JAQUTK010000003.1, forward strand.
GACGATCAGGTCCGTGACTAACGCGTAAAGAATATAGGAGCTGAAACTCTCAATAATGCTTCTCTCTGGATAAAGCTTTCCCAGTAGGTAGCTAGCCATGATCCCATAAGAAAAGAGTGAGAACACCATTATTCCGAGTGAGATTCCCATAAAGATACGGGCAGTCCGGTTAACGCCGAGCATCGGACTGCGGCGCATTTCCTTCAGATAGATACGGTTTAAGATTGTTAGTATCATTGTTATGTGTATGAAGTTAATTATCTGATGAAATAATTCAAGGAGTCAAAATTCACTAATTTCAGAACGCCATTTATTGATTCCGTTACTCTATCTGGTTGCTCCGAAGATTTTATCAAACTAAATTTCTTGTGTTTGGGATCAAAATAGACTCGATCAAATCTACGCATGAATCCACATGTGATGACTCCGATACCTCTTATCTCTTTCTTTGTCCCAAAGGAAAGTTCAGATGGGCGTGCTTTACGAAATGAGCTGTCTATTTGGATCACTACAAATGATGTAGGTGTCAAATAACCACCTGTTTTGACATTTTTAAGAAAGTATCCCTTGAACTCTCTCCCTCCTGAATACAAAGAAATCCTTTCTGAAATCTTATTAGAGTAAGATTTTAAGTAGTTATGCACTGAATCTAAATCGGTGTTATCCCAGAGAGCAAAGAATAAATCAGGCATTAAGGATTCTTTGTCAACCCCAATGCCCAGACATCCGGAATTAAAAAGGAAACGATCTTGAATGGTATCGTTAATCGTTATTTTACAATACGGACTTGTCTCAGAAGTAATGAGCTCTAGTTCGTAAAGTTGCTCCATAGCTCCGATTTGTATCGTTTGTTTCTTTTTTGAGATTGTTACTGAGTCTTTTAGAAAGTCAAACGACCAGCTATACTTTCCAATAATATCCTCACCTAATATCCCATCCACCTCTTGGTTTTTGTCTTTAATTTGAAGAGATTGTTTGATTTCAAAATCTCCCAACTTTAAAGATGCCCTTTCGAAAAGATCTTGAGATCTGGTTTTTTCCGAATTCAAGGAGTTAAACTCTTTTTTCTGACTGGTGGAGTCCATCTCAATGCTATCGACTGCTTGCTGTGATATAGAAGAGTGTGATGATCCGGTATCCCATAAAAAATGGAATACTTTTCCTTTGATTTCTATCGGGAGTATTACTCCCAAAGATTTGGTCGGGATCAGATTCACTGCTGTGGATCTGTTATACTGAGTTGAATATAAATAATTGATTGATAAGAAAGTGAATACTATTCCCAGAATAACATAAATCAGGAGAAAAAGAGTGCTTTTCTTTATTGGTTTCATAACTTCTGTTGTTTTTTGATGGATGTATGATATAACTCATTTAGCTCTTCCATTGAGATGTCCAGCAATTTTATGTAGTTGAACATTTGAGGAAGGTTTTTTTCGATAAACTGTTTTTTCAGATATTCCGTTGCTTTGTCTTTTGAATGATCGGCAACGAATAATCCGATACCCCGTTTGTTTACGACCAATTCCATAGACTGTAATTGTTCGTAGGTTCGTGCGATTGTATTGGGATTTACTTCCAATTCGACCGCCAATTCACGTACACTGGGTATTTTATCCCCGGTGTTCCAGACTTGAAGAATGATCTGCTCACAGATCCATTCCACGATCTGAAGATAAATGGCTTGAGTTTCGCGGAAGTCCATCTTATTTTACCTCCTTTTCCTTAAGTAGATAATAGGTTGCAATAACCATACACGTCATGAGTGAGATACTCGAAAGAAAATAGAACGGCGAATGGTATATCGTTGCCATTTTTCCATTCACATACTCTGATCCTTTTGGAATGAAAAATTCGTTGAAAGCTTCCCACTCGCTGAAGGCATCCCAGTTTGGGTCCAAAAAATAGAAGATAGCAACTGTAATTGCAACACAAACTGCAGAGTAGACAATAGAAGCTAAGATCGTCTTGATCCACGGGCTCCGCTTAAAAAACAACCCACCCCAAAGAAAAAGAACCGGTGTGCCAATAAAGGTCCCGATGATTGAAATCCAACCCATTCCGATTGGATCGAGATTGAAAAACCGAAGATCATGGCTCCTGAAAAATGGGAGTGTGGAGAAGTAGCTTGCTAAAGAGATAAGTGAATATGCGACTGGAAATGCAATCATGGTTACTATTACCGCACTTAACAATCGCTCAATTGCATTGCAAGGCAATGAGAGCGCGGAAATGTTTCCCGGTTTCATCCAAAGCGTGCTAAAATAGTGGACCGCGAGGATGGAACTGATCAGATAGATACAGCCGATTTGCAGGCTGTATTGTAAGATGTCGTTTTGCCTGCCAATTTCCCCATATCGCTTAAATAATAAGAGGGTGCAAAACAGAAACAGAAAAAGAGCAATCGAAGAAATGAACAATGTCTTCTTGTTTCGATGATAATACTCAAGTATCAAAGAGATAACTCTATGAAAATTGAACGATTGTATTTGTGAAATAATTGATTTCATAGCTTTATTTGTTTGGTTTGAATAGTTGACTGAATTTGGCTTGTTGTGCGACAATACCATTGAACAGAACTTCCAGATTAATCTTCCCTTCTTCATTCGAATTGTTTGGAACAATGCCTATGTGTCCTGTAAATGATTTCTCGTAGTACAAAGTTTCATTCTCGGCAGGTCTTGACGAGAAGGGAACAAAACATATCTTTTGAGCGATTGTTGAAATCGACTCGTTCAACAGAAGTTTGTTTTTGGAGATAACCACCAAATGATCCAGCAGGTTTTCCAAATCGTGCACCTGGTGTGTGGAGATGATGAAGCAACGTTCCGGTGTAGCCGCCGCGGCAATAAGTTTGCGCAAAGTCTTCTTGGATGGAATGTCCAGCCCGTTGGTCGGTTCATCGAGCAGTAATACACGAACGTTGGTTGCCAGTCCGAAAGAGAGCAATACTTTCTTCTTGTTTCCATACGACAGTTTCTGCAACTTCTCTTCCGGACTGATCTCAAACTCTTTCAGACAGGTCTCAAACTGGTCGGCTGAGAAAGCTTCATAAAAAGGAGCATAAATCCTCACATAGCTTGCTATTGTCATATCCGGCAGATCAAACTCTTCCGGAATGATGTATAAGTTACGTAAGTAATTGTAGTTTCTCTCTTTGCTGTTTATGCCATTCACAACACAATTTCCGGAATCGGGATAGATAAGTCCGGCGATAATTTTCATCAATGTACTTTTACCTGATCCGTTTTGCCCCAGCAGTCCATAGATCTGTCCACTCTTAAAATGGATGGAAAACTGCTCATAAAGGTTCTCTTTTCGAGCGTACCCAAAGGATAAATCATTAATTTCTACCATATTGCTTTGATGTATTATACTGTTCTAATTAAATAGTACACCGCAAAGGTAAAGCATGTTTTCTAATAACCAAACAAATTGATATTTTTTTTTCATTTTCGTTTTGTTTGTTGATTCCTCTTTCCGATGAGGCAGCTTGTTTCTTTATTCTTCTTCTCTTTTTGCATAAAAAATCAGAAAAGAGATCATTCCTGCATGAATAAGGAAAAATGTTTCTAATTTTGCATCTTATTAATTTTATAATAGTCAGAATGTTTAGTAAGAAATTAGTTGTCTCAATACCTTGTTTGTCGCTATTCGCGTGCATGGCTTTTCTTTTTACTTCTTGCCTGAATGACGACCAAGAATCACTTTCCGGTGATGCAGCGATTTATAAATTCTATTTTATCGACAATGATTCAATAGAGGGTTTATCGGATTATAAGTTTACCATAGACCAGGTAAATAATAGAATATTTAATCAGGACTCGCTGCCGTATCATTCGGACGTGACTCACTTGGTGCCTTCTATCTCCTTTTTTGCTACTCCCAAAGGATGGCTCTTTAATGATTCACTCACATGGAATACGAAAGATTCATTGGATTTCTCGTCTCCGATGACATTGACCATCTTCTCTTCGGACGGATCGTCTTCAAAGAAATACACCATTACCGTAAATGTGCATCAGGTTGACCCTGATTCTATTGCCTGGACCAAGACTGTACCCTCTTATTCTCCGGCTATAGGTATCTCCGGGGCGGGCGCATATACTCAAAATACCAAGACGATTAACTGGAATGGGAATCTCTGGATGTATAGCTATTCTTCATCGACAACTCCTCAGCTCTATGTTTCGGGCGATAAAGGAAATACCTGGACACAAAACGCCCTGAGTGGATTGGCACTTGGAACTCAGTTTGGAGGACTTTCTGTGGCAGGAAATAAACTTTATGTGTATAACACATTAAACAAGAGTTTGCATGTGTCGGGCGATGGATCCAACTGGTCTAACGTTGATATGACAGCTGTAAAAGACTCATTCTGTTATCTTGTCGGTGCTGTGGATGGGAAGGTTTGCGGTATAGCAGAAGATGCTGCCGGTTATCTTCGCTTCTTCACTACTCCTGATTTCGTGACAATAGAATATAGCAAAAGCGTGGTTCCACTCGGATTTCCTGTGCGGGGACAAGCCACAGCCAATTATACAACCAGCACCGGGGTATCGGTACTGACGACCGGCTTGGGCTATGGAATAAGTTACCCCTCCTACGATGGCAAGTTTATCTTTAACAGTACATCTACGGATAATGTATATACGACGATGTTTTGGAGTACTCAGGATGGGTTGAATTGGGCCAATCTGACCAGCAATAAGGCTACAGAGATCTTAACCGTTGATGAATGGAACGCTTTGATAGCTAAGGAAGTGCCTTATGGACGAAGAACCGGAGCAAGCTTGTATCAATACGACAAGGTCTTATATCTTGCAGGCGGAATCAAGAGTCAGTCTGCAACCAGTGACGGAACGGTCTGGTATTCACGGGATGGTGGATCAAACTGGATAGAAGCAGAAACCAAAAAAATATTTCCGCCCAATTATGATCCTCGAATGAATGCTTCGTTCATTGTGGATGAAAATAATGTAATTTCGGTTTATGGGGGCTCGAAAGACTATGCTACTCCATTGACAGATATTTGGCGTGGAAGAATGAATAAGTATGGTTTTTCTCTATAGGTTGTGAAATTTTAAGTAGTGCTATGTAATTTTGATTCGATTTGTACGTTTGCATACAGTATAGAATGTAACTTCGTTATTGAAATTGAAACCACTACACCATATTAAGAAATTCACAGCTCTGCTTCTGCTGTTGATTTTTCCTGTAATGCTTCAGGCACAGGAAGAGTACATGATGGAGTTGGGCGTGCATGGAGGTGGTAGCTTCTATATGGGAGATGCCAATACAACCGGTTTTTTCCGGAATACAGAGTCTGCATTTGGCGTGCTGTGGAGATATAATTTCAATCCACGCTATTCACTGAAAGTGGATGCTACGCGGGCGAAAGTATCGGGTGATACAAAAACTTCTGGGAATGCTTTCCCTCTTGGACAAGAGATCTCTTTTGGGAAAGATATTTATAATGTGGGAGGGCAGTTTGAATTTAACTTCAATGGTTATGGTTATAATCTGCGAAACTGCAAGCGGTTTTCTCCCTATATTTTTGCAGGGCTGGGCGTAGCTCTTGCAACCGGAGAAAATAGTACCGGTTTTGGAGTCAATCTTCCGTTTGGAGCGGGAGTGAAATATAAGTTGGCTCCACGGCTGAATATCGGATTGGAATTTTCCATGCATAAATTCTTTTCCGATAAGCTGGATGATGTGAAAGGATCAAACCGGCTATCTCTGGCAGACCCGTATGAGATAAAAAGTTCATGGTTAAAGAATAAAGACTGGTATTCGTTTACGATGATTTCTATCTCTTACGATTTTATGTCCCGGATTAGAAGATGTAATAATAACTAAAAGGATTGATGAATGTCGTATAAAAATCAGATCGACTGTTCCGTTTTGCCAAAGCATGTGGCCATCATTATGGATGGCAACGGGCGTTGGGCGAAAGAGAAAGGAATGGAACGTTATAAAGGACATATCGAGGGTGTAGAATCTGTGCGGTCTATAGCAGAAACTGCTGCAGAGCTAGGCATCAGATACCTTACTTTATATACTTTTTCGACAGAAAACTGGAATCGTCCCAAGGAGGAGGTTGATGCGCTGATGTCTTTACTGATCACGCAGATTGAACGTGAATCGCCAACCTTCAAAAAGAATAATATCAGCTTGCGGGCTATTGGCGATTTATCACGCTTGCCAATTCCGGTGAGAGAAAGACTAGAGAATTGCATGCGTGAGACTGCTTCCCATACGGGAATGACGTTGATACTCGCATTAAGCTACTCTTCACGTTGGGAAATAACCAATGCGGCAAAAGAGATTGCTCTGCAAGTGAAGGAGGGGACACTGAATGTGGAGGCAATTGATGAGGCCACTTTTTCTGCTCATCTTTCAACCAGTGAAATACCTGATCCGGATTTGTTGATCCGTACCGGAAAAGAATATCGTATCAGTAATTACCTGCTTTGGCAGGCAGCATATACAGAACTGTTTTTCCCTGACTTGTACTGGCCTGATTTTCGTGCGGAAGATTTTTATAAAATTATTTGTGATTATCAAAAGAGAGAACGCCGCTTCGGGAAGACGAGCGAGCAAATATAGTATGAAGAAACCAAGTATTTACAAGCTAATAGCTGCGGTTATTTGTTTTACCTTGTTTGATTTTTCCCTGGCAGCACAGATCGTTTCCGATTCTTTGCCTGTGATTGATTATACAGTAGCGGATAAGAGATATATCATTGAAGATATAACTGTATCAGGTGTTCCGGATTATGATAATCAGGTGGTTATTGGTATTTCCGGACTCGAAAAGGGAGAAGAGATTGTACTTCCGGGAGGAACTGAAATCTCAAAGGCTGTGCGTAACTATTGGAAAAACGGTCTTTTCTCTGATGTTGGTATTGAAGCAACAAAGATTGTGGGAAACAGAATCTGGTTGAATATCCGTCTCCAGCGATCACCCCGTATCTCAGAGATCGTCTTTGAAGGATTAAAAAAGTCCGAGCGAGAGGAGCTTGAACCACAGATCGGTCTTTATAAAGGAAGTCAGATTACTCCAAACTTGATAGGACTGGCCAAAGCTAGAATTCAAAAGTATTTTGAAGATAAAGGATTCAAGAATGTTGAAGTGAATATTTCACAGAAAGATGATTTATCTAAAGAGAACGAACAGATTGTCACGATCAACGTCGATAAGAAGACAAAGATCAAAGTACACGAGATAATCATTGTCGGCAACAAAGCTTTGTCTGAGAATAAGATCGAAAAAGCGATGAAGAAGACCAGTGAGAAAGGAAAGCTCCGCAATATATTCAAGTCAAAGAAATTTATTCCGGAAGAGTATGAGAATGACAAAAACCTGATCATCGAAAAATACAACGAATTGGGATATCGTGATGCGCAGATAGTGAAAGACAGTGTTTTCCCGTTCAGTGAGAAGACTGTAGACATTTTTATGAAGATTGAAGAAGGAGAGAAGTATTATATCCGCGATATAAAATGGGTCGGTAATACTGTTTATGATACAGCACTCTTGTCTGCCCTGCTGCGTCTCAAGCCGAAGGATGTCTATAATCAGAAATTACTTTGGGAACGTCTGAAGGGAGGTCCGAAAGATCAGGATGCGGTAGCCAATATGTATACAAACAACGGTTATCTGATGGCTCACATTATGCCTGTAGAAGTAAATGTGGAAAATGATTCGGTGGATCTGGAGTTGCGTGTTTTCGAAGGCAAGCAGTTTCCGATCAATAAAATTGAGATTCAGGGTAATGACCGGTTGTATGAACATGTGATCCGTCGGGAGCTTCGTACAAAGCCGGGAGAAATGTATGACCAGTCGCAATTGGTACGTTCTTTGCAAGAACTTGCTCAGACAGGCCAGTTTAACCCGGAAACGCTCGGACAAGAATTTAAAGTAAATGAAGAAGATGGCAATGTGGACATCATTTATAAACTTGAGTCGAAAGCTAATGACCAGGTAGAGTTGTCGTTCGGATGGGGAAATACGGGTGTGATTGGTCAGCTGGGATTTAAGTTTTCCAATTTTGCAATCCAAAATCTCTTTAAGAAAGAAAACCGAAAAGGAATTATTCCGCAGGGAGAAGGTCAGACTTTCCGAATCAGTGCTCAGACAAACGGTGTCTATTACCAATCATACAGCGTTTCATTTTTGGAACCATGGTTAGGAGGCAAACGTCCGAACTCGCTTTCGATTAATGCGCACTATACGTATCAGACGGATGTGAGTTCGCGATACTACAACAGTAGTAATAACTTGTACTATTATAACTATCTTTATGGAGGTTACAACAGCGATTACAGTTCCAACCTGGCAGCGATGGAGTCGGATCCGGATAAGTATATCAGACTGTTTGGTGTATCCGTCGGATCAGGACGGCGTTTAAGCTGGCCGGATGACTTCTTTACTTTTTATTCCGAACTTGCCTATCAGAACTATAAGTTGAGCAACTGGCAATATTTTCTCATCACGGATGGTTCTTGCCACAATATCAATCTGAATTTCACACTTGGTCGTAATTCTGTGTTTAATCCTATTTACCCGCGTGATGGTTCCACTTTCTCTCTCTCTTTGCAAGTGACCCCTCCTTATTCTTTATTTGACGGCAAAGATTATTCAGACCCCAAAATGTCCAACAAAGAGAAGTTTAAGTTTATTGAATATCATAAGTGGAAATTCCTTTCAAAGACTTTTACCTCCTTGTCTAACAACGAGAAGCTGGTGTTGATGACTCGTGCGGATTTTGGTTTTGTCGGCTATTTCAATAAGAATAAAAAGTCGCCGTTCGAAACATTCAGTGTCGGTGGTGATGGAATGACAGGATATGGTTCGACGTATGCAGTGGAAACGGTGGGACTCAGAGGTTATGAAAATGGATCTTTGACGTCTAAAGGATATGGTAATGCCTATTCAAGATTGGCGCTTGAGCTCAGGTATCCACTGATGCTGTCTAATGCTTCGAATATTTATGCATTGGGATTTGTCGAAGCAGGTAATGCGTGGACAAGCTTTAAAAATTTCAATCCATTTGAGTTGAAACGGTCTGCCGGTATTGGTTTGCGTATCATGCTCCCGATGGTCGGAATGCTTGGTATTGACTATGGATATGGATTTGATAAGATCAACAACAGCTATGATAATAGCAAGAGTCAGTTCCACTTTGTAATTGGACAAGAGTTTTAAACAATAATAGTATATGATTATGAGACGATTATTTATTGCTTTGTTTGTGATGATGGCAATGTCTTTTTCGGCTTCCGCCCAGAAAATAGCATTGATTGATATGGAATATATTTTGAAGAATATTCCGGCGTATGAGATGGCTAACGAACAGCTGGCACAGGTCTCCAAGAAATGGGAAGCAGAAGTTCAGGTACAGCTTGAAGCGGTGCAGACAATGTATAAAGAGTATCAGGCGGAACAAGTCTTCTTGTCTGCCGAGATGAAAAAGAAGAAAGAAGATGCCATTATTGCCAAAGAGAAAGAAGCTCAGGAGCTCAAAAGAAAATACTTTGGTTCGGACGGTGAACTCTACAAAAAGAGAGAAAGTCTGATGAAACCGATACAGGATGAGATTTATGAAGCTGTAAAAACACTTTCTGAGGACAAAGGATATCAGTTGATCCTGGACAGAGCCTCCGGAGTGAATATCATTTTCGCCTCTCCCAAGATTGATATTAGTAATGAGGTACTTGTAAAACTAGGTTATTCAAAATAAATAAGTACATTTGCAGCCAATATAATTGAACCAGATAATTACATTTTAAAGATTAATAGTATGTTGAAGAAAATTTTAGTTGTTCTTTTCTGTGTGTTAACCACAGGAAGTTATGCACAAACTGCAGAGTTGAAGTTTGGACATTTAGACACAGGAACTTTTATGGAAAGTCTTCCTGAAACCAAAGAAGTGCAGAAGAAACTGGCAGATCTGCAAAATAAATATGAAGCGGAGTTGTCTAAACTTAACGAAGAGTTTAATAAAAAATATACAGAACTTGCTACGCAATCAGATACACTTCCTCCAACAATTAAATCGAGAAGAACCCAGGAGATCACTGAATTGCAACAGAAGATTACTAACTTCCGTGAACAAGCCTATCAAGATCTTCAGACTCAGAGCGAATCATTGATAGCTCCGATCAAGGAGAAAGTTCGCGTGGCTATCAAGGATGTAGCAGCGGAACAAGGATTGATCTATGTTTTTGAAGCACCGGCATTACTCTATTATTCAGATAAGAGTATCGATTTGACGCCTCTGATGAAGAAGAAATTCAATTTGCAATAACAGTCAGAAGATAATTCAAAGAGGCTGTCTCCGGTGGGGATAGCCTCTTTGCGCTTAAAGGAAACGTTTCAAAAAGTGATTAACATGATGAGCAATTCCACAAAAACGCCCATTGGTGTGTTTGACTCCGGCTATGGAGGACTGACTATCTTGCGTCAGTTTCTTGCTTCCATGCCTGAATATGACTTTATTTATTTGGGTGATAATGCCCGTGCACCCTATGGCACCCGTTCTTTTGAGGTCGTGTATGAATTTACCTGGCAGGCAGTGCGCCGTCTTTTTGAGATGGGATGTCCGCTCGTTATACTTGCATGCAATACAGCCTCCGCCAAAGCACTGCGTTCTATTCAGCAAATCAATCTGCCTCATACAGCTCCTGAAAACAGAGTGCTGGGCGTGATACGTCCCACCGTTGAGGCTATCGGAGAGGTTACCCGCAATGGTCATGTTGGTATTCTTGGTACGGAAGGAACCATTCGTTCCGGTTCTTATGTCATAGAAATAGGAAAACTCTTTCCTTCCATTTCGCTGCAAAGCGAATTTTGTCCGATGTGGGTGCCGTTGGTTGAGAATCGTGAATTTGATCAGCCCGGAGCTGATTATTTTGTCCGTAAGGATCTGGACAGACTTCTGCAGAAAGATCCTTTGATTGATACCATAATACTCGGTTGTACGCACTATCCCTTGTTGATCAATAAGATTAGTCAATATGTACCGGAGCATGTCCGGCTCTTGGAACAGGGAGAGTATGTCTCACGCAGCCTCGCCGATTATCTCCATCGTCATCCCGAGATGGACAAACGTTGTTCAAAGGGAGGCACCTGTTCGTTCTTTACCACCGAATCGGAAGAGAAGTTCAGTGATTCTGCTTCTGTTTTCTTACACGAGGAAATACATGTACAACACATTACTTTGGAGTAATCTTTTTTTTTCATTGCTTTAGCCCGGGATTACTTCCTTTGTGTTCTGTTATAAATAATGAAGAAGAATAGGTTGATCTTGAAAAAATAGTATATATTTGCGGATATAATAGTTTCAAGATATTAACCTGATTAGTCACAAATAAAACAGAAAGGTATGAGAAAATCAAAAGCATTACTTGCGGCTTTCGCAATGGTCCTGATAGCAGTTGTTCCCGCTCACGCACAATTTTCGCGGGGTATAAAAGGAGGATTGAATCTGACGAACAATTATTTGTCTGATTTTAGTGCATCCGGTGTGAGTAACACATTGAGTGCTAAAAACATGACCGGCTTCTTTATCGGCCCTTCAGTTGAATACATGATCCCGGTGATCGGACTTGGCCTCGAAGCTTCTTTATTATATTCTCAAAAAGGAAGCAACTACGACATTGATCTTGGTGCCGCTTCATTTTCTGTAAAGGATAAGGTTCATTATCTTGATCTTCCTGTCAATCTGAAATACAAGTTCTCGCTGTTGGTTGCCGGAGCTTATGTATCTGCGGGGCCTTATCTGAGCTACGCGATTTCCGGTAAACGTTCACTGTCAGATATGGTAGGAATAACTTCCAGCGAGATTAACAAATCGAACTTCTACAATGACCTGGATCTCGGTGTAAATCTGGGTGCCGGCGTCGAACTGTTGAGCCATCTTCAGGTGGGTATTCAATACAGCTGGGGTTTGAAAGATGCTGCTAAGAAAGAGATTACAAACGGTAACTTAGGAGGAGCAGTGAGCAGTTTTAGCGCTAAGAACAGAGTCTTCTCTGTAAGTGCGGCATATTATTTCTGATTTGAGACTATTTAAAATAACGGTCACTGCAAGTACTGTCTTGCAGTGACTTTTTTTCTATCCGTGCAAAAGTTTATTGACGTTATATTGCCCCTCCCGCTTGCCGGTAGTTATACCTATGCGGTGACAGATCCTGAGATACCTCTGGAAGAAGGTTTCAGGGTTGTTGTGCCTTTTGGAAAGAAGTTTTATACCGGTATAGTCCTTCGTGTTCATCAACAGTACCCCTCAGGAATTCAAACCAAACCATTACTTGCCGTGCTGGATGATAAGCCGGTGGTCACACGTCAGCAACTACGCTTCTGGCAATGGATGGCTACTTATTATCTATGTACGACAGGAGATGTCTATAAAGCTGCATTCCCGTCCGGTCTGCGCATTGAAAGTGAAACGTCGGTCATGTACAATATGGATTTTGATCCGGAGACAAATCTCACAGAGAAAGAATCAATGCTGCTGGAACTCCTTGAAACTCATGATGAAATGAAGATCGCTGAGCTTCAAAAAGAGAGTGGAATAAAAAACCTCCTTCCTCTGCTCCGTTCGTTGATCGAGAAAGGGGCAATCATCGTCAGTGAAGAGCTGAAAGAGGGCTTTCAGCAAAAGACAGAACAATACATTGCTCTTGCAGCGACCTACAGAGATGAATCTTCCATGAAAGAGCTCTTTGACACCTTGGGCAGAGCTCCCAGGCAACTCAGTTTGCTGATGGGATATATCAGTTGCTCCGGTTATTTCTCCTCAGCTGAGCCCAAAGAGGTGAGCAGAAAAGAGCTGCTCCAGAAGGTCAATGGCTCTTCTTCCATTCTTCGCACTCTCGTAAACAAAGGTGTATTCGAACTGTATAAAAAAGAGATACCGCGGCTGGAGTCGCTTGAAGCCGAAGAACAGCAAGCTCTTTCGTTGAATGAGATTCAACAGGAAGCCTTGCAATCCATACATAGTGCGTTCAAGGAAAAAGAGGTGGTGCTCCTTCATGGAGTAACATCCAGCGGAAAGACTGAGATTTATATCCATCTTATGCAGGAGTACCTGCGAAAAGGCAAACAGGTGCTTTATCTGTTGCCCGAGATCGCACTCACCACTCAGATCACAGAGCGTCTCCTTCGTGTGTTCGGTTCGGATCTTGCGGTGTATCATTCCAAATTCTCAGACAATGAACGCGTGGAGATATGGAATAATCTGCTTCATCAGAAAGGGAGCCGGGTCATAGTCGGTGTACGATCCTCTTTGTTTCTTCCATTTACCAATCTGGGACTTATCATTGTGGACGAGGAACATGAGACCAGTTACAAGCAGAACGATCCTGCGCCGCGCTACCATGCGCGCAATGCCGCGATCATGCTTGCGCATCAGTTGCAGGCGAAAGTGCTGCTCGGTACTGCCACTCCCTCACTCGAAACCTATCATAATGTGAAGAACGGGAAGTATGGACTTGTCGAACTTTTCCAGCGATTTCAGGAGATAGCCTTGCCCAAGATTACGACAGTGGATATGCAGGAGCAGCGCAGGAAGAAAATGGCAAGAGGAATCTTTTCCGAACCTCTTCTGGATGGAATAAAAGAGGCGCTTACCCACAAGGAACAGGTGATCCTGTTTCAGAACCGCAGAGGGTTTGCACCAATGGTGGAATGTCCTTCCTGCTCCTGGGTGCCTAAATGTGATCATTGCGATGTATCGCTGACCTATCACAAAGGGATCAATCAGCTGGTCTGTCACTACTGTGGATCGGTCTATCCGGTGCCCCGGAGTTGTCCTTCCTGCGACAACAAGACACTGAGTTATAAAGGATACGGCACCGAAAAGATTGAAGATGATATACAACTGTTATTTCCGGATGCCCGCTTGGGACGTATGGATACGGATACGACCCGAAGCCGTAAATCCTATCAGAAGATCCTGTCCGACTTTGAAAACGGAGAGATTGATATCCTTATCGGCACGCAGATGATATCCAAAGGACTTGACTTTGATAACGTAAGCATTGTGGGGGTGGTAAATGCGGATCAGTTACTTAACTATCCCGATTTTCGCGCGCATGAACGTGCTTTTCAATTGATGGCGCAGGTGTCGGGGCGTGCGGGAAGAAAAAACAAACAAGGTAATGTCATTGTGCAAACCAATCAGCCAAACCATCAGATCATCGGTCAGGTGCGCAACAATGATTATTCCGGCATGTATCTGGCGCAGATGGAAGACAGAAAGAAGTTCAATTATCCTCCTTTCTGTCGCATGGTCAATGTGTACATCAAGAATAAAGATCGCGAATTGTCAATGACTCAAGCCGAAGTAGTTGCGCAAAAGTTACGCGCTGTTTTTGGTGCCAGAATACTGGGACCCGATCAACCTCCTGTTGGACGGGTGCAAACCTATTATATTCAGAAAATAGTCATAAAGATCGAACCGGAGGCCTCGTTGGAGAAGATCCGCCTCTATCTCGGACGAACCATTGATGAGTTGCGCAGGGAGCAGGGATTTAAATCCTTTGTTGTCTATTACGATGTTGATCCGATGTAAGCTGACAGAGGTAGGCCAGTTTGTAATAGGCGAAGAGCTTCAACGAAGGATGTTTCCCTAACAGATTTAATTCCATGAGAATCTTTCCGGCTCTGAAAGTGAGAGCCAAAAGAGAGTTAAGTCTCAGTTTGCAGATCCTTTGATGTGTATTCAGCAGACGCACATGTCCGACAAAAAGATCGTAATGTACAGCCAGATTCTCTATTCCTCTCTCTGTTTTCAACAGAAAAGCGCGGTTAGTATCCGGAACCTCATGAAACACCGGATTGTTGATATATCTGTATGTAATTCCATTTTGTTGCAGCTGTATGCCGTAAAGCGTATCTTCGTGTCCATAGCCAGAAAAGGCTTCGTCAAAGTGATATTGCTCAAACAGCGCTTTGGAGATTGAAAAATTGATTGAAATGAAAGGGACGGAAGAAGATCGCTCTCCCTTCTCACAGATATTCTGTTCCACATTGATGCCATATTTGTAACGCAGCGTACGGTCCGGCAGGGGTGTCTTCACCCGATAACGAACGCCACCACAAGCCACAACATCCTTCATAGGCCAATCCAGATACCGCCGTAAAAAGGAAGCGTCGCAGGGTATTGTATCTGCGTCAAGAAACACGAGAAGGGGATATTTTGCTTCCCGTCCGAGAAAGTTACGAATCCGGCCACTTCCAAGATTCTCTTTCAGTTCGATGAAACGACAATGCTCCAGGCAATTGATCTGCCGGTTTGCGGTTTTGTGTGGTTCAGGCGAAGCATCATCTGCGACGAGAATTTCAAAAAGCACACCCAGAGCAGTTGCCTGCCGGTGAAGCTCTTCAACGAGAGTGTAGCACGCTTGTTTGTAGGTTGGGATCAGGATAGAGATCATATCTGTAACTGTTGTAAGAAGGAAGTTAAAATCTTTTCGGCGTTCATTCCGTCCGAAGATTACCTCTCTTTAACCAAAGAAACGGTTCCGACAATGATTTATTTTATACTTTTGAGCGCTATTGAACGATTTGTATGAATAAAATTGAGAAGAAACCGGTCAAGATCCTCTTTGTGTGTCTTGGAAATATTTGCCGCTCCCCATCGGCGGAAGCCATTATGAAAGCATTGGTAGAGCAAGCTGAAATGGAACAGTGTGTTGAAATTGACTCCGCAGGCTTATTGAGTTATCATCAGGGCTCCTTGCCGGATGAACGGATGCGTATCCATGCGAGAAAACGTGGCTATGAGTTGATCTCACGTTCCAGACCCATTGAAACAGAAGATTTCTTCTCCTTTGATCTGATCATCGGTATGGATGATGCCAACATCGAGGAACTTCAACAGCGTGCTCCGGGCCTGGAAGAAGCGAAAAAGATTCGTCGAATGACAGATTACTGCCGGCGGATACAGATGGATCATGTGCCTGATCCCTATTACGGAGGTCATTCCGGCTTTGAGATGGTGCTGGATCTGTTGGAAGATGCCTGTGATGGTCTCTTAGAGGAACTTCGCAAGAGCTAAAACGGATTACTCTCTATTTTGCACCCTCTGTACGTTTTTCGCACGCTCCCCGTAAGCTTTCGCCCATCCGCGATATGTGCTCCGCATGCCAAAGCACTTTCCTCTGTGCGTCATTGCGAACCTTTTGAACGTCATTGCGGGCTTGACCCGCAATCTCCTTTTTGTTTTTAAAAAGCGGCCGTATGTCTTGATTTTTTCGTCCTGAAGGGTTTGCAAAATCATACGGAAGTCTTTAAACTTTTATACGGATTGCTTCATCGTTTCACAACTGTGAAACGATGAAGCAATCCGTATCGTTTTGAATCAGGATAGGAATCAGACTGTCCGCTTTTCTTTCAGTTCGGGATACTTGATACGTGTGTGATAAATAATCTTCAGACGTTTCTTGAACACATTCTTGACACGTTCCACATCCTTGAATGTGATCGGAGAGTTTTTAAAAGCACCTTCGGCAATCTGTGTGTCAATCGTGTTTTCCACCAGCGATGAGATAGACTCATCGGTATATTCCTGCAAACTCCGGGAAGTTGCTTCTACCGCGTCGGCCATCATTAAAATCGCTGTTTCCTTGGAGAAAGGAATCGGACCGGGATAGGTAAATAACGATTCGTCGATCTCCTTGTCCGGATATTTGTTCTTAAAGGAGTTATAGAAGAAGCGAACTTTGTTTGCCCCATGATGTGTTCGTATAAAATCGATCAACGGGAGGGGCAGATTGTATTTCTCAGCCAGTTTGACACCGTCATTCACATGGCTGATAATAATTTGGGCACTCTCATCGAAGGAAAGTTCGTTGTGTGGGTTAATCCCGACCTGGTTTTCTGCGAAGAAAGCGGGATTCTTCATTTTCCCGAGATCGTGGTAAAAAGCTCCGGTACGTACCATCTGTGCATTCGCATTGATATGTCGCGCGGCTTCATACGCCAGTGTTCCCACTTGCAAAGAGTGCTGGAACGTGCCCGGACACTCTTCTGAGAGTTTGCGTAAAGCCGGATTGTTGATATTCTGCAATTCAATAAGCGTTACCGTGGAAAGATATCCGAATGTGCGCTCGAAGATGTATATCAAGACATAAGCAAACATGATAAGCGCGGAATTGATACCCAGAGCACCATACATACTGATATTGATCTTTGACCAGTCGCCCTCCTGAATCAGAGAGACACCGGTATAGATGAGACAATAGGTGAGAAAGATATACATGGCAGAGGTAACGAGTTGCGAACGCTGGGTCAGATCGCGCAGACTGAATACCGCAGTCATACCTGCTGCAATCTGCATAGTCAGAAATTCAAAGGGAAAAGGCGTGATAAATGAGGCAGTCATTACCGTTACCATATGTGTGAAGAGTGCCGTGCGCGAGTCGAAGAAGGTACAAAGGATAATCGGCAAAATAGAAAAAGGAATCAGATAGACCGTCAAAAACCGCGTCGATACCGCAATGCAGGTAACCACAATAAGTACGACGACCAGCATCAGAATGAAAGAAATATCGCGCACGCTTCTGAACAACTCTATGCGGAACAGCAGCAGAAACAGATAGAGCGAAAATAGCATTATCCCGATTATAAACAGCTGTCCGATAAACACAGTATAGAGATGAGTCTTCGAACTCTTTTGTGAATCGGAGACCTGTTTTAACGAGTGTAAGATGGAATAGGTCGTCGGACTGATGATTTCACCTTTGTCCACGATACGTTCGCCCGATTGTACCAGTCCACTCGCCAGCGAGATGTGTTCTAACATAGCCTGAAGCATCTTTTCCGAAGTCTTGCTGTCCAGAAAGAGATTCTCATGAATGTAATTATTCAGGTTGCAGGATTTAAGCAGCTCTTTGTCAAGTGTGGCGGGAGCTTCGTTTATAATAGTTTCATAGGCTGAAGTTGCCGTGTACATCTGATTTATCGCATGGCTTTTGTAAATGTTATCCTCAGCAAGACGCACAAGTTTCTTTCCGGAGCGGATCAACGAATCTGAAGTTGCCGCGTGAATGATCCCTTTATTGTATATTTCAGTTAATTGTTTTTCTATGTAATTCAAGTACGATAGTGGTATCGTCCTGTGCAGTGTGGCGAAGTAATCGGCCCGTAATTGCTTCAGATTGTCGGTCTGTATCTGTTTCTCTATCCTGAAGTATGGGTTGAAACCATCTGTTATACTGTCTTTTTCGTTTTTCAAAACCTCTTCCGATTTATAGATCGGAAAATCGAAAGGAGCAGTGAGAAACTCGTATTTCCACGGTTTGCCTTCTATAAAGGTGTATCTGAATTGTATATCCCGAGGGAAGAAATAGGCTATTAATATGGCTGAACTGACAAAAAGAACAATCCTTTTAATGATTTTATTCCTTTTCCGTCCAGTATTTGTCTGTATTGTCTGTTCCATATGAACGATTTATTGCCGAAAAGTACTAAATAATGTAGAGATAGCGTCCTTTTTTCTTCGAAAAATCATTGAATCTCTTAAAATCATTCATAGTAGAGGAAAAAAGAGTATTTTTGCACCCTATAATTCAGTTGTACAGCATGGAAAGAAAAGTCAGAGTTCGTTTTGCTCCCAGTCCTACCGGACCATTACATATTGGCGGTGTACGTACCGCATTGTATAATTATCTGTTTGCGAAGCAATCGGGTGGTGAGTTTATCCTTCGGATAGAAGACACCGATTCGACCCGTTTTGTTCCGGGAGCGGAAGAGTATATCATTGAATCATTCAAATGGTTGGGTATAACATTTGACGAAGGTGTGGGCATAGGAGGCCCGTTTGCGCCCTATCGTCAATCCGAAAGACGTTCTGTTTACAAAACTTACGTGGATCAGTTGTTGGAGAGCGGACATGCCTATATTGCTTTTGACACTCCCGCCGAACTGGATGCGAAACGTGCAGAGATGCCCAACTTTCAATATGATGCCTCTACCCGGATGATGATGCGCAATTCGTTGACTCTTACGAAAGAGGAGGTGGATCAGCTTGTTGCCAACGGACAACAGTATGTGGTTCGCGCAAAAGTGGAACCGAACGAAGATATCGAAGTGAACGATCTGATCCGCGGCAAAGTGGTGATCAATTCTTCTGTGCTTGATGATAAAGTGTTATATAAATCTGCGGACGAACTGCCGACTTATCACCTGGCAAATATCGTGGATGATCATTTGATGGAAATAAGCCATGTCATCCGCGGCGAAGAATGGCTTCCTTCAGCTCCCTTGCATGTACTTCTTTACAGATATTTTGGCTGGTCGGATACCATGCCTCAATTTGCACATCTCTCTCTCTTGCTGAAACCTGATGGAAATGGAAAGCTGAGTAAACGCGATGGAGACCGCCTTGGTTTCCCTGTTTTCCCTCTGAACTGGAAGGATTCTAAAACAGGAGAACTCTCATCCGGTTATCGTGAAGCAGGCTATTTTCCTGAAGCTGTTGTTAATTTCCTTGCACTGCTTGGCTGGAATCCGGGTAATGATGAAGAACTATTTTCAATGGATGACCTGATTAAACTTTTTTCCATTGAACGGTGTAGCAAGAACGGTGCCCGCTTTGATTATGAGAAGGGTAAGTGGTTTAATCATAAATACCTTCTGATGAAGGATAACGATGAAGTGGCACGGATGATGTTGCCCCAACTTCAGGCTCACAATGTGGAAGCTCCTTTTGAAATGGTCGTGAAAGTGGCGGCATTAATGAAAGATCGTGTCTCTTTTGTAAAAGACTTGTGGGAGCCGTGTGCTTTCTTTTTTGTAGCTCCTGTCGAGTACGATGAAAAGACGATCAAGAAAAGATGGAAGGAAGATACTCCGGCTCAGATGAGAGAATTAGTTGCTCTTTTACAAGGCATTGATGATTTTTCCATTCAAAAGACAGAAGAAGTTGTGATGAACTGGGTTACCACGAATCAATATCATCTGGGGAATGTTATGAATGCTTTTCGCCTGACTCTGGTCGGCGAGGGGAAGGGACCTCATATCTTTGAAATAACAGATATTCTCGGTAAAGAGGAAACGATCAGACGGATTGAGCGGGCTGTTGCAACTATTGGATGAAAATAAAATTTATTTCAGGAGTATTGATTGCTCTCATCGTTGGTTTTTCACAGAGAGCTTATCCCCAAAAAACAGAGTGGGGGGTCACTACTTTTGGTTTTTTTGATAATCAGGAATATGATTCTCCCAATCGTATTTCTCAGACAATGGCTGGAATGTGGATTCAACCGCATCTCGGCTGGCAGCTGAATAAGAAGCAGTCTTTGCATGTTGGAATCGGTGGCTTGTTGGAGTGGGGGGCACCTGATCTTTTTCAGAAGGGTTTAGTTACTGCCTATTATCAATATACAGTTCCTTCTTTCCGGTTTTCTTTGGGCTCTTTCTCCAGAGATTATCTACGAGGTGAGTATTCCAATGCGTTTTTCTCTGATTCTATTCGTTATTATCGTCCGAATATTCAGGGATTAACTTTCCAGTGGGGTAATTCCCGTGATTACGCCGAACTGTTTCTGGATTGGACTTCCCGTCAGACCCTCACTCAAAGAGAGCAATTTATGGTTGGAGGGGCTGCTAAGTATAATTATAAGTTACTGTTTGGCGGCATGCGTGGCTATTACTATCACTATGCGAAAGTCAAGAATCCACCGGCAAGCATGTCTATTCAGGATTATGGTGTGTCCAGCCTTTTTGTAGGTATAGACTTGTCAGGAAAGAGCTCTTTCGATTCTTTGCTGTTTCAGATTGGTCCACTTGCCGGTTTGGAACGTAACCGTGCAATCGGCGACTGGAAACTTCCCATCGGAATGTTGGCTGAGTTTCGCCTGGGATGGAAAAAGATTCTCTTCGAAGAGACACTTTATCTGGGAGATAGTCAGCAACGATTTGGCGATTTGGGTGCCGGTGCGTATTACTGGAACGACGCCTTTTACCGCTCAACATCCTATAGCCGGACTGATATATACTACAAACTGATAAACAATCGGTTTGCCCGGTGTAATATAGGAGCAACATTCCATTGTCAGGGAGGTACTGTCAGTTGGCAGCAAAAACTTGTTCTTCAGGTTCAGCTGGACAACGGCAAGCTTCATAATAAGAGAAAATACACTTTTTAGAACGACTCGAAATAAATCAAATATCATGTATAATTTCGGTATTGTATTGTATGGCCTTACTATTCGCTTTGCGTCGCTTTTTAACAAAAAAGCGAGAAAGATGATCAAAGGTCAGCATGCCACATGGGGGATCCTGAAATCGAAAGTAAACAAGGAAGACCGTTATATCTGGGTACACGCTGCCTCTTTGGGTGAGTTTGAACAGGGGCGTCCCCTGATTGAGAAGATCAAAGCAGAACATCCGGAATATAAGATTTTGTTGACCTTCTTCTCTCCTTCCGGTTATGAAGTAAGAAAAGAGTATTCCAAAGCCGATATTATATGCTATCTGCCCTTTGATACCTTACTCAATGTGCTCCGTTTTTTTCTGTTAGTACGTCCGGAGAAAGCTCTTTTCATCAAATATGAGTTCTGGCCCAACTATTTTATGTATATGAAGATGTTGGGGATTCAGTTGTATAGTGTTTCATCGATTTTCCGTCCCGGACAGATCTTTTTTAAGAAACACGGACTGATCGCCCGAAGGATGTTGATGCAAGTGACACATTTCTTTGTACAGGATCAGCGTTCTAAGGAACTTCTTGCCGGATTGGGCCTGACTGATAATGTGACTATTGTGGGAGATACCCGTTTTGACCGGGTAAAAGCGATTATGCAACAGTCTAAGTCTCTTCCTTTAGTAGAATCCTTTATTCAAAGAAGAGATTCTGAAAAAGAGAATGTGTTTACTCTTGTTGCCGGTAGCAGTTGGCCAAAAGATGAAGATCTGTTGATTGAGTATTTTAATAATCATCCCGAGATGAGGCTGATTATTGCTCCTCACGAGATTCATGAAGAGCATCTCTCTCTCATCATATCCAAGATTACACGTCCCTTTGTCCGTTATACTCAGTCCAATGAGGAAGATATAGCTCATGTGGACTGTCTGATCGTCGATTGCTTTGGAGTGCTCTCTTCCATTTATCGCTATGGTCAGGTTGCTTATATCGGAGGAGGTTTCGGTGCCGGCATACATAATATTATAGAGGCGGCAGTCTATGGTGTGCCTGTCATCTTTGGACCCAATCATGATAAGTTTCGTGAGGCGAAAGAATTGATGGCCATGGGAGGCGGACACAGTATCGGAAATTATGAGGAACTGTCCGGTTTGCTTGATCGATATATAAGAGAGGAAGGTGCAATCAAAAAGGATGGCAACGCTTCCTCTGACTATGTAAAAGCAAATCTCGGAGCTACGGAAACGATTATTTCTGCTTTGAATTTGTAAAAAAAGACGATATTACTTCTCCCCTTTTGCCTCTTCCTTGTCGTACCAGGACGCATACATCAGATAGTTGTTGGCTATCTTCTGATTCAACTCTTTTGATTGTTGCGGATCTACTTTCTTTACAAATCGGGCAGGAACTCCGGCATAGATACTTCCGGGTTCGACAATCGTGTTGGCCAGGACTAGTGCTCCTGCTGCAATTATTGCTCCTTCTCCAATCACTGCATGATCCAGAACAGTGGCTCCGATACCAATCAAAGCTCCATCTTTGATATCTGCTCCATGGATAGTAACGTTGTGTGCAATGCTCACATCGTTTCCAATCTCAATAACTGACTTTTCGTAAAGGGTATGCAAAACGGCTCCATCCTGAATATTTACCCGATTACCAATTTTGATCGTGTTTACGTCTCCGCGAAGTACGGTGTTAAACCATAAACTACAGTCATTGCCAATGGTGACATCTCCAACGATTGTTGCGTTTTCTGCGATATAACAGTTGGCTCCTATTTGTGGTGTAAAGCCTCTGACAGATTTTATAAGTGCCATATTCCTAGTTTTTTGAGTATATATTTGTTAGTAATTTGATAAGTGCTTGTACTTCGATCTTTTTAGCAATAATTGTTCCTTTACTGTCCAAAAGATAAATAGCCGGTGTGCGGGATATGTCGTAGTATTCCCAGAAATAGGATGTGCGCTCGGGGTCCCACACATTGATCCATTTATGACAATCGTGCTGATTAATGAACGCTTCCCATTCTTCTTTTAGATCACTCAGACAGATAGCAACAACTTGTAATCCGGCTTGCTGAAACTGTTCAAAGCCTTCCTTATATAATATAGGTGCAGACTCATGGCAATGGGCACAATCCGGTTCGTAAAAAAACAAAACCGTGTGACTGGCTTTGATGGTGTCTGTTTGGATGGGATTGTCATTGAAGTCATACAGTCGGAGCGGCTTGGCAATCTGTCCGATGCGACAGGATCGGATCCGATCCTTTTCTTCTTCCATCCTTAATACGAAAGGCTCAAAAGGGAATATCTCTTTTAGCTGAGCTACGTATTTCTCTTCTAAATTGTAACGCAGATTCTCCATTTCAATCAAAGGACTTTCTTCGGCAAATACGAAAATCTTTTCAATCAGATACCGTTCGCAAAGTTTGTTACCTTTTGCCCTGTCTATCAGCCATGTGCATTTCTGCTCGAATGCTTCGGGTTTGCTTCCCAGTTCCATTTTTAGCCATCGGTTTACCTTCTGCGGTACAAAAAAAGTATTCCATAATCGTTCATCACTCAGGTCAATAGCTGCAAAATATGCTTCAGGTTCTGAATTAGAAGGGGCGATAATGGCTTGTATGAATGTGGCCAGAAAACTTCCTCTGTTTTCATTTATGAGTTTATTCATTGCGGAGAGCATCTTTTGATCCGTATCCTTCACTTTCCGGATCAGGCGCTCTCTCTTTTTCTTATCCCGGGTAATGGTTAGTTCCTTTGTAAGAGACTCTTTTTTCTCTTTTTGTTTGCTTAGAAGAGTTTTAAACGAGGCGAATAGAGATGATTCTCTGGCTCCTTTGATGCGGGTATTGTCCAGACGGGACGTGTCGCTCATACTGATCGTTAGTATCTGTTCTTGCCCGACAAGAACATCATAACTGAGTGATGGCGTTAGTTTGATAAAACAGAAACGATCTTTTAGAGATTTCTCTCCTTCAAAAAGACCTACTCCCCGTTTGTTGGTGGTCAGTGTATCTACAGGAAAAAGCTTTCCTCCAATACATTCCGAAAGAATAATTCTTTTCTCAGGTAGTTGAGGGCACTTTATTTCAATCCGATATCCTTCAGGTTGATCAGCAGTAGCCCGAAATCCAAAGAAAAGGATGAAAAATAAAATAATCAGCCCCTCTTTCATAAAACGTCTGTTTGCTTCTTGAGCCATTCTTTTTCTTCCTCATTTAAGAAGGGGGAAAGTTTGTCGAATACCATCTGATGATAGTTATTCAACCAGTTCAATTCTTCTTGATTCAGAAGTTCCTTAGCAATCAGGTTCTTATCAATAGGGAAAAGTGTTATGGTTTCACATTGGAAAAACTTGCCAAACGCTGTCTCTTCCTTTTCTTTAATAAGAATCATATTTTCGATACGAAGTCCATATTCTCCGTTCCTGTAGATCCCCGGTTCATTTGACATAACCATCCCCGGCTCCAGTACTACCGGATTTTCTTCCATGCGAATACTTTGTGGTCCTTCGTGCACATTTAAAAAGTGTCCGACTCCATGTCCGGTACCATGCAAGTAGTTGATTCCATTCTCCCACATTACTTTACGCGCCAGGATGTCAATTTGCGAACCGCGTGTCTTTTGCGGAAAGACAGCTGTGCCCAAAGCAATATTCCCTTTGAGAATAATTGTAAAATCTTTTTTCTGTTTTTCTGAGGGAGTACTTAATGCAATAGTACGGGTGATGTCGGTGGTTCCTTTGAAATACTGACCGCCTGAATCAATCAGTAAAGTGCCGCAGCGTGCAATGGTATATGCATTGTCCGGAGTTGGAATATAGTGAATGACTGCACCGTGGTCGTTGTAGCCGGTTATTGTGCCAAATCCTTCTCCGGCAAAATAAGGTTGCTGACTTCTGAACTCTTTCAGCATCTCTCCGACAGTATATTCTGTAACGGTTCCCTTGTCGACATTTTCTTCCAGCCACATGAAAAACCGGGTTAAAGCAATTCCATCGTAAACCATGGCTTGCTTGTATCCTTCGATTTCAACCTCGTTCTTGATTGATTTTAATCTGTTGGCCGGCGAAACCTGATTCGCAATCTCACATTCAGCCGGAATTGAGTTGTAAAGAGAAAGATTTGTTTTGGATGCGTCAAGCATGATTTTGCACCCTGCAGGTAAACGGGACAAGAAGTGCGCTATTTTACTGTATTCGGCCAGTTGGATTTGCTCCTCTTTGAAGTATTCCAGAT
Source organism: Bacteroidales bacterium (assembly GCA_028709785.1). Taxonomy (GTDB): domain Bacteria; phylum Bacteroidota; class Bacteroidia; order Bacteroidales; family JAQUTK01; genus JAQUTK01. Next base: position 110,622 of record JAQUTK010000003.1, read on the forward strand.
CCTCTTTGTTGATTTTTGCAGGAGATATGAATAAAATGCTTTCATCCTTCGAAATCAAAGCGTATGAAATTGCGACCGGATTATATTTTACATCGTTCCCACGAATATTAAATGTCCAGGCAATTTCATCCAAAGCTGAAAGGAGCAGGTAGTCGCAACATTCTTGTGCAATAATTGTACGAAGTTGGTCAATCTTTTCTTTTGAAGATCGTCCACTGAATTCAACAGGGAAAATAAAGATTGGGTCTGAAGGAAGTTTGGGCCTCTCTTCCCAGACTTTTGAGATGAGATCTGTTTTCCAATTTAAGAAAAGCCCTTTTTTCAGGAGTGCTTTCTCTAAAGCAAAAGCATCAGATGCAGCATATACCCATGCGTCTATGCCCACAGATGATCCTTTTGGTAACTTCATGGTGAGCCACTCGGCGAAAGAAGGGGAGTCTGGCAATCCCATTTTTACAAGGGTAATTCCCGTCTTTTCCAATTGGCTTGTTGCCTGAAGAAAGTAACGCGAATCGGTAAATAAGGCTGCTTCTTTTAAGGTAATAATAACTGTTCCGAACGAACCGTCAAAACCGCTGATCCAACCTCTGGCTTTCCAATGCGCAGCCGGGTATTCACTTAGATGAGGATCGCTACTGGGTATAATATAGCCACTCAGGCTATTTTCTTTCATTTCTTTGCGGATGGACGCTATTCTTTGCGATATGGACAGACTCATTACATGAAAACTTTTGATTTTGAGGTACAAAACTACTCATAATATATGAGCGAACATAACCTTTCAGTCAATTATTGGACAATAGAAAACTTCAATTATCCCTTTTTAAAAGAATTGTTGTCTGAAAGTTTTGATAATAACCAAACAATTGATACTTTTGCAGGCTCAAATATGAAATAACTAACTACTAATTAAATAACAAGAGTATGATCATTGTACCTGTAAAAGAAGGTGAGAACATCGAGAAATGTTTGAAGAAGTTCAAAAGAAAATTTGAAAAGACCGGCGTAGTTAAAGAACTCAGAAGACGCCAGTGCTTTGACAAACCTTCTGTTGTTAAGAGAATTCAAAAGGAACGTGCCGTATACGTACAAAATTTGCAAAGAATAGAAGAATAATCACCTTTCTCTTGCTTATTTCCTTTTTTTCTCTTACATTCGTTGCTCAGAACTAAAGTGATGAATGATGCTTAAAGATTCTTTTTTGACATACCTGACTTATGAGAGGTGCTATTCACGGCACACGGTCATTTCCTATCGGAATGACTTAGAACAGTTCGGGGATTATGTTGAGAAAGAATTTGGCGTGTCTGATAATAGCGAATTTAGCAGTCAGATAATAAGGCAATGGATAATTCATTTGATGGACAATGGTTATACTCCAGCTTCTGTCAATAGAAAATTAAGCTCGCTCCGTAGTTTCTTTACTTATTTAGTCAAAGAAGGAAGTATTCAGACCAGCCCGATGAGCAAGATCGAAAGTGTGAAGGCTGTGAAAAGACTCCCCTCTTTTGTAAAAGAGCCGGAAATGGATCGTTTGTTGGATGAAGCATCTTTCCCTTCCGATTTTAGAGGAATGCGTGACAAACTTATCATTTCATTCTTTTATGAGACTGGAGTCAGAAGCTCTGAATTGATTGGTCTGAAGGAGTCTGATATCGATTTTAATAAGATGCAAATCAAAGTTGATGGTAAACGGAATAAGCAGCGGCTGATTCCATTTGGACATCATCTGAGATCGTTTCTTTTGAACTATATTGAAGCCAAGAAGGTTGCTTCCCCGGTACAAAGTGAATATCTTTTTGTTACTGAAAAGGGGGAAAGGCTTTATCCTATGCTTGTGTATAAGATTGTCAAAAATCAGCTTTCTCTGGTCACTTCTCTCTCAAAAAGAAGCCCGCATGTTATTCGTCATTCATTTGCAACCGCGTTACTGAATCATGGCGCTGCAATTAATTCCGTAAAGGAGTTGCTTGGCCATGAATCGCTTTCCACGACACAGATTTACACACATGTGTCTTTTGAAAAAATGAAGAAAGAGTACAAACAGGCCCATCCGAGGGCGTAAAAAAGGAGGTTATTATGGAAATTAAAATCAAAGCAATCCATTTTGATGCATCTCAGCAACTGGAGTCTTTTATTATGAAGAAGGTATCCAAGCTGGAACAATATTATGATGGAATATTAACTGCAGAAGTAGCATTAAAGGTTGTAAAACCTGAAACTGTTGAGAATAAAGAGGCGCAAATTAAGTTGCTTATTGCGAGCAATGAGATCTTTGCAAGTAAGATAAGTAATACATTTGAAGAGTCAATTGACGAATCGGTTGAAGCTTTGACGAAACAATTGCTGAAGTACAAGGAAAAAATGAGGCAAAAGTGAAAAAATAAGCTCAAAAGCTTTTACGGTTCGGAATTAATCCCTAAATTTGCAGCCGTTTCGCTCGGTAAATAGTGAAACGGCTGTTAAAAGCCTCTTTAGCTCAGTTGGCCAGAGCACGTGATTTGTAATCTCGGGGTCGTTGGTTCGAATCCGACAAGAGGCTCAATATGAACAGAACGGGTAGTTACCAGAGTGGCCAAATGGGGCAGACTGTAAATCTGCTGGCTTCGCCTTCGGTGGTTCGAATCCATCACTACCCACTAATATTGCGGGAATAGCTCAGTTGATAGAGCATTAGCCTTCCAAGCTGAGGGTCGCGGGTTTGAGTCCCGTTTCCCGCTCTTTTTGCCTACGTAGCTCAGAGGTAGAGCACTTCCTTGGTAAGGAAGAGGTCATGGGTTCAATTCCCATCGTCGGCTCATGCTGATTTGTAATATTGCTATCATTATAAACATTAAATAAGTAAAGCTATGGCTAAAGAGAAATTTGATCGTTCGAAACCACATGTGAACATTGGTACCATTGGTCACGTTGACCACGGTAAAACTACTTTGACTGCTGCTATCACAATGGTATTGGCAAAGAAAGGTCTTTCAGAATTGCGTTCATTCGATTCTATTGATAACGCTCCTGAAGAAAAAGAAAGAGGTATTACTATTAACACTTCTCACGTAGAGTATCAGACTGCAATTCGTCACTATGCTCATGTTGACTGTCCGGGTCACGCTGACTACGTTAAGAACATGGTTACTGGTGCTGCTCAGATGGATGGTGCTATTATTGTAGTTGCGGCTACTGACGGTCCGATGCCGCAGACTCGCGAACACATTCTGTTGGCTCGTCAGGTGAACGTACCTAAATTGGTTGTTTTCCTGAACAAATGCGATAGTGTTGATGACGAAGAGATGTTGGAGTTGGTTGAAATGGAAATGAGAGAACTTCTTTCATTTTATGATTTTGACGGTGATAATACACCGATCATCCGTGGATCTGCTCTTGGCGCTTTGAATGGTGTTGCTGAATGGGAAGATAAAGTAATGGAGTTGATGAATGCAGTTGATACTTGGATTGACCTTCCTCCACGTGCTATCGATAAACCTTTCTTGATGCCTGTTGAGGATGTGTTCTCAATCACAGGTCGTGGTACTGTTGCTACAGGTCGTATTGAAACAGGTGTGATCAAAGTGGGTGAAGAGGTTCAGATTATCGGTCTTGGTGCAGAAGGAAAGAAGTCTGTTATTACCGGTGTTGAGATGTTCCGTAAGCTACTTGATCGTGGTGAAGCTGGTGACAATGTTGGTTTGTTGCTTCGTGGTATTGATAAAACTGAAATCAAACGTGGTATGGTAATTTGCCATCCGGGCCAGGTGAAGCCTCACACAAAGCTTAAAGCAACTGTGTATATTCTGAAGAAAGAAGAAGGTGGTCGTCACACGCCGTTCCATAACAAATATCGTCCTCAGTTCTATATTCGTACTTTGGATGTAACTGGTGAAATTTCTTTACCGGAAGGAACTGAGATGGTTATGCCTGGTGATAACCTCGAAATCGCTGTTGAATTAATTTATCCGGTAGCTTGTAGTGTAGGTCTTCGTTTTGCAATCCGCGAAGGTGGACGTACAGTAGGTTCTGGTCAGATTACTGAAATTGTTGAATAATAAATAATTGGTGGTTGTCTATTTGTGGATAACCACCAATCTACGGGTCTAGCTCAGTTGGTAGAGCATCGGTCTCCAAAACCGAGTGTCGGGAGTTCGAGTCTCTCGACCCGTGCAAAAAGTATATATCTTATGAAAAATTTTTTTGGTAGATTAGGAACATCTGTAAAAGAGTCTTATAGTGAGTTGGTTTACAAAGTATCTTGGCCAACAATTCCGGAACTAAGCAGTAGCGCCGTAGTTGTGATGTTTGCATCACTAATTATTGCTCTCATTGTTTTCATTATGGATTTATGCTTTGAGCACGTAATGCTTCTTTTCTATAAATCTATTCTGTAAAATCCGGAGGAAAAATGTCAGGAATAGAAAAAAAATGGTATGTACTTAGGGCTATAAGTGGTAAAGAGCCAAAAGTAAGAGAAGCACTTGAAGCGGAGATGAAAAATACCTCTTTGGGTGATTATATCTCTCAGGTTCTTATACCTACCGAGAAAGTCTATCAGGTTCGTAATGGGAAAAAAGTGATGAAGGAACGTAGCTATTTACCTGGCTATGTTTTAATCGAAGCTTCTCTAAACGGAGAAGCAATTCATGCGCTCTCTAACCTTACAAATGTGATTGGGTTTTTAGGTGGCAATATCAAACCGATTCCACTTCGTCAATCCGAGGTTAACCGGATTTTGGGTAAAGTGGATGAACTTAAAGATGTGGAAGAAGAAGTTATGATTCCATATCTTGTTGGAGAAAGTGTAAAAGTAAATGTTGGACCATTCAGCGGTTTCAGTGGAATTATTGAGGAAGTCAATAATGAAAAGAAGAAGCTGAAAGTTATGGTGAAAATTTTTGGACGCAAAACTCCTCTTGAATTAGGCTTCACTCAAGTTGAAAAAGAATAGATTGTGTGTTACGACATAATCACCGTTCTTCTTCGAATATTTTAATAATTAAATAATTTAGAAATGGCTAAAGAAATTGCTGGATCAATTAAATTGCAGATCAAAGGAGGTGCAGCAAACCCTTCTCCGCCAGTAGGACCGGCTTTAGGATCTAAAGGCGTGAATATAATGGAGTTTTGCAAGCAATTTAATGCCAGAACTCAAGACAAAGCAGGTAAAATTTTACCTGTAATTATCACTTACTATGCTGATAAGTCTTTCGATTTCATTGTCAAAACACCACCGGTAGCGATCCAATTGCTTGAGGCGGCAAAATTGAAGTCTGGTTCTGCTGAACCAAACAGAAAAAAAGTCGCTCAAATCACTTGGGATCAGGTACGTGTAATTGCAGAAGACAAAATGGTTGATATGAACTGTTTTGAGTTAGACTCTGCGATGACAATGGTTGCCGGAACGGCTAGAAGTATGGGTATTGCTGTGACAGGAGAATTTCCTGGTAAAACTAATTAAACTTCAATTCAAATGGGTAAACTTACAAAAAATCAAAAGTTAGCTTTAGAAAAAGTTGAAGCTGGGAAATCTTATTCTCTGATAGATGCAGCCCGATTAGTTAAAGAAATTACTTTTACAAAATTTGATTCTTCTGTGGACATTGATGTTCGTTTAGGAGTAGATCCCCGGAAGGCAAATCAAATGATTAGAGGTGTCGTTTCTTTACCTCATGGAACCGGTAAACAAGTTCGTGTATTGGTGCTTTGTACTGCTGATCAGGAAGTAGCTGCGAAAGAAGCTGGAGCTGATTATGTCGGTTTGGACGATTATATTGAGAAAATCAAAAGTGGTTGGACCGATATTGATGTAATCATAACTATGCCTTCAATCATGGGTAAAATTGGTGCTTTAGGACGTGTTCTCGGACCTCGCGGTTTGATGCCTAATCCAAAAAGCGGTACTGTTACTCAAGATGTGGCGAAAGCTGTGAAAGAGGTTAAGCAGGGTAAGATTGACTTTAAAGTTGATAAGAGCGGTATTGTTCATACTTCAATTGGAAAATCTTCGTTTGAAGCTGAACAACTTCGTGACAATGCAAAAGAATTTATCAGTACTTTGATTAAAATGAAACCGTCTTCTGCAAAAGGTACTTATGTAAAGAGCATTTTCCTTTCCAGTACAATGAGCGCTGGAGTGAAAGTTGATCCTAAGAGTATAGAAGCGATTTAAACAGATGCAATTATGAAAAAGGAAGATAAAACCGCAATTATTGAACAGATCACTGCTACTCTTAAGGAGTATAGTCACTTCTATCTGACAGATATCAGTTCTTTGAACGCAGAGAAAACCAGTGAACTGAGAAGAAACTGCTATAAGAATGATATAAAACTGGTAGTCGTAAAGAATACTTTACTGAAAAAGGCATTAGAAAGTCTTGACAGTGATTTTTCTCCCTTGTATGATTCGATGAAAGGATCAACTTCTTTGATGTTTTGCAATACAGGGAATACTCCTGCAAAGATATTAGAGACTTATAAAAAACAGGGAGTTCCCGCATTAAAAGCTGCATATGTAGAGGAGAGCTTCTACGTTGGGGCAGATCAATTGGATGCTCTCGTCCATATTAAGAGTAAAAATGAACTTATTGCTGATGTGGTTGCTTTGTTGCAATCTCCGGCGAAGAATGTTATTTCTGCCCTCCAATCCGGTGGAAATACTTTACACGGAGTTCTTAAAACTCTTTCTGAAAGAGAACAATAATTTTTGTATATTAACATTTAAAACGTAGAATAAAATGGCAGATTTGAAAGCATTTGCAGAGCAATTAGTTAATTTGACTGTAAAAGAAGTAAACGAATTAGCTGGAATTTTGAAAGACGAGTATGGTATTGAACCTGCTGCTGCAGCTGTCGCTGTTGCTGCTTCTGGTGCTGCCGCAGCGCCTGAAGCTGAAGAAAAAACATCTTTTGATGTAATTTTGAAAGCTGCCGGTGCAAACAAACTTGCAATCGTCAAATTGGTTAAAGAACTGACAGGTCTTGGCTTGAAAGAGGCTAAAGATTTGGTAGATGGTGCACCTAATCCAATAAAAGAAGGTTTGGCAAAAGCTGACGCTGAAGGTCTGAAAAAACAACTTGAAGAGGCAGGAGCTGAAGTTGAACTTAAATAAGAAATCCTGATTTTCAGGTATTTGGTTAAGATTCCTCCATTGGAGGATTCTTAACCTTTTTGTGTCTATATCAATTTTTAAGTTCAAAAAATACGTTTACAATGTCTTCAAATACAGAAAATCAACGCATTACTTTTGCTTCAACTAAAAATCCGTTGTCTTATCCGGATTTTCTTGAAGTTCAATTGAAGTCATTTCAAGACTTTCTACAACTTGAGACTCCTTCTGAAAAAAGAAATATTGAAGGTCTTTACAAGGTGTTTGCTGAGAACTTCCCAATAGCAGATACTAGAAATAACTTTGTTCTGGAGTTCCTTGACTATTATATTGACCCACCTCGTTATAGTATTAGCGAGTGTTTAGAAAGAGGACTTACCTATAGCGTACCTCTAAAAGCGAAATTAAAACTTTATTGCACAGATCCTGAGCATGAGGATTTTGACACTGTTATTCAAGATGTATATCTGGGACCTATCCCTTATATGACCGACAAGGGAACTTTTGTCATAAACGGTGCTGAACGTGTAGTAGTTTCCCAATTGCATAGATCTCCAGGTGTGTTCTTCGGGCAAAGTGTCCATGCGAATGGAACAAAGCTCTATTCTGCCAGAATTATTCCTTTCAAAGGCTCGTGGATCGAATTTGCAACAGACATTAATAATGTCATGTATGCATATATCGACCGAAAGAAAAAATTACCGGTCACAACCTTACTAAGAGCGATAGGCTTTGAGAATGATAAAGATATTCTCGAGATTTTTGATCTTGCTGAAGAGATTCCCGTTTCTAAAAAATCGTTGAAAGACATGGTTGGACGCAAGTTGGCAGCACGTGTTCTGAACACGTGGATGGAAGACTTCGTTGATGAAGATACCGGTGAAGTTGTTTCAATTGAAAGAAATGATGTCATAATAGACCGTGAGACTATTCTTGAAGAAGATCATATCGATGAAATTCTTTCTTCCGGAGTACAAACGATTCTCGTTCATAAGAACGAGCAGGTTGTATCCGACTATGCAATTATTTACAATACCCTGCAAAAAGATCCGAGTAATTCGGAGAAGGAGGCAGTCCTCTATATTTACAGACAGTTGAGGAATGCAGAACCTGCTGACGATGCCTCTGCAAGAGAAGTTATAAATAATCTTTTCTTTTCAGAGAAGAGATATGATCTTGGTGAGGTAGGCCGTTATAGAATTAATAAAAAGTTAAATCTTTCAACAGAGATGTCTGTTAAGGTTCTAACGAAAGAAGATATCATTGAAATTATTAAATATCTGATTCAGCTGATTAATTCCAAAGCTGAAGTAGATGACATTGACCATTTAAGTAATAGACGTATTCGTACTGTTGGTGAGCAGTTATACGCTCAGTTCGGAGTTGGATTGGCAAGAATGTCGAGAACAATTCGCGAACGTATGAATGTACGAGATAATGAAGTTTTCACTCCGATTGATCTGATAAATGCCAAAGTTATTTCTTCCGTAATCAATTCTTTTTTTGGAACGAATGCTTTGTCTCAGTTTATGGATCAAACAAACCCGTTAGCTGAAGTAACACACAAACGCCGTATTTCTGCATTAGGCCCCGGAGGACTCTCCCGCGATCGTGCCGGATTTGAGGTTCGTGACGTTCACTATACTCACTACGGCAGACTCTGTCCAATTGAAACGCCAGAAGGTCCGAATATTGGATTGATTTCATCTCTTTGTGTGTTTGCAAAGATTAATGAACTTGGTTTTATCTCTACTCCGTACCGTCAGGTAAATGATTCAGTTGTAAATCTCAACAATGAAGAGATTACCTATTTGACAGCAGAAGAGGAAGAAGGTCTGATTATTGCTCAAGGAAATGCCCCCTTGAATGATGAGGGTGGTTTCATTCGTTCAAAAGTAAAATCAAGACAAGATAGCGATTTCCCTGTTGTCCTTTCCGATCAGGTTCAGCTGATGGATGTTTCTCCCCAGCAAATAGCTTCTATTGCAGCAGCTTTGATTCCGTTCTTGGAACATGATGATGCTAACCGTGCGCTAATGGGCTCAAACATGATGCGCCAGGCTGTGCCCTTGTTGAGAACCGAAGCTCCTATTGTAGGAACTGGCATTGAAGCTCGTATAGTACAGGATTCCCGTACTCAAATTATGGCAGAACGGTCTGGTATAGTTGAATATGTAGATGCTTCAAAAATAGTCATACGATATGACCGGACAGAGGAAGAGGAGTTTGTAAGTTTTGACTCATCCATTAAAGAATATGATATTCCAAAGTTTGTCAGAACAAACCAGTCTACGACTATTGACCTCCGTCCACTCTGTAAAAAAGGAGATCGTGTTGTTCCTGGACAGATCCTTACGGAAGGTTATTCGACTGAAGGTGGTGAATTAGCGATTGGAAAGAATCTTAAAGTGGCTTTCATGCCATGGAAAGGATACAACTTCGAGGATGCTATCGTTATTAATGAGAAGGTAGTACGCGATGATATCTTTACTTCGATTCATGTAGATGAATATATTCTGGAAGTTCGTGAAACAAAACGAGGAATGGAGGAACTTACTTCTGATATTCCAAATGTCAGTGAAGAAGCTACAAAAGATTTGGATGCAGATGGAATTGTTCGTATTGGAGCGTATATAGAACCGGGAGATATCCTGATTGGAAAGATAACTCCAAAAGGAGAATCTGATCCTTCTCCTGAAGAAAAGCTTTTACGTGCCATTTTTGGTGATAAAGCCGGTGATGTAAAAGATGCCTCATTGAAAGCATCGCCTTCTTTGCGCGGAGTGGTTATTGATAGAAAATTGTTTTCAAAAGCTCAGAAAAACAAAAAAGGCCGTATGTCAGATAAGGCAAGATTGCCTTTGATTGACGATAAATTTGAAAAAGCAACCGATGATCTGAAAAGAAGGCTGGTTGACAAATTGCTGATTCTCACTGAAGGAAAGAACTCAGCCGGAGTGAAAGATTATTTAGGTACAGACGTTGTTCCGAAAGGTGCGCGATTTACGTCATCAGTCTTGCAAAAACTGGATTATATGTCAGTATATACAAGTAAGTGGACAACTGATGCTGTAAAAAATGATATGATCCGTGATGTAATCCTGAATTACATCAGAAAATACAAAGAGTTGGATGCAGAAATGCGTCGTGAGAAGCTGAATATTACTATCGGAGATGAATTACCTTCGGGTATCATGCAAATGGCTAAAGTTTATGTCGCCAAAAAACGTAAAATACGTGTTGGTGATAAGATGGCCGGACGACATGGTAATAAAGGTATTGTTTCTCGGATAGTTCGTGCGGAAGATATGCCTTTCCTTGAAGATGGAACTCCGGTGGATATTTGTTTGAATCCTCTTGGTGTACCTTCCCGAATGAATCTTGGTCAGATCTTTGAAACTGTTCTTGGTTGGGCAGGCAAAGAGCTGGGTTTGAAGTTCGCCACACCGATATTTGACGGAGCATCCCTTGATGATCTTACTGAATGGACGAATAAGGCCGGTGTTCCCCAGTATGGTAAAACATACCTGTATGATGGAGGAACCGGAGATCGATTCGACCAACCCGCAACAGTTGGTGTCATTTATATGTTGAAATTGGGTCACATGGTTGATGACAAAATGCATGCACGTTCCATCGGACCGTATTCATTGATAACGCAGCAACCTTTAGGTGGTAAGGCTCAGTTTGGTGGTCAGCGATTCGGAGAAATGGAAGTCTGGGCACTGGAAGCTTTTGGTGCAGCTCATATCTTGCAAGAAATACTTACTGTTAAGTCAGATGATGTTGCAGGACGTTCTAAGGCCTACGATTCAATCGTTAAGGGTGATCCGATGCCTCAAGCAGGTATTCCTGAATCACTGAATGTTTTGTTACATGAATTGAGAGGTCTCGGTTTAAGTATTAACCTGGAGTAGTTTTTTCTTTGAATAGAAGGTTTTTTCCCTTCTATTCTTACACATTAACTCTTTATAAATTATTAATATGGCTTTTAGAAAAGAAAACAAGATAAAGAGTAGCTTTTCAAAGATTTCCATTGGTTTGGCTTCTCCTGAAGAGATACTGGAAAACTCAAGTGGCGAGGTTCTGAAACCTGAAACCATTAATTATCGTACGTACAAACCGGAACGTGATGGTTTGTTTTGTGAAAGAATTTTTGGACCGGTAAAGGATTATGAATGTCATTGTGGAAAATATAAAAGAATCCGTTACAAAGGAATCGTTTGCGACCGATGCGGTGTTGAAGTAACTGAGAAGAAAGTTCGTCGTGAACGTACCGGACATATCCAATTGGTTGTTCCTGTTGCTCATATCTGGTATTTTCGCTCTCTACCCAATAAAATAGGTTATCTGCTGGGTCTGCCTTCCAAGAAGTTAGATTCAATTATCTATTATGAGAAATATGTTGTTGTTCAACCTGGTATTCTTCTCGATTCTATCGGTGTGAATGACTTGCTCTCAGAAGAGGAGTATCTGGAAATTCTTGAATCTCTTCCGAAGGGTAATCAGGCATTGGATGACACTGATCCGAACAAGTTCATTGCAAAGATGGGAGCGGAAGCTATTTATGATTTGCTATCCCGTCTGAATCTGGAAGAGTTGTCTTATGAGTTGCGCGATCGTGCCAATAATGAAACGGCTCAGCAAAGAAAGAATGAGGCTTTAAAACGTTTGCAGGTTGTTGAATCTTTTGTTTCTTCCAAAGAAAGGAATAAACCTGAATGGATGATACTGAAGATTATTCCGGTTATACCTCCAGAGTTGCGCCCCTTGGTTCCTTTGGATGGCGGACGCTTTGCTACTTCCGACTTGAATGATTTATATAGACGTGTTATTATTCGTAATAACCGTTTGAAAAGACTGATTGAAATCAAAGCTCCTGAAGTAATTCTTCGTAACGAGAAACGTATGTTACAGGAAGCTGTTGATTCATTGTTGGATAATTCTCGCAAATCAAGCGCTGTTAAGACAGAATCTAATCGTCCTTTGAAATCTTTATCCGATAGTTTAAAAGGAAAACAGGGCCGATTCCGTCAAAATCTTTTAGGAAAACGTGTCGACTATTCTGCTCGTTCAGTTATTGTTGTTGGTCCTGAGTTGCGAATGCATGAGTGTGGTTTGCCAAAAGATATGGCAGCAGAGCTTTATAAGCCGTTTGTAATCCGTAAGCTCATTGAACGTGGCATTGTAAAGACTGTGAAGTCAGCTAAGAAGATTGTGGATCGCAAGGAACCTGTGGTTTGGGATATTCTGGAATATGTAATGAAAGGACATCCGGTTTTACTTAACCGTGCTCCTACGTTGCACCGTTTAGGTATTCAGGCTTTCCAGCCCAAAATGATTGAAGGAAAAGCTATTCAATTGCACCCGTTGGCTTGTACTGCGTTCAATGCCGACTTTGATGGTGACCAGATGGCAGTCCATTTGCCGCTTAGCAATGAGGCTGTATTGGAAGCTCAATTGTTGATGCTGGCTTCTCATAATATTTTGAATCCAGCTAATGGAGCTCCGATTACCGTTCCTTCTCAGGATATGGTACTGGGTCTTTATTATATAACGAAACTCCGTAAAGGAACGAAAGGTGAAGGATTGACATTCTACGGTCCTGAAGAAGCTTTCATCGCTTATAATGAAGGTAAAGTGGATATTCATGCTCCGATCTCTGTCTATGTGAAAGATCTCAACGAAAAAGGTGAGATTGTTGATGTCTTACGTCATAACACATCTGTTGGTCGTGTAATGGTGAATGAGATTGTACCGGCGGAAGTTGGATATATCGATGAAATATTGACTAAAAAGTCTCTTCGTGATATCGTTGGTCGTGTTATTCGTCGATGCGGTGTCGCAAGAACAGCAGATTTCCTCGATGACATCAAGAACCTTGGTTACAAGATGGCATTTTTGGGTGGACTATCTTTCAATTTGTTTGATGTGATAATCCCGAAAGAGAAAGAAGGTCTTGTAAAAGAAGGAAATGAGGAGGTTGATAAAATCCTTTCTGACTATAATATGGGATTCATTACTTTCAATGAACGTTACAATCAGATCATTGATACCTGGACTCATGTCAATTCACGTCTTTCCAAAATCCTTATGGAGACTATTTCTTCTGACAATCAAGGATTTAATTCTGTGTTCATGATGCTTGATTCAGGTGCTCGTGGATCCAAAGAACAGATTTCTCAGTTGTCAGGTATGCGTGGTTTGATGTCCAAGCCTCAGAAGGCTGGTTCAGAAGGGGCGCAAATCATTGAAAACCCGATTTTGGCAAACTTTAAAGAAGGCCTTTCTGTACAGGAATATTTTATCTCAACCCATGGTGCCCGTAAAGGTCTTGCCGATACTGCGTTAAAGACTGCTGATGCCGGTTATCTGACACGTCGTCTGGTTGACGTATCTCACGATGTGATTATAACAGAAGAAGATTGTGGAACTCTTCGTGGCTTGATTTGTACAGAGCTTAAGAACAATAAAGAAGTAGTTTCCTCTCTTTATGATCGTATATTGGGTCGTGTGTCTGTTCATGATATTTATCACCCGTTGACAAACGAGTTGCTTGTTGAGTCAGGTGAAGAAATAACGGAAGAGATTGCACAGAAGATTCAGACTTCTCCGATCGAACGTGTTGAAATTCGTTCCGTCTTGACCTGTGAATCGAAGAAAGGTGTGTGTGCAAAATGTTACGGTCGTAATCTTGCAACCAGTCGCATGGTTGAAAAAGGAGAAGCCGTTGGAGTTATTGCAGCACAGTCTATCGGTGAACCGGGAACTCAGCTTACATTGCGTACTTTCCACGTCGGTGGTGTTGCATCTAATGTTGCTGCTGAAAATAGCATTGTATCTCGTTACAACGGATACACTGAAATCGACGAATTGAAAACTGTTGATTCTGTTGATGATTCAGGAAAAGTAGTTAAGATTGTTGTGAGCCGTCTGTCTGAACTTAGAATTGTTGACCCGAATACAAAAATTGTGTTGACGACGAATAACATTCCATACGGTTCGAAGTTATATATCAACAATGGAGATCCGGTTGAAAAGAACCAGACTATTTGCGAATGGGATCCGTTTAACGCTGTGATTATCTCGGAAGCTGCAGGTAAAATTTCGCTGGAAGGCTTGATTGAAAATACAACTTACAAGGTTGAATATGATGATAAGACCGGTTTACGCGAGAAGATAATTATTGAGTCGAAAGACAGATCTATTCTTCCGGTTGCTCATATTTTGGATGCTGCCGGTGAAATTATTCGTTCATACAATCTTCCGGTGGGCGCACACCTTATTAAAGATGACGGCGATGAGATTGGCATCGGTCAAACTATTATCAAGACACCTCGTGCTGTCGGTAAGGCAGGTGATATCACCGGAGGTCTTCCTCGTGTAACAGAACTTTTTGAGGCAAGAAATCCATCTAATCCGGCTATTGTATCTGAAATTGATGGTGAGATTACTTTTGGAAAAATCAAAAGAGGTAACCGTGAAATTTCTGTTACTTCTAAAACCGGAGAAGAGAAGAAGTATCTTGTACCACTCTCAAAACAGTTATTAGTACAGGAGAACGATTATGTGCGTGCAGGAACAGCTCTTTCTGATGGAGCAGTAACTCCCGCTGATATCTTAGCTATTAAAGGACCGACGAGCGTTCAGGAGCACATTGTGAATGAAGTTCAGGATGTGTACCGTATGCAGGGTGTGAAGATAAACGATAAGCACTTTGAAGTTATCGTTCGTCAGATGTTGCGTAAGGTTGAAATTGTCGATCCGGGTGATACTCGTTTTCTTGAACAGCAAGTTGTTGATAAGAATGATTTCAGAGAAGAGAATGATCGTATCTGGGGTAAGAAAGTGATAACTGATCCGGGAAATTCAACCGTTCTCAAAAGAGGACAGATTGTTACTGCCCGAAAACTCAGAGATGAAAATAGCGGATTGATTCGTAAAGACTTAAAACCGGTTGAAGCACGTGATGCCATTGCTGCTACTTCCCGACAAATACTTCAGGGTATTACCCGGTCTGCGCTGCAAACAAGAAGCTTCTTCTCGGCTGCATCCTTCCAGGAAACGACAAAAGTTCTGAACGAAGCAGCGATAAGTGGCAAGGTGGATTTACTTGAAGGAATGAAAGAGAATGTAATCTGTGGCCATTTGATTCCGGCAGGCTCCGGATTGAGAGAATACGAGAAGATCGTTGTCGGATCGAAAGAAGATTTTGATCGGTTGACTGCTAATCGTAGAAATATTGTAGAAATCAAAGAGGAAGAGACTGAACTGGAAAGTAAGCCTGAACTCAAGATTGAATCTCAAATTTCGGCTGAGTAAAATGTAAAAAAGGTATTTACATATTATTCCCAAAAGAGGCTGACTCCTGATCATAGAGTCGGCCTCTTTTTTTATAATTTCAGGACTAAATTTCTTCACGACAGCATCGGTAGCTAATTTTGCTTCTAGTAATCCGAAAATCAATTGGATGGACTTGTTTTTTGTTGTACTAACAGGATGGGTATGAGAGGTTGAGCGAGAGGCGCTTTTTCTATCGTATTTTTCCGATAGGCAGACCGTTTTGTGAGGCTTTTGGTGTGCGGAAAGTTAGGGATTCGAACCCCAGGAACCACATAAGCAGTTCAGCAGATTTCGAGTCTGCCCCGATCGACCACTCCGGCAACTTTCCTTTCTTGTGCTGCAAAGATATACTCTTTTCTTTATTCCTGTCTGAGATAAACGAACAAATTACACAATAGGCTCTCTTTTTCAAAGTTCATGCAGATTCCTTCTCTGTTTTTACCCTCTCTCACGCATTCTAAAATAGCCGATCCCGACAAACAGATAATCCTCTGTTTTTCAAAAACCTTTTCGCTTCGTTTCCTTTTCTGGAAATGACCTTACAGGCTTATCCCTAAATGTTAAAACTGCAATTCTGAAAATATTTACTTGAATTTAATAGTTGATTTGAATTAAATGTTTTTACATTTGCAAGATTATAAATGTTATATTCACCTTAAAATTGTGCCATTTTGGAAAATGTTTTAAAGAATAATGCCCTAAAATGTTAGCAGCTAATGGCTTAACATTATTTTAAAGTGAAAATGTTTGGAAAGAAACAACTTAATTAATAACCATAAAAAAAAGACCTATGACAAAAGTGTTCTATTACAAAACGAGGAAGCTATATCGCTTCGCGTTAGTATTTTTATTGGGCACAGTTTTGGTAACTGGTTGTAAAGACGACTTTGATGGATATTTTGATTATCCGTCGAACATTGAAGGTCCGATTTACGAACAGCTATCTTCGCGCTCCAATCTGAGCGAATTCGTCAAAGCAATTGACAAAGTTCCGCTTATGAAGTCTATTATTAACACCTCTGGTTTGTATACCGTTTTTGCGCCAACAAATGAGGCTATTAAAGCCTATTTCCTGACGCAGACGAGATACCCGGGAAAGTCAGGAATTGAAGACTTTGATGTGGAGAAAAAAGATGCATCCGGCGTAAAAACGGACTCTATTCTTTTGTGCCAGTTTATTGAGGCGCACATTGCAATAGATATGTATTTCCATTACGATTTCAAACGATTCATACCTGATGAATCTGCCAATTCGGCTGAAATAGGTGGTGCTTCCGATCGTAACCGATATTCTACTCGTTACCGCGATCAAAAGTATTTAGATACAGTTCCGGGAAAATACGTTCTTAATAATAAAACAAATGAACGTACCCCTAGAATTTATAAGGTAAGATCAAACTCCAAGTCCGTTACTATCTATCCCTATAAGTATCTGAGACGTCATAGTATTGTCAATGAGTTTGCAGCGATGTATGGTCTGAAATCGACACCAAGGGGAGAAGATCTCTACGTAAATGGTGTGAAGGTGATTGAAGCGGATATTCCGGCTGTCAATGGTGCCATCCATATTATTGACGGAGTTATTGAGCCCAAGGATAATCTGGATATGATGATCAAACGACTCAATCCTACCATGTGGTCTATTCTTCAGAAAGAGGAGTTTTGTAAATATACACCTAATTACGATGCAACAGAAACTGAGGGTATTAGTAAGTTTGATACCATTTGGAACAAACGCTATTCGCTTGGCATTGACATTGCCAATGAATACTCGAACAATCTGTATACTGTGTTACTTCCGGGTAAAGGCTTTGAGGATTTTGTAAGAGATAGTATTTTGCCGGCCTACAATATTGTGATGGATAGTAGGGGTGTTTTGAAGACTCCAATGGATTCCATTCCTGTAGAAGTAGCGCGGGCTCTGCTTCAACAATTCCTGGTTGGCGGAACCTTGTGGGAAACTCAGCTGAAATATGGTTTTACAAATGAATCTCGTGATACCTTACAGACGGAGAATCAGACGAAAAGGCCCAAAAACCTTACTGTTACTGGAACTCTGATTTCCAGCAACGGGTTGGTTTATACGCTTCCCGATAATGTAAGTAACATTTCCAATGTGTTCCGCACAGTGGCCAAAGTTCCGATGATGGATCGAAAATACAAATGGTATCTTGATTTAGCAACACGAAATGCCGGTAGCACATCCCCATTTGATGTAATAAAACGTCATTATAGAAAGTTTACGGTGTTTATGCCAACTCGTGAGGCGTTTCGTACGCAACCTTGTATGATATACGAAATGAAAGACGAGTATGATAAAATTGATCTGTATCGCAACGGTGAAACGATCTATCCGATTGTGACAGACTCTATATTGAAGAATCTAATCATTCCGGACGTTATCCTGACTCCGGACAGTCTGAAACATTTCCAGTTTAGAAAAACATTTATGGGAGGATATCTGCAGATTGCAAATAACCAGATTCTCTTCTCTTACAATGATCCGACTACTAAGGTAACTACTGATTATGTATCAACAATACCTACAGTAGCTCGCGATGCTGCCAATCCGAATGGATACATTCGCACTGAAAATGGTATTGTTTATCCGTTGGATGATCGTGTTCCAATGCCAGCTAGTTTGACCTTAAGCGGTTATCTGTCAAAAAACAGATCAGAAGCTGGTAATAATCTTTTTTACAAGATTTTGTTCAATACGAAGGTAAATTCTGACCTGATTGCTGAAGATCTGAAGGTGTCGCCTGTTGTTATTGCCGATAAAAATGATAAAGGTAATATTACTGATCCAAATGAAAAATTGTGGGGAATGTTGATATCAGAAGGCAATGATCCGCAGGAAATTTATACTGTATTTTATCCGACGGATGCTGCATTGAAAGCGTATGCGAAAGCATGTAATGTGAAAACAACGATTTTACCTAATGCCTACGATGGAGGTGATCCATATTGGGCGAAGATAGCTCGTCAGTTGATCATTAAGACGCGTGTCTATAGTGACGGAACCCGGGTTCAAAACTTCTATGATATTTATTCTAATCCGGTGGAAGGAAAAGATAATCTCTTCCAGACACTTAATTACAAGAAAATTGTCAAAGTTACGGACTATTTCAATGATAATGAATATACCAATCTGAACCTCTCTTTTGAGAATGGAACGATCACGCTTACAGATCCGATTTCCGGAAGAACAGCTAAAACAACGTCCGTGAAAAATGTGGAGTGCGTGAACGGTGTGTTCCATGAGATTGATGATATTCCCTTCCCTGTAATGACGACCAAAGCAGAATGGGATAATTTCATTTCAAGACCAATTCCGGCGGAATGAAAAATGATGATTCAATAATGATAAACAAAGGAATCTATGAAACAGTTTAAATATATTAGTTGTATAGTAGTGGCACTGTTTTGTGCTCTTTCCGTCAATGTACAAGCCCAAGGTGGCCGCTGGATATTGAAAGGAGTCATAACTGACAGTCCGGATAATTTTCCGGTTGGGGGAGCCAGTGTCATCTTAGAGACGTCAAACGGACGTAATGTCAAAGGTATTTCTACCGATATGGACGGTAATTATATGATAGAGATTACCGTGAATGATCCACAGCTCCGTGTCCGTTTTATTGGTTATAAGGAACAGGTCGTTAAGATCAAAAAAGGAGAAACGGTCAAGAATATCGTGCTTCAACCTGACGTGAAGGTCTTGGGTGAAGTTGTGATCTCTGAAAAAGCAAATGAAAAGACAACAGACCCTTATTTGGGTCTTGATAAACGTATGACGGCCGCTTCCACCACTTCGGTGAAAATTGAGGATATTGCAGCTTCTCCGGCTTCTTCTGTTACGGAGATGATGCAGGGGCGTGCATCCGGAGTTCAGATTGTGGCAAATTCCGGTGACCCGGGTTCCGCTTATACGATTCGAGTTCGTGGTAATGCTTCCATTAATGGTTCGAGCGATCCATTGATTGTGATTGACGGTGTTCCTTACGATGTGGAATTGAATGGTGCGAATATCAATGACCTTACCAGTTCACATTCACCCCTTCAGAATGTCAATCCGGCGGATATCGCATCCATTGAAATTTTGAAAGATGCAGCTTCCACCGCGATTTATGGAACGAAAGGAGCGAATGGTGTTGTATTAATCACAACAAAGCGTGGATCCAAAAACGAGAAAATCGTCAATTTCAACAGTGTTTTCTCCATCAGCCAGGCACCAACCGAGATCCCTTTGTTGAGTGGTAATAGTCAGAAGACTTTTATCCTTGAGGGAGACCAGCATTCACGCGATGGAGAATCATCAACAGGAGGTTCGTCCAATCTGGATAACCTGACCTATCAGCAATTGCGTGATGACCCTAACCGTGCCGACTTTTACTATTACAACAATAATACCGATTGGGTGGATTTAGTGACCAGAACCGGTTATTCCTGGAATAACAATGTTTCGCTTCGTGGTGGTGGTAATACGACCCGCTATAGCTTCAGTACTGGTTATCGTACAGACCGTGGTACTACAATTGGTGCCACCTATAACCAGTTTACAGCTAATTTCACTCTGGATTATAATATTGCAAACAACCTGTCTTTTAAAACTACGATTGGTTACAGCCGTTCGACTACCGGTCGTGATGGAACATTAGGTGCAATATATTCAAGTCCTGGAGATCCTTATGATGATGTTAATCCTTTGGGAATGGCCCGTCAGTATCCCGCCTTTCTTTCTGTCTATGAAAAAGATGCAGTTGGAAAAGATCTGGATGCCTATTATATACCCCGTCCGCTACATGATAATGTTATTTATAGCAGATATCATTACAATCCACTTGCTTGGACAAAGTACACTTCACGTGAAATTTTGAATAACGATTTTCGTAGTAATGTTTCGATTGACTGGGAGATTTTCAAGGGCATTCGTTTAACCAGTCTTGTAGCTTTCAACTTTGGTAATAGCGGTGATCAGAAGTTTATTCCCAGTGAGGCGACTAACCGTGACTGGAATGATCAGTATGTGAATTACACCAGTAAGAGTAACAGAAACTCGCAGACAATCAATCAGGAGAATATCTTGTCTTTTAAGAAGACCATCCGCGATATTCACGCTATAACAGGTAGCCTCATATCGCGTATACGTTACGACTCCAATAGCTCGATCTCCATGAGCGCGACCAATACCGGCTCTCCTTTTGCCAATGGTGTGGATGCTTCCAACAGATGGCAGGGCCTTTCAGGTGGTGAAGGCCATGGAGGTAGCCTTTCCGGTATCGGATCTTTGCACTATGCCTTGTTGGACCGATATATTGTACAGACAACGATCAACCGAACCGGAAGTTCAAAGTTTGGACCGGCTCAACGTTGGGGTACATTCCCTACCATTGCGGTTCGTTACCGTATTTCCGGCGAGCCCTTTATGGCTTTCGCAAACGAATGGTTGAGCGAACTTAGTTTAGTTTACTCCTATGGTTACAGTGGTAATGAGCCAAGGAGTACGGCTTCCTATATCTCCAGATATTCGCAATCAGGTTCTTATCTTGGAGAATATGGTATTACTGCAAATAACCTCTTGTTGAGTTCATTAAAGTGGGAGAAATCGCGTACCAATAATTACACCGTTAATCTCGGTTTGTTTCAGGATCGCGTTACCCTGAAGGCGGAATACTACGATAAACTGACTACAGATCTTTTGACAGATCGTATAATGCCAAGTACTTCCGGCTATGAATCGCGTGAGACAAACTTTGGTTCGTTAAGTAACAAAGGTTATGAATTTGAGTTCGGTGCTGATATTTTAAGATCCAAACTCAGATGGAATGTCTATGGCAATCTGGCTATGAATAGAAACAAGATTACCTACTGGCCGGAAGAGTTGATTCAGAATGAGGATGGAGATATTTCATGGTCTGCAGGGAATGAGAATACGGGATATCCTGCGCTGATTCGCGAAGGTGATCCGCTCGGCTCTTTTTACGGCTTTAAGTTTAAAGGGGTATTTGCGCAGGATGCCGATGCTGTCGCACGTGATGCACAGGGCAATGTGATGCTTGACCTGGATGGAACTGCAAAACGGTTGACCTGGAACGATAGTTATGACTTTACAGGTGGTGATGCCATCTATGAAGACTTGAATCATGATGGTATCATTAGTAACCGTGACCGTACGCTGATCGGTGATGCAAATCCTGATTTCTTTGGTGGTATCGGCTCCAAATTAGCATGGAATCGCTGGCGACTGGATGTCTTCTTCCAATTCCAGGTCGGGAATGATATTATCAATGCTGCCCGAAAGGATCTCGAAGCTCAAAACGGAGGAACAAATAAAAATGTTAATCAGGCTCAGTCCGTGATGCGTCGCTGGAGAAAACAAGGCGATGTGACTGATATGCCTCGTGTCGTTTTTGCAACACATTACAATTCAGCAGGTAGCGATAAATATGTGGAAGATGGTTCTTATATTCGCTTAAAAAGTTTGGCGTTAACCTATGACATATCACAGAACTTCTGTAAGAAAATCGGTATGCGTAATGCAAGTTTAACGTTCAATGCGTATAATCTTCTTACCGTTACCAACTACAAAGGGCAGGACCCTGAAATATCCATTGGTGGAGGAGTCGGAAATATGGGTGTGGATGGAAGCCGTACCGCTGTACCCCGTTCATATACCCTTGCGCTTGCTTTAACCTTCTAAATGTAACGAATATGAATACAATTTTTAAAATATCAAGAATAAAACTCTTATTGCTTTCCGCATTTGTCACAGGAATGGGTAGTTGCAGTCTTCTCGATCCGAATCTGGATAATGAAATCACTTTGGATGACATGTGGAAGAAAAAAGAAGACGTTGATAAAGCGCTTGTCGCAGCTTATGATCAAGTTCAAAATTGCACGTCACGGTTTTATGCGTGGGGTGAGCTGGGTGGCGAACTTTTGAATTCCGAGGTCAATGAGTATCGTGACATTTTCAATCATGTTTTAACAGAAAATATGTCCGTAGCAAGTTGGTCTTCTGTCTATGGAGCAATCAGTAAGATCAATCTCGTGTATGCTTATGCACCTGCAGCTCAGGCTGTAGATGCCACTTTCGATATGCGAGATCTGCAATATATGATGGGTGAGTGTATTGCTTTGCGCTCCATGTGCTATTTTTATCTGGCACGCACCTATCTGGAAGCTCCCTATGTGGAAGAGGCTTCTTTGACGGACTTACAGAATTATATTGTACCTCCGATGGATCGTTACAAAATGTTGGATACGGTTCGACTCGGTCTTTTAAAAGCATTGCCGCTTGTTCGTGAGTCGTGGCCTTCTCCAGATAACTTCTCTGATCCCGCGATGCGTGCTCCTACTGTTAAAGGCCGTATATCCAAACCTGTTGTTTATGCTCTTTTGGCAGATGTCTATCTGACAATGGCATCTGAAGTAGATAATCTTAATGCAGCAGGAAAGATCAAGATCAATGGAACCAGCACGGAGTTTTATGAAAAAGCGAATGCCTATGCGGATTCCGTAATTAACTATAAAACTCAGTATGACTCTTATGGCTTGACAAGCGGTGATCAATGGCTCACTAACTTTTATCCGGGCAATGTCAATGAAACGATCTTTGCTATTCAGTACATGAGAAACACCACCACCTCTTTTGCTGATATTGGCTGGATGTGGGATAAGTTTCGTAATGGTGGACTTGTTTGGCAGAGAAACAGGTACACTGAAACCTATAAGCAGTGGCAAGGAGAGAAAGTAGATCAACCTCTTGATGATGATGATCGTGGTCAGGGTATTTCTTACGTCTTGACGTCAAGTGGATCCGGTTCTACAGCCAGTGGATCTGTTATCTGGAAGTTTATCGCCATTCGCGAAGATGAACAGGGGGCTGATGAAAACCGCCGGACTATCGGTGTAAATGATGCCATCAACTTTACAATCTATCGTGTTGCTGAAATGTATCTGATTAAAGCGGAAGCCTTGAATTGTCTGGAACGTCGTTCAGAGGCTGCAGACGCGCTTTTAAAAGTTCGTCAGCGTGGTGTTCCGGCTATTTCGGATTTGCGGACCGACAGAGACTTCTTAAGGCAACCTGTTCTCGCCTCCAAGACCCTTGTAGAATTTGAGGATGAGATACTTGCTGAAAGAGCTTCTGAACTTGGTGCTGAAGGCAAAAGGTGGTTTGATCTTGTCCGATTTGCGAAGCGCAGACTGAATACAGATCCGGGAAATGCCAAATATATCATTATTGACCGTATTGTAGAAGCCCGCGCTGATCAGTCAGAGAAACCAAAATGGGAGGCAAAACTCTTCCGTGAAGATTCCTGGTTCTTCCCTATTGCCCGCAAGGAGTTGGATAATAATAAACTGTTAAAACAGAATGCTTACTATTCTACTGATTTTAAGTAAAGTAATAAACAAGATGAGTGAATTGAAATAGTAACATTACGAAAAACAAAGAAATATGAAACGAATATTCAATATAGTATTAGCCGGCATGTTAATCTGTCTTGCGTTTTCTTTCTCATCCTGCAAAGAGGATTATGTAGAAAGACCAGTAACGAAGAAATCTCAGATGATGATTGCCGAATATCTAAATTCCAGAGCTGATTTGAGCCTTTTCAAGGAGATCGCAGACAAGGCGAAAAAAAGCAGAAGTTACAAAGACGCGACCGGAGCGTGGGATACCATTCTGAATGTGCCCGATTCGGTAGCAGGCTATATCCGTTATGGCGCTCTTCTGAATTCTTATGGTACATATACCGTGTTTGTACCGAACAATGATGCAATCATGGAGTATCTGAAATCAATTAATTGTACCTCTGTCAGTCAAATGGACAGTGTGCAACTCGAAGAGTTTATGGCTGCTCACCTGGTTCAGCAGCAGGTAACTTTGCGTGCCTATATATCAGGTACGATGAAAATTTCCGACTCTACAACTACCGGTGTACGTCACTATGTGGATGTTCCCGGATTTGGTCAAGATATTATTCTAGATAAAGTGGCAAGCGTTAAAAACAATGCGATGCCGAAAGAGACATTCAATGGATATGTTTATGAGATAACGAAAGTACTGCCTCCGCATGCCAACTATCTGGAAGGATACTTGAAGGACGCGGGAAAATATACAGAATCGGACGGATCCCGTTTTACGGTGATGCTCAAAGCCTTTGAAGAGGCGGGAATGACTAAATCTGTGTTGCGTACGATCAGAACTCCTCACAGAGATTCCGTGATGCGTACAAAGGCAGCTTATGAAATCTTTTTTCCAACAGTACTTGCTGTTTCAGATTCTGCGTATGCTGCAAAAGGAATTACAGATGTTGCCGGACTTATCTCATACATTAAGAGCTCTACTGACCTTACCGCCGATACAGCCTGGACCAATCATTATTCTTCGGATAAAGATCTGTTGAAAGCCTATTTGTTGTATCATATTGTACCGGGTAAAAAAGATTATGATCGAAGTGGTAGTAACTTGTATTACTATGGACAGTCTTGCTATCAATTCTGTGAAAGAACTGCTGTGATGCCAACCACTCTCCGTGATTCCTTCCCGGGGTTGGTTGGATATACCATTCAGACCGTCAAAGGAGATGTGAAGAAACCTGCGCCTCTTCTGAATGGTTCCGTTCACATGCTGTATAATAAGTCTGATATTTATTGCAAGAATGGATATGTGCATGAATTAGATGCTCCGCTTGAGGTTAAAAAGAATGCGACTCCGGTCACTTCTTCGTTTAAAGTGGAGTGCGAAGACTTGTATTTTTCCTACTCAGGTGGAATGGGTGTTGTGTCAACCATGAATACGGCAAATGCAACATTCTATTCGAAAGAAACAAGTGCAAGTGAAATTTGGGTTACTCCTGGAAATATGAGATTTACAACATCTAAACCGAATGCCGGTGATTATTCTACAGGTAGAGCACTCAGATGTAATTCGACTGCTCAGAATTCATGGTATGAATATATTGTGCGAGATTTACCGCCAAGCAGCACCGGGAAATATCTGGTTCGAATCAACTATGAGAGAGCCAATGCGTATGCCAGTAAGGTGCTTGTTTATTGGAGAAATGTGAAAGATGACTTTGAACCAATTTCTCAACGTATGAAGAGCAATCCGCTTAACCTGCAGGATGTTCAGACCGACAATATTGTCGTTGGCAAGACACTCGACGGATTAAAAGATTCTACGTATGTTATTGGTACGGTCTCAAAATACCGGAATTACAATCAAAATCGCTATTTAGGTGTTATTGAGTGCAAGCAACTTGGTGACTATGCAATACGATTCCTCCATTTTGATGCGCGTGCCGGTGTCTATGACAATTTGATTTTTATTCCTTATACAGATGGTCAACCGTGGGAAGATTCTCCTGTGAAGTTATCTGATAATTGAATCTAACAAAGTTAGTAACTGTAAAAAACAAAAATATGAAAAAGTTTAAAAATATATTTATAAGCTTGTTAGCATTCGCTGTTCTTTGCACGGTCACTTCCTGCAAAGAAGATGAATGGGATTCACACTACGATGCGAATAGCAATCGTGGTTCTCAGGAATCTATGCTCATCAATTCGTTGGATACCATTTTTAACGGGAGATATAGCAGTATGGCGCAGTGGTTTAAAGATGCAGAGATGGCTGATCTGATGAATTCGGGTCTTCAATTTACAATTCTTGCTGTTCCGAATCAGACTTTTGATTCCATTTTTGGCGACCGTTCCTACTCTGCTGATGAAAAGCGCAACATTCTGATGAATGCGATTTTCTTTAAAGCGGAGGTATTCCAGAATGACACCGGTCGCCTCAATCTGATCAATGAACGAATCAAGTTTGTGGAAAACGAAACTGCGAATTACCTGGTTAATTATCACAATGACAGAGTCAATCTGAATCCTCAGTATTTCAATGTTCCTATTTATGGTGGAATTCTTCATGAAGTGGACAAACTTTTTGGACTGAATGAAGAGACAAAGAGCTATTTTGCAGGTCTGGATTCTCTATACAGCCGATTATCTTCTTATTTTACCTGGGATACATTGCATTATGCAAACGGAACACTGCAACAGCTTCCTTCGTACAAAAAGATACAAGATCCTTCTAATCCTTCCAAATATGTTTGGATGACATCTTTAGCTCCTGTTCGTCAGTTGTATTTTGATAGTTTGTTTATCAACTCGGATAAGAAGAACGATCGTCTGAAGATTGTCGCTGAAAACATGGAGTTTTTGATGACGAAAGATGTACGAACCAAGCTCAATAGTTTGTATGGTGAACTTAAGAGTCCTAAAGCTCTCAAGTATTTTGGAGGTTTTGATCCTGTTAAAACCATTGAAGGAGAGGTTTCTGCAGACACTATCATTAAGTTTATCAGTAAGACAGAAACACCAGACTCCATAAAGTTCCTCTATTATAAGAATGGCAAGAATACCAAGGAGTTCGCTTTCCTGAAATCAAAAGTAAGCAGTGTGAAACTCACCGGCGGTAATAAGATTTATTTTGTCGATACTCTGCTTGTCAATCCTAAATATTTGACTTTGCTTGATAATTATATTGTGGATACTGCGATGTACAATGTGATTTCTAAGTTTACGATAACTGAGGATATGGAAAAACTTTTCCAAGCGGAACCATTACATGAGACACGTATGTTTTCTATGGCTCCTGATCCTTATGCAAATTATGCTACCTTCTTTGCTTCTAAATTGGTGAAGGTGGAGAATACCTCTTGTATCGAAAGTGTTATGACACAAAAGGCACTCCCCAAAGATAGTGTGCACTATTTCCAATTCCGTTTCCCAAGAGAATATTTCAACACGCAGAAGTACAGATTTACTTTGATTTATGCGAAGAAGAAGAATGCTCCTTCGTTCCGTCTCTCTATGCGTTCTGTAAACATGCACAAGGATACAACGCACATTCAGTATCTTTATCCTTTGCAAAAGGATGGTGTGACCCCGTTGAATTCTGTTCCGACATCGATTACAAATCCAGACTCTATTCGAAGGCTTGCTACTGAGATTAACTTTGGTACTGACTATACAGGTCTGCTTGATGTGCCAACAACAGATAAACTTGGCAATGTTTTGAAACCAACTTCTTACGACTATTACTCAGTCACTTTCGAGCCTTTCGAGATATTTGACTATACGGAAGAGGTGTGGCTCCGTTTTGAGTTAGGATCCGTGTTGGTTCCGATGAGGAATGAGACAACGACATCCGGAGGTAAGTATATCTTTATCAATAATTTCTACTTTGATAAGGTAGAAGAGTAGAGAAATGAATTCATTTAACAAGTAAATTTCTGTGATATGAAACGAAATAAAATTATATTTAAATACTTACTTTCAGGGCTTTTGTTCTCAGTAGCATCTGCGCCCTTGTCGGCACAAACAGCAGATGTAAAATCTGACTCAGCAGCAGTCTCAGAAGTAGTCAAACCTTTTACCATAACCGGTAAAGTAGTATCTGCAGTTGATAATCAGCCGCTGGAGGGAATCTCCGTGCGTATTCAGGGTGTTCCTGGATCAACAGAAACCGCAAGCGATGGCTCGTTTACCATAGGATCGCCTAATACCAAGTCCTATCTTGAGTTTTCTTTTCCCGGATTTCGTCAATTGTCTCTCTTCCTCAGTGGAGCAACCAATTTCACAGTCCGTCTGGAACCCGAAGATTTTCCTTCCAATCTGGAAACAGTCTCTTTGCCGACAGGTTCCTTTGAAAAAAGATACCTTGCGCAATCAGCTGTTACTCTTAAGGATGATAAGTTCCAGTTCAGAGGAATAACATCACCTGAGTATTATATACAGGGACAATTGCCCGGTGTCAATGTGACTGCATTTAATGGAGCTCCGGGAGCAGGCGCAGACATGGTGTTCCGTGCAAAAAATTCTATCTATGGTGGAAGTAAACCTTTGTACATCGTAGATGGTGTTGAAATTTCGCAGATGGATAATCCCACAATTTCCGATGGTTCCTTTATCAGTTCGTTGATTACGGTGTCTCCGAATGATATTGAGTCTGTTACTCCTTTGAAAGATGCTGCCGCAAAAGCCATCTATGGTTCAAGAGGTGCAAATGGTGTTATTGTCATCGAAACTTTTAAAGGTACAAAAGGAACTTCAAAGATCGATTTTAGTGCTACGCTCGGAACAAGCGAGATGAGAAAGAAAACTCTTCCCATGCTTTCAGGTGCCGAACATAGAAAGTATATGCTTGAAATGGCTCTTTCACAGTATGATGGAAATCTGGGAGATGTGATCAATAATTTCAGTACAGCCTTATTTAATGATCCGACCAATCCAAACAAAGATAATATTTACGAGAAATATAATAACAACACCAATTGGATCAAAGAGACCCAGCAAGATGGTTTTTATCAGGATTATCATTTTAGAATGCGTGGTGGTGATGATGTTTCAAAATATCTGTTCTCCATCGGATACCTCGGAAATGAGGGTGTCATGAGAGGGAATGACCTGACCCGTTTGAGTGCACGTTTTAATCTGGATTATAACATCACAAGCGCTTTAGTGTTTGGAAGTGCACTCTCTTTTTCACAAATTAATATGGAACAGAATCATCAGTTGAATTCTGATTACAATGCCTTGCTGCTTTCGATGAAGAAATCACCGATTACAACCCCTTATATGCAGAGTAATGCTGTTCCCGGTTTGACACAAGGTGGTGTCAACACACCGGTGCTTGAGGATCAGGATATATTCGGTTTAAGGAATAATGTAGGTGATGGTTCAACTGCTGAAAACAGTGGTCTGAATAACCCGGCGGCTATCGCAAGAGGAGCATATCGTAACGAGTATTCAACCAATGCGATTGCAGGAAAAGTATCCCTTGAATACACGGTGTCAGATCTGAAATTCAGATTGGCGTTGGGTATGGATAACCGCACTGAACAGACTTCCGTTTTTCTTCCGGAGTTAGGTTTTGCAACTGTAGGGGATAAGTATAGAACATCTATTCAGGGATATTATGATAATATGCTTCTTGATACCCAGTTTGATGTTACGTACCACAAACGGTTCAATTACGTACATGATTTTAGTGCAAAAGCAGGTGTACAGATGCTGAATAACGATCTTCAATATCGTTATGGCCGTTCCTACAATGCCGCAAGTGATTTTTACACAAATCTCAAAGGAAACAGAGATTCGATCTCGTCACGTTCCGATGTATGGAGATCACTTGGCATGTTTGGAACATTCAACTATGTTTACTATGATCGTTATATATTGAATGCTACTGCCCGTGTGGATGCCTCTTCCCGTTTTGGCGCGAAAAGGCAAGCAGTCCTTTTCCCCGCTGTTGGCGCAGCATGGAGAGTAGACCGTGAAGATTTTCTTCGTAATTCATCTGTAATCAATGAATTAAAATTGAGAGCAAGTTACGGTTTGACCGGTAATGATAATATTGGCAACTATTATGCGAGACTTCTGTATCAACCATCCAATTACAAGGATCTCGGAGGTTTTGCAATAAATAACCTTGCCAATGAAAAGCTGAAACCGGAAATCAACAGAGAGTTCCAGGCCGGAGTTGACTTGGGATTCTTAGCCAATAAGATCACGATGACTGTTGATTATTTCAACACTGTCAATTCAAACATGATTGTATTTAATAACATCAAACAGACAGCCGGTATTTCGGGTGCTTTTATGAATGTCGGTGAAAATACGAACAAAGGTTTGGAAGCCGGTGTGAATGTTGCTTTCAAAACCGGTCAGGTAAAGTACAATGTGGGCGCTACTTTTGCTACTGTTGATACGAAAGTAACAAAGATGCCATCTGCAACACCCTATATTGAAAACAGCTATCAGGGGGTCTTTACTGCACGTGCTCAGGAAGGACATGCTTTGGGTTCCTATTATGGATACCAGACTGACGGAATTTATTCAACGCCTGCTGATCTGATTAGTCCTGTTACAGGAAAGACAATTGTGAATGGAAAGAATGAGAAAAATCAAAATGTTTATGAATCTTTCCAGGCTGGCGATGTAAAATTTGTCGATCAGAACAAGGATGGAATTATTAATGACCAGGATAAGGTATTCCTGGGTGACCCGAATTCTAATTATTATGGAAGCTTTAGAGGCGATGTTTCTTATAAAGGATTTACATTAAGTGCTTTGGTTGATTATCAACTTGGGCGTGATATCGTCAATGGTTTACGTTACGAACTTGAAAGTCAAAATGGTTATGCCAACCAGACCATCGCTGTAAACCGCAGATGGAGACAGGCTGGTGATGTGACAGATATGCCGAGACTTTCTTACGGTGACCCTTCCGGAAATAATCGTTTTTCTGATCGCTGGATTGAAGATGGTTCTTTTGTTCGCTTGAGAAATGTAACTTTAAGCTATACATTGCCTGAAACGCTGACAAAGAAAGCCTATCTGGAAAAAGTGACCTTCTTTGTAACCGGTGAAAACTTGTTGACGTGGACTAAATATACCGGACTGGATCCAGAATTCAACAGCTTGAATGATGGACTTCTTTATGGTGTCGATGGTGGATCAATGCCTGTGACACGCAGCTATTCAGCAGGTATACGAATTGGATTGTAATACATAAATAGTAAAGACACATGAAAGAATTTATAAAAAAAATACAGTATGCGATCTTACTCGCACTAATTGTAGTAATGCCTTCTTGCTCTGACGCATTAGACATCGATCCGGAGGATTCGTTGACGCAGTCTGAGATTTACAACGACTACAAGGATATGTTTACAATCAAATTGGGATTGTATGATATTATGCAGGATCTGGTTGAACAATCGTTTGTTTTAGGCGAGTGCAGAGGTGATCTTGTAACAAGTGGTCCCGGGGCCAAAGGACAATATTCTGATGTTGCAGAGTTTCTGGATAACAACGTCTCAAAAGATAACAAATATATCAGTTGGGCAGGTTATTATCATTTGATTAATCAATGTAATGATGCCTTGGTTAAATATCCGATCTTGAAACTGAAACAACCGAAGTTGGAAACAGATGAAGATCTGTCTGCAGTATACAAGCACATTGTAGGAGAGACTTTATGGTTGAGAGCGTGGGCCTATTTCAAATTGATTCAGAATTGGGGTGATGTCCCCTTTTATACCGAGCCGATTTATACGGTAGAGCAGTCTGAGATGGCTAAGTATAATACGCCTGTATCTCAGGATTCGATCTTGAATCAGTTGGAGCGCGACCTTTCCTATTCATTCCGTAACTGTGAGTTTAACTGGGGCTGGGCCAATCTTCCGGGTCTCTGGAATCACGAAACAGTGAATATGTGCGCGGTAGTCAGCCTCTATACAGATGTGCTCATGTATCGAGATAAATATCAGAAGGCCTGGGACGTGGCTTCAAAAATTGTAATTGGAGGTTATACATCTTCTTTCAATGAAAATTTCCATGGATCGTTCAATATTACAGATATCAAGTACACATGGCAAGCCGGATCTGAGAATCCGTGGTTCAAGACAATGTTCCGATATGCGAATGAGAACCAGGGAGGACATTATCAGGAAGAAGGTCTGGTTTTGGCATTCAGTATTGAAGGAAGTTCTTTCACAACAGAAAGACATCCTTTGACCTCCTGGACGAATAACAGATACAGTGATAATGGTCTTTACGTGGTAAAACCTTCTTATCCAAGTATCCAGATGTTTATGAAACAGGATGATCAGGTACGTGGTAATTATGGTTCATATTTGCTGGACGATAAATACAGAGCAGGTGCTGTAGATACAATAATCTGGAAGTATGTTGGTCTGGAATGTTATAGAACTACGGCCATTTCCTCTTCAGATTCTGAATCCGGCTCCAGTGGAACAGATGTCGTTGTTTCTTCGATCACACGTCGTGGAGTCAACCGTTCTCTTGGTTATGGAAACATCAATGTGTGTCGTACCGCAGGTTTGTGGTTGAGAGCTGCAGAAGCAGCCAATCGTGTCGGCTTGAGTACAACTGCCGTTACGTTGATGAACGAAGTGCGTAATCGTGTCGGTGTTGGCGCATCCAGCGTGAAACAGAATGCTTCTGTGGAAGAGATTGAAGATGCTTTGATTGAGGAAAGAGCTTTAGAACTTGCCTACGAAGGAGAACGCTGGTATGACCTGGTTTCTGTCGCTGTGCGCCGGTCAGATCCTAATTTCTTAATTGACAGAGTAGTCGCTAAGTATCCTCAGGCTGAGAAAGAAGCTGTAAGAGCTCGTCTCCAGTATCAGAAGAACGAGGCTCTTTCTTTAGGATCTGCGGACGATCGTATGTATTGGTGGAAGTTGCCCAGACCTGCAGTTTATAGAAACGATAAATAACATTACAATCCAAATCGATAAGATATGAAAAAGATTTTTTTAGCAGCATCGATACTATTTGCGGGTATCTATCTGGTTGGTTGCAAGTCTGATATCGAATATGATCGTCTGGCAGGAGATAAGACGAATAATATTGATACTACGACAATCAATGAAAAAGCAAAGGATACAGTCGGTATCGAACTGTTTGTGTCCGATAAGTACCTAATTCTTGATAATAAAGAGGAACGATTCCTCTATTATTCAGCAAAAGCCGGTATGTTGGCAGTCAACAGTGTACTCCTTCCGGAGAGTGATAATCCAGCTTTACCACCCGACTCTTTAGCGTTTAACGCTTCATTTGAGAATCCGGGGTTTGTTGCTGCCTGCCGTTTGGCAGACGTTTCTGATGAAAACTATTTCTTTGGATATACGACTGCTACTGCGCTTAATGATACCTCTGTTGTTCTCCTGGGTGAGAAACGTCAGAATGAAAAGTACACCAATGATTACAGTGATAACTATATTGTGACTCAAAAAAGCGGAACAGGGAAATATGTCTATAGTAACGTATTTCGCTATGCTCCCTATGGTGTTCAGTATTTGTATGATACCAATCCGGCGGTAGGCTCTGACGGAAAGCAAACCGTCATGGCCAAAACAAACACCGGTTTGATCGTCGGTCATTATGATGCAGCTGCAGATACAGTTAATTGGGATCACTATCCGAAAGCATTCGAGGCTTTGAATGATTCAAACAAAGCCGGAGCGCGTTTTTATCAGTTGACACCTTCACAGATTGCATATAACTCTAAGTTTGGCTTTATGATGTTTATGGGTAGTCAGCTTGACCAGGCTACAACAAAGCCGGGTTATATTCTTTCCATAGATCCGACTACCGGAAAGATTACGGAAGCGTTGAGAGACTGGGCTCCGAGATATACGCAAGGATATATTGAAACAGGAACAGGTACTTTGATTACTGACCGTATTCCATTGCTCTCCAATGTAATCATCTACACGATTGAAGATGATACTTTTGCTGCTGACTCGATGGGCGGACTTCCTGCCGGAAGTATGCTTATGTTCGGATATAATAAAGACAAGATCTATCAATCTTACTATCGTTATAAAGCGGGGGATAAAATCTCTGATATTAAGTTTGAACTTGGATTCCTGGCAAATGTTGAAGGAACGACTACGAAGCATAGTCCGGTCAACATCATTATCAATCCCTACACTAAAAAGATTGAGATGGTTCATGCGACTCCTTTCCTTATGGAATTGTACAGTATGAGTGTTGCTGACTTTGTAAAACCATACACCAGTCTGATTTCAGGAAGAAAGAAATGGAACAGAGAATGTATTCTTCTGGATCGTGATATTTCTATTCGTGGCACGGGTATGTATCCACTTGGCGGTATTATCAACATGGAACGTACAGCCTACAGTTCTTATATGAGTACTGTTGAGAAGGTAGCTGTTCAGCATGATATGCCTGTTCGTCCGGGTGTGCAACGTATCTTCTTCTGTTGTGGTGACGAATATCCTGCACGTGTTGCTGTCTTTGAACTGACCCGTTCGCTTGACACCGAGACGTTTGCAACATGGGTGAACAATAAACGTGCTTATATAGAAGCACAGTCTTATTAAATAAATGATATAGGAGACCTACGCGATGAAAAATTTTAAAAAAGCAGCATTATTGGTTGTTTCTATGGTTTTGGGAACTACTGTTATGATGGCACAAGTAAAAAATGATCGATTGTCAGGTACCTATGAAGGCGGTAAAAAGAAGGAACTTGCTGAAGGTATGGGAAAAGCCGTTGGCAAGGATACTTATGAAGGAAAATTCAAAAAAGGTCTCCCTGATGGTATCGGTATCTATACCTTTGGGGAGAACATAAAACTGGATGGTTTTGTGTTTGCCGCTGGTGATAAGTACGAAGGTTCCTTTAAGAAAGGCAAGTTTAACGGGAAAGGAAAAATCACTTTTGTGGATAAAGAAAAAGGCGTTCTTGAAGGCTATTTCGAGGATGGAAAATACGTCGGGAAGACAAAAGATGGTTTCATCTGGGTGAAAGAAGAGTCATCGGGAATTAACCGTGTCATTTGTCAGAAGCGTAGCGACAGCAAGAATGAAATTTCGCTGACCGGTATTAGTGATTTAATCGAGATTGGTGCTGTTCATAGTACATTCAGTTCTTCTGATCAGAAGTGGACAGATATCCGTAGTGAAGAATTCCCTTTTACTATCCATCTTAAAGGTGTCAATGCTACCAATTATTCACGTTGTGTGGTAAAGTTGATTATTGAATCTCCCGGAACCTGGGAAATCAAAGTTGTTCCCAGCTTGTAAGGTTTGTATATCGTTTAAAAAAGAAGCATCCTGAAACAGGGTGCTTCTTTTTTTGGGGCGATACTAAATAAGAAAGCGGGTCTGTTTCATCTGAAACAGACCCGCTTTCTTATTTAGTATGTAGTAGTTTATTCAGATACTACTTCAAATGGAATCTCAACGCTTACTTCTTTGTGCAGCTTGATTGTTGCGATATAAGAGCCAACCTCTTTTACGGCTTCTTTGATGTAGATAATCTTGCGATCCACATTGAAACCTGCTTTCTCAAGAGCTTCAGCAACCTGAATATTTGTAACAGATCCGAAGATCTTTCCTGATGAGCTGGTTTTTGCACCGATTGTTAGAGTTACATCCTTCAGTTTAGCAGCAGCAGTTTCAGCTTCTTCTTTGATTTTGGCAAGTTTATGAGCGCGTTGTCTCAGATTCTCTGCCAACATTTTTTTTGCTGATTCTGTAGCAATCACTGCTTTTCCCTGAGGAAGAAGGTAATTTCTGCCATATCCGTCTTTTACCGTAACTACATCATCCTTGTATCCAAGGGTGTTGATGTCTTCTTTTAAAATGATTTGCATGTCTTGTCCTCCTTTAATTATTTCATCAGGTCAGTTACATAAGGAAGCAATGCCAGGTGGCGTGCTCTTTTTACTGCTTGAGCGATACGACGTTGGAACTTCAGAGAAGTACCTGTAATACGACGAGGCAGAATTTTGCCTTGCTCATTTAAAAATTTCTTCAGGAAATCGGGATCTTTGTAATCAATATACTTGATTCCGCTTTTCTTAAAACGGCAGTACTTCTTTTTCTTAACATCCACGGTGGGCGGAGTAAGATATCTGATTTCAGATTGTGGTTGTTGTGCCATGATTAATTCTCCTTTTGTTCTTTAGATTGTTTAAGTGATCTTCTCTTTTCTGCATATTCAAGTGCATACTTGTCCAGGCGGAACGTCAGAAAACGGATTACCCGTTCGTCACGACGGAAATTCACCTCTAATTTTTCAATGACTGTTGGTTCAGCTGTAAACTCAAGCAATTGATAGAAACCTGTTGATTTCTTCTCAATCGGATAGGCGAGTTTGCGCAATCCCCAGTTTTCGTCATTATCAATCGCTGCACCCTCGTTGATGAGGAGTGTTTTGAATTTTTCTACCGTCTCCTTCATCTGAACATCAGATAAAACGGGAGTCAAAATGAAAACGGTTTCGTAATGATTCATACTCTTTTGATTTTGTGGATACTATAATTGTTATAAAAGTGGGGCAAAGGTAAGCATATTTCTTTAATCATCCAAGATTCGCACTTCAATATTTCTTTCTGTACTAAATTCTTACCAATATGTTTGTGAGTTTTACCGCGTAGAAGTAACTTTGTGATCCTTAGTTTGAAAACGAACATCTCATGAAACAGCTATATATATCCTTTGTTCTCCTTTTTCTTTGTTGTATTTCAGGTCGGGCTGACTATGTAAGAGATACATTGGGCGGTGATTTTCTCTGCAAAACGATCCACATGCCTGATGACTATGAAGGGAAAGTAGATATAACATTGGTGCGCAAGACCTCAGGCCTTGGTGCTGATAAGGCGGTTTTGTATATTCATGGGTTTAACGACTACTTCTTTCAGGCTGAAGAGGCAACCTTCTTTGCCAATGAAAGTTACAATTTTTATGCGGTTGATCTCAGAAAATACGGCAGGTCATGGATGGCTCACCAGAAGAGAGGTAATGTAAGAGACTTGCGTGAATATTTCGCTGATATTGACTCTGCGCTTTGTACAATACGCTCTGAGGGCAACAATTCAGTACTTCTTCTCGGCCATTCTACCGGTGGACTGATCGCTTCCCTTTATCTGGATCAGGTAGACAGGCAGGGGCTCGATTCCTCTTTTATAAAAGGGCTTATCTTAAACAGTCCCTTTCTTGACATGAACCAAAGTTGGATCCAGGAGCATATTGCCATTCCTCTGGTCTCTTTTTGGGGGAAGATATCCCCTTCAACCATTGTTTCCAGAGATCAGAATACCATGTATGGAAAGAGTATTCACTCGTCTTATAAAGGCGAATGGACGTATGACCTTCGCTGGAAAACATTGGAATCCATTCCTGTAAACGCAGCTTTTGTCAAGGCAGTCTACACGGCTCAAAAGAGAGTACATGCCGGTTTGAAGATAACACAACCTGTCTTGGTGATGCATTCCAGTCGTTCCATTCGTTCAACCCAGTGGTCTGACGAATTTATGCGCTCGGACGCAGTGCTGGATGTGGAAGATATTCATGCTTATTCTCCACGCTTGGGTAATTGCGTCAGCCTCGTTGTTATTCAGGATGGGATGCATGATCTGGCTTTATCGCTGCCGAAGGTTCGGGAAAGTTATTATGAAAAGATACGTGAGTGGTTGAAGAAAAATCTCAAAAGTATTTGAGATTTAGTGCTTAAGTAATCTTTTTTTTATACTTTTGTTCCGTTCAATGGTTAAATCAAAAACTACTATACAGATGAAGAAGAATTTAATAGAAAGTCTCGGCATTATTGTTATTCTGATAGGTGTCCTTATGTTGGCTTTGCCAGGATTTGGCTTAGTTGGCTCAGTGAATAATAATATGCTGATGGGCGGCGGACTTGCGGTCTTGTTTATTGGTCTGATTGTTCATATCATCGTTACCAAGAAAGTAACTGATGAGAAATAATGTGTGTTTGTTTTTACGCAAAAAAAAGGCCGCTGATGAAGCGGCCTTTTTTTTGCTAGATCTCATCGTCCGGTGACGGAGCGATTAGTTTGTATCCCTTACCATGGATGTTGATAATTTCAATCTGATCATCATCTTTCAGTAACTTACGCAGTTTGGTGATATACACATCCATACTTCTTGCATTGAAATAATTGTCATCCACCCAGATAGCCTTGAGTGCATAGTTGCGTTCCAACACTTCGTTCATGTGTGCGCACAACAGAGAAAGAAGATCACACTCTTTGGTAGTCAGTTTCGTTACTTTTTCACCGATGATCAACGTTTGTTTCTGTTTATTGAAAACAAAGCGTCCCAACATGTACGTGATAGCTTCTTTCTTCTTGTTAATAACACGTTTGAAGATTGCTTCGATACGGAAAATCAATTCTTCCATGCTGAAAGGCTTTGTGATATAATCATCTGCACCAATCTTAAATCCTTCCAAAACATCTTCTTTCAATGTTTTTGCAGTCAGGAATACAATAGGAATAATTTCATTGACCGAACGAACTTCCATTGCCATAGTAAATCCGTCCTTCTTGGGCATCATCACATCCAGAATAAGAAGATCGAATTTTGACTTTTGAAAAGCTTTCAAGCCAGCTTCACCATCCGGGCAAAGTTCCACCTGATAACCTTTCGCTTGCAAATACTCTCTTAACAACATGCCAAGATTCTCGTCATCCTCGCATAATAAAATACTTAATTTGTCTTCCATCTTACTTTCTAATTAAAGGTAATGTAATTATAAATTTTGTTCCAACATTAATTTCACTTTCAACTTTGATGGTTCCTTTGTGTTCCTCGACTATCTTCTTCACATAGGGGAGTCCAAGTCCAAATCCTTTTACGTTATGCAGATTGCCTGTGGGTACTCTGTAGAACTTCTCAAATATCTTCTTCAACTGTTCTTTCTTTATTCCAATCCCGTTGTCTTTTATTGTAATGACCAGCATGTTATCTCTGTTGGCAGTGGTAATATACAATGTCAGTTCGCCTTTGCTGTATTTGACCGCATTTTCCATTAAGTTAAACAGTACGTTGGTGAAATGCATCTCATCCGCATAGATCAGCGCGTTATCCGCTTTTAGATCTGAAACAATTGAACCTCCGGTCTTTTCCACGCGCAACTTGAAGTTGTTAACAACCGTCTTGATTGTACTGTTTGCATCCAGCTCTTTGAGTTTGAAAGCGATCTTTTGTTTCTCAAACAAAGACATCTGAAGCACCTTTTCAACCTGAAAGCTCAATCGCTTGGACTCATCCCCGATGACACTCGAGATATGCGATAACATGGTCGGTGATTTGCTTACCGATTCGTCGCATAACATCTGGGATGCCAGTGAGATCGTGGCCACAGGCGTTTTAAGCTCATGAGTCATGTTGTTAATAAAGTCGTTACGCATTTCAGACAAACGCTTTTGTCTGGAGATAATCAATATGGTAATAATAAAAGTAACCAACAGTACAAACGAGAAAACCAACGAAGGGACCACAAAGCCAATGGAATTGAAAATGTAACGATTCATCGTCGGAAAACTAACCTTCAGATAATTCAATTTCGGCGTCTGATCATTCGGAAACAATACTTGTGTAAATGCCTGTTTCAGATCGTCCTCCTTGATTGCTCTGCTTCTGTACACCTCTTTCCCTTCTTTATCAACCACGGTAAAATAGTAGGGGAGGTTCAGCCCGTTATTTGCCAGCTCAGCTTTGATATATCCATTTAATTTATAGACATCAACCCGTTGCGAGAGCGGCGTATTACTTGCTTCATACAAGATGTTATATACAATTTCATCCAGTAATTCCCGCTGCTTGACATACCTGTTTTTCAACGTCTCCTGCAATCCTTTTGAAATTCTTGGCAAGGAACTGCTTCCATGCTTTCTGGAGATATACACTTTGTCGTTGGGCAGAGAGATGCCACTTACACCGGACGAATAGCCTCTGCTATCCTCCACTTTAGAAAGAGCGCCATCGGTGATTGAATATTCCTCTTTCTGGCGCGTAAAAATCCGTTGCCTTTGCAACATCTGTTGCTGAAATTGCAACTCGGAAGCATCATTCTCCTGATCTTTGATGTCTTTGATCAGATAATTCTGAGTCTCGTCATATTCCAGATAGCGCGCTACCTGATACAAGCTGCGTTTTACCGTTTCCGCGAATTGTTCGCTCCTCATGGTTGCCATTGCATTGATATAATTGATCTGCAAATAGAGCAATCCAATAAAAGCAAATGCCATCACTGTGGCCAGCAACCATATGGTCGATTTTTTCATCATGCAAATTTAACAATCAAATATGAGTAAAATGTCAAATTTATATACTTTAACTTAAAAGCGAACTATTAA
This sequence comes from Bacteroidales bacterium, assembly GCA_028709785.1. GTDB lineage: Bacteria > Bacteroidota > Bacteroidia > Bacteroidales > JAQUTK01 > JAQUTK01. Next base: position 150,790 of record JAQUTK010000003.1, read on the forward strand.
ATCAACAAACTTTAGGCAAGAGGCTTGAATTTATTCAAAAAATGAACTCTGAAACGGCTTCTCGTTGCTACTTTTTACTTAAAAAAACTTCTTGTTAGTATTAACGGTTTCCTAATTGATTTATTTTTATCTTTGCGCTTTATTTCAACAAAAAGAGTTACAGATGCTGTATATAATCGGAATTTATTTTTGCTTATTGCTTATTATCTCCCGTCTGACGACAAAGAATAAAAGCAATGACTCTTTTTTTCTGGGGAATAAACGTTCGCCCTGGTACGTGATTGCCTTTGGTATGATAGGTTCTTCCATTTCGGGAGTAACTTTTGTCTCGGTGCCGGGAATGGTTCGCGAGTTTGACATGACCTACCTCCAGCTTGTATTGGGCTTCCCCATCGGATATTTGATCATAGCCTATGTCTTGCTCCCTTTGTATTATCGTCTGAACCTCGTCTCCATCTATACCTATCTCGAAGGACGGATCGGGACGCACGCGTATAAGACCGGTGCCTCTTTCTTTTTTCTGAGCAAGATTATCGGAGCAGCCGCGCGGCTTTATCTGGTAACCATCATTCTTCAGACTTTTGTGTTGGATGCATTGGGGGTTCCCTATTGGGTGACGGTCTGCGTATCTGTGGCAATGATTTGGGTTTATACACACGCCAGTGGCATACGTACGATTATCTGGATGAATTTTCTCCAGACATTTTTTCTCCTGCTGATGCTTGTTCTTATTATTGTGGGTGTCATGTACAAGATGGATCTTTCTTTAGATTCTACGGTTTCAATGATTGCGTCCGACAGTCACTCCCGGATTTTTGAGTTTGGAGACTGGAGTAGCAGGCAGTACTTCTTCAAACAGTTTATCAGTGGCATTTTCATCACGATTGTCATGTCCGGACTGGATCAGGGGATGATGCAAAAGAATCTTTCGTGTAAGAATCTGAAAGAGGCGCAGAAGAATATGTGTTGGTATGGGTTCTCTTTCATTCCGCTCAACTTCTTATTTCTTACACTCGGTGTTTTGATGCTGAACTTTGCACAACATCAACAAGTGACATTACCGGTTGTTTCAGATGAGATACTCCCCCTGTTTTGCACTTCCTATCTCGGTCAGCCGATTCTGATCTTCTTTACAATCGGAGTGATTGCCGCTTCTTTTTCTGCGGCAGATTCAGCGTTGACTTCCCTCACAACTTCCGCTTGTATAGACCTGATTGATATCAAAAGATTTCCGGAAGAGCAGGCAAGAAAGATAAGAAAACGAACTCATTTGGCGATTTCGGCGGTTTTCATCCTGATAATCCTTATCTTTAGGGCCGTAAATGACCGGAGTGTGATTGACGCTATTTATATGATAGCCTCTTTTACCTATGGCCCCTTGCTCGGGCTATATACGTTTGGCTTGTTTACAAAGTCTTGTCCGAGAGATCGGTGGGTTCCTTATATAGCGATCTCCGGTCCGCTCTTGTGCATGATCCTGAAGAGTTGGGTGGAGGCAAGCACATCCTATCGTTTTGGTTACGAACTCTTGATGGTCAACGGATTGATCGTTTTTGTCGGATTGGTGTTATTCAGTAAAAAAGGAGAAATATGGAAATTAGAAAAGCCGAATTTGTAATTAGCAACTCGGATGTAATGAAATGCCCGACAGATACGAGACCGGAGTACGCATTTATCGGAAGGTCCAATGTGGGAAAGTCCAGCCTGATCAATATGATCACCAATACAAAAGGACTTGCCATGACCTCCTCAAAACCGGGTAAGACGCAGCTTATCAATCATTTTCTCATTGATGATTCCTGGTATCTGGTTGACCTTCCGGGGTATGGATATGCACAGCGGGGTAAGACCGGCCGCGAAAACATCCGGAAAATCATAGAAGATTATATCATGTACCGCGAACAGCTCACAGCTCTCTTTGTCCTGATCGATTCGCGGCATGAACCCCAGCAGATCGACCTGGAGTTTATGGAGTGGCTGGGTGAAAACGAGGTGCCCTTTTCCATCGTGTTTACCAAAGCCGATAAAAACTCTTTCTCCCGTTTGAAAGAGAATATAGAGAGTTACAAAGCAAGCCTTTTGGAAGTTTGGGAGGAGCTCCCACAGATGTTTATCACTTCTTCGGAAAAGAAGCAGGGAAGAGAAGAACTTGTAGATTATATAGATGCAATAAATAAATCACTCAAATAATAGAACAGAATATGATGCATAATTGGTTTGAAACGAAGATTACCTACGAAAAAGAGATAGAAGGTGGAATGATGAAGAAAGTGACGGAACCTTATTTGGTCGATGCTCTTTCATTTACAGAGGCAGAAGCACGGATTATCAAGGAGATGACTCCTTTTATGAGTGGCGAATTTACAGTCGCAAACATCAAACGCGCCAATTACACAGAGGTCTTTGAAGATGAGACCGGCGACCGTTGGTACAAGGCAAAAGTTGTATTTATCAGCATTGACGAGAAGAGTGGCGCGGAAAAGAAGAGCGCGTCCAATATGTTGATTCAGGCACTGAATATTCATCAGGCAATAGAAAATCTGGATAAGGGAATGAAGGGTACGATGGCTGATTATGAGATCGCTTCTATCACTGAAACGATGTTGATGGACATCTTCCCGTATGCTGTGGAAGAAGATGCAAAGAGCGAGTAACATAGAAGAACGCCTTCAGGAAATAAAGAGCAATCTGCCGGAAACAGTCCGTCTGGTTGCTGTGTCCAAGTTTCATCCGGTTGAAGCCATTCAGGAAGCATACGCTGCTGGTCAGCGACTGTTTGGAGAGAGTCGGGCACAGGAGTTGGTTCCCAAACAGGAGTCCCTCCCCAAAGATATTGAATGGCACTTTATCGGTCATCTTCAGGAAAATAAAGTCCGGCATATTGCTCCGTTTGTCTCGTTGATTCATAGCGTCGACAGTTTGAAGCTGCTTCGTGAAATAGACAAACAAGGGGCAAAGTGCGGACGGGTCATTCCCTGTCTGCTGGAGATCTTTGTGGCTCAGGAAGAGACAAAATACGGCTTTACCATGAAGGAGTGCGAAGATCTGCTACAGAGCGCTGCATTGGAAGAGCTCTCTCATGTTGAGATTCGCGGGTTCATGGGAATGGCTTCTCTGACAGAAGACGAACAGCAGATCCGCGCTGAGTTTGGCGCACTGCGTACCTTCTTTGAGAAGATCCGTCGGGAAGTGAATCTTTCAAACGTCCATCTCAGCGAACTGTCGATGGGAATGAGTCACGATTATACAATCGCGGTGGAAGAGGGAAGTACCATGGTCCGGATCGGTACCACTATCTTTGGTGAACGAGTCTATTAAAGAGAGCAGAACATACCGTTGTTATAAACAAAGCGAGTGGCAAGGATTCCTTACCACTCGCTTTGTTTAGGGGTCACTGATCAGGAGAATTTAAAGATAATAGTCTGATCATACTGCTGACCTGCTTTCAGGATCACGTTGTTGAAACCGCCCTGGTTTGGACTATCAGGAAAATACTGAGCTTCCAGACAGAATGCCTCGCGCTCCCCGTAGCATTTGCCGAAATGTCCCGGTACTTCGCTGTTCAACCAGTTTGCCGTGTAGAGTTGTACACCCGGCAGTGTGGAAAGTACTTCCAGCGTACGTCCGGTTGTTTTCTCGGTAGCGCGTCCCAGCAGACTCAGTTCGCCGTACTCCTTTTTATTCCCAACAAAGCAATGGTCATACCCCTTGCCATATTTCAGTTGAATAAAATCAAAGTTGTCGATCTCCTTGCCAATAACCTTCGGTGTAGTAAAGTCCATCGGAGTCCCTTTGACAGAGAGCATTTCCCCGAGAGGAGTTGAAAACTCATCCATCGGTAAAAACTTATTACAGTTCAGATAAAGTTCATGATCCATCGCTGTACCTTCCCCTTTGAGGTTGAAGTAGGCATGGTTTGTAAAGTTTGCCACGGTGTCTTTATCCGTTGTGGCAAGAAACTGCATGGTCAGTTCGCAGGCCTCGCTCCAGGAGAAAAGAACCTTCAGTTTAAGCGTTCCCGGGAATCCCTGATCTCCATCCGGACTCGTCAGTGAAAGAGCCAGTTTGCCATTTGCAGTCGTTTCCGCATCAAACACAAGGAAGCTGTACCCAACTCCGCCATGCAGGCAGTTTGGACCGTTGTTGACAGGAAGCGTGTATTCGACTCCTTTCAGTGTTATTTTGCCTTTTGCGATACGATTGGCATACCGTCCCACAGTCGCGCCGATGTAGCAGGTATCTTTCAGGTACCCTTCGAAGGTTGGGAATCCGCATACTACTTCTCCCAATTTGCCGTTCTTGTCGGGCACGATGATAGATGTTATATATCCTCCATAGGTAGAGACAGAAACGCTGGCCCCTATCTTGTTTGTCAGCGTATAGAGATACACCTCTGTTCCGCATGGCATCTGTCCGAAGACTTTTTTCTCAATTTTTGTCATGTTACTGTTTTTCAAATATTTATATAAAGTTCAATAGTAGAAATAATGTCTTTTCTCGAGCCAATCCGACGCTGCTTTGTTTTCATTCCATATGCCGATTAATAACCGATAACCGTAAACTTCTTCCACACAGGGGATGAAAGATAGGCATCAGTCGATTCCTGTGGCACATACAACCGGCAGAGTGAATAATTCACACCGTTAAAGAGATCATCGGCAATAGCAGCGGGTGTTTTTTGAGCGACAAAGAGCTTTTGCAGCTTTGAACATCCGGAAAAAGCCCTCCTTCCCATTGCTGTCAGCGTGGAAGGTATTTTGATCCCGGAACTATTGAGACACCCTTCAAAAGCAGCATCTCCGATCTCTGTCAGGCCCTCCGGCAACACCAGATCACCGGACAGCGAGTTACAGTTTCTGAAAGCCGAGGCTTCGATAGAAACGATCCCGGCAGGCAGAATCAGTCTGTGTAGTTGAGACATATCTTCCAAAGCACCCTCGTAAATCACTTTATTCAATACCTTACCCATATCCAATTGGTTGAGTAGTGGCATTCGTTCTTTCATGGCGGCAAAATCATTGCCGTTTAATGTACCCGACACCGTAAGATGTGTTACCAGAGCCGGTTCGTAACCCAGATTCAGAATACTCCGGATCAGCGTGCCCGGTGTCTTGAGTTCCACCGTTACCGGCAGTTCATTGTCTATGATGGCATTATTCTTCCAGTAGTCCGCCTCTTCATAGATCTGTTTGCTTTTTTGCGGAACGTAAACGGTTTTATGAATGAAGTTGTTCGCTTCCAGCCGGGGCGGTGTAGTGGCAGAGAGCTTTATCGATGTGATACCGTTACATTGATAGAAAGCCGCGTTTTTGATCTCAGTGACACTTTCCGGGATCGAGAGATCATCTGATAATCCGTCGCATTTGTAGAAAGCTCTTTCTCCGAGGGTGGTTACTCCCTCCGGTAGTTGAACAGAGGTGAGCGAGCGGCAATTGAAAAAAGCGGAATCACTGATCTGAAGCAGAGCCTCAGGGAGAATCAGTTCGCCGGCGATACTGGTGCAATTCAGGAAAGCACCGTTTCCAATCGCTCTCACAGACGGCGGAAAATAGATCGAAGTAAGAGCAGTGCACTCTTTAAAGGAACCGGGTATAATGACCTGAGTTCCTTCCTGAATCAGAATGTCAGTCAGAGTTCGATAGCCCGGGATATGATCTGCGATGACAAAGCTTCCTCCCGTACGCAACAGTTCGATGCGGTTACATCCGCTGAAAGCTTTTCTACCGATGGATTTAACACTTTGGGGTACAGTCAGGTCTATCAGTCCCGCACAATCCGCAAAGGCAGAGTCGCCAATTGAAGTCACAGACGGAGGAATCGTTACCGTTGTCACAGCCCGGCAACCTTTCATTGCCGAAGCGGCAATCTTTTTAGGATTACCCAGGATCCGGATATCTGAGATCGACTCAACTCCCGGAATATGCTTCCGTATCGGGAAGCTGCATCCGGTCTGTATCGTCTTCAACGACTTGCAATCCTGGAATGCCATGAATTCAATTGTCTGCACCGACGAAGGAACCGAAAGCTCCGTCACGCTACTGCAACCATGGAAGGCATAACTTCCGATCGAGGTCGTTCCTTCAGGTATGTCGATCTTTGTCAGGCTGCTGCAATCATAAAAGGCATTACTGCCAATGGATTTGATACTTGCAGGCAGATCGATTGAGTTCAACTTCTTGCATCCGTAAAAAAGGCTGGGACTTATTTGGGTGATACCCTCCGGAAGAGGAAATTCCGTCAGATTCTCACATCCGTAAAACGTGAATTCACCTACGGAACGAAGTTTTTCAGGAACGGAAATAGAACGCAGCTTCCTGCATTTGAAGAATGTGTATCCCTCAATCGCACTCACGGCATCCGGAATGGTAATTGACTGAAGGTTGTCGCAACCTGAAAAGGCATGATCGCGAATGATACTGACAGAAGCCGGAATATCAATGTGAGTCAATCCGCTGCACCCCTCAAAGGCGGATACGCAGATCTCCTTTGTTCCTTCGAGTATGGTGATATCCGATATTTCCGAGAAGTTTGGGATTCCGTTTCGTAGCGGAATGTTGCATCCCGTCTTGATGCTCCGTACATTCTTGCATCCATAAAATGCGAAATAATCAACATATTTTAATTTGGTAGGAAGCGTGATGGAGGTCAGACTGGAGCAGTAGTAAAACGCGAAGTTGTCAATAGACACCACACTGTTTGGGATAGCGATAAATTGCAGATTCGAACAACCCGAGAAAGCGGCTTCCCCGATACGTGTTGTGGTAGAGGGCAGAAAAACTTTCTTAATAACTGTGTTTTCCGCAAAAAGATAGGTGCCTATTGTATTTGCAAGGCATTTGTACGTTGTATAATAGTAGTCTCCTCCTGCCACAATCCGGGCATCAGACATATCCAGTGTGGAGAGCTGCTTCATCTCCCGGATGACTTTGAAGTCACTTCCATTCAGCTCACCGGTCAGGATCAGTTCGCTGATTGAGTTTTTTGCATTACCCACCAATGAGGTTAAATTACCCGCAGGTGAAACATGAAAAACCTCTGCTTTTGTCAAGAGAGGCAGTAACAGGAGGATGGCAAGGATGAACGGCCTGATGGATTTCATTTAGCTAGTATTACATGATTCGCCCGAATACATGCAAATGTACAAATAACTATTTATCTCCCCAATAAAAAAACTGTAAAATCATCGGATCATCTTTCCGGTCTTCATTTTCAACAGATATTCAGGCGATAAGATCATTTCCATCGCCTTGCTGACAGAGTGAAGTCCGAACTCTTTCGCACTGAGATTCTCCGGTCTTACAAAGAAGGTCTCAGCTGCGTCGTCATGCGCCTGAAGCGTGGAGCAGTCGCTGACGGTGCACACAAAGAAGAGATCGACCGTATGAACAGTAAAACCGGAATAGGGGTAGAGGTTGGGCAGTGAAAACAGGAAACGGGTATCGGAAACTTTCAAACCGGTTTCTTCCTCCACTTCTCTTGCGACACCCTCTTCAGCGGTTTCGTACATATCAATAAATCCACCCGGAAGGTCCAGCGTTCCTTTGGCCGGCTCGTGTGCCCGGCGGGTAACAAGCAATTCGCCTTTGTCGTTAAAGATAAGTGCTACCGTAGCAGCTGAAGGATTGAAATAATAGACAAACTGGCACTCCTCGCACTTGTATGCTTTGAAATTATGTTCCGAGAAACGGTTGGAGCCGCACATCGGACAAAAGTGAAAGAGGTGTAATGGGTGCATGTCCATGGGTTTAAACAAAAATAGCCCCGAATACCGGAGCTATTGCTCTTCAGGTTGGACTTGAACCAACGACCCCCTGATTAACAGTCAGGTGCTCTAACCAACTGAGCTACTAAAGAATAAAAAACAATTACAAGGCTCTTCAGGTTGGACTTGAACCAACGACCCCCTGATTAACAGTCAGGTGCTCTAACCAACTGAGCTACTAAAGAATTTGCCATCTCCTCTGAAATAGCGCTGCAAAAGTAATAGGATTTCCTGAAATATGCAATATATTTGCATAAAAAAATAGGATAAATGAACATTTTAGGCATAGGTAATGCACTTGTAGATTCCATACTTGAGTTGAAGGAGGATCGTATTTTGGTAGAATTGGGTCTTCCCAAAGGTAGTATGCAGTTGATAGACAGTGATAAATTGAAGTCAATCATGGAACGGACCAGCGGCTTTAAAGCTTTGCTGGCAGCCGGCGGATCCGCTTCCAATACCATCACCTCGTTAGCTCATCTGGGTGTAAAGACAGGTTTTATCGGGAAGATCGGAAAAGACGAGTCCGGACAGTTTTATAAAAATGACATGCAGACCAGAGGTGTGGTGCCAAACTTGCTGGAAGGAGATTTGCCTTCGGGAACCGCGATCGCTTTTGTTTCCGCTGATGGCGAACGGACCTTTGCCACTTATCTCGGTGCCGCGGCGACACTGGCTCCTGAAGATCTTACTCCGGAGATGTTTGCCGGTTATACCATTTTCCATGTGGAAGGGTATCTGGTGCAATCGTACGCGCTCATTGAAAAAGCGATGAAGTTCGCCAAAGACGCCGGTTGCTACGTCTCCATTGATTTGGCAAGCTATAATGTCGTGGAAGATCATCATGCGTTTATGCACCGGTTGGTTGAAAACTACGTCGATATCGTTTTTGCCAATGAAGAAGAGTCGAAAGCCTTTACCGGTAAAGAGCCTCTCGAGGCGTTGAAGGAGATTGCACAAATGGCGAAGATTGCCATTGTTAAGACCGGATCCAAGGGCGCGCTTGCGATGTGTCGGGGCGAGTTGGCAACCGTGCCCGCCATTCCTGCTACCTGTGTGGATACCAATGGTGCCGGTGATGCTTTTGCCGCCGGATTTTTGTACGGAATCACTCAAAACGTATCGTTAGCGACTTGTGCCACGATGGGTACGGTGTTGGCAGGTAATGTAGTGGAAGTAACCGGTCCGAAGATGGATACCCTTCGTTGGATGAAGATCGAGCAGATGCTGCAACCCATACTTCTTGCAGATCCAAATCGGGAACTTCAGAAAAATATATTAGGAGATGAATAGTATGAAGATAAGCAAACGATTGGCCGGAATAGCCATTTGCGGATTTACCGTGCTGGCTTTGGCAAGCTTTGCCGGAGACAGAAAGAATTTCGAGATTTCCAAAAACATGGATATATTCAGCTCTATCTACAAGGAGCTGAATCAGTTTTATGTCGATTCTATTGTTCCGGAAAAGACGATCCGGATAGCCATTGATTCTATGTTGGCAAGTCTGGATCCCTATACCGAATATATCCCCGAATCAGAAGGAGGCGATCTTAAGTTTCTGGCTACCGGAGAATACGGAGGAATCGGTTCGGTCATCTCTTATCGTACACGCGACAAACGGATCATCATCAATGAACCCTATGAAGGTCAGCCGGCGGACAAAGCCGGATTGAAAGCCGGAGATGCCCTGGTCGAGATCAATGGTGTAGATCTGAGAACAAAAACGACAACCGAAGCCAGCGAACTGCTGAAAGGGGAAGTCGGTACAAAGGTCAAACTGAAGGTGGAACGCGCGGAGTCTGATAAACCACTTGTTTTTGAGGTGGAGCGTAAAAAGATTCAATACAATCCGGTTGCCTATTATGGAACGGTAGGCAAATCGACAGGATATATCTATCTCTCAACCTTCAACGGAAAGACCTCTTCAGAGGTGAAAAAAGCATTTGAAGATCTGAAGAGCAAAGGTGTCACCTCGTTGGTGCTGGACCTCCGTGGCAATACCGGAGGTTTGCTGGAGGAGGCTGTTCAGGTGGTCAACCTTTTTGTTCCCCGCGGACAAGAGGTGCTTTCTACCAAAGGAAAAATCAAACAGTGGGATCGTGTCTATCGTACAACCCAGTCTCCTGTAGATGCTAACATCCCTTTGGCCGTACTGGTGAATGACGAGTCGGCTTCCGCTTCCGAAATAGTGGCGGGTGCGCTGCAGGACATGGATCGGGCTGTCATTGTCGGTATGCGTACTTATGGAAAAGGACTGGTGCAGTCGGTGCGGACTCTTCCCTATAACGGACAACTCAAGCTGACGACAGCGAAATATTATATCCCTTCAGGCCGATGTATCCAGGAGATCGATTATTCGCACCGCAAAGCAAACGGAGGAGCACCCCGGATTGCCGATTCACTGACAACGAAGTTTCGCACCAGTCACGAACGGATCGTCCGCGATGGGGGAGGCGTCATGCCGGACTTTGTCAACGAACCGGATAAGATGCGTACCATTTCCTATTACCTGTTGAGAGACGGACATCTTCTGGATTATGCCGCCTACTATCTGCGTCATCACTCCTCCATAGCTGCTGCCGATCAGTTTGCTCTGAACGAGGAAGAATACGCCGATTTTGGCAAGTATCTGCATGAGCAGAAGTTTACGTATGAGAAACAGTCTGTGAAACTGCTCAAAGAGTTGAAACAGGTTTCTGATTTTGAAGGATATTCCGAAGAGGCAAAAGAGGCATTGAAATCATTGGAAACTGCGTTCTCAAACGATCTGGACAAGGATCTTCAGGAGTTCAAGCCGGAGATCAAAGAACTACTGGAAGCAGAAATTGTCAAACAGTATCACTATCAGAAAGGTGTGGTGATCTACTCCCTCAGGAAAGACAAGGATCTTAAGAAGGCGTTGGAAGTGCTGGATGATCCGGCGCTCTATAAGAAGACCTTAAACATATAAAAAAGAAGAAGAGGATGACCGGTCAGTCATCCTCTTCTTCTTTTTATCAAAATACGTATGGATGTTATTGATGCAGATACTCGTCCATCGAAGCAGCCGCTTTCCGTCCGTCTCCCATGGCGAGAATCACCGTCGCGCCACCACGTACAATATCGCCACCTGCATAAACGCCGGGGATAGAAGAACTCATTGAATCTTCGTTGACAATGATCGTTCCCTTCCGGCTGATGTTCAACCCCTGGATATTCTCCGGAACCAGTGGATTGGGGGAAACACCAATGCTGACGATTACTTCGTCCACATCGATCGTCTCAATTGCTCCAGGGATCTCTACCGGACTTCTTCTGCCCGAAGCATCCGGTTCGCCCAAGGCCATCTTTTGTAATCTCATCTGGCGTACATGCCCTTTCTCATCACCGATGTATTCGATCGGGTTGTGCAGAGTCATAAACTCAACACCCTCTTCTTTGGCATGTTTCACCTCTTCGATACGAGCCGGCATCTCTTCTTCAGAGCGGCGATAGACAATCATCGCTCTTTCAGCTCCCAGACGGCGTGCCGTACGCACCGAGTCCATCGCGGTATTACCTCCACCGATGATAGCCACATTTTTCCCGATCAATACAGGAGTGTCGGAAGCCGGGTTGGCAGCATCCATCAGGTTGACGCGTGTCAGATATTCATTGGACGACATGACACCGATCAGGTTCTCTCCGGGGATATCCATGAATCGGGGCAAACCGGCTCCACTTCCAACGAAGATACCCTTAAAATCCTCTTCTTTCAGGTCGTCATAGGAAATAGTCTTTCCGACGATACAGTTTGTGAAAAACTTAACGCCCATGCTCTTCAGGTTCTCGATCTCCACATCCACAATATGGTTGGGCAGACGAAACTCCGGAATTCCATATTTCAAGACACCACCGATCTGGTGCAATGCTTCAAAGACAGTCACGTCATAACCCATTTTAGCCATATCGCCGGCAAAAGAAAGACCTGCAGGTCCCGAGCCGATCACGGCGATCTTCAGTCCATTTGCCGGAGCAACCGCCGGAACAGACATCTTTCCGCTTTCCCGCTCGTAATCCGCGGCAAAACGTTCCAGATAACCGATGGCTACCGATTCTTTACCGAGTTTCTTTGTATATATACACTGTGACTCGCACTGTTTTTCCTGAGGACATACCCGTCCGCATACGGCCGGAAGAGCACTTGTTTCTTTCAGCGCCTTGGCAGCTTCAAGAATCTCTCCTCTTTCTATGTTCTTGACAAACTTCGGGATATTGATTTCCACCGGGCATCCGGTGATACATCCGGGATTCGGACAATCCAGACAGCGTTGCGCCTCTGTCATTGCCTCTTCCAACGTCAATCCGAGATTTACCTCTTTGTTGTTATGACTCCGTATTTCCGGATCCTGCTCATGCATCTTCACGCGTTGCAGATCCGTACGCTCTTTCGCCTTTTTACCTTTGCGTAGTTCTTCGCGCCAGGTTTCGTCGCGTTCCGCTTTCAATATTTCTTCTTTTGTCATCGTTTCAGTGCGTTGGCTTGTTCTTTTCCACTTGTTCTTCCTCTTTATAAGCACCCAGTCTCATCAGCATCTCATCAAAGTTTACTTCGTGCGCGTCAAATTCGGGTCCGTCCACACAGACAAACCGGGTTTTCCCTCCGACGGTGATACGGCAGGCGCCACACATTCCGGTGCCATCCACCATGATCGTGTTCAGAGAAGCTACTGTCGGAACATTGTATTTCTTTGTCAATAAGGAAACAAACTTCATCATGATGGCCGGACCAATCGTCACAACCAGATCCACCTTTTCCCGATTGATGATCTCTTCAACACCATTTATGATCAATCCTTTTTTACCATACGAGCCATCGTCTGTCATTACTACAACTTCATCCGAAAATTCGCGCATCTTATCTTCAAGAATGACCAGATCCTTCGTACGGGCAGCCAGAACCGTGATGACTCTGTTTCCCGCTTTTTTGTATGCCTCGGCAATCGGAAGCATCGGAGCAACTCCAACACCACCACCGGCACAAATGACAGTACCTACTTTTTCGATATGCGTCGGTTTGCCGAGAGGGCCTACCAGATCCGTAATATAATCACCTTCGTTTAATTCACACAATTTGCAGGAGGAGTGTCCTATCTTTTGTATGACCAGTGTAATCGTTCCTTTCTCCTTATCTGCAGACGCGATAGTGAGAGGAATTCTTTCTCCCAGTTCACCTACACGCAGTATGATGAAGTTTCCTGGTTTGCGCGAACGGGCAATAAGAGGCGCTTCCACCTCTAAAGCGACAACGTTCTCAGAGAAATACTCTTTTCTGATAATTTTATTCATTCTTGTATTGTTGTAAAAAGGAGCACAAAAGTACTGTTTTTGTTTGTCAGAAACAATAGGTTGTTGAATATAGTTGCCAAATCGCTCTGATTTATATCTTTTTGATAGTTTGGTATTGATTTGACGAAAGACTATAAAAGAAAATAGCCATGCCTTAAATGTGCCTGGCCTATCCTAAACAACAAAATGAGGAAAGAAAAAGCCCTGTATCTGTATGGATAACAGGGCTTTGATATCTTTCCCGTGTACTCGAAGCGGGACTTGAACCCGCACAGCTGCAATAGCCAAAGGATTTTAAGTCCTTCGTGTCTACCATTCCACCATTCGAGCGGACCAGAGCGAAAAACGGGACTCGAACCCGCGACCCTAACCTTGGCAAGGTTATGCTCTACCAACTGAGCTATTTTCGCGATTGCGGATGCAAAGGTATGTGTTTTTTCTAATCCTCCAAAGAAAAACGGTTTTTTTTTGAGGTTTTATCTGCTAAAACTTCATTTTCTTTCCATACGTAGTATTGGGTACATCTTATACTTCATGCAGCTTACAGCGTCAGAGAGAGAGCTTATATGCTCATAATGAAACTTTTGTACCCTTCTGTTTTCTCCATTCGAACCGTATGTTCTTCCTCTTTCATCAAATAGTTTTTTCGGCTTCATCAAAATGTTTTTCCAAAGACTTCTAATAGTTTTAAGAGTCTTTTCCCTTACAGTGTTTGCGTGCGAGGAGATTTTATGCCGGTCTGTTGTTTTTTTGAATTTCGAATTTAAGTTCAGTAAAAAAGTATTGTTTTACTACACCCCTGCACCTTCGAGTAGTCTTCCAGCATACTGTATGGCATGTCAGTCTCGTCAAAAAAAACTTTCTCCCCAATTTTTGCATCCATTTTTATTTGCTAAAAGGGCCAAAAGGGGCCTTTTGTATACCATTCTTCATTACCGGGCAGCTAATATCCCCTTACTTTGCCGTCATTGCGCGCTTGACCATGTAGATTGCGGGCTTGCCCCGCAATCTCTTCAATCCCCCTTTGTTGACAACTTCATACTTGCAACTTTACAATAACAGGAGAACTAATTTGTCCAAGCCTGAAGATAAATCGAGGCGATATGTCAGTCTTTTTTATTTCAAAGCACGAAACGATTATTCCAAAGCACGAAACGATTGTTTCGTGCTTTGGAATAACTATTCTGAAGTTCAGAATGAACAATGCGTCTACAAGCGATAACTTTTGCATACTGATAGAGCAATCCTCTCTTCCTGACGGATTGCAAAAGATATCCTATGTTCCTATTCATGCGATCAGATCATTTTGTATGTGGCAGAATAATTCCTGTTGTTAATGAATAGGTAAAATAAAAATAAAAAAAAGGATAAATATAAACATTTTATTTGATAAGTTCGTATATTTGCAATAGTTCCTAATACGCATGAGTAAATCTCATCCTTAACTCTTACAATTATGAAAAAACTGGTTATTCTTTCCATTAGCCTGTTGGTTGCATTGACAGCGCAGGCATTGAATTTTTCCGATGATAATGGTTTGTGGTACACAACAAATGATAAATCAGAATACAAATACCAGCCATTTATTATGGATGGTACGTGCGAGTGGCAAAGTCTGGAGTGGCGGTTTGGGGTTGATAAACCGATCGTAAATCGTCGTGTGATAAGCAATGAAGATTCCGTTTTTCAGGGAAGGACGTATAAGATACTATTCGATTATCCTTCATGCACTACCGATGAAGAGGAAAAAGAATATGTCGGTCTTATACGGGAAGAGGATAAGAGGGTCTATTATGTAGGACGCAATTTTATAGGAGAATATTCGGATACGGAGATTTTACTTTATGATTTTAATCTGAATGTTGGTGATATAATTAATTATCGTTGGGGCTCCTTTGAAGTATCGCGCATTGACACGGTTCAGAGTTTTGGTACCTGGCGCCGCATGTTTCATTTTGTTTACGCGAATGATCCTGAATATGAAGTTTTAGATTATGTATTGGAAGGCATAGGAACGGCTATTTTTCAGGGTATTGTTGATCCATTAATGGAAATGCCTGAATGTTGCGATACCGAGATCCCTTGTGTAATACATGGGGATGAGATTCTTTATAAAGATAATACGAAGGTAGATTGTCCTTGTTCCAGCTTGAATAGCCTGCCTGACACAGAGGATCTGGCCCCGATGAGCTTCTATGTCCGTGACCGGCTGCTTTACATCCATTCACCGGGTCAGAGATATACGCACTTGAAGGTTTATACGCCGGACGGAAAGTTGATTCAAAGTTTGATCCTCAATCAACAGACCGAAGAGATAACATCGTCATTGGAGGGGCTCACTCCGGGAAGTTACCTGTTTATCGTGGGTTCTCCCGAGAGTCAACAGTCGGGGCAATTTATTGTGCAATGAGGATTTCCTGATCGCCTAACCTGTAAGGGCTGGGTGTTAGAAACCGTGAGTCGATGCACTCCGACGTCAGATAGATTGCCAGCCTTTATTCTTCTGTCAGGCTCATTTCCTCAATACTCATGAAGTTCTTCCACTGATCGGCTGCTGCATAGGCTTCTTTAGAGCCGATGGGCACGTACAATTTGCAGGTGTTCATGTTGTCAAATTCATAATTGCTGACAGTTGGTGGAGTTGGATTATAGATGTAAAACTCTTTCAAACCGCTGCAACCCACAAAAGCATTACTTCCTATTGAAGTGACACTCGAAGGAAGTGTTATCGAAGTAAGACCAGTACACTCGTAAAAAGCAGACATTCCTATTGAAGTGATGCTCGAAGGAAGCGTTATCGAAGTAAGACCGGTGCAATCCCCAAAAGCATAATCTCCTATCGAAGTGACATTTGAAGGAACTGTATAGTGCGTTGCTTTGGCAGAAGGAAAAACTATAATTTTCTTTTTATCTTTGGTAAACAGCACCCCATCATCAGCAACAAAAGCTGTATTCCCTTTTTCAACAACAAACTGCGTTAAAGCATCACAGTAGAGAAAAGCTTCATTGCTTATCGAAGTGAGACTTGAAGGAAGCGTTATTGAGGTGAGGGCACTGCAATTTGTAAAAGTACCCATTTCTATTGAAATAATATTCTCTGGAATCGTTATTGAGGTAAGACTTTCACAATCGGAAAAAGCGCCCTTTCCGATTGACGTGACACTTGAAGGAATTGTTATAGAGGTAAGGGCTCTGCAATAATGGAAAGCTGACTCTCCAATTGATGCGACACCTGAAGGAATAGTAATTGAAGTAAGTGCAGAGCAATTATAGAAAGCTACAGTTTCAATTGATGTGAGACTTGAAGGGAATGTAATTGAGGTAAGGGCTCTGCAATTATAGAAAGTTCCTGTTTCAATAGAGGTGACACTTGATGGAATTGTAATCGAGGAAAGGGCGCTGCAATTTCTGAAAGCATAAAGTTCTATTGACGTGACACTTGATGGAATTGTAATTGAGGTGAGAGCCGTACAACCACTAAAAGCGCTGTTCCCTATTGATGTGACACTAGAAGGAATTGTAATTGACGTAAGGTCTATACAGTCAACGAAAGCTGAATATGCAATACCAGTGACCGTGTAATTTTTTCCGTTATAATTAATATTGGATGGAATTTCGAAGTGACCGACAGGTTTAGTTACAACGCCAATTACATCTACGGAAGTGCCGGTAGTATTCGATATGTATTTCAGGTTATCAACAGTAAACTCCACGATCGGCAACATGTCTGATTCCTCTATGTGTTGAAATTCCTTCCATTCAGCAGCTGCCACATATGCTTCTCTGGAACCAATAGGCACATACAATTTGCAACTGCTCTTATCTATTCCAGACAGACCTTCCACACCAACAGATGGGGGAGTTGTGTTGCGGACGTAGATTTCATGCAATTTTGTACAACCGTAAAAGACAGAATCTCCCACAGAAGAGACACCTTCAGGGAGTGTGATAGAGGTAAGATTTGTTGATGCAAAAGCGCGATTCCCAATTGAAGTGAGGCTTTCAGGGAGTCTGATTGAAGTTAGATATACATTACCCCAAAAAGCATTCTTTCCGATCGAAGTAATACTTGAAGGAAGCGTAATTGAAGTAAGTCTGGTTTCGCGAAAAGCATCTCTCCCAATTGAAGTGACCGTATAGTTCTTTCCGAGATATGTCACACTTGAACGAATATTAATATCAGTAGTATTTTTACAAGGGCTACTTACATACGCTGTAGTTCCATCTTCATTTGTGGTATATCTGAAAATATAATCTGAGAATTTGAGTATCGGTTCCTTGCTTGATTCCTCTATATTCTGAAACTCCTTCCATCCTTCGGCTGCAGCATACGCATCTTTTGAGCCTTCGGGCACGTATAATTTGCAACTACTTTTGTCAACCAGATAAAAGCAACCACTACCAACAGTGGGAGGAGCCGCATTGCGTATATAAATTCTTTTCAAGTTTGCACAATGGGTAAAAACGGAGTCACCGAGAGAAGTCATGCTCGAAGGAATCGTAATCCATGCAATACCAGTTGAAGCAAAAGAACCATCTCCGATAGAAGTCACTTTATCTGGAATAGCTATCCAAGCAAGATCTCTGCAATTACGAAATACAGAATCTCCAATAGAAGTGACAGTATAACTCTTTCCGGCATAAGTCACTTCAGAGGGAATCTCCATCTCATAGGCAAACTTGTCGCCACAACCACTCAATTGTGCTGAAGTACCATTGTTAGTGGTATAACTCCAGTTTTCAACAGTGAAATGCAATGAAGGCCCTCGAAAACCACTTTCGTCGTCGTCTGAGCAGGATGAACAAATAGCAGTTAGGGCTATAAATAATGAAAGAAAGATGGCGTTTTTCATGACCGTTGATTAAATATTTGGATACTCAATATAACAAACACAAGAGACCGGAAATAATCAACAAAATGGATTAGTTGATTATTGTATACATATGAAAGTTGTTGCTTAGTATTTCCACTAATATTCTTATTATTCTGCAAATGTAAACATGTTGTTTTAGTTTGCAAAGTAATCCTAATTCGAATATAAATAAAATTAAAGCTGATCAGTTTGCAATTCTCAATATGTTTCCACTCACACCAATGCTGGTATATCGCTTCAAACCCTGATCGCCTTTTTTCCCATTGGTCGGGGCTCCATAGTTGAAGAGGCTGTAGATGCGGTTGCATTTCGGACAAGTCACTTGATAATTGGCGTTAGGAGCTGATGTTTGCGGAAAACTGTAGTTGGCACAGTTTGGACACGCACGGTCAAAACAGTAGAATTCGTCGAAGGAAGAGTGGTAAATGATGAGTCCCTGATAGCCTAACCCATAAGAGCTGATAGTTGGAAACCGTGGGTCAATGCGATCCAGCGTCAGATAGGTATCCGGTATGTTCAGACTGACAAGCTTTTCGGGGTGTGTCTGTGTGTCTTTATATGGGTTGAGAAGGCTGAGTGAGATGCTGAACTTTACATTAGGGATGTTGGATCTGTAATCATCCGTACATCCACTGATGATCAGAAGTGTCAGAAACAACCATACCCTCTGTTTCATGACAACAACTGATTGATCTTCTGTAGTTCTTCTTCCGAAAAGGAGGTGTTCTCCAGTGCTTTGAGATTGTCAGCTACCTGTTCTTTTGAACTTACGCCGATGATGACTGAATTAACACGGTCGTCTTTCAACAGCCATGCCAGCGCCATCTCTGCCAGTGTTTGTCCGCGTTGGATCGCTATCGCCTGTAAACCTTTGATCGTATCGATGTTTCGGCTTACCTGCTCTTCGGTGAGAAATCCGTTCTTTGCGGCGCGCGAGTCTTCGGGAATACCATGCAGGTATTTGTCGGTCAGCTGTCCCTGCGCTAATGGGGAGAAGGCGATAAATCCGATGCCGTACTTTGCAACGAGATCCAGGTGTTGCTCTTCGGGTTTGCGAACGAGCATGTTATATCTGTCCTGATAGATGAGGCAAGGGGTATGGTTTGCTTTGAGAAGCTCAAAGGCTTTTTGTGCTTGTTCGGGGGGATACTTGGAGATGCCGACATAGAGGGCTTTTCCCTGACGGACGATATCGCTGAGCGCTTGCATGGTCTCTTCGATCGGGGTCTGGGCGTCATATCGGTGTGAGTAAAAGATATCTACATAGTCCAGCTGCATCCGCTTCAGACTCTGGTCCAGACTGCTCATCAGACTCTTGCGCGAGGCTCCGTCACCATACGGGCCCGGCCACATCTCGTGACCTGCTTTGGTGGTGATGATCATCTCATCGCGGTGCGAAGCAAATTCTTCTTTGAGTATGCGCCCGAAGTTTATTTCTGCCGATCCGGGAGGAGGCCCATAGTTGTTTGCCAGATCGAAATGGGTAATACCTTGCTCGAAGGCATATCGTAACATAGACTTGCAGCGGAGGGGGTCTGCATCCTTACCAAAGTTGTGCCACAGTCCCAATGCGAGACGTGAAAGCTGTAAGCCACTGGCGCCACATCGTCTGTATTCCATCGTTTTTATCCTTTTATCAAAGCTGCTTCGGCCTTGTTGATTGTCTCAAAATGAAAACTTTGTAAGAGCTGTTGCATCAGTTCCTGTATCTTGTCGTTACAGAGGTTGCCGATGCTTCCTTCGTGTGTATGATGAATCTCTTTGTCCGAAACAAATGTCCCAGCTTCGATAGAGAGACCTACCTGCTTGTAGGCATCGCGGAAAGGAACACCCGACAAGACCAACCGGTTTACCTCTTCCACACTGAAGATCGGAGCGTATCGCTCATCCTCAAGGATGTTTTTATTCACCTTCAGCTCCTTCAGGATATAGGTTACCATGCGGAGACAGTCGGTCAGTTCGTCGAAAGCGGGTAGAAAGACCTCTTTGATAATCTGATAGTCACGGAAATAACCGGATGGCAGGTTGTTGATAATGGAAGAGATCTGCTGCGGGAGGTTCTGTATCTTGTTGCATTTGGCACGGGTGAGCTCAAATACGTCGGGGTTCTTCTTGTGCGGCATGATACTGGAACCTGTCGTACATTCGTCCGGCAGTTTGATGAAGCCGAAGTTCTGACTGTTGAACATGCAGCCGTCAAAGGCCAGTTTGGATAGTGTGGCTGCAATGGATGCCAAGGCAAAAGAGACGGAGCGTTCCATCTTGCCTCTGCCCATCTGGGCATATATCACATTGTAATTCATGCTGTCAAAGCCAAGCAGATCGGTCGTCATCTGACGGTTGAGCGGAAACGAACTGCCATAGCCGGCTGCTGATCCCAGCGGATTGCGGTTGCAGATCTTATAAGCGGCTTGCAGCAGTTGCAGATCATCCACCAGACTCTCTGCATACGCACCAAACCAAAGCCCGAACGAGGAGGGCATCGCAATCTGCAGGTGCGTATATCCCGGCATCAACACCTTTTTGTATTCTTCGCTTTTGGAAATAAGAATATCAAACATTTCACTGACGTTTGATGTCAGTTCCTGAATCTTATCACGGGTGAAGAGCTTGAGATCCACCAGTATCTGGTCATTGCGCGAACGACCACTGTGAATCTTCTTTCCCGTATCGCCCAACGTACGGGTAAGCATCAGTTCCACCTGGGAATGAACATCTTCCACACCGTCTTCGATGACGAAGTCGCCACTCTGTGCAATTGCATAAACAGCGCGCATCTCTTTCAGGAGAATCTCTTTCTCATCACGGGTCAAAAGTCCGACGCTTTCCAGCATCGTGACATGAGCCATTGATCCAAGTACGTCATATTTAGCAAGATAAAGATCCATTTCACGATCTTTCCCTACAGTAAAGCGGTCAATCTCTGCATTAACCGATACACTCTTTTCCCAAAGTTTCTGTGCCACGGGCTATTCGAAGTTTATTTTGGTCAGTAAATCTGCAATCTTGTCCACTCCCTCCTGAAGAGGTTTGGATACCATGCTCAGGACAAAAGGGTTCAGATCGGCGTGAATCGTTATTTTTACCGCGGTTTCCTTCTCCTCCAGTTGCTTCAACTGAATCCATAAAAACAGTTCAAAAGGAGAATTCTCCGTCTTATATTTGATGGTCGTGCAAGGAGTGCGGTCCACAACCCGAAACGAAATTGTTCCGATCGGATCGACTGTGGCACGTAGTGTGTCTGCGTCAAATTCCAGATTTTTTACTTTGTCTTGTGGAATACGCGACTTAATCCTTTCCAGATTGTTTAAATCGGAAAGCATCAGATAGACTGATTCCGCGTTCTGTCGGATTCTTTTTGTTTCGCTCTGGAAATCTGCCATATTATTTATTTTTTCCCCACTCTGCCGGATTCTTTCTCCATTCTTCTAAAGTTTCCAGATCTTCTTCATTGATATAGTTGGTTTTTAACGCAACATCTACTACTGTGTCATAGTTGGAGAGGGGAGTCAGTGTGACTTTTGCTTCTTTGAAGCTAATCTCAGCCGCCGGAAGACCATAGGTGAAAATGGCCATCATGCCCAATACCTCGCAGCCATGCAGACGGATCGCCTCCACCGCTTTCAGACTGCTGCCACCGGTAGAAACCAGGTCTTCAATAACAACGACTTTCTGTCCCGGACGAAGATCTCCTTCAATAAGGTTTTCCAAACCGTGATCCTTGGGGCTGGAGCGAACATATACGAAGGGTAATCCCAGTTCGTTGGCAACCATCGCGCCTTGTGCGATAGCTCCGGTAGCAACACCGGCAATACATTCTGTTTCCGGATATTTCTCAAGAATCAGACGTGAAAGCTCTAATTTGATAAAGTTGCGGAGTGCAGGATATGAGAGAGTCTTGCGGTTGTCGCAATATATCGGCGATTGAATACCTGAAGACCATGTGAATGGATTCTGTGGCTGTAATTTGACTGCTTTAATCTTGAGCAGCCTTTCTGCGACTTGTTTTTCCAAGTTTTTCATACAATTAACTGATTAAGTTATGATTCGGTAAACTTGCACAAAAGTAACGGTTTCCATTGAATATAGAAAAGAATCTTTCTTTTTTCCCTCATTTTAATTTTCAGCCAGGGCCAACGTAAAGACACTGATCTGTATGCCGGGTATTGTCAGCAAAACTTGCGCGCAGGCATCCATCGTGGCACCGGTCGTGAGAACATCATCTACCAACAGGATGTGCTTGCCGGCCAGTCTCTCCGGATAATCCACAAGAAACGAATTCTTTACATTTTCCCAACGCTCATTTCTTTTGTGATGGGTCTGGCTATCGGTAGCGCGAATCTTTCGCAGACAATTCGTTTCTACACGGGAGTGAAGCATTTCCGCAATGCCATTGGCGAGATGTTCGCTCTGATTATATCCTCTTTTTCTTCTTTTGTCTTCCTGCATCGGCACCGGGATAATGAGATCAATGGTCTGGAAACAGGCATTACTTGCGAGCAACTGTCCGCTGATCTTTCCGAAATAAGTTGCCGCTTCTTTTGCTCCCTGGTATTTGATGGCATGGATGAGGCGTTGGGAATCTCCTCCTTTGTCGAAGTAGAGGAGTGATTCGGCTTTTGTAAAGGGAAAACGTCCTCTGAGGCGCATTTCTGTGTCGTTGTTCAGACTGAACGGGTTTGTAATGTAAGGGAGTTTGGCCAGACAGTGGGTGCAGAGGTGCGGTTCAAAGGCAAACAGTTTATCCTGACAGAGTAGGCAGTAACGGGGAAACAGTAGTTCGACGCATTGGTTCAACAGATGACGGATACTGATCTTTTTCATTCTTCGTCTGTCGGTAAGGATAACTTCTTCAGGCACTTGAGTATATCTTCATAGACAAAACCTCTTCCCAAAGCAAAACGGATCAGTTTGTTGCGACGCTCGTAATCGTTTTCTGCCTTGACACTTTTGTTTTTCGCCTGCAGGAGTGGAAGGAGCTGCTCCTCTACAGAGCCATTTTCTTTCTGTTCGTGGATGATCTGCCGGATGAGTTCCGGGGAGATCTGTTTCATACGTAAGGCATTGGTGATTTTCACGATGCCCCATTTGGAATACAAGGTTTTGTCGCGGACGAAAGCGTGGCAATACCGTTCTTCATCGACAAAATGCTCTTTGATCAGCCGGTCAATCACCTCTTTGCGCTTCGCTTGCGGAAATTCCCACTGATCCATCTTCTTATGCAAATCGAAAAGGCAGCGTTCTCCTCTGGAGCAGTAGGCAGCCAGTTTGAATAAGACCTCTTGTTCGGTTAACTCTTTCATCTCTTCGTTTCTATAGGAGATTGCGGGTCAAGCCCGCAATGACGCTCGTTTGGTTAGTTCTTTCATCTTTTTGCCTTTATGATCCGGTCTTTGCCGAAGCAATCCTGAACCAGCTCCACCTGACTGAAACCGGCTGTATGCATGATTTCTTTGGTCTCTTTGCCATACGCCTGGTTGATTTCGAAATAAAGTGTTCCTTCCGGCGATAAGGCTTGCAAGGCAAGGGTGGCGATGCGCCGATAGAAAAGCAAGGGGTCTGCGTCGGGCACAAACAGAGCAATGGCTGGTTCGTATCTGAGTACATTTTGTTCCATGACTTCTTTTTCCCTTTCCAGCACATAGGGTGGGTTGCTGACGATCACGTCAAAGGTTTCGGCGATGGACTCTTCCAGTATGTTCTTTTGTTGAAAGTCAACGACGACACTGTTTAACGACGCATTTTCACGGGCAATATCCAGTGCCTCGGCAGAGATGTCCCAGGCGGAAACCTTGCATTGTGGCAGTCGGCTGGCTAGTGAAACGGCAATACATCCACTCCCGGTGCCAATGTCCAGCAGTCGGATCTCTTTTCCCGCCCACTCATCCGTTATGCGCATCACCAACTCTTCTGTTTCTGGTCTGGGAATCAACACACCCGGTCGCACATGGAAGATGAGACCGGAGAAATAACACTCTCCGAGGATATATTGTATCGGTTCGTTGTTCTTCAGTCTTCCGGTCATCTGCCGGATTTGTTCCTGTTGCTCTGTGGTTAGTTTGCGGTCCCACTCTGCCAGCAGTTTCACCGAACTTATCCCTAGTATCTTTTCCAGTAAATAACGGGCAAAGACATTGATTTCTTCCGGTGAATAGTAGCCGGCCAGTGCCTGCCGTATCTCTTTTTTCGCGGATTGCATGTGCGTTCTTTTGCAACAAAAGTACTATTTATAATTAAAAAAGCGCTATTTTTGTCTTGCACATATCAGAAAACAAGCGGACAGATGAGAAGTACGGATGAAATATACATGTCCAGGGCATTGCAACTGGCTGCTGTGACTCACTATAGCGTCGAACCCAATCCGATGGTCGGAGCCGTGATCGTGTGTGAGGATAAAATTATCGGCGAGGGATATCATGCTTGTTGTGGCGGACCGCATGCGGAGATCAATGCGATGGCATCGGTAGCCGATCCTTCTTTGTTGAAGAGATCGACTATGTATGTGACCCTCGAACCCTGCTCTCATTATGGTAAGACACCCCCCTGTGCGAAAGCCATTGTGGAACATCAGATTGCCCGGGTTGTCGTGGGTTGTATGGATCCTTTTCCTCAGGTATCGGGCAGAGGTATCCGGATGATGCAGGCGGGAGGAGTGGATGTGACAGTAGGGGTGCTGGAACAGGAATGCCTTGAACTGAATAAACGTTTCGTCTCTTTTCAGACCAGAAAACGTCCTTACATCATTCTGAAATGGGCACAATCGGCCGATGGCTTTCTGGATCGCAAACGATCATCTGTCGCCGAACCGGTTGCTGTCATCTCTACCCCTGTTATTCAGACGATGGTACATAAGATCCGGAGTGAAGTGCAGGCCATCCTGGTGGGTACGCAAACTGCTCTGCTGGATAATCCTTCGTTGAATGTGCGTTACTGGAGCGGGTCATCACCCTTACGTATTGTGCTGGACCGTACATTACGCATACCTGAACACTATCATCTGCTGGATGATTCGCTGCCTACCTGGGTGGTAACGGAACAAACCCGTCATTCGACAGAAAATACGACGTATGTCTGCCTGGATTTTGAAAAAGAAGGACTCCCTGCTCTTTTGAATCGTATGTATGAGAATAATATACAGAGCCTTCTGGTGGAAGGGGGCGCCCAAACGCTTCAGTCTTTTATTAATGCCTCTCTTTGGGATGAGGCCTATATAGAAACCGGAGCGCAATCCTTTGGGGATGGAATTGCCGCTCCGGTTCTCTCAAATGCTTGTTTGCAGCGTCAACCTAAGTTGGTGGATCATCATCTGCTGACACATTTCTGTAAACAGTAGTTGTTTTACACGACTTCGTTTACCAGTTCTTTTCCGTCAATAAAGTCTCTGATATTTTGTAGAGTCGTATGAGAGATATTGGTTAGAGCTTCTTTTGTGAAGAAGGCCTGATGCGATGTGAGAATGACATTGTTGAAGGAGAGAAGGCGGGCCAGTACGTCATCGTCCATCACAGAGTTGGACTGATCTTCGTAAAAGTAATTGCTTTCCTCTTCATAGACATCCAGTCCGGCATATCCGATCTTTTTATCTTTCAATCCCTCAATAAGATCATTGGTATTTATCAGAGCACCACGACCTGTATTGATGATCATTACCCCCTTTTTCATCTTATCAATGGATTGTTCGTTGATCAGATATTTCGTTTCTTCTGTCAGTGGACAATGCAGAGAAATGATGTCTGATTCTTTGTAGAGTTGATCCAGCGTTACATACGTGATGTTGTGTTCTTTGGCAAAGGCTTCATCAGGATGAAGATCATAAGCAAGTACATTCATCCCGAATCCCTTCAGAATATGAATCAACACTTTTGCTATTCTTCCGGTACCAATGATGCCGGCAGTCTTTCCGTGCATGTCAAATCCCATCAGTCCGTTGAGTGAGAAGTTGCCGTCCCGGGTACGCCAGGAGGCGCGATTTACTTTCCGGTTTAGCGTTAGCATCAGTGCGACAGTATGTTCGGCAACCGCATAGGGTGAGTAAGCCGGAACACGGACGATCCGTATTCCGTACTCTTTGGCAGCTTTGAGGTCAACATTGTTATAGCCGGCACAGCGGAGAGCCAATAATCTGACTCCGTTTTTGGCTAATGCTTTGATAATACAAGCATCAGCAAAGTCATTGACAAAAATACAGACAGCATCTGTCTCTTGCGAAAGCATGACATTATGCTTATTGAGATGTCCTTTGAAATAGCGGATATCAAAACCAAATTCTTCATTTGTCTTTTCAAAAGACTCTTCATCATACGGTTGTGTTCCAAAGAAGGCGATACTGATTGGTCTCATGACTTTGCTGTTTTGCGTGAATCTTTATTTCTTGTTTTTGTATTCTTCCATCTTCTTTTTATACCATTCCTGCATAACAAAGAAGGCTGATTTCTTGATACCTTTATCTGATATCAATCCTTTTCGGTTGAATCCATCCTGCATGTCAACCATCAGTCGTCGCGGAGATCGGAAGTCTGTTAATATCCAGGGAGTGCAGCCGGCCAGACCTTCCATCCGTTCGAGCATACCAATCGAACGTTGGTACAGATCCTTCTGGAATTCTTCTGTGAATCGTTGGTTTACTGCTCCGTGATAACCTTGTAGAGCTCCTCCTCCAAACTCACTGATGAATACCGGTTTGTCGTGTGTAAATTTCCAGTTCACGCGGTCACACTTTTCGGGCAGACCATCATACCAGCCGACGTATTGATTGAAACTTAATACATCGAGATACTCTGCCATGGGATCGTCCAATGTCATTACGCCGTTTGGCAACTCTTTCTTTTCCATCGCTGCGGCAACCAGTCGGGTGTTGTCCAAGGAACGCACTTCATCGGCCAGTTTGCGTAAGAAAACAGTACGTGGTCCGGAAATCGGAGTCTCATTGGCAATCGACCAGATGATGATGTTGGTCCGGTTCTTGTCTCTGCCGATCATATCCCGGAGCTGATACTGTGCATTTTGCAATGTGTTTTCGTTTTGCCATTGGATGGTCCAGTAGCAGGGAATCTCCGACCAAACCAGCAGACCCATTCGCTCAGCTTCACGGATCATGTTTTCGTTGTGTTGATAGTGGGCCAGACGGACAAAGTTACATCCGAGCTCTTTTGCCCAGGTCAGCAAGACCATCGCATCTTCGCGACTCCAGGCTCTGCCTTGTCTGAAAGGAGCCTCTTCGTGGATACTGATTCCGCGACAGAAAAGTTCTTTACCATTCAGCAACAGTTTCTTTCCTTTTGTTTCAATGGTACGAAATCCGATCTCATCTTTCTGACTATCTGTAGCAGAGGCTATTTTTACCGCGTATAGTTTGGGGTTTTCCGGTGTCCAAAGCACGGGGTTCGCTTTTGCTTCGAAAGTCGTGAATCCTTTTTCATCTGTTGTCACCTCTTTGCGGAACTTCAGTTCGGGGATCTCAATCGTCACTTTCTGAGCAGAAGTGGCTCCATCCAGCTGGATCCAGCCTGCGATCATATTGTCCGTTCCTTTCTTTAGTTGCACAAAGTAGTCGCGGATGAATGTTTGCGGTACATTGATGATGTGCACCGAACGGGTAATACCACCGTAGTTGTACCAGTCTGTATTAACGGTAGGAATGCCTTCCAGGTGACGACGGTTGTCCACTTTCAGGATGAGCGTGTTTTCACCCGGTTTGAGTTTGTCTGTCACTTCTATATTGAAAGAGGTGAATCCTCCTTCATGCACCCCGATTTTCTTTCCGTTCAAATAGATGCTGCATGTATAGTTGACAGCTCCAAAATAGACAAACGAACGGATGCCGGGTTGAGGCTTGAAGTCAAACAGACGACGGTACCAGATATTCCCTTCGTAATTAAAAAGGTCTTCACGCTGTGTGTTCCAGTCTCCCGGCACATGCAGTGTCTGAGCCTTATCGAAACTGTATTCCACCAGATCTTCCGGCTTTTGAGGTTTAGCATCTTTGAAGAATCCATTCCGATCCTCATTCATGCGGTAGTCATAATAGCCCAGTTCGTAAAGATCGAGCATGTATTTCCAATGGCCATCCAGCAGCATTGTTTCTCTTCCGGGAACATTCTGGATCAGCGGATAGATATTGGAATTGACGGCTTGAACTGACGAGCCTATGGCTGTCAGCCATACAATGAAAAAAAAGATTTTTCTGATCATGAATTTGTTTTATTTATATAATTAGCTATTTGCTGATGGAAACAACGAGCGGCGAACGAAGTCTTTCTGAGAAATTCTGAACATATTCGTACCACTTGGCGGAGTCTTCAAATCCCCACTTGGTCCATCCCGCTCCGAAATAATAGACGTTTCCGGCTTCTCCCTTGTCATTGGTGATGGAAAGGCAGTGACCACAAGCTTCTGCTTTGATTTCTTTGACAGGGTGCGGAAAAACTGTTGCGATAAATGTCTGTCCATCTTCCGGATTGACAATCGGATCAGCATAGCAGGCATATCCTCCATTGGATTCCGCCATAAACTCATCCATTCCCTGATGTTTGACAATACCAGCGGCAACCAGGGCTCCTTCCGGCAGATTTTTGTAGGTGTCGATTACCTTGTTGAGCTGAGAACCGGCATCAAGAGAGATAAAACGGGTCTCTTCTACCAGGTTTTCACCGACTTGAAAAGGAGCGTAGGTCATTCGGAAAGAGATACGGAGCGGACCATTGTCCAGTAATTCGCAGGTGATCCAGTTTTTCGCCAGGACAATTGTGTCATTGAAGTAGGGTGCCATCGCACCTGCGCCCAATGTGCGGCCGGCAGTATAATTATCCATTCCATCACCGTTATCTTTGTGATAAGAGATGTGATCCACCAACTCCTTACGATACCGTTTGTTGATCACCGTATCTTTAGTTCTTTTTACCCAGATATCATAGGCGTTCGTAATTTCACCGGTTGCTTCCAGTGCCGGACCATAGGTGCGGAAGGCGATACGATCGTTCTCCCAACAAATATCATCCTTGCGTTCTTTGACGATACGACCATACGCTTTGCATTTCATTGGTTCCGGAGTGCCTTGCTTAATCTTGTAAGTTGCATTGCCCTTGGATCCGATTGTAGCGAGAAAAATAATTTTTTGGGGCTCTTTTTTCCCTTCATAGACAATTTGGTAAGGTACCTGCTTGCCATTGGGACCTTCCACTACGATAGATTTTCCGGCGGGAAGAGTAAGTACTGAAACGACAGAATCGTATCCAATTTCTATCATTTCATTGCTTCGGATCAGCGTAGAATTATTGTTGATTGTCACAAGGACTGCCTTCTCGGCAGAACAAGCTCCGAGGAACAGAGCGAGAAACAGTGCTACAAAAAGGTTTTTCATACTTCAAAGTTTTGATTGTTAGTGATATTAATGATGCAAAGATACATAAAATGCGCATCTGCGAAACGGATGAAGTGTATTTGTGACAAAAAAGAAGCGCTGATGTGAAAGAAAAAGAAAATCTTTAACTTAACTTACAGATTAATTTTCCGTATGTTTGCATTCTCGTAATATCTTTGTAACGGTAAAAAATACGTCTAATAGAAAAACAACCTTCAAAGGAATTTCCAAATTAATTAATATAAAACAACAGATGATGAAAAACAAACTATTCTTGTGTTGCTTTTCCATGCTTTCAATGGCTGGATTTGCACAAAGCAATGAGTGGCAAGATCCGGAGATCAATGCTGTGAACAGGCTTCCGATGCATGCAAATTATTTTGCTTACGAATCAGAGCAAGCTGCGTTAAACGGAGCCATGCAGAAATCCGCTAATTTTATGAGTTTGAACGGTGCATGGAAGTTCAATTGGGTGAAGGATGCTGATCTTCGTCCGACTGATTTCTTTACGACCACGTTCAATGACAAGGGCTGGGGCGAGATGATGGTGCCCGGAATGTGGGAACTGAACGGATATGGTGATCCGATTTATGTAAATGTGGGATATGCATGGAGAAATCAGTTCAGAAACAATCCTCCCGAAGTGCCGGTGGCAAACAACAATGTTGGCTCCTACCGGAGAGAGATCAATCTTCCGGAAGGATGGAGCGGTAAACAGGTTATTGCTCATTTCGGTTCGGTGACATCAAACATCTATTTGTGGGTAAACGGTAAGTATGTCGGCTATAGCGAGGACAGCAAACTGGAAGCTGAGTTTGATATCACAAAGTATCTGAAGAAAGGAAAGAACCTTCTTGCTTTCCAGACTTTCCGTTGGTGTGATGGTTCTTATCTGGAAGATCAGGACTTTTTCCGTTTCAGTGGTGTAGGTCGTGACTGTTATCTGTATGCACGTAACGCGAACCAGATTCAGGATATCCGTGTCGTTACTGATTTGGATGCTGCCTATAAAGATGCTACTTTGAAGGTTGAAATGAACGTGAAAGGAAAGGGAAATGTGACTTTGAGCTTGCTGGATGCTTCAGGTAAAGAGGTGGCAAAAGCTGATGTGAAAGCTTCAGGCAAGGTGACTACGGAGATGAAGGTGAACGATCCGGCGAAATGGACGGCTGAAACTCCGACTCTGTACACATTGACAGCAACATTGACCAATGGCGGTAAGACGACAGAGGTGATCCCTGTGAAGGTCGGTTTCCGCAAGATTGAGATGAAGAATGCTCAGATATGGGTTAATGGTCAACCGATCTTGATCAAGGGTGCCAACCGTCATGAAATGGATCCGGATGGAGGTTATGTGCTGTCTCGCGAACGGATGATTCAGGATATTCAGATCATGAAGCAGTTTAATATCAATGCGGTTCGGACCTGTCATTACCCCGATAATAACCTCTGGTATGATCTGTGTGATCAATATGGTCTCTATCTGGTGGCTGAAGCTAATGTGGAATCACATGGTATGGGGTACAATGAGAGAACTTTAGCGAAAAACCCAATCTATGCAAAGGCTCATATGGAGCGTAATCAACGTAATGTGCAACGGAATATCAACCATCCTTCCGTTATCTTCTGGTCTTTGGGAAATGAGGCTGGTTTCGGACCAAACTTCGAGGCCTGCTACACCTGGATTAAAGCGGAAGATGCTACGCGCCCGGTACAGTATGAACAAGCACATGGGAATGAGTTTACGGATGTTTATTGTCCGATGTATGCCGATTATAACGGATGTGAGAGATATTGTAAGAATAATCCGAAGAAGCCTTTGATCCAGTGTGAATATGCGCATGCAATGGGTAACTCTGAAGGTGGATTTAAGGAGTATTGGGAGTTGATACGTAAATATCCGAGCTTCCAGGGTGGATTTATCTGGGACTTTGTGGATCAGGCAATTTATTGGACAACCAAGGAAGGGGTAAAGATACTTGCGTATGGTGGCGATTTTAACGCATACGATGCATCTGATAATAACTTCAATTGCAATGGACTTATCAGTCCGGAGCGTGTCCCCAACCCACACATGTATGAAGTAGGATATTACTATCAGAATATCTGGACTACTGCCGGGGATCTTGCTAAAGGGGAAGTAAAAGTGTACAACGAGAATTTCTTCCGTGATCTTTCTGCCTATTACATGGAATGGCAGTTGCTGGCTGATGGCGAAGTAGTACAGACAGGAAGAGTGGAAGATCTGAATGTAGCAGCTCAAAAAACAGCTACCGTTAAGTTGAACTATAATGTGGCTGCAGTATGCCCGAAAGCGGAGTTGTTGTTAAATGTAGCGTATAAACTGAAGAATAAAGAACAACTTCTTCCGGCAGGTTTCGAAGTAGCGAAAGATCAGTTGGTGGTTCGCCCGTTTGCTGCCAAGTCTGAAGGAACTGCACCTTGCTGCATGTTGAGCAATCCAAACAACGAA
This sequence comes from Bacteroidales bacterium, assembly GCA_028709785.1. GTDB lineage: Bacteria > Bacteroidota > Bacteroidia > Bacteroidales > JAQUTK01 > JAQUTK01. Next base: position 182,565 of record JAQUTK010000003.1, read on the forward strand.
GTAAAACTTCCCGTGATTCATGAGAATGACTTCAATTATCTGAAAATAGCTACTGATGATTATCAAATCGAATTTAACAGACGTAGCGGTTTCCTTTCAAAATATGTAGTCAATGGTCTCGAGCTTTTGAAAGATGAGTGTGTGTTGCAACCTAACTTCTGGCGTGCACCAACAGACAATGATTTCGGAGCAAGTCTGCAAAGAAGATATGCTGACTGGAAGAATCCGGAATTCAAACTGAAGAACTTGTCTAAGAGCGTGGAGGGTACGACTGTCATTGTGAAGGCAGAATATACCATGAGTCCGATGCCGGCTAAGATGACTATGACGTATGCGATAGATATCAATGGAGCGATCAAGGTTACTGAAAAGATGGCTGTTACCGATACTGCACAGAGAGTATCCAATATGTTCCGCTTTGGTATGCAGATGAAGATGCCGAAGAACTACGACAAGGTCGTTTATTATGGTAGAGGGCCACAAGAGAACTATAGTGACCGTAACAACGCAACCTTCCTGGGCAAATATGCTCAGACGGTGAAAGAACAGTTCTATCCGTATATCCGTCCGCAGGAGACAGGAAATAAGACGGATCTTCGTTGGTATCGCGTGGTAAACACGAGTGGTAACGGACTACTATTTGTTTCTGAAGTTCCTTTCTCTGCATCGGCTTTGAACTATGACATCGAGATGTTGGATGATGGTTCAGATAAGGATCAACGTCACCCTGCTGAACTGACAGAAGGTGATTTCACCAATGTTTGTATCGACAAGGTTCAATCGGGTGTTGCTTGTGTAACAAGTTGGGGAGCTCTTCCTTTGGAGAAATACCGTCTTCCATTTGCAGACTATGAATTTAATTTCATGATGATTCCTGTAAAGAACGCGCTCAAATAACGACAATTTGTCGGAAGAGTAAAATCCTTTTATCAGGTTTCTCTATTCATAACAGACAGCAGCAAGGTTTTTCCTTGTTGCTGTCTCTTTTATAGAGGAAAGGAGAGTGAGATACCTGATGCTGAACAGTGGTTTAAGAGGATAAAAAAAGAGAGGGATCTTCCTGGAAGAACCCTCTCTTGAATATGACAACCTGGAAATTAGTTCAGTTCCAGTGTTATGATTGATTTGGAAGGAAGTTTTACGGTTAGAATGCCGTTGCTGATTTTAGCACCTTTGAATGCTACCGGCTTTACTACTTCGGGTTTGTCAAACGTGTTGCAGTCTGTAATCTCTTTGGTGGTCAGGATTGTTCCTGTCACCTTGGATGCGTTTATTCCTTTCAGATCCACAGTAACCTCCTGCGCGTTTTGAACATCGATATTTACCAGAGAGATATGGACAAGACCTTGTTTGTCTTTCGAAGCGGTTGCATCGACAATGGCTACATCACGATTGCGGATGGATTTTGTCTGTGTTGCAATTTGCATCGGGATATTGGTAGCATCCATGTGTACTTTATACATGTCGAACACATGATAGGTAGGGGTCAATACCATTTTCTCCTTGTTTGTCAGGATCATTGCCTGCAATACATTGACTACCTGCGCAATGTTGGACATCTGGATACGATCGCAATATCTGTGGAAGATATTTAATGAGCGGGCTGCCACCATGGCATCGCGTAACGTGTTTTGCTGGAACAGGAATCCTGGATTGGTGCCGGGTTCTACGTCAAACCAGGTGCCCCATTCGTCGACCATCAGTCCCACGCGTTTCTTCTCGTCATATTTATCCATAACAGCAATGTGCTTCTGGATCACTTCTTCTATTTCTACCGCCTTACCGATGGTGAAGTAGTAGTCGTTTTCTTTAAACTCGGTAGCAGAACCTTTGCTGTTCCAGTTGGCCACTGTGTAATAGTGGAGAGAAAGTCCGTTCATCTTGCCACCGGCGTTTTTCATCATCACTTCCGTCCAGTTGTAATCATAATCGCTTGCGCCGCAGGCAACCTTGAAAAGCTTGTTGCCATCATAGTTACGGGCATAGACTCCATATCGTCTGAAAACATTGGCATAATATTCAGGGAGCATGTCACCACCACATCCCCAGCTCTCATTACCGATACCAATATATTTTACTTTCCAGGGCTCCTTACGGCCGTTTTCCCGACGCAGGTTGGCCATCGGACTATCACCCGCAGAGGTCATGTATTCGATCCATTTAGCCATCTCTTCAACTGAACCACTACCTACGTTCATGCTCACGTAAGGTTCGCAGCCAAGGAGTTCGCAGAGATTCAGAAATTCATGGGTACCAAAGCTATTGTCTTCGACTACGCCTCCCCAATTGTTATTGACCATCTTCGGGCGATTCTCTTTCGGACCTATTCCATCCACCCAATGATATTCGTCCGCAAAGCAACCTCCCGGCCAGCGCAAAACAGGAATCTTCAATGCTTTTAATGCATTCAGCACGTCTGTGCGATATCCTTTGGTGTTTGGAATCGGAGAGTCTTCGCCCACCCATAATCCTCCGTAGATACAACTTCCCAAGTGCTCAGAAAACTGTCCGTAGATATTTTTGTTGATCACATTTTTAGCTTCGTCCGGTTTCAGACTAATTGTTGTCTTTGTATCTTGTGCATAACCCATTGTGGCACACAATACAGCCATTGAAAGAATTAATTTTCTCATGTTATTTATTTATTTAGTTAGTAGTAATTACTGAAGGATCATTCGGTTTACAGCTCTGAAATAGACAGCTCCATGGCGCTCCGCACGGATTTCATACAGGTAGATACCTGCATCCAGCAGACCTCTGGACCAGAAATGCTGGTTGAACCCTTCTTCTGCGGAAACAGACCTGCTGCTGATTGCTTTTCCCTGATTATCATAGAGGGTAAGTGTCGCTTTGTCGCCTGCGGCAGGTAATGAATAACTGATCGTTGTCGTTGTCATCACCGGATTGGGGAAGTTCTTCAAACTGCTGTTTGCATCATGCGTCACGATGGATGTTTCCGTCAGAATATCGGTCTTATCATACGGAGTCAGTGCCCATAGGTTCGGATCTTTTTTGGTTCCGGTTGCTGTGGCGGGTTCGCTGCCATTTAATACCAGTCCGGTAGTGCCGGTTCGTAATGTATAGTAGGAGGTTCCGTTTTCACGATAGACATATGCCAATGCGATCTGTTGTTCGGCATCATCGGCATTTGCTTCCCGAAGTTCCGGTCCTGACGCTGTGATTGCCAGGTTCATTCCATTCTTCAGATTAGTCAAGGTGTACGTGCTCTCAGTCGCTTTTTTGGCAATCCAATAGTGAGTAAAATCGTCAGATTCGCTTGTCGTTGTGGTGAGAGCCGTCTCTCCGGCAACCAGTTTCCTCATTTTCAGCTTGCTGCTGATACTGAAGACGAGTGAGTCGGCGGTAACAAATGTTTCCTGAGGAACGAATGCCCAGAGCTGGTTGTTTGAGCGGTAATCAGAATAAGATCCTACCACTTTGTCCGCATAGCTGTCCATTGCCTGATAGTTGTACGTATAGGTGCCTCCGTTGACTGTCGTATTGTAATAAGAGATGGTGTAATAGCTGAACGGCGCGTTGGAGGTTGCTCCTATGGTTTGATAGTGCGCCAGAGAAAGATTGTTATTCTTCGAGAGTGAACTCTGGATGGTGTATCCCCCGGCTGAGTTAGCATTACCTGAATAGGCGATATAATCACCTGTTCCCATGTTCTTGATCCGGTAGTGACCGGTCTTGTTATTGATGCTGTTCAAATATTCAACCGTCCAGTAATAGTTGCTATTCAGGTTGGTTGTAGAGGTGCTGCCTGACGTTTTCAGCGTTGTGCCCTCCTGGTATAGATATCCATCGCGCTGGTTGCGGATCAGGAACGTCTGATCTTTCTCTATGACCGGATTCTGGATATACTCATACGTTTTATTAAACGAGATCTTTGATTTTGTGTCGCGATAGACTTCTCCCGCAGGGGTCAGTGAACCGTCGTTGTCGCGGATCACCCGTCGCCAGTCTTCCACCCAGTTATAGATCGAATAACGTTCGAAATAGTCGGTGCTTTCCATGGCATCCAGGATGTAGGTGATATCTTTCTTCTGTTCGGCTTCAGTCTTGCTACCTCCTTCTGTGGTCCAGTTTGCGCCATTGTTCCATTCGGTTGTCCACAAAGGGCGACGGGTATTAGTATATGCATCACTGAAATAACTTGTCCAGTTACTTCTTTCCCATCCGCCAAAGTAGGCATGTAAGGCCACAAAGTCTATCCGATAGTTGCGGTGTTCACATTCACGTATGAATGTATATAATCCATTTCCTATACTGGCATAAGCCGGCGAACCGACTCTCAGTCCGGATGCCATCATGCTGGGCCATCCGTTAATCATTTCCTGCATGGACATATCTGCCTGATTTGTCTGATCCGGTTCATTATATCCCAACACATGATTAATGCCTGTCTGGTTATTCACGTCACCATACGGGAACCAATCGGACTTGCCGGTCACCATCGCCGTAAAATCCTTGTTGAGGGAGCGCAGCGAACTGCTTGGTCCCCACGTATAGAACCAGCTGATCTTCAGTTTCTCATGATTATCCGCACTTCCATTGCAATAGCCTTTCTTGGCTGTATATCTCCAGGGGAATACACGGATAAAGGAGACGGACTTATCTAATTCGACAGGCATCTTGTTAACGACAATATCGTTGTCTGTCGCGATATATACCCGACTGGTTCCGGTACCGTTTGATGACTCTGCAAATGTTGCCATATATCCTTTTTTCAGCACAAAAGAAGAGATCTCATTGTCGAATGCTCCTAACTGCGTCGATGTATAATATGTTTCCGGAATCAACTCTTTGGATTCACCTTTCCGATTGAGGTCGTTATATACAGTCAGTGCTGCAAAAGAGGCTCCTTGAGGAATAACCACAGTACCTTCGCCATACATTTCCACTCTGACATTGTTGTTCAGGGAAGCTCTATTCCCATTTACAGTGATTTTGTTGAGCAAACTAAAAACATTCAGTGGACGGATACTGTCGAAAAAGAGCCATGCGTCTTCCGAATTAAGAGCTACCGTACTTTTGACCAAAGGAGAGCTGGAATAGGTGAAATGCAGTTCGCCGTTACCTTTCAGCGTGTAATCGCGATTCATTGCTGCCGTGTGCCTGATGATAGTATCTTCGCTAACCGTGATGGAACTCCGTGCATCAACAATCATTGCTTCACTGTCTTTGATGGAAGCGGATCTGACATTCGGGTCGCTGTTGATCGTTATATCGTCTATATAGATGGTTCCTGCTGTTTTTGGCAGGAATTTGAGGCCTTGAATATACACATTTCTATTGAGTGGATAGACCATCTCGACCCATTGGTTTTGATAAGCAACATTATAGGGCTCATCCCCATACGTTCTACTTGACGACAGACTTATCGCACTTACTGTAAACTGAGTACCGGGTGTGTACACCTTTACATGGAGGTAAAAATCCGTTAATGGGCGTATCTTTTGAAAAGAGAGAATGACTCCTTTTTCTGACACATCATTGCCTGTGATTTCAATTTTCAGTGCTTTACCGGATTTATTCAGTTTGGTGTTTTCCGGATTATCGACACATGAGAATGTGATCGCATTTTCTCCCGCATCAACAGAAACGGAATCAATATTGCTATCCTCAAAATCAATAACAGGAAGGATGTCCGCTTTGCCGGAGAAGGTATTGACCATGATCAAAGCAATACCCAATAACAATACTTTCGCATTCATGATATGATAAGATTTTAGTTTCTACTCGTTTATAGTTTCATCAGTTTCAGAAAGATAGTACTTCTTGCTTGCAAAGATAATTGTTGTTTTCGAAAGACAAAATAAATAAGGTGAATATTTACACTTAATAGAATGTCCAAAAAGAAGCCCCGGGTTTTTCAAAAAGAAAACCCGGGGCACTTTATAAAGTAACGTACTATGATCAGCTTTTCAAGGTAGCTTTCAGGAATTCACGATTCAAACGGGCAATATTGCTGATTGAAATCCCTTTTGGGCATTCAGCTTCGCACTGACGTGTATTGGTACAGTTACCAAAACCTACTTCATCCATCTTGGCAACCATCGCTTTCGCACGGGCAGCTGCTTCAACACGTCCCTGTGGAAGTAATGCCAACTGGCTTACTTTTGCAGAGACAAACAACATCGCCGAACCATTCTTGCACGCAGCGGCACAAGCACCGCAACCAATACAAGAAGCAGAGTCCATTGCTTCGTCGGCATCTATCTTTGATATCGGAGTTGAATTGGCATCAGGAACACCGCCGGTATTCACATTCACATAACCACCGGCCTGAATGATTTTATCATAGGCTCCACGGTCAACCATCAGGTCTCTGATAACAGGGAAACCTGCTGAACGCCAAGGCTCAATCGTGATTGTCTCACCATCCTTGAATTTGCGCATGTGCAACTGACACGTTGTAACCTGTGTGTCGGGACCATGAGGGTGACCATTGATATACAAACTACACATTCCACAGATACCTTCGCGGCAGTCGTGATCAAATGCAATAGGTTCTTCTCCTTTGTTAATCAGTTGCTCGTTCAGGATGTCCAGCATTTCAAGGAAAGAGCAGTCTGTAGAGACTTTGTCCAGTTTGTATGTCTGGAATCCTCCCTGAGCTTTCGGACCTTTTTGACGCCAGATCTTAAGCGTGATATTTATTGTCTTTTCCATTGTGATTCCTCTTTAATTATGATTTGTAATTTCTTGTTTGACGGTGAATGAACTCGTATGTCAGATCTTCTTTGATCATCTCAGGAGTCTTATCAGCGCCTGCATATTTCCAGCAAGATGCGTACGCATAGTGTTCGTCATCGCGGAGAGCTTCACCTTCCGGTGTTTGGTATTCTTCGCGGAAGTGACCACCACAAGATTCATTACGGCTCAAACTGTCTAAAGCCATCAGTTCACCTATCTCAATGAAGTCAGAAAGACGCAGTGCCTTGTCCAGTTCGGTGTTGAAATCGTTTTTATCACCGGGGATGAACAAATCGCTCCAGAATTTCTTTTTCAGTTCGGCTAACTTCTTCAAGCCAATATCCAAACCTTCTTTGGTACGACCCATACCTACATAGTTCCACATGATGTGTCCTAACTCTTTGTGAAGAGAGTCTACAGAGCTCTTACCTTTGATATTCATCAGCTTCGTGATCTTATCGTTCACGGCTTTTTCTGCTTCATTGAATTCTTTCAGATCTGTACTGAAACGCGGAACCTGAATCTGGTCGGCCAAGTAGTTTTGAATCGTGTACGGGAGGATGAAATAACCGTCGGCCAAACCTTGCATCAAAGCAGATGCTCCCAGACGGTTGGCACCGTGGTCGGAGAAGTTGGCTTCACCGATTGCAAACAAGCCCTGTACGTTTGTCATTAGTTCGTAGTCAACCCAAAGTCCACCCATTGTGTAGTGAATGGCGGGATAGATCATCATCGGAGTTTCATATGGATTCTCGTCCACAATCTTCTCATACATTTGGAATAAGTTACCATAACGGGCTTCTACAACATCCTTACCCAAACGGTTGATAGCCGCAGAGAAATCAAGGAATACAGCCAGACCGGTTGCATTTACACCGAATCCGGCATCGCAACGTTCTTTAGCAGCACGTGAAGCCACGTCGCGGGGCACCAGGTTACCGAATGCAGGATAACGTCTTTCCAGATAGTAGTCACGATCCTCTTCCTTAATATCTGCTCCTTTTAATTTTCCGGCGCGGATTGCTTCTGCATCTTCTTTCTTCTTTGGCACCCAGATACGTCCATCGTTACGAAGAGACTCGGACATCAAAGTCAGTTTGGATTGGAAGTCACCATGTTGAGGAACGCAAGTAGGGTGGATCTGTGCGAATGCCGGGTTTGCAAAACAAGCTCCTTTGTGGTAGCACTGAATAGCAGCAGAGCCATTGGATGCCATTGCATTGGTTGACAGGAAGAATGTGTTTCCGTAACCACCGGTGGCAATTACAACCGCATGTGCAGAAAAACGTTCTATTTTACCGGTGATCAGGTTACGCGCGATAATACCGCGGGCGCGGCCATCTATAATGACAACATCCAACATCTCATGGCGAGTGAACATTTTTACGTTGCCTTTATTTACTTGACGGCTTAGTGCTGAGTAAGCACCCAGTAACAACTGCTGACCGGTTTGTCCTTTCGCATAAAACGTACGGGACACCTGCGCTCCACCGAATGAACGGTTGTCCAGCAGTCCGCCGTATTCGCGTGCGAAAGGAACCCCTTGAGCAACACATTGGTCGATAATGCTACCTGAAACCTCAGCTAAACGGTGTACGTTAGCTTCTCGGGCACGGTAGTCACCTCCTTTGATTGTATCGTAGAAAAGGCGATAGACGCTATCGCCATCATTTTGATAGTTTTTTGCTGCATTGATACCACCTTGTGCGGCAATAGAGTGTGCGCGGCGTGGTGAATCCTGAATACAGAAGTTGAGTACGTTGAAACCAAGTTCTCCGAGGGATGCGGCAGCAGAACCACCAGCCAATCCGGTACCCACGACAATAATATCCAAACGGCGTTTGTTAGACGGATTTACCAACTTCTGGTGTGCCTTATAATTTGTCCACTTTTCGGCCAACGGACCGGCAGGGATTTTTGCATTAAGTTCAGCCATAATCTAAATTAATATTTAAAAGGTTACAAATTTAAGCTGGACAGCAACCGCTGCAGCACAATGATTTGATAAGGAAGAAGATTGGAACGAGGGCAAATCCAATAGCGATGATTGTAGCCACGATGTTAGAGATACATCTCAGACGTGAGAACCAAATCTTGCCATCCCAGCCAATTGTCTGGAACGCACTCCAGAATCCATGCGTAAGGTGAAACCACAAAGCTCCCAGCCAAACGATGTAAAGTACTACATAGAGTGGTTGTGCGAAGAAATATTGAATCAAAGCAGCTCCGTCAGCGGGAGATACCATAACACCACCGGCAGACACTTCCTCAAGACCCATCAGTTCGGCAAATTGCATTTTGTACCAGAACTGTGTAAGGTGAAGACAAAGGAAACCGATTACGATGATGCCGAGTACGAACATGTTTTTGGAAGCCCATTCCACTTCTTTCGGTCGTGCATTAACGGCATATTTGATAGAACCGCGTGCTTTTTGATTTTGAAGTGTCAGAATGATTGCCACAATGATGTGGATCACAAATCCTGCTGCCAAACCCAATGAAGCTGCAAGGGCATACCAATTAGCGCCGAGGAATTCACAAATCATGTTGTAACCTTCAGTAGAGAATACTGCTACCAGGTTCATAGACATGTGAAACAACAAAAACAGGATAAGCATAAGCCCGGTGATGCTCATCACAAATTTCTTGATGATCGATGTGTTCATCAAGCTTGGAGCCGAATCATTTTTCGCCATAAGATTTGAATTAATGTTTAGAATTTTTAGTAATGAAAGTGCAAAAGTAGCTGATTTACGTCACACAAACAAATGAATAAAGAAATATTTCCATATTCTCCCGGGTCTCATTTTAATCCTTCGAATGAGCTGCCCGGAGATGTCGTCACCATATTTACTTTCTCATCAAAAAAGCTGCAAAGTCATCATATTGTGTACTCATTGAGACTGATTGTTTCGTTCCTTGCATGAAATAGTCCAACTTGGCAGGAATATCAACAGACTGTCCGAGAATACGATCCACTTTTTCCTTGAATTTGGCCGGATGGGCTGTTTCAAGGAAGACACCGGTTTCACCTTTTTTGAGTCCGTCGAGTAATCCTTGAATACCACAAGCACCATGAGGATCACAGACATATCCGTATGATTGAAATACTGATTGCAGGGTGTAGGTTATCTGTTCGTCTGTGTATGTATAACCGCTGATGTCTTTACAGATTGCGTCATGTGAGTGTTCGTACAGGTCAAGAACTCGGACAAAATTACTGGGATCACCTACGTCCATTGCGTTGGCGAGTGTTGCCACGGAAGGACGTGGAGAATAGATGCCTGATTGAAGGTATTGATGAAAAATGTCGTTGCGGTTGTTGGAAGCAATAAAACGCTTGATGGGCAGACCCATTTTCTTTCCGAACAATCCGGCGGTGATATTACCAAAGTTGCCGCTTGGTACACATACAACCATGTTATCAGCCTTGCCGGCTCTTACCAGTTGTGCATACGCATGGAAATAGTAGAACGACTGTGGCAGGAAACGTGCCACATTAATTGAATTGGCAGAAGTAAGATTCATCTTCTGATTCAAGGCCTCGTCCATAAAAGCACTTTTCACCAGTCGCTGACAATCATCGAAAGTTCCGTCAATTTCAATGGCGGTAATGTTTTGTCCGAGCGTGGTAAACTGTTTCTCCTGTATTTCACTGACAAGTCCTTTCGGATACAGGACGTAGACATGAATACCTTCCACGCCGAGGAAGCCATTGGCAACCGCACTTCCTGTATCGCCAGAAGTAGCAACCAGTACGTTGACGTCACTTTGTCCCTGTTTGCGTATAAAGTATCCCAGAAGGCGCGCCATAAAACGAGCACCAACATCCTTGAATGCCAGCGTCGGGCCATGAAACAGTTCGAGGGAGTAGATTGAATCCGTGAGTGGAACCAATGGGATTTCAAAGTTCATTGTGTCATATACAATCGCTTTCAGGGTTTCTTTTTCGATGTCGTCACCAAAGAAAGCATTTGCAACTTCAAAAGAGATCTCCTGCAATGAAAGCGTTCCGATTTTTTTAAAGAAAGAATCGGGAAGCATGTGAATCTGTTCCGGCATATACAATCCTTTGTCCGGAGCCAATCCTTTGACTACGGCTTCCTGAAGTGTTGCCTTTGGCGCTTTGCCATTTGTGCTATAGTAATTCATATTGTTCGAAAGTTATTTAAAAAGTTGTTTGATAAACTGATCTTCCGCGAGCAGACCATAGGCTCCGTTTGCTGCGCTAAACTCATCAAAAGCCATGACATCATCTGCTTTCATGCCAGGTTTGTAAATGACGAATGGAACGGGCTCAGCCGTATGGGTACGCGTTGCGATAGGTGTTGGATGATCAGGCAGGAGCGCGATAGCAACCGGCTCTTCCCATTGGGACAGTTGTTCCAAAAGCGGCTTGACAACCCTTTGGTCCAGGTCGGTAATCGTTTTTGTCTTTAATGCGAGACTTCCTTCATGTCCTGCTTCATCACTTGCTTCAATGTGCAGGTATACAAAATCGTGATCTTTGAGCGCTTCCAGAGCTGCTTTCACTTTGTTTTCGTAATTGGTGTCATACAATCCGGTCGCACCTTCTACCTCAATGACGTCCAATCCGGCATAGACTCCAATACCGCGTATCAGATCCACGGCAGAGATGACGGCACCTTTGCCGATGCCATACAGCTCCTTCATTGTTTTCATCTTTGGCTTATACCCAGGAGACCATGGCCAGATCGAGTTGGCAGGATCTTTTCCTTCGGCAACTCTCTTTTTGTTGACAGGATGATCGGGGAGGATCTCCATTGAACGCAGGATGAGTGTGCGCAATAAGTCTGCCGTATCTTCAGCTTCAGGTTTGGATGCTTTCGGTAAAAGCGGTTCAAACGCATGAAGTGGAACATCGTGCGGCGGAATACAATCGACCGCTTTATTTCCTCCTTTTATGACGAGTAGGTGACGGTAGGATACTCCGGTATGAAAAGAAATACGATCTGTTCCCAGCTTTTCGTTCAGAAAAGCGATGAGTTGATCCGCCTCTTCCGTATGAATATGTCCGGAAGAGTGATTTTTCAGAAGGGGCCCTTCCATACAAACCAGGTTGCATCGCATCGCCATTTCATCCTCCTTTAATTCGACTCCTATGCTTGCAGCTTCCAATACCCCTCTTCCTTCATAGACCCGATTCAGATCATAACCAAGAATGGACATATTGGCAATTTCGCTTCCGGGATGAAAACCTGCAGGTACAGTGATCAAACGTCCGTTGCATCCGAGTGATGCCAGACGATCCATGGCAGGAGTCGGTACGTGTTGTAACAACGTTTTGTTGCCGAGGGGGGCAATAGGCTCATCAGCCATACCGTCTCCCAGTATGATTAAATATTTCATCGTATGTTCTCCTTTTCAGTTATCGGATATTGGCAATACTGATGATATCTGCAAAGACTCCTGCAGCAGTAACACTGGCTCCCGCTCCGTATCCTTTTATGATCATCGGATAATCTTTGTAACGCTCTGTGGTAATCAGAATGATGTTGTTGCTTCCTTCCAGATCATAGAAAGGATGTGAACTGTCAACTTCTGTGAGACCCACTGAACAGGTCTCATGTTCCATTTTGGCAACGAAACGCCAGCGTTTCTGTTCTTGTTCAAGTACTTTGCGTTTCTCTTCGAACTCAGCATCCATTTCCTTGATGTTATTCCAGAAGTTATCCAGAGAACCTTCGAAATATTTTTCAGGAACAAACAGGTTTTTGATTACGTCGTCTTGCTCAATTTTCAGACCGGATTCACGGGCTAGAATCACAAGTTTGCGAATCACGTCCTTTCCACTCAGGTCGATGCGCGGATCCGGTTCGGAGTAACGAGCTTCTTTGGCCATTTGAATGGTCTTACTGAAGGGTATTTCCGCACTGATTGTGTTGAAGATGAAATTCAAAGTTCCGGAAAGTACCGCTTCTATTTTTGTAATCACATCACCACTGTTGATCAGGTCATTGATCGTATTAATGATAGGAAGTCCGGCCATCACATTTGTTTCGAAGAGGTATTTTACACCTTTGCGCCTAGCGATCTCTTTCAGTTCTGTATATGTAGAATAGGCAGAGGAGGCCGCAATCTTATTCGCAGCAACCACTGATATATTGTGAGAGATGAAAGCTTTATACAGAGAGGCGATCTGCGGACTTGCTGTACAGTCGACAAAAACGGAGTTGAATATATTCATTTCCAGCACTTCTTTCTGAAGTATTTCCGGAGAACTCATTGTTCCTTCTTTTTTCAGCCTCTCTTTGTATGTTTTCAAGTCAATTCCGTCGCGGTCAAAGAGCGCAAATTTGTCATCAGCGATGCCAACGACGTTCAGTTTCAAACTGTTTTTTGTTATCAGTTTAGGCTGTTGCATACAGATCTGTTCGAGCAAACTGCCACCGACAGTTCCAATCCCACAGAGAAAGAGGTTTAATACCTGATATTCGGACAGGAAAAAGGAATCGTGTATGACGTTTAATGTTTTGCGGAGATGATCTCTCGCCACAACAAAAGAGATATTCGTTTCAGAAGCTCCCTGCGCACAAGCAATTACATTAATCCCGTTACGGCCTAATGTTCCAAAGAGTTTTCCGGCAATACCGGGCGTATGTTTCATATTTTCGCCAACAATAGCAACTGTAGCCAGGTTGGTTTCCGGTTTGATATCGTTGATCTCACCATGAGTCATCTCAGCGGCAAATTCTTCTCTGAGCACTTTTGTAGCCAGTTCGGCATCAGCGTCACTAACACCTATAGACGTGGTGTTTTCTGAAGAGGCCTGAGAAACAAGGAAGACACTAATCCCTGCTTTGGCAAGGGTCTTGAATATGCGGTAATTCACTCCGATGACACCACACATACCTAATCCCTGAATCGTGATCAGTGTTGTGTCATTGATGGATGATATACCTTTGATGGACTTTTCATTCCGATTTTCTTTATCTTTATTGATAAAGGTGCCTTTTGCTTGGGGATTAAAAGTGTTCTTTATCAATATTGGGATATTGCTGTGAAAAGCCGGATAAATTGTTGGAGGATAAATCACTTTTGCACCGAAGTTACAGAGCTCCATTGCTTCCACAAAAGAAAGATGGTCAATCGTATAGGCCGTTGAAATAACCTTTGGGTCTGCTGTCATGAATCCGTCCACGTCGGTCCATATTTCCAAACCATCAGCTTGCAGTGCTGAAGCTATCAGTGCAGCCGTATAGTCAGAACCGCCTCTTCCGAGGTTTGATACTTCACCATCTTCCAGACTGCTTGAGATAAATCCGGGTACAACGGCTACTTTGGGTAACTGTGTAAATGATTTTTGTATCAAGTCAAAGGTTACATCCATGTTAACCACATGTTTGTTGAACTGTTTGTTTGTCTTGATAAATTGTCGTGCATCAAACAAGAGTGCCTCGTTGATTACTTTGCTGATGATATAGCTGGACAGACGTTCGCCATAACTTACAATTGTATCTGACGTTTTCGGAGACAAGTCTTTGATAAGATAAACACCTTTGAAGATGTTTCCCAGTTCATCAAGTAAAGAAAGAGCGTGGCGTGTCACTTCATCTTTCAGGTTTTTTTCTGAAATGACACCGCTGATCACATTGATATGGCGCGTGACAATCTCAAGATGTTCTTTTTCGTAGGAGATATCTCCCTGAGCCGCAAGTTTGGATGTGTAAATCAACTTATCTGTGATGCCACCCAATGCGGATACGACAACGATTACCGGCTGATTATTCTCAGCCTCAACTATCTTCTTAACACTCAAAATACTGTCTGCGGAACCTACGGATGTTCCGCCGAATTTTAAAACCTTCATAAGGGTAATTTATTAATAATAAAAATGGATAGTTTTCCAGAATTTGCAAATGTAATCAAAAAGAAAGAACCCCCTTCATACTTGAAACTAAAATTCAAGAAAAGGGGGCTATTCTGTAGCTATTGGTATTGCAATTACCAAATATGAGCTCGCTTTTCTTTTGGATAATACATCGGATCTCCCTCTTTTATGTCAAATGCCTGATAAAAGGCATCAATCTCAGGCAAGGTGCCATTGACACGCCATCTTCCCATGGAATGCGGATCGCTCTTTGTTCGCCGAAGAAGCTCTTCGTCGCGGATATTTTCGGCCCAGATAGAAGCATACGAGAGGAAGAAACGCTGTTGCGGAGTAAATCCAGCGATAGCCTGATCCTTTCCCAAATCTTTTAGAAGCTTCTGTAGCGCATTGTAAGCAATAGTCAATCCGCCGTAATCGGCAATATTTTCTCCAAGAGTCAGTGCACCATTGGCATGGACTGAATCAACAATGATAATTGTATTGAAGTTTTCTTCGATCACTCGGGCGCGCTCCTGAAATTTTTTCGAGTCTTCGGCTGTCCACCACTCTTTCAGATTCCCGTTTTTGTCATATTTTCGTCCCTGGTCATCAAATCCATGCGTCATCTCATGACCGATTACCACACCGATGGCGCCATAATTGACTGCATCGTCAGCCTTCGGATCAAAGAAAGGAGGTTGTAGGATGGCTGCCGGGAAGCAAATCTCATTTGTTGCAGGATTATAGTATGCGTTGACAGTTTGAGGTGTCATCAGCCATTCGTCTTTATCAATCGGATGATTCAGTTTGGATATGTTATAGGCATGCTCAAATGCGGAAGAACGTTTCATGTTGTCCCAATAGGAATCAAGCTGGATATTCAGATCTGAGTAATCTCTCCATTTATCGGGATAGCCAATCTTGACATAGAAAGTATGTAGTTTCTCGATTGCTTTTTGTTTTGTTGAATCGCCCATCCAGTCCAGTCCGAGGATTCTTTCTCCAAGCGATTCCTGAAGTTTCCCGACAAGATCAAGCATTTTTTCTTTTGAAGAAGCAGGGAAGTAGCGCTCCACATACATTTTGCCCACAGCCTCTCCCAGTACGTTGTTAACACTTCCAACGACCCGTTTCCAACGTGGCAACAACTCTTTACTGCCGGAGAGTACTTTATTATAAAATTCGAAATTGTTGTTCACAAAGTCATCACTCAGGAAAGGAGACGCATTACAGATTAAGCACCAACAAAGATAACTCTTGAGGATATCCAGAGAGGTGTTGTTAATGATGTTGCTTACTTCGCTGATTGATTTTGGCTGACCGATATTTAAAGAGTCAACTTCTCCCATTCCTTCGAGTGAGAACAGAGAAGACCATTGAATGGCCGGAGAGAGTTCCTGTAGCTGATCCGCAGTTTGCTTGTGGTAGTTCAGGTATGGATCGCGCAGTTCGACGCGTGAAAGTGCTACTTTAGCCAGAGCTGTTTCAATAGTCATGACGTTTGTTGCTTCAATACTCGCCATTTCTTTGGATATTCCACTCAGAACCATTCCCTTTTCAATCATTTTACGATACTGAGCTCGAATGTTTTCTGTTTTTTCATCCTGCAGAAGATAGTAATCCCTGTCTCCCATGTTGGTTCCTCCCTGAACAAGATGGAGAATATTCATCGAACTGTTCATGTCATCGGCATAGACATACAAAGAGAAGAAAGGATAGATACCCTGTTTGTTCATCTCCGCTATCTTCTCAATCAGCTGGCTCTTTTGAGTAATTGCCCGGATCGATGACAAGTCGTTGATAATCGGAGCAGCACCCTGCTTGTTAAGCAGAACGCTATCCATCCCTAAACTATAAAGATCACCAATTTTCTGGGGAATGGATCCCTGTTCATTTTTAATGGTAGCCATCTCCTCAATGAGCAGACGGATTCGTTCTTCATTTTTTTCACGAAGCTCTTCAAAAGCACCATATCGGGAATATTCCGGACGTAGAGGATGAGATTTTATCCAGCCACCACCGGCATATTGATAAAAGTCAACGGCGGCAGTAACTGTTGTATCCATGTTTGCCGGATTGATTCCATGATCAGCTTCTTTTGTTTTTGTACAGGCTATTGTCATGGTCGAAGCAGTAATGAGAAGTAATTTGTGAAACGTATTCATATTCAGATTATTGAAATGTTTCGTGTAAAAGCAAAAAGCACTTCAAATGGGGTTGAAGTGCTTTGATTCTGAGCCTCTTGTCGGATTCGAACCAACGACCCCGAGATTACAAATCACGTGCTCTGGCCAACTGAGCTAAAGAGGCAAGTGGGTAAGCTTACTACATCGCACCGCTACAACCGACTACCTTTGCTGCGATCAAGCCCTGGAGGATTTGAAGGGAGCTGGTCGTGTAGGACTTACCCGGGTGCAAAAGTAGTTCATTTTTTTGTTATGGCAAGTGCTTTATGAAGTTTTTTGGAAAGAATTTAGCAACAGTCTGGTTCAGAGCGATGTTTAGAGCCCTTTCTGCTATTCGTTTACAATCCATTCGTGCACACCACTTGATTGTTTCTCAGGTAATTGTATTTCGAGCTTTAGCGCACTGGTGTTTACCGGACTAAACTTTAAGATATTGTATTTATCTTTTTCAACGCCATATTCACCTTTTGTTTTGACTTCGGCAAACGATCCATCAGCTGTTTTGTACAGAAGTTTCCATTCTTTGGGGACCCGGCATCCACCATCCGGACCGTCATCAAACCAGTACACTTTTACTTCTGATACGCTCGTCGATTTGGTGAAATCGTACTGAATCCATTGTTTGCTCGCAACTTCCGGCCACCAATGATAGTAAGGATTTTCGTGGTCATTGGAATTTACAGGATCATACTGGTCTGTGATTGATGAAAGTGCAGCTGTCGGCATGGAAGCGGTTACTTTGCTGGTAGAAGCGATTGAAGGGCGTGGTGTGGCCTTCACCTTTGTTATTTCGGAAGCAATCCAGACTTCCATCTCCCCACTGCCTCTGTTGGCCCATGCATAATAGGGGATGGCGGTAATTTTTTGCTTTGTTTCCACCCGTTTCCCTTTCTCATTTGTTTTAACGGAATAAGCATCAGCAGTAATTACTTGAACTCCCTCTAATAATTCACTTAGGAAAGAGCTTGCCAGTTTGGCTTTTGGAGGCAGGAGTATGTTTCGAACCTGTTGATTATCATTGTCGGCCCATTCCAGACAATACACGATAGGACCACGTTGCAAGGCTACCTTACCTCTGTCGGCAAGAATCTTATCATTGGCCACAATCCGTCGGGGCTCCATAGGAAGTATCACTTTTACGACATCTTCCTTGCCCCAGTTGCGATGAATGACAGCATATCCGTTTTCAATCTTGAAATCAGTTTTCTCGTTGTTTATATAGAGTTCGGTACTCTTTTTGCTTTTCTCGGCAAATTGGTAAAGATCTGAGGGAACCACTTCGTTACGAGCCCATCCCGGAATACGTATTGCTACGTCGTAGGTTGCAGCTCTGTCACTCTTTAGTGCTATCTCCACGTTCCCTTCCCATGGGTATTCTGTTTTCTGAGAAACAGCCAACCGAACGTTCTCTAACTGAACAGAGGCTTCACTATTGGCAAATAAATTGATGTATAGACGGTCTTTGTTTTTTGCATAGAAGTACCCCGGAATGGAAGGAATGAAACGACAGACATTACTTGGGCAACATGCACATCCAAACCATTCGCTCCGGGCGTGTTGTCCTTTTGATTCCAGTGGATTGGGGTAGAAGAAATGATCGCCGGTGAGTGAAACCCCTGATGCTGTTCCATTATATAAGGTCCGTTCCAATACATCATAATACTTGGAATTACCTTCCAGAAGAAACATCCGGTAGTTCCAAAAGACCTCACCGATGGAGGCGCATGTTTCATTATATGCAGACATATTCGGAAGATCATACGGTTCGCCGAAACCTTCATGGTCCCCGGCTGCGCCGATGCCCCCGGTAATATAATATTTTTGATCGATGATGTTATCCCAAATCTGATTCAAAGCTTTCTGGTATGATTTTTCTCCTTGGATAGCCGCAATGTCTGCCATACCGGAATACATGTAACAGGCACGTACCGCATGACCTACTGCAGTAGTCTGCTGCTCGACCGGTAAGTGATCCTGACAATACTCTCCTCTGGTTTTCTCTTTGTTCTTGCCTCGTATGGAGAGGAAATAGTGCGCGAGATCCAGATATTTTTGTTCGCCGGTAACACGGTATAATTTGACAAGTCCCATCTCTATGACCTGATGTCCGGGAACAATTGCCAGTTTGCCGGGACCAAAATCGGTACAAATCAGATTAGCACTTTTGATAGCAATGTCAAGCAGTGATCTCTTGCCTGTTGCCTGAAAGTGCGCGGCGGCAGCTTCATAGAGGTGCCCGAGGTTATATAGCTCATGGCTAAGATCCCAGTCGTTCTCCCATCGTTTTTTCCCTACCCAAGAGTGTAAGTTGTTT
Source organism: Bacteroidales bacterium (assembly GCA_028709785.1). GTDB lineage: Bacteria > Bacteroidota > Bacteroidia > Bacteroidales > JAQUTK01 > JAQUTK01. Next base: position 201,598 of record JAQUTK010000003.1, read on the forward strand.
GGGTCAATTGTCCGGTTCGTATACAGATATCCGTCAGGCTCCTGGGCTTTGCCGATGTAATAGATCAGGGCATCCAGATGAGCATTCATTTCAGCATCGGGAATTGTTTGCAGTGAGTAAGAGGCTCCTTCAATGATCTTGAAAAGGTCGGAGTCATCGAAAGGGTATTCACTTTGGAATTTTCCTTTTTTCCAGCCACCGGCAATAAGAAAGTTATCAATACGTCCGGTAATATAGCACTGTTTAAGTGCAATTGGAATTGTCACTTTATGATTGTTCAGAATGCGTGGAGCCCAAAAATGATCAGTCACTTTTACATCCGTAAATGGCACCGGTTGGATAGGATAATCTCCTGTTTGTGCGTTGGAAACAAGGCTCAAAGTCAGCAATGATGCTGAAAATAGAATGTTTTTCAATGTTTTCATACCAATTGAATATAAACAGATTTAAAGATAGGGAGCGAGACGTATATAGTCACATCGGATTGCAAAGAACGTGATTTTATTCAATCGGACAAAATATTGAGAGCAAATAAAATAAGCGGAAGACAAATGAATGTTCCCGCTTATTTTTAGTTGTTTTTCAGACCAATTTTTTGGAAATTACTCTTCCAGATCGGTTTTTGTCTGAATAATCTTTCCGGCCGGAATGACTGTCCACGGTTCGATTTTAATTCTTCGGTTGATGATTGCTCCCGGACCAATATAAGCACCTTCTCCGATTTCCACATTCGAAGCGATGTATGCGCCCGGACCAACATGTACATAGTCTCCAATTGTAACTTCATGATCAATGTTGGCGGAAATATTGATGAGGCAATGTTTGCCTATTTTAGTGTCATTTTGAATGACAACATTAGCCAGGATCAATGATCCGGCACCTATTTCAGTACGTGTACTGATTATGCTTTTAGGGTGTACTAACGCTGTAGCATTATAGGAAGCCATCTTTTCAGCGACCTTTTTCCTGTCATGGTTGTTGCCGATAGAGATGATAAATTTAGCCATGGGAAATAGTCCCGGGGTAAATTTTCCTGTTGGATGACCTTCGTACAGTCCGCCTTCAAAATTGTCATCAAACATGTAATCAATCTTTTCTTCCAGCAGTTCCAACAGATCAATAACTACTTTGGCATGTCCGCCAGTACCATATATCAACCAACCCATAGTTTTGTGCTTGTTTACGATTTACTACTTCTTTGTTTTACCGACTCTGTGATGACTTTCTTAATCCGCTCTTCATCATCGAGTTTGCATACCATAAGCACGTCATCTGTGTCAACAATCAAACAATTTGTCATTCCGTCAACGATAACCGTCTTTGAATTATTCAATTCTTTGACCAAACAATCGGAAGAGTCTGAGATAAGAATATCTTCTCCGCCGAGCGCATTGTTTGAAGCATCCTTTTCAAGTTGTTGGTAGAGAGATCCCCAGCTTCCAACATCACTCCATCCGAAATCAGCACAACTCATATAGACATTGTCAGCCTTTTCCATCACTCCATAGTCAATGGAAATACTTTGAGAGGCTTCATAGACAACATCCACAGCCTCCTGTTCTTCCGGTTGGTCATAATCATCCATGATAGAATAGAACCCCTTGGCGATATCAGGAAGATGCTTTTCCAAAGCACTTTTGATAGCTAGAAGTGACCAGATAAACATGCCTGAATTCCAACTGTAGTTGCCTGCTGCTACAAATTCTTTGGCACAGTCCAGCGTGGGTTTCTCTTTGAAGGCGACTACCTTTGCGATTGAATCAGTCTGTTTATCAATCTGGATATATCCATACCCGGTTGCCGGATAAGAGGGCTTTATGCCGATGGTAACCAGCGCGTCTTTTCCTTCAGCATATTGCATATCACTCAATACTACTTTTTCAAAAGTAGATTCATCAAGGATCAACTGATCTGACGGGGTGACAACCACTACTGCATCCGGATTTTTTTTGTAGATTTTGTATGTGGCATATGCTATACAGGGAGCTGTATTTCTTCTTGTTGGCTCGATCAGTATCTGTTCGGCTTTTAACATTGGAAGTTGCTCCATAACAAGCTCTTTATAGGCAGCACCTGTAACAACCAAAAAGTTTTCTGTAGGGATAAACCGGGCAAAACGATTATAAGTCATCTGAATGAAGGTCTTGCCAATACCCAATGCATCGATAAATTGTTTGGGCTTATCGTTACGGCTCAAAGGCCAAAACCGGCTTCCTATTCCTCCGGCCATGATGACGCAATAATGATTTTTATTCATGATAGATTTATTAGCATAGTGAGAAGAAAGGAGAGAGTGATTGATCACTCTTCCTCTCCTTCTTTTTCTTTCATATTGTGATAAACACTTTGAACATCTTCGTCATCCTCAATCTTTTCGATAAGTTTCATGACTTGAGCAGCTTGTTCATCGTTCAATTCTTTCGTGTCATTGGGGATACGTTCGAAATCAGCACTCAGGATTTCATAACCACTCTCTTCCAACGCTTTCTGTATGGTGTTGAAAGATTCAAAGGCTCCATAAATTACAATACCTTCTTCATCCTGATCAAACTCATCTGCACCGAAGTCTATCATTTCCAGTTCCAGATCATCTAATGAAACACCTTCTTTTGGGGTTATCTTGAACACGCTCTTTCTTTCGAAAATAAAGTCCAGACTACCATTGGTACCCAATGAACCGCCAAACTTATTGAAATAGCTTCTTACATTGGCAACAGTACGGGTTGTATTATCAGTTGCTGTTTCGACAAGAACTGCAATTCCGAAAGGAGCATACCCTTCATAAACGACTTCTTTATATCCCGAATCGTCTTTTGAAATTGCTTTCTTAACAGCTCTTTCAACAGTATCTTTCGGCATATTTGCCGCCTTGGCATTCTGGAATAAAACGCGCAGACGGGAGTTGGTGTCCGGGTCCGGTCCGCCAGACTTAACGGCGATAGAGATCTCTTTTCCTATTTTTGTAAATGTACGGGACATGTTGCCCCAACGTTTCATTTTTCTTGCTTTGCGGTATTCAAACGCTCTTCCCATATTAGTAATATTGATTTGATTATCTAAGTTTTGCCTCGAATTTTTGTGTCAGATTTGCGATGACCTTTGTCATGATTGCATCAATCTGTTTGTCATTCAAGGTTTTTGTTTCGTCCTGAATCAGGAAGCTTATCGCATACGATTTCTTTCCAGCTTCCAGATTTTTACCTTCATATACGTCAAACAAGGTAACTTCTTTAAGCAACTTCCGTTCGCTATCCATAGCTACTTTTCGGATATCAGCAAATTGTATCTCCTTATCGACAAGAAGAGCAAGATCTCGTTTGACTGAAGGGAATTTTGAAATCTCTGTAAAAGTAACGGCATGGTTACGAATCTCTTTGAGAAGAACATTCCAGTTGATATCCGCATAATAAACGTCCGTGTCTATGTCCATTTCCTTCAGTAGCTTTTTTGACACAATACCCAACACTGCCAGCTTTTTACCGGAGGTGGTATTTATCTGTAAGGCTTTTGCATAAATCTCATCAGAGAACTGAGAGATCACGAGTTTCTTCTCTTTGACACCAAGTCTGCGAAATATGTTTTCTATATATGCTTTCAATTCATAAAATGTGCTGGCTTCGTTTGGATGAGCCCATGAACCGGACACTTTATTACCGGAAATCCATAAACCAAGATGATGCTCCTCACTGTACGGTGAAAGGATATTCTCTTCATTACGTTCTTCCTCGTTTTTGAAATAACAGTTTCCAAACTCATAAAACCGTATGTCTCCGTTTTTCCGGTTACGGTTGTGAGCGATGCTCTCAAGTCCACCAAACAAAAGTGTCTGACGCATGACATTCAGATCAGAACTCAGAGGGTTGAGTAACTCTACACAATTAGCAGCTGGGTAGGTGGTGAGCTCTTTGTAATAACTGCCTTTTGTCAGCGAGTTGTTTAATATTTCATGGAATCCGCAAGCCGTCAGCTGTTCAGATATAAGCGTAACCAGTTCGTGACTGACCGGCTTTTGCGCATGACTGAGATTGGATCTTTGTTCCGTTGTAAAATCGATGTTGTTGTAGCCGTAGATGCGCAAGATATCCTCAATAACATCTACATCCCTTTGTACATCAACACGATAAGTAGGAACCAGCAGTGACAATGATTCACTATCTTCCCGAACAATCGTTATTTCCAATGCATTCAGGATATTCTTAATTGTCTCTTTCGGTATTTCCTTACCAACCAGCGTATTTATCTTTTTGAAAGTCAGATCCACAGGGAACGGGTTGATCTTTTCCGGGTAAAAATCTTTTATTTCAGACGAAACAGTACCACCGGCCAGTTCTTGTATCAATAAAGCTGCCCGTTTCAGTACATAAATAAGATGATTAGGATCGCAACCTCGTTCATTGCGGAAAGAGGCATCCGTATTTAAACCGTGACGGCGTGCTGTTTTGCGTACCCACGTTGGATTGAAATAAGCAACTTCCAGAAAGACATCTTTCGTTGCCTCTGTCACTCCTGAGTCAAATCCGCCAAATACACCTGCGATGCACATTGCCTCTTCACTGTTGCAGATCATCAGATCATTGCCGCTAAGCGTACGTTCAACTCCGTCAAGTGTTGTAAACTTCGTTCCTTCAGGGGTGGTTCGTATCACAACTTTGTTTCCTTTTATGCGACTTGCATCAAAAGCATGCATCGGTTGCCCAAGTTCATGAACGATAAAGTTTGTGATATCCACAATATTATTTATAGGACGTAATCCGATCACCTTTAGTTTGTTCTGAAGCCATTCAGGACTTTCTTTCACTGTAACTCCTGAAATTGACAATCCCGTATATCTCGGACAAGCTTCGCTGTTTTCAACAATTACTTGAATATCCAGATTGTGGTTCTGTACAGCAAACTCATCTACCGAAGGTCTCTTTAATTCGACGTCTTTATTGTTCTGTTTCAAGAAAGCGGCAAGGTCGCGTGCCACGCCAAAATGGGAGCAGGCATCAATCCGGTTGGGGGTAATATCTACTTCCAGAATATAATCGCTCTTAATGTTATAATACTCTTTGGCAGGAGTACCCGGAACAGCATTGTCCGGTAAGAGTATAATGCCGGAATGGTCTGTTCCAATGCCGATTTCAGCTTCACTGCAGATCATTCCGTTTGACTCTACACCACGGATCTTAGATCTCTTGATGGTAAAACTCTCGTTGCCGTCATACAGAGTCGTTCCATTCGTTGCTAAAACAACTTTTTTGCCGGCAGCTACATTGGGAGCACCACACACTACTTGTATTGGTTCACCTTCTCCGATATTAACAGTTGTGATGTGAAGATGATCGGAATTAGGATGCTCTACGCATGTAAGAACCTCGGCGATTATCAGTCCTTCCAACCCACCTTTTATTGTTTGTACTTCTTCGATGGTACCTGTCTCCAAACCAATGGAGGTCAGCGCATCAGCTACCTCGCCAGGTTGCAAATCAAAATTTACATACTCCTTGAGCCAATTGTATGAAATATTCATTGAAATCCAATTTTTTATTTAGACGCCAAAGGTACTAAGTTTCTTCCACTCTTCAAGGTGTAACTATCAGAAATTTTGTTTTTCACATCTCTTAGCGGAATAAGGCAAGAGCAAATACAAAGAATGGGAATATTTAAAAGATCTTTTTGTTTACCTTTGCATTTTGAATAATTAATTCGAAAACCAACAATAATGGAATATTCAATTGATACGATCTGTGAGATGATTGGAGCTAAATTATCCACATTTTTTCCGTCAACCATACGCTATATTTCTACGGATAGTCGGTCAGTTTCATTTCCGGAAGAGACTCTGTTCTTTGCATTACACTCTCAGCGAAATAACGGACATAAATACATCAAAGGACTTTATCAGATCGGCGTCCGTTCGTTCGTGGTCAGTGAGGAAGTACTGGAACAGGAGGAGATGAAGGAAGCCAATTTCTTACTTGTCAATGATACGCTTGCTGCCTTGCAGATGCTTGCCGGTAAGCACAGGGAGATGTTCAGGATTCCGCTTGTTGGAATTACCGGAAGTAACGGGAAAACGATTGTCAAGGAGTGGCTCTATCAGCTATTGCATACAGATATTCGAATTACCCGTTCCCCCAGAAGCTACAATTCGCAGATAGGTGTGCCATTATCCTTGCTAATGCTTAATGAAGAAAGTCAGCTCGGCATCTTTGAAGCCGGTATTTCTCAGACAGGAGAGATGCAACGCTTAGAAAGAATAATTCGTCCCACGATTGGTATTCTGACTAATATCGGTGAGGCGCATCAGGAAAACTTCTCCTCTTTGCAGGAGAAATGTATTGAAAAATGCGCGCTTTTTAAAGATTGTGATCTGTTCATCTATTGTTCTGATAATGTATTGATTAATCGATCGATTAAGATAGCAGGTCTTGGTTGCAAGATGATGAACTGGTCCAGAAAAGATCCATCTGCTCCGGTGTATATCTGCTCTCAGACAGAGAAAAACGATGAAACGGAGATTACCTACAGATATAATCATCACCAATACTCTCTACTACTCCCTTTTACAGATGAGGCCTCCATTGAAAATGCCATTCATTGCCTTACCTATCTGTTATTAATTGATGTACCCGAAAAAGTGATTGCCCGCCGGATGCACCTCCTGGAACCTGTCGCGATGCGGTTGGAAGTGAAAGAGGGAAAGAATAACTGTTTGTTGATTGACGATTCTTACAACTCTGATCTGAACTCATTGGCTATTGCACTTGATTTTCAGGCGCGGAGAACCATGCAGCAGGGTGTCAGACGTACTGTGATTTTGTCTGATATTCTCCAGAGTGGTATACCTTCTTTCGAGCTGTATGCCAAGGTGAATCATCTCCTGGTCGCCAGACGCATTGACCGGCTGATTGGTATTGGTCCTGAGATCAGTGCCCAATCTTCTTTCTTTCAGATACAGTCAGACTTTTTCCCTGACACAAAAGCATTTTTGAGTTCTGCCTCTTGCCGGTCATTTCGGGATGAAGTGATTCTCGTTAAAGGAGCACGCTCTTTCCATTTCGAAGATATCTTTGAGCAGCTCTCATTAAAGGTGCACGAAACAATTTTGGAGGTGAATCTGAATAATCTGGTGGAAAACTTTAATTTTTACCGTTCCAGACTCAAACCTCAGACCAAGATTGTGGCAATGGTTAAAGCGTTTGCCTATGGAGCCGGTTCGTACGAAATAGCCAAGACGCTGCAAGATCAGCGATGTGACTATCTGGCTGTCGCTGTTGCTGATGAAGGGGCTGAGTTGCGTAAATCCGGTATATATATGCCATTGATGGTGATGAACCCGGAGATGAACAGTTTATCCACTCTTTTTGACAATTCTCTTGAACCCGAAGTGTATAGTTTCAAGTTACTTCATGCACTGATCGAAGCTGCAGAACGGCAAGGTATTTTCAATTATCCGATTCACCTCAAACTTGACACAGGAATGCATCGCTTGGGCTTCAAACCGGATGAGCTGTCTGAGGTTGTGAGTATCATTAAGAATCAGAAAGCACTTATGATCCGTTCCGTATTTTCTCATCTGGCAGGGAGTGATTCTCCTCAACTAGACTATTATACAAAGGAACAAATTGCGCTGTTTACTCAGTGTACGGATGAATTGCAAGCTGTGTTCAGTCATAAAATAATTCGTCACATATTAAATACAGCCGGAATAGAACGCTTTGCGGAGAGTCAGATGGAGATGGTACGACTTGGTATCGGACTTTACGGCATTACTTCAAATCCCACTGTCTTGCCTTTGCTCAAAAATGTAAGTACCCTGAAAACCACCATACTTCAGATCAGAGAACTTTCTTCCGAAGAAACCGTGGGATATGGAAGGAGGGGCGAACTTACCCGCAAATCCCGAATTGCAGCCATCCCTATTGGCTATGCGGATGGATTGAACCGTCAGCTGGGCAACCGGAAAGGATCCGTGTATGTTAATGGTAAGTTTGCACCCATCATAGGCAATGTGTGTATGGATGTGACCATGATTGATGTAACGGATATACAGGCTCGTGAAGGAGATTCTGTCATCATCTTTGGGGAAGAGCAACCTGTCACGGAGCTTGCTGAAAAACTGGGGACTATTCCTTATGAAGTAATAACCTCTGTTTCTGACCGTGTCAAGCGGGTCTATTATCAGGAATAAAGAAAGCGGGCAAACCTTTGAAGGAGAGCCCGCTTTTTTTATACTTAGAAAAGTATGATTACCGAAGTATTTCAACCATTTCTTCCGGACTAACCAACTTTTGTTCGCCACTTGTCATGTCTTTCAGCATAACTTTTCCTTCCTTCATCTCATTTTCTCCCACAATGGCTACGAAGGGAATATGCTTGTTGTTTGCGTAAGACATCTGTTTCTTCATTTTTCCTGCTTCGGGAAAAATCTCTGTCCGGATTCCTGCTTCACGCAGTTGGCAGACAATAGGCAGCAAGAATCTCATTTCTGCTTCTCCAAAGTTAACACACAAGATTTGAGTTGTAGCAACTGATGAAGCTGGAAATAGATCCAACTGATTCAACACATCATAAATGCGATCAGCGCCAAAAGAGATACCCACGCCCGATACGTTGTCCAGCCCAAAGACCCCGGTCAGATTATCATATCTGCCACCGCCACTGATACTTCCTATTTGTACATCTTTCGCTTTTACTTCAAAGATTGCACCGGTATAATAATTCAATCCCCGTGCAAGAGTCAGATCCAGTTCGAAGTCAGAAGCTATGTGCACCTGTTCCAATGTATCGAGAATGTATTCAATTTCTTCAATTCCCTTCATTCCTGTTTGAGAAGCCGCAAGTGTTTTCTTGAGTACGGCTAACTTTTCACGGTTGGATCCGGCTAGCTGTAATATCGGTTCGAGCGTATGGATTGCTTCCGGAGTAATTCCTTTGGTAGCAAGTTCGGCCTTCACGTTCTCCAGACCAATCTTGTCCAGTTTATCAATGGCAACCGTGATATCCACAATCTTGTCAGCCTCTCCGATGATTTCGGAAATACCCGATAATATTTTCCGGTTATTTATTTTGATACAGACATTAATCTTCAGTCGATTAAAGACCTCATTGATCATTTGCACCAGTTCGACTTCATTCAGCAACGAGTCTGAACCAACCACGTCGGCATCACATTGATAAAACTCCCGGTATCTGCCTTTTTGAGGACGATCAGCCCGCCATACAGGCTGAATCTGAAAACGTTTGAAAGGGAAAGTGATATCGTTCCGATGCATAACAACATAGCGGGCAAAAGGGACGGTCAGGTCATAACGCAACCCTTTTTCTGAGATTTTATTGGTGAGTTTTGATATGTTCCGATCCTGCAACTCCTCATTTGTCACGTCAGACAAGAAGTCGCCCGAGTTTAGTGTTTTGAACAGCAGTTTGTCTCCTTCTTCTCCGTATTTTCCCATCAATGTAGACAGGTTTTCCAATGCAGGAGTTTCGATCTGTTGGAAGCCGTACAAGTCAAAAACCTCGCGGATCGTATTGAAAATATAGTTGCGTTTTGCCATTTCCACCGGAGAGAAATCTCTGGTGCCCTTGGGAATGGATGGGGTCTGTGCCATATTCATATCTTGTTAAATTCGAACGACAAAGGTAGTACAAAATGCTGCATTATTTTATCGGAACTCCTATAAATCTCCTCAAAAGAGCCAGCATAATCTCTTAATTTGCACACAATATTGGTTATTGTGCAAAATATTTTCGTAAAAATGACTTTGAAGAAAGAATAAGTCGTACTTTTGCCCCGTCTTTAATATATAAACAAAATGAAATCATTACAGATTGGAAATTTATCCCTTAATGTACCTATTATTCAAGGTGGTATGGGGGTTGGGATCTCGCTCTCCGGATTAGCATCAGCAGTTGCCAATGAGGGGGGAGTAGGGGTTATATCTTGTGCCGGACTTGGTCTGTTGTACAAGAACCTGTCAGATAACTTTCAAAACTCATGCATTGCCGGTCTCAAGGAGGAGCTGGCCAAGGCCCGTGCTAAAACAAAAGGAGTTATTGGTGTCAATATCATGGTTGCGATGACCAACTTCTCGGATATGGTTAAAACCTCCATTGCGGAAAAAGCAGATATTATTTTTTCCGGTGCCGGTTTGCCTTTGGACTTGCCGAAGTTTCAGACCAAGGACAGCGTTACCAAGTTGGTGCCCATTGTTTCTTCTGCACGTGCTACGAAGCTTATTTGTGAGAAGTGGAAAACAAACTACGATTACCTTCCTGATGCGATTGTTGTTGAAGGTCCAAAAGCCGGAGGTCATCTTGGATACAAAAAAACTCAGCTGGACGATGAAAACTATTCACTTGAGGTGATTATTCCCCAGGTTGTGGAAGAAGTCAGGCTTATTGAAGAGAGATATCACCAACACATTCCCGTCATTGCTGCCGGAGGAGTTTATACCGGTGCTGATATTGCCCGCTTTATGGAACTTGGAGCAGAGGGAGTGCAAATGGGTACTCGTTTTGTGACAACAGAAGAGTGTGACGCATCTCCGGAATTCAAACAAGCGTATATTGATGCTTCTGAAGGCCAGATTGAAATTATCGACAGTCCTGTCGGAATGCCAGGTCGAGCAATTTTCAACAAGTTTATTCAACGTGTGAGAGATGGAGTTACACAACCAAAATCGTGCCCTTTTCACTGTATCAAAACATGTGATATAAGTAAAAGTCCTTATTGTATTATGCTTGCTTTATACAATGCATTCAAAGGAAATATGGAAAATGGGTATGCATTTTGTGGATCAAACGCCTATCGTGCTCAAAAGCTTTCGACCGTGAAAGAAACAATCAGCACCTTGATGCAAGAGATGAAAGAGAAGTTGGCCGAGAGAACCTCGAAAAAGTAAAGTTAGATCTCCTAAGTATAAAAAGAGAGGGGCTGACGTCTTATGGATGTCAGCCCCTCTCTTTTTATACTTAGGAGATCGTTAGAGATTAGTCGTCACTCCCGCCGCCACCCATGGCAATCATCACATAATAAAGCAGGGAAGCGATCGAACTGATTGCGGCAACCACATAGGTATAAGCCGCCCATTTCAAAGCATCCTGTGCCTTGCCGTGAATCTGTGAATTAGTAACTCCAGCAGTGCGGAGCCAAGCCAAAGCCCTGCTGCTCGCATTAATCTCAACTGGCAGAGTAACGATTGTAAACAAGGTTGTAACAGCAAATAGTCCGATGCCAATCCAAATCAGGGAAGGGAAAGAGTTCATCATAAACAACCCGCCGAGGATCACCCAAGTCACCCATTTTGATGCAAAACTGACAGCCGGTACCAAAGTGGAACGCATCTGTAAAAATGCATATGATCTGGCATGCTGCACAGCATGACCACATTCATGAGCAGCTACAGCAGCTGCGGCGACACTATTGCTCAGGTAAACACCTTCACTCAGATTGACCGTTTTGTTGGCCGGGTTATAATGATCGGTCAACTCTCCGGGAGTACTTATTACCTTCACGTCATAGATGCCACTGTCATTCAGCATTTTCATAGCCACATCCCGTCCAGTCATTCCATTGCTCAACGGAATACGTGAGTATTCGGTAAATTTACGTTTCAGCACAGCCTGTACAGCGAAACCTGCGATACCGAGCGCAATAATTAAAATCCAAAAAACCATAATTTGTTTCTGTTAGTTTATATCATTCACGCAACAAATCTTCTGCCAGTAGTAAAAACACTGACAAAACTTGTTATTCCTCTCTGTATCGGATGACAGTTTGTTCGCGGTCCGGACCAACAGATACAATCTTTATGGGCACTTCCAGTTCTTCTTCGAGGAAGGAAAGATAGGCATTAAACTCTTCCGGAAATTCATCCTCGTCACTCATTTTCGTCATATCGCATTTCCAGCCCGGCAGTTCCACGTAGACAGGTTCGATGTTATCATTAATCTCATACGGAAATTCTGTCACTTCTTCACCATCAATCTTATAAGCAATGCAAGCTTTGATCGTCTCAAACGCATCAAGCACGTCGCTCTTCATCATAATCAGTTTTGTTACTCCATCGATCATGATGGCATATTTCAAAGCCACCAGGTCGATCCATCCGCAACGGCGTTTTCGACCCGTTACTGAGCCGTATTCATTCCCATTCTTACAGATGATTTCTCCGGTTTCATCAAACAACTCTGTAGGGAAAGGACCTGCACCTACGCGCGTACAATAAGCTTTGAATATTCCATATACCTCTCCAATCTTGTTTGGAGCGATGCCCAGACCGGTGCAGGCTCCCGCACAGATTGTATTAGAAGAAGTGACAAACGGATAAGAACCGAAGTCAATATCCAGCATTGTACCCTGAGCACCCTCAGCCAATACCTTTTTCCCCTCTTTCAGGTAGTTATTGATGACATGCTCGCTGTCGATAAGGCCAAAGTTTTTCAGATATTCCACAGCCTCCAACCATTCTTTGACCAATGGTTTCAGGTCGTACTGGTAATTCAGACTTTTCAATATCACTTCATGACGTGCAATGGCTGCTGCAAATTTTGTGTCAAAATTATGCAATAAGTCACCGATACGAAGTCCGTTTCGACTCACTTTGTCCGTATATGTCGGTCCGATACCTTTTCCCGTAGTGCCCACTTTATCGCTTCCTTTCGAAGCTTCATAAGCAGCATCAAGCAAGCGGTGTGTTGGCAGTATCAAGTGTGTTTTCTTCGAGATAAAAAGTTTTTTTGTCAGATCATGTCCGGAAGCAGCCAGTGCTTCAGCCTCTGCCTTAAACAAGACCGGATCGAGAACAACTCCATTACCGATGATATTTGCGTTATTCCCTTGGAATATTCCGGAAGGAATTGAGCGGAGTACGTATTTCTCCCCATTGAATTCCAGCGTATGTCCGGCATTAGGTCCACCTTGAAAACGGGTTACGACATCATAATTGGGAGTCAGCACGTCAACGACTTTCCCTTTTCCTTCGTCCCCCCATTGCAAGCCTAACAATACATCTACTTTCATTTTTTTTGTTTGTTATGGTTATACTAATCAATTGTTTTCAGTTTGTTCTGCATCCTTCTGCACTTTTCGCAGATACCATATAAATAGACACTGTGATTTTGCACAAGAAATCTTTTCAGTTGCTTGGCATTCATCGTTTTTGCGACGACCGGATCTTTAAATTCTTTTTCCTCTCCACAATTCAGGCACACCGTTTTGTATATGTTCTGCGGACAGAGCATTCGCTCATATCTGCATGCGCCATTCATTATCGGGTGCCTTACTACCAGGTGGCAATCCAAAAACAGTTTAATTGTGTTGTAAAGTGTCGTCCTGCTGATAAACAGCTTTTCATCCTCCACCCAGTTTTGCAGATCTTCTATTGTAAAGTGTCTATTCCGTGAATAAATATATTCCAGGATCTTATACCTTTCAGGAGTCCTACGTAGTTTGTGAGTCGACAAATAACTATTCAGTATCTTTTTTGCTTTCTCCATTCCGTTGTCTGTTCATCTGCATCTGCTTTGATGAAGCAAACAAAAGTAGTTCTTTTGGGTGATATACAAAAACATTTATACAATATTTTGGAGAGTTCCATGGCGGAGATGATCAGAAAAATGAAGACTTAATGTCTATCTTCTTTCAAGAACCGTACGGATAAGCCGTGTGAAACGATCCGCATACATATCAGACTTAACGATTCCGACTCCACTGATTTCACCAAACGATTTGCGATCCTTTGGTTTCAGGTTTGCCATTTCAGTCAGCACTTTGTCTGAAAAGATCAGATAAGCCGGTACTCCCTTTTCCTGAGCAATCACTTTTCGCAGCGCCCTCAACTGGTCATACAGATCTTCTTCCAGACTTTGTGAAGAGATAGGAGAAGCAACTGTTTTCTTTCCTCCTTTTTTCTCTTTTCCGACAGGTTCATACGGACGGGGCTTGTAGAGAAACACCTCTTTCCTGCCATACAGCACCTCTTCTCCAAAAGGAGTAATCTTTAGGACAGAACCGTCGTTATATGCAACCTCCAGGCAGTTAAGCTGGAGCATTTGCAGGAAATACGCGGTCCATTCCTGGTAGGAAATCTCTTTTCCCACTCCATAGGTCTTCAGCGTGTGATACCCTTCCTGAAAAAGTTCGGCCCGCGAAGACCCACGTAGTATATCAACCAACATACGGAAACCAATCTTTTCTCCGGTACGTTTGATGGCGCTAAGAGCCTTTTGGACGAGCACTGTTCCATTAAACCGCTCCGGTGGATTTTTGCAGACATCACAGTTCCCACAATCCTCTTCCAATGTTTCTCCAAAATAACTCATCAAGATCTTTCTCCGGCAGATTCCGGATTCTGCAAATTCCTGCATCCGTTTCAACTTCATTCTATTGATCTCCTGCTGTCCGCTCTCATCCGCAAAGCTGCGCAGTAAGATCAAATCTCCGACTGAATAGAATAAGAAAGTATCAGCAGGCAAACCATCTCTACCTGCCCGACCAATTTCCTGGTAATAATTTTCCATACTTTTGGGCAGATTGTAATGGATGATCCAGCGTACGTTGGATTTGTCGATCCCCATGCCAAAAGCAATTGTCGCGACAATCACATCAATTGAGTCATTGATAAAATCGGTCTGCACCTCGTCTCTTCTCTTTGCACTCATCCCCGCATGATAAGGAGCAGCAGCAATCCCTTTGAGGCTCAGTTCCTCAGCCACCTGTTCGACGGTATCGCGCTTCATACAGTAGATGATACCACTTTGATTCTTTCGTTTGGCGATAAAGTCGGTGATCATCTTTAGTTTTACCTTTTTTGTTGCACCACTGACCACCGAGAGTGAGAGGTTTGGGCGGTTAAAAGAGGAAAGAAACAGCTGCGCACTTTCAAGTTTCAGTTGGGTGCGGATATCCTCCCTGGTTATTTTATCTGCCGTCGCGGTCAATGCGATAACCGGCAATGTCGGAAAACGATCCTTTATCATTCCCAGTTGTGTATATTCCGGTCGAAAGTCATGCCCCCATTGCGAAATACAATGTGCCTCATCAATCGCGATAAAAGAGAATTTTAATCTGGAGAAAAGAGAATCCAGTTCGCCGAGAAACCGTTCAGGCGATACATACAAGAGTTTGATCTGTCCGGAGAGAATTTCGATCTTCACTCTTTCCGATTCCGAAGCGTTTTGCGAACTATTCAGAAAAGCCGCTGCGATACCATTCTCAATCAGACCCTCTACCTGATCTTTCATCAGAGCTATTAGCGGTGAGATCACGATTGCCGTACCATCCATCATCAGAGCCGGAATCTGAAAGCATACAGACTTGCCGCCACCGGTTGGCATCAGCACGATCGAATCTCTTCCTTCCAATGTATTACGGATAATCTCCTCCTGATACGGACGAAATGAATGATAGCCGAAATAATGCTTTAAATAGTCTTGTGGCGTTGTCATTTAGTCTTGTTTTATTGGAAGATGATCTGGCTGATCACGGCATCTCCGATCTTCGCATTCAGTTTTTGAATCAATTGCTGGCGATACATCAGCAATTCGCCGCGCAGTACCGAAGAAGACAACTGTACATACAGCGTACGGTTGCGCACGTAGAGATTTGTGGTATAATTATTGACAGCCGGTCCGACCACTTCAGGCCAGATGCGGACTACTTCCATTTCATTCAGGTGCAGATCGAGATGCTGTTCAGAGAGCAGCTCTTTCAATATATCCTGCAACGGTTGTGCTTTCCTTTTTCTCATGGCATTTCTCCTTTTTCCAGTTCGGATACCTCTCCGTTCTGCACCCGGAAGATCAGGTAATCCTGATTACAGGCAACCAGTATCTCATCCAGATATTTCCGGTTGGTGTCTGTGATAAAAATCTGTCCAAACTGATCACCAGCCACCAGATTGACAATCTGTTCCACGCGATGCGCATCCAGTTTGTCAAAGATATCATCCAACAATAAGATCGGAGTAGTATGTCCGATCCGTTTCAGAAATTCAAACTGAGCCAGCTTTAGTGCGATCAGGTACGTCTTGTTTTGACCCTGTGATCCGATTTTCTTAATGGGATATGTGTCCAGAAGCATTTCGAGATCATCTTTGTGTACCCCTTTGGTTGAAAAACCAATAAGTTTATCGCGTTCCCGGGTAGCTTCCAGCATGGGACGTAATTCCCCTTCGCTGAGATGTGATGAATAATCCAGCGATACCTCTTCCGCATCGCCCGACACATATTTATAATACTCCTGGAATACGGGGGTAAATTCTTCCAGAAAACGATAGCGTCCCTGATAGATCACTTTCCCGGCAGTATCCATTATCTCTTCCCACAGTTCATAGAGCGTATCATCGCCGGATATTCCTTCTTTGAGTAGTGCGTTGCGTTGGGCCAGTGCGCGGTTATAGCTGATCAAGGCTCCCATATATGCTTTGTCATATTGGGCAATCACCAGATCCAGAAATTTTCTCCGTTCCTCGCTTCCTCCCAAAATCAAAGCAGAATCAGCCGGAGAAACCATCACCAGTGGTATTGTACCTATATGATCTGAAAGTTTCTCGTACTCCTTTTTATTACGCTTGAATTGTTTTTTTTGCTTGCGTTTGAGTCCGCAATAGATCTCCTCTTCTTTGCCATCAAAATCGTACATTCCTTGAATGACAAAAAACTCTTCACCATGTAAAATGTTCTGAGAATCCGGAAGATTCGTCTGACTTTTGCAGAAAGAGAGATAGTAGAGTGCGTCCAGGAGATTGGTTTTTCCCATTCCATTATCACCAAAGAAGCAGTTCAGTTTTTTTGAGAACAACAGTTCCGCTTCATGAATATTTTTGTAATTGACAATTGAGAGTCGGTTGAGTATCATGCTATAATCATATCTTTCGCATTGCAGATGTTGTCATCATATTGCAAAAGTAGTACAAATAAAGCAACCAACCGCCTGCATGTTAAGAAGAAATTCCTTAAATAGATTGATTTGTTCGTCAAAGTTTGTTGATGTTTGAAAAATAAATTACTTTTGCGACCTTAACAGGAAATAAAAGAATACAGATATGTCAGACGAAAAAAAGCCGCTAAAAGGCGAATCACAGATCGAGAATGTAGAAAAGGTGTTGTCTCGCACAGAGCTTTTCATTGAAGAAAATCAAAACAAGTTGTTGGCAGGACTGGGTATCATTGTATTGGTGGTAGCCGGTTTTATCGGAGTACGTCACTTTTACTCCATACCCAGAGAAAAGAAGGCACAGGTTGCCCTCTTTCCGGCAGAAAATTATTTTGCAAAAGACTCTTTAAATCTGGCATTGAATGGTGATGGGCTTAAATGTGTCGGGTTTCTCGGAGTCATTGATGACTATAGTGGTACAGACGCCGCTAATCTGGCGAACGCATATGCCGGATTGTGCTTTCATCAGTTGGGAAAGAATGAAGACGCTATTAAATATCTGAAGAAATTTAGCGGTGGAGATGATATGATTGCTCCTGCAGTTCTTTCTGCTATTGGCGATTGTTATTCTGATCTGGAGAACTTTGAAGAAGCGGTAACCTATTTTGAAAAGGCCGCTAAGAAAGCAGACAATAACATCATATCTCCAATTAGTTTGAAGAAAGCAGGTCTTGCCTATGAGAAGCTAAAGAATTATGACAAAGCCCTGCAGGCCTATACCACTATCAAAGAAAAGTATACCAACACAGCCGAAGGTATTGAGATGGACAAATATATTGAGAGAATTAAGGCGATGAAGTAAGCCAAATATACACACAGAAAAAGCTGCTTACATCAAACAAAGCAGCTTTTTTTATTTAAACAAAAGAAGAAAAATGGCAACAGCATATCACAACTTATCAACATACGACGAGGCGTCTGTATCCAATGCGGAGGGAAAACGTTTTGGCATCGTCGTTGCAGACTGGAACAGTAATATCACCTTTAAGCTATTGGATGGAGCGATCGGTGCCTTCACCGAACACGGGGTTCGTCCGGAAGATATTATCGTAAAACATGTACCCGGAAGTTTCGAACTCGTCTTTGCTGCCCGACAGATGGCAGAGCGGGCCAAAGTAGATGCCGTAATTGTACTGGGCTGCGTCGTTCGCGGCGACACTCCTCATTTTGATTATGTCTGTCAGGGAGTAACGCAGGGCATCGCCAGTCTCAACCTGAAATATAACATTCCGTTTATTTTTGGGATGGTCACCACCAACACAATGCAGCAGGCAGAAGACCGTGCCGGGGGGATACATGGAAATAAAGGGGTGGAAGGAGCAATTACCGCGATAATAATGTCGCAATTGTTTGCGGAATAGAAAATATTCACTACTTTTGCACCGCGTTAGAGAACGGGTAGTTACCAGAGTGGCCAAATGGGGCAGACTGTAAATCTGCTGGCTTCGCCTTCGGTGGTTCGAATCCATCACTACCCACTAACATTGCGGGAATAGCTCAGTTGATAGAGCA
>JAQUTK010000063.1 GCA_028709785.1 Bacteroidales bacterium
AATACATTCACCAATCGTCTTGTCAATGCGGTTGAAATCGCCCATACGACAAATAAGACGGAAAACCAGTTCACTCGTTGAACAGATTTCCGGATGTGAGATAACCAGATTCCAACAGTCACCGGGACGGGGATGGTGATCAACCAGAATCTTTTGTACTTTGGATGCTTCAACAACATAAGATAAAGCTTCCAATCGTTTCAATACATTGAAATCCAGTGCAAATATCAGCTCTGCCTGACTTACAATTGTCTCAGATTCTTCTTTCTTCTCCGAATGAACAAGCACATCGTTTGCACCCGGCAACCATAGCAGAAAGTCAGGCATAGAGTTTGGCGTTACGACACTCACCTTTTTGCCCAATCCTTTCAGAAAATGATACAACGCCAACGAGGAGCCTACCGCATCTCCATCAGGAGAAATATGTGTGACAATCACAATATGCCGTGCTTCATCTATCCTTTTTTGCACAACATCAATACTCCGTTGATCAATAATTTTTGATAACATAACTATGATTTAATCTGTTTGTATTATTCTTCTTTCCGGATATCTTCGAGCTCTTCTGTTAACTCTGCCCACTGTTCCATTTCCTGTTCCAGTGATGCTTTCAGTTTACCGTGTTGTTCATATAGTTTCCCGTCGGACATGCCGCCGGGTTCACTCATCTTTTTTTCCATTGCCTCAATTTCAGCCTCCAGTTTGCTCACTTTCTTTTCTGATGCCTCAATGTCTTTCTCCATCTTGCGAATCTTGCGGTTCAGCTCCTTTCGCGCTTCATAAGAGAGCTTGCCGGCACTCAGTTCCTTTTCCTCGCCGGTATCATTGGTCTCTGTTGTTGCAACGGCACGTTCGATCTCTTTCAGAGAATCCATTTTCTTCTTTTCCAGAAATTCAAAGATACCGCAAAGATGCTCTTTTACTTTTTTGTTGCCAAACTCATACACTTTGGTAACCAGTCCGTCGAGAAACTCACGATCATGCGAAACGATGATCACGGTTCCGTTAAACTCTCTGATCGCATCTTTGAGCACATCTTTTGTACGCATATCCAGATGGTTGGTCGGTTCATCCAGTATGAGCAGGTTGACAGGTTCAAGCAGTAAACGGATCATTGCCAAACGGCTGCGTTCTCCTCCTGAAAGCACTTTTACTTTCTTATCTGAAGCCTCTCCACCAAACATAAACGCTCCCAGAATATCGCGGATCTTGGTACGAATATCACCTTTGGCGACATAATCAATGGTATCGAATACGGTCAGATTCTCATCAAGCAACATAGCCTGATTCTGTGCAAAA
Source organism: Bacteroidales bacterium (assembly GCA_028709785.1). Taxonomy (GTDB): domain Bacteria; phylum Bacteroidota; class Bacteroidia; order Bacteroidales; family JAQUTK01; genus JAQUTK01. The sequence goes on from JAQUTK010000063.1 coordinate 1,300, forward strand.
TATCCTATCTGAACGCCATGTCCCAGTTTGAGAAACCCTTCAAAGGGAATCTCTCCCATGATACACTTGACAAGAGTCGATTTTCCTTCACCATTCTTACCGACAAAGGCTACTTTCTCACCGCGACGGATTGTCAGTTCGACATTTTCGATAACTGTGTGGTCGCCATATCGCTTGGCAAGCTTCTCAATAATCACCGGATAATTGCCAGAGTGAGGTGCCGGCGGGAACTTTAGATTGAGCGATGAATTATCGACCTCATCAACTTCTACCCGATCGATCTTTTCCAGTTGTTTGATGCGGGACTGAACCTGCACCGACTTTGTTGCCTTGTACCGGAAGCGTTCTATAAAATCTTCTGTATCTTGTATTTGTTTTTGTTGATTCTCATACGCTCTCAACTGTTGTTCACGACGTTCCTGACGTAAAACAACATATTGGGAATAGGAAACCTTATAGTCATAAATCTTACCAAGCGAAATCTCAATGGTACGTGTGGTCACATTATCCAGGAAAGTGCGGTCATGGGATACCATGACGACGGCATTGGCTCGGGTCGCCAAAAAGTTTTCAAGCCACTGAATAGACTCTATATCCAGGTGATTGGTCGGTTCATCAAGAAGTAACACATCCGGATTGCCAAGTAACACCTTAGCCAGCTCGATACGCATACGCCATCCCCCGCTAAACTCAGAAGTCGGTCTATCAAAATCTTCCCGTACAAATCCAAGTCCGATCAGCGTCTTCTCTGTCTCTGCACGGAAATTAGTACCTCCCATCATCAGGAAATGCTCATTGAGATAGGTCATCCGGTCGATCAGCTTGTGATAATCCGCAGATTCGTAATCGGTACGTTCAAGCAATTCTTTATTGATATTTTCTATGGCGACCTGCATATCATTGATATGTTCGAAGGCCATCTCCGCCTCTTCAAGAACTGTCCTATTGTCATTAAGCAACATCTGCTGTGGAAGATAGCCGATCGTCGTCTCTTTCGGAGCTGCCACAGCCCCTCTTGTCGGACTTTGTATTCCGGCAAGAATCTTAAGCATAGTTGATTTTCCGGCGCCGTTACGTCCGACCAACGCAATACGGTCTTTCTTATTTACTACAAAAGATATGTTATCGAAAAGAGGTGTTGCACCAAATTCGACTGTCAGTCCGTCTATTGAAATCATTGATTGTCCACTATTGAAATGCAAAAATATAGATAATTATCCGATTTCCTTTCTTTTCCAAATAAAAGTCATCTCCAATAAGCACAGATTTTGTTTTTTTCTTACTTTTGTTCAATACTAAAAACTTAAGTATCATGAAAAGAGAAGCATTCAAAATGTATTTGAAAGCCGGGTTTGAAGCTGAATACGAAAGAAGACACAATGCATTATGGCCGGAAGTGAAAGAGTTACTCTCCAAAAAAGGCGTTTTTGACTATTCAATCTATTGGGATAAAGAGACAAATATCTTGTTTGCCTTCCAAAAAACTGAAGGAAGTGAATCCTCTCAAGATCTGGGTAAACTCGCAATTATACAAAAATGGTGGGATTATATGGCCGACATAATGGAAGTGAACCCGGATAACTCGCCGATATCCGTTCCTTTGAAAGAAGTATTTCACTTGGATTAACGAGCCTATTCGAAGCGCATCACTTTGGACGGTGGAATCCGTGTAATCAGAAAAGAGGGCGCAATCATAAGTAATACCGTAATTACCATGGTCCCGATATTTATCAGCAGGACCTGAAGAAGTGTGATATGCACCGGCACCGCGGATAGATAATAGGTTGAGGGATCAAGTTTCACTAGTCCGGAGTATTTCTGTAACAGACAGAGTCCGACTCCCAGCAGATTGCCCAACAGCATTCCCCGACCTATCAGATAAAGCGATAGATGGAGAAATACGCCTCTCACACGCAGATCTGATGCACCCAAAGCCTTGAGAATTCCAATCATATTGATTCGTTCAAGGATAATGATGAGTAATCCTGAGATCATTGTAAATCCACTCACAGCAAGCAGCAAAGCCAGTATAGCCCACATATTGATATCAAGCATATCCAGCCAGTCGAGTACCTGCGGCATAATCATTTTGATAGAACGGGGATAATAGAAATTGCCATCATCATCCGAACGATTAGCTATCTTTCCGTAAATACTATCCCATGCCACATCCACCTGATCAAAGTCATGAAGTTGCACTTCGAGACCACTTACCTGATCAGGCTCCCATTGATTAAGACGCTGAATATGACGGATATCCGCAATGAGAAAAAGACGGTCAAACTCTACAAAGTTAGTATTAAAGATCCCTTTGACTTTAAACTTACGTACCCGGATATCACTCTGAATAAAATAAGCTAAAAAAGAATCCCCCAACTTAATACCCAGTTTGCTGGAGAGATTCTCGGAAATCATCACATCATTTGTCGCTGCAGAGTCAGAAAAAGTGAGTAGCTCCCCTTCTCGCAAACTTTTACGAAAGAAATCCCAGTTGTAATCAGTTCCCACCCCTTTCACCACGATACCCTGAAAATCCTGATCCGTTTTGATGATGCCGGGTTTGGTGGCATAAACCTGTAAGTGTTTTACCTCCCGATTCTTATTCAGAACAGTGCATAAGGAGTCAGAAACACGTATCGGCTGCGTTTCGTAGGAAAAGTTATTGTCGTAATTGGATATCTGAATATGCGAACTGAATCCCGTGACTATTTCACGTACTTCTTTTTTGAAGCCTGTGACTATGGCTACGGACAGAATCATCACAGCAAGACCCAATGCAATGCCCGCTGTAGCTACAATAACAGCAGGCTTTGAAGCACGGTTGTCACCTTCTCTACTAAAGAAGATTCGTCTTGCTATAAATGGTTCGAGTTTCATCAAATAGTCCTGCCTGGATAGGCTTCCAATGCTTTTTGGAGTACGAATAAAGCCTTCTGTAAATCTTCTTTCTTAAGCACATAGGCAATACGCACTTCATCGCGTCCCAATTCAGGTGAAGAATAAAAACCTGATGCCGGAGCCATGAAGA
>JAQUTK010000044.1 GCA_028709785.1 Bacteroidales bacterium
CTGATGAAAAGAAACTATTTTTTATCTGTACGATTGCCGGATACGGGAATGTTATTTTATTCCCTGTTTTTGAAACTAACAGCTTAGATGTATATTCGCTAATATCAAATAATTCAGTGAACCCTAAATAGGGTTTACATTCTTCAATAATGGGTAATGTAGACCGGAAGTTCTGTTGTCATTGTCAAAGTTAGTATTCAAGTCTTTTGATTCCAACTTCTTTGCATACTTATTTTTCCAATGTTTCTTCAAAGCCCCACTTGTCTGATGAGCTTGCTCGGGGGTCATCATATTGATGCTAGCATGAGGTCTTTGGTTATTATAGTATTCTATAATCTTTTCCAAAACAGGGCGCACATCGTCTATGGTTAGAAAATCGTATTGATTCAGCCATTCTTGTTTTAAGATTCCATTTACCCTTTCTGCCAAAGCATTCTCCAATGGATCCCCGTTTTCAGTCATGCTAATCCTTATCCCATTTGCTTTAAGAAGATTAATATATGCATCATACGCATACTGAACACCTCTATCAGAATGATGTATCAATCCTTCCAGATTTATATTCGCATTATTTATTGCAATCTGCAAAGCCTCTTGAGTATACTTGTATTCCAACGTAGGGGCCAATACCCAGGCGATAATCTTGCGGGAATAAGCATCGGTCACTAATGAAAGGTAACAAAACTTGACCTCCAAAACAATGTAGGTGATATCTGTCACCCACAACTGATTCGGAGCAGTAGGAACGAAGTCTCGTATCAGATTGGGATACAGGTGATAGTTATGATAGGAGTCAGTTGTCCGGGTATGCCGACGGCGTATGCGTAGCATTAAGCCCGATTCTTTCAGAAGGCGGTAAAAGGCATCTCTTCCAAATTGAAAATCTTCACAAAAGAAATATTCGCATTTGAAAAATAACTTTTCACAACCCATTCTGGGAGCATCCTTACGAATCTCACGGACATACTCCAAAATGCACGACACAAATTGTTCTGACTCAAAATCAAACTCTTTTCGATGATAAAATGCCTGACGGCTCACACCAAACAGTTCACACAAAGAAGCCAGATTGTAGGACGGTTTCTCAGTGCGCAGCGACTTTACTGTTTGGTGCCAGATTTTTTTCGGATTGGAATCTGAAACTTCTTTTCTGCTAATGTGATCATCTTATCCAAAACATCAACTTTCATGTTTGATTGAGCTAAAGATGCTTTCAATTGCTTGATCTGCTTCTGAAGTTCTGCAATCTCGGAAGATTCATTGGTTTTCGACATGTCCTTAAATGATTTTAATGGAGGATTAGGATCTTCAATCCCAAACTTAGTCATCCATTCACGAATACGAGCACAATCACACAAATTATACTTCTTCTTTAACGAATATTTGCTAGAACCAGCTAAATATTCCTGGATGATTTGAAAGCGAAAATCATCCGTAATACCTTTAGAATTCCTCATACTTTTAAAATTTTACATTTGGGAAAGTGTAAACTTTTTTCAGTATAAGACATTTGCAAATCAAAACATTACAATCTTGTAAAAGACTGACAAACCAGAAAAGAAGAGTTGCGGTTCGGGGTTTATTGAGTTTTAAAATTCACTTCATAAGTTTTTAATCCAATACCTTGTTCTGTTTTGAAATTCTTTCCAGTTAGAACAAATTCATATTCTTTGTCCGGCATTAATTGAACTTCCATTACAACAGACTTATTATCATTCGTGTAACTAATATTACTCAGTTTGGGAAAGGCCAATTTCCCTTTGCTACCAAAATTCACCGAAAAGCCTTTCCCTGCTAATGGACGGTCAAAATTAATGGTTATCGTATGTAATTGAGGATCTACATTTGTATCATTGTTCGCAAACTCGCTGATGGATTCAACTTTAGGTCTTTGAGCGTCAAATTGACCGATTTCTTCTGCAAATGCTTTATATGCAGTCGAAAGGACAGGTATATAACTTTCAAGCGTTGGGTATATGTTTCTTTGATTATCATATTTCTTTAGTTCGTCGACAAGCCCTCTGATCCAAACGAATCCATTGTTTGACTCCTTGTTCAGCATTATTTGGATTTCTGTTTCATTAGCGCCATGGTCTATAAAATATTTTATTACAGATGCCCGTACTAATGCTTCATTAAACATAATTTGCCAATTACCATATGCTTGCTGACGGCTCATCTCGTATTCTACTGCTTTATAGATTTCTTTTCCACTTTCTTCAAAAGATCCATTATATTTTGCCAATAACTGATTTACAAAAGTATGATCAAACTCGTGTACAATGGTTGGCAAATACTCATCCTTTCCATAAACAGGAATTCCAGATTCATCGACTCTCCACGTTCCCATTATTGCAAACACTTCCTTTTCTGCATTAGGACGTAAATAAGATGTTCCGTAATTTTGATCACCACAACCCAGACTAATTATGATGTTGAAATTATCATCTGCCTTATTTCCATAAAAAGATTGGAACCAATTCAAATCCAAGGTTTTATAAACTGGGGTAAATCGATTAGAAACCTCCTTAAATAACTCCTCATTCTCTCTGAAGAATTCTTCACATTTGGCTTCTTTGGAAAACTTTTTTAAAAACGCCACAAATTTAATAGCATCATCTTTACTCCATCTTTCCGGTACAGAAGTTTTAAAATCAATTATTGGATTCAGGCTATCGTCGAGGATAATAGCCATATTCACTACTGCGTCATATGAAATACTCTTCTTTTCTCTTAACTCTTTTGCAAATTCTAGAGTTTCATGATGCTTGTATGGTTTAAAATGGCTTTCTACCTTATCAGTGTAAAATTTGAACCTTGTTGAATTATATTCTTCATTTCCAGCTAACCGAAAAACGATACTTAATAATTCAACCCTCTTATCAACCTTTGGAGCTATAATAAGTTGTTTTTCCTTAGCAAAAGTCTGTTGACCCAAAATAATTAAAATCAGCATTATTATCTTCTTCATGCTTACTTGGTTTTTAGGATTACTTTAATTCATGAGAACAAAGCATCTGGTTATTTATGACAATTACTTTAGAAATTCAATTGGGGTGAAATAAAAATTTCTCAGATTTCCTTTTTTTATCAAAGAGCTAATTATTATTGGATATACGATATTAGGTATATATAAACCGAATCCTATATATAAAAATAGATTTGCATGACTCAAATGGCAAATTTTTAGCATACCCCATAATGTAAAACTAAAATAGAAAAAGATTGACCACAAAATCTGGAAATTCAAAACATTTATGCCTTGCTCATTTAATCCAATGATTTTGTCACGTTTTGTCAACCATAATAACAAAGGTAGAATAACACTTCCAAGCGGGAAAAACAGGCAAGCCAATACGGATAAATGAAAATACCGAATGAACTTTAAATCGTGTATTTTACCATAATCAAGAAGATCTTCACTATTTATTTCTAAAACCTGACAAATATTATTCAAGGTATCACTTCGTGGTTCAGTCGTTCCTTTTTCTATTCGCTGTAAGGTTCTCAAATTAATCTTTGCCAAATACGAAAGTTTCTCTTGAGTTAATCCTTTCCGATTTCTAATCTCTAAAATTTTTGTACCTATTGTTTCCATATTTATCATATTTGGTTCAAAACTACAACACAATCGATCAAAAGTGTTGCGGTTTTTATATGTCACTTTTACGGCATTTGTATCTGGAAACAAATTTCCATAAACTGACCGCTAACATTTGAGTAGGTGTAAGTGTATTACCCCTATTTAAACTATAGTTGATTTCGTTTTTGTTTAATATCTTGATATATTCCGCTTCAAAGATAAAAACATTCATTTAAGTATCCTTGCTTTATCTCAACAGTTCGGTAAGTATATAGCAAACGGATCATTTGAGTCGTATGTGCCGGGGGCTTCTGAGTGAGGAGATTGCGGGTCAGGCCCGCAATGACGGTAATTGGAACAGCCTTTTTGCTTCAGTTTCGCGTAGAAAGCTTTTCCGAAAAAAGTCCCCCTCAACTATTGAAACTCATTTCTTACTATAAGGAATGAGTTTCAATAGTTGAGGGGGAAAGATGCCGGAGTACCGAAGGATCTATCCGTTGTGAGATTTATGCGCCAAAGTCATCAAAGTTGATGCTTTCCGGAGCTACTCCTAGACTGTCGAGCATACGCTTTGCCGCATCGCTCATCGGGCCGGGACCGCACATGTAATATTCAATATCTTCCGGAGCTTCGTGATCTTTGAGGTAATTATTGTAAATCACATCATGGATAAACCCTGTCGGACCAGTCCAGTTATCTTCCGGAAGTGCGGCACTCAATGCAATATGGAAAGAGAAGTTAGGGAACTCTTTTTCCAACGCGCGGAAGTCTTCTTCATAGAAGATCTCAGCTTTGGAACGTGCACCATACCAGTAAGAGATCTTACGGTCTTTAATCTTCAAGGTATTGAGCATGTGCAGGATCTGTGCGCGCAATGGAGCCATACCGGCACCTCCACCAATATACAGCATTTCATTCTTAGTGGTAAGGATCGGATGAAAATCGCCGAAAGGTCCACTCATGATCACTTTGTCTCCCGGTTTGAGCGAGAAGATATACGAGGATGCAATACCCGGATTTACTTTCATGAACCCACCGTTTACTCTGTCAAACGGAGGAGTTGCGATGCGGACATTCAGCTTGATTACATCACCTTCGGCAGGATAGTTGGCCATGGAATAGGCACGATAGGTCTCTTCTTCATTGGTGCAGGTCAAATCAAACATCTTGAAATGATCCCAGTCACCGCGAAACTTATCCTCGATGTCAAAATCAGAATACTTGAGACTGTATTTGGGGATATCGATCTGGCTGTAACTACCCGGGATAAAGTTGAGGTGCTCGCCTTCGGGCAAACGAACGACAAATTCTTTGATAAAAGTGGCCACATTTCTGTTGGATACCACTTCACACTCCCATTTCTTAATACCCAATACAGACTCGGGAACAACAATCTTTAAGTCATTCTTTACTTTTACCTGACAGCCCAGACGCCAGTTATCTTTTACTTGTTTGCGGGAAAAATGATCCTTCTCTGTCGGTTGAATATCACCACCGCCTTCCAGTACCTGACAGTTGCACTGACCGCAGGAACCTTTTCCTCCGCAAGCGGAAGGTAAAAAGATCTTCTGCTCTGATAATGTGGAGAGGAGTGTACTTCCAACTGATACTTCAACGTCTTTGGTATCGTTGATATTAATCTTCACGACTCCTGAAGCAACCAAATATTTCTTTGAAACAAGCAAGATAACGACAAGCAGCAAAATCACAATGAGAAAGACTGCCACACTTATCGAGATTGTTGTCATGTTTATTGCTAATAACATTTCCTTTTTTGTTTTTAAGTTAGTAACGTTGATATCAGATCTTCAATCCTGAGAAACACATGAATGCCATGGCCATCAAACTTACGGTAATCAAAGTAATACCCAAACCACGTAAAGCATCGGGTACTTTGCAATAGGCCATCTTCTCACGGATCGCGGCCAGACCTACTATCGCGAGCAACCAACCAATACCTGATCCAAAGGCATACACAGTAGCCTCCGATATGCCTGTAAAATTACGTTGTTGCATAAACAAAGAGCCTCCCATAATGGCACAGTTTACAGCTATCAGCGGCAAAAATATTCCTAAAGCACTGTATAGTGACGGACTGAATTTCTCAACTATCATTTCAACCAACTGAACGATGGCAGCAATAACGGCGATAAAAAGAATAAAACTCAGGAAACTGAGATCTAATGAGGCAAGCTCGGGACTGACCCACTTCAGGGCTCCTTCTCTTAAGACTAATGTCTCCAACAAATAGTTGATCGGAAGCGTTACTACCAATACGAAGGTAACGGCAACACCTAATCCTAGTGCTGTTTTCACATTTTTCGATACCGCCAGGTATGAGCACATACCCAGGAAGTAAGCGAATACCATGTTATCGATAAAGATCGACTTTACGAATAAACTTAATAAACTTTCCATTCTTCTTCGTAATTAATTAGTTTTCCTGTAATGATTTTTCCTTGCTTCTGTGATACCAAACGATACATGCCAAAAGAAGCAATGCCATCGGAGGCATAATCATCAAGCCATTGTTCATATATCCGGCATCATATAATGACTGCGGTATAATTTTGAATCCAAACAAAGCTCCCGATCCAAAAAGTTCGCGTACGAAACCCACTGCAACCAGAATACCGGCATATCCCAGACCATTGCCTATACCATCCAGAAATGATGCCCACGGACCATTGCTCATCGCAAAAGCTTCCAGACGCCCCATCAGAATACAGTTTGTAATGATCAAACCGACATAGACGGACAATTGCAAACTAACATCGTATGCATACGCTTTTAACACTTCACTGACAATAGTAACCAATGTGGCAACAACAACCAACTGAACAATAATACGGATACGATTGGGTATGGTATCACGAATCAATGAGATGATCACATTAGCAAAAGCGACAATCACTGTAACGGAAAGCCCCATCACAAGTGCCGGCTGAAGTTTGGAAGTAACAGCCAACGCGGAACAAATACCCAACACTTGAACAGTAATGGGATTATTCAAATTTAATGGAGTAAGTAACGGATTATTTTTTATTTCAGCCATATTTTATTTCCCCCTATTCAGTTTAATGTAGTTTGTATACTGACCTATGCTCTCTTTCAACATTTTGTCGACACCAGTACTGGTAATAGTACCACCGCTGATACCGTCTACAAAATCCTGACCGTCTGCTGTCTTACCAGCTTTAACCACCGCGATGGATACAAAGTCTCCTTCGGCATTCAATATCTTCTTACCAACAAACTCACTTTGAAAGCGATGCGTCGCGATCTCCGCTCCCAAACCCGGAGTCTCCCCGGCGTGAGAGAAGTAAGAGCCATAAACCGTATTCAGATCTTCATTCATGCTGAGATAGCCCCAAATAGGTCCCCATAAACCGGTGCCCCTCATAGAAAAGACATACTTTGTTGCACCTTCTACTTCGCAGACATATACCGGAAGTTTTCTGTCCTCAGGTTTTTTGGCATTTTCTTTCGCAATATCAATGTCAAAACCACCTTCTTCGCTTTTCAGAGTTCCCTGCATATCAACGATAATATCTTTTTTAACAATATCAGCGTAGAGTTTCTCAATATCCTGACCCTTTGTATCCACTTTGAGTGAGGTCAGAATCTGTTTCTTTTTATCCAGCTCCACATTTTTTCCTTGTTTCTCTTTCAATACACCAGAAGTGAAAGAGAGCATAAATGCGACGACAATGACCATTATCGCTGCATAAATCATTGTATAAGAATTACTATTCGTATTCATCTTTCTTATTTTTTATCGTTAGTGACCTTCGCTCTGTTCAGACGACGGGTGATGTTCTTCTGAACAACAACATAGTCAATAAGCGGAGCAAACAGGTTTAATAATAATATGGCCAACATCATTCCTTCCGGATAACCGGGGTTGAGAACACGAATTACTACCGCCATGAAACCAAGTAACAGACCAAAGATGTATTTACCATTTTCTGTACGGGCTGAAGTGACCGGATCGGTCGCCATAAAGACAGCACCAAAAGCAAATCCACCCAAAAGTATGTGTTCGTACCAAGGTAAAAGCATGGAAGGAGTTGTGCCGATTGCATTAAACATCAGAGCGGTCAAAGAACCTCCCACAAAGACAGAAGCCATAATCTTCCAGCTGGCAATGCCTGTAGCCAACAAAAGGATAGCTCCCAAAGCGATAGCTATGACTGAAGTTTCACCAATCGAACCCGGTATCAGACCAACTACCATATCCCATGCACTGAGGGCATTACCTGTAATACCGGTCAGATGTGCCTCGCCTGTTGAAGTGGTCATCAACTGACCCAGAGGAGTGGCGCCGGTAAAACCGTCAACCAACTGTCCTTCACCGATTCCAAACACGCTGCCGGTCTTTACCCATACATTATCTCCTGACATCATCGAAGGATAAGCAAAAAAGAGGAATGCGCGGGTAATCAATGCGACATTGAATATATTACGTCCGGTACCTCCAAATACTTCTTTCGCAAATATGACTGCGAAAGCAATAGCGATGGACATGATCCAAAGAGGACATTCAACAGGGAGAATCAACGGAATCAGCATACCTGACACCAGATAACCTTCCTGAATCTCTTCGTGTTTCCACTGAGCCACCACAAACTCGATTCCCAAACCAACCAGGTATGAAACAATCACTTTGGGTAACACAGCCAGAAAACCAAATAAAAAGATCTCACCGAAGGAGACGGAAGGCAGAGTACCAATGGCAAGATAATGTTGATACCCTACATTATACATTCCAAACAATAGTGCCGGAATTAATGCGAGTACGACCATGGACATTACTCGCTTGGAGTCAATGCTGTCATGAATATGTGTTCCAGTTTTAGAAGTCGTATTCGGAACGAATAAGAATGTCTCAAACCCATCGAATACAGACTGGAATGCGGAAAGTTTACCACCCGGTTCAAAACTGGGCTTCACTTTGTCAAGAAGATTCCTTAACGCTTTCAATGTAATCTATTTTTATTGTTATTAATTCATTTCTTTGAATAGCATATCCAGACCCTCTCTGACAATCTTCTGAATCTCTGTTTTAGAGGTGTCAACAAACTCGCACAAAGCAAAGTCTTCCGGAGCAACTTCATAGATACCCAGTGCTTCCATCTGATCAATGTTGTTGGTGATGATTGCTTTAAGCAAAATTTCAGGAAATATATCAAACGGGAATACCTTGTCCAGTTCATTAGACATGATCAACGCACGGTGTCCTCCTTTGATTCGGGCATCAAGCACATATTCTTTCTTTGGCAACAACCAGGAGAAATAGGAATGGTTGATACTGAATTGATTCAGACGAGGCATGATCCAACCGAACATCTCATGCTTTTCTGTTCCTTCCGGAATAACTGTCAGTTGATTGGCATAAAAGTTCAGATAACTTTCAGGGGTCACCTGTGTTCCGGTCAATACATTACCGGAGATATAACGCAACGTTTTACCTTTCGTGACGTTGCTCTTAAACAATGGAGAGATCAGTGAGCCTGACTGTATTTTTACATAACCGGTCTTTACAATCTCTGAACCGGTCAAGGCCACGATACGCGAGAAGTCTGTCACTCCTTTATTAAACAGACGACCCATGATGATCAGATCCTGTGGATTAACAACCCATACGATCTCACCTTTATTAATAGGCGACACGTGGTGAATCTGAACGCCCACGTTTCCTGCCGGATGTTTTCCTGCAAACGTGTGAATGGTTACATTGGACGCGTTTTTCAGTGCAGATGATTGTGCGTTTTCATGAACTCCCAGATGGACAGGCGCAATACGTGCCAAAGCATTCAAAGCGGCTTGAAAATCTACTTCTTGTCCTTTGAGTACAAATTCAAAGTCGGGAGCTAACGGTGCCGTGTCAAATGTGGAAATAAAAATCGCCTTGGGTGCTTCCTGAGGATTAGCAATCAGATCATATGGTCTTTGTTTGATGAACGGCCACATACCTGCATTTAAAAGATGTGTCTTCACCTCTTCACCTGATGCTTTTGATAGATCAATCCTGGCAAACGATTCGAATTCATTCGTTGAATCTGCTTTTACAAGCACGTCCAACACTTTTCGTTTGTCACCACGATTTACAGCAACAACTGTTCCGCTGACCGGCGAAACAAATTTTACTTCCTGGTGGTTTTTATCACAAAGTAATACAGATCCTGCTTTGACTACATCACCCGGACGAGCAATTACCTTTGGTGTCAATCCATGGAAATCGCTCACAGTCAGTGCAAAAAGGTCTGAGTGACCTACCTGCGAAAGCGTTTCAACGGCTTTGCCTTTCAGCTTAATATCTAAGCCTTTACGAATTCTTATCAGATTTGCCATAGAGCACAATTATAAATTTTGTGCAAAGGTATATATTTTATATTATTCATCCGGCACTTGAATTGGATAATTAAGGAATTATTTCTCTAATGTTCTGTTAAATATTCTTGCTCTCTATATTTCCAATCGCGATCACAACTACAAAAACAAGCAGAAAAACGGGTCCTGATTACGTCGTTGTAAAAGACGAAGCCCCGGATCATTTGCTGAACCGGGGCTTCTTATAGTATAAACATTAATCAGATTACAAATCGGAGGACATGCAGACCTTTACTGTCTTTTATCTGCATGAAGTAGACTCCGGGAGCAAATCCTGCCATTGAGAATGAAACCATGCTATCACCGTTCTGCAGGAACTGTTGAGTACACAAATTACCGTTTGTGTTGACAACATGCACCACAGAGAGCGGTTCAAAAGATCCTTTGCAATGAACTGTCAAAGCTGCACGGTCGTAGTACACAGTAAACTCATCGTTTTTCGTTTTAATCTCCTCTGAACTTGTATCAACCGACTTTGCTGAACGAATACGAAGAGTGTAGGAATAGGTACCGATGGATGGCACATAATACTGAGAGAGTGTGCCTGGGCCACAACTGGCATTACCTAATCCGCGTTGGGTGAAATCAAGGTGCATATAGATATACGGTTGTTTCACAAGTGCCCACTCATGCTGACTATTCATCAGATCGGCATCTGTATATCTCAATGCGGAAAAGCTCAGAGAATCACTGGTTTCAATGAAAATACCCTCTCCGTCAGCATTTGTCAGTTTAATATCACGCACTTCCTGACGATTACCCATGGATTGTGGTTTCACAAAATGTTCGCGCATATCATCCACCGTCGTCTTATAACGACCCAGGAAAGTGCCGTCGTGACGATCCACATAGTTGGCCTGAGGTCCTCGTGCATAATATTCCACTTGATCAATCTCCGGAATAAGCTTCCACACCAATCCCATACGACGTAAGTCTGCGGTTGCCGGCTTAAATGTTGCCTTCACATCCACAATACCGTCCGCATGGAATACATACTGCATATCATAAGGGCACAATGCATTTCTGGAGGCATTTACTGTAACTGATTTCTTATCAGCCGCGAGCGAGTAGGTAAACGATGAAGCTGTAGTTGCCAATTGATTATTTGTATTGGTATAGGTGTCATTTTCGATATATCTATGATTGTCATAGGTAAAACCGTTTGAACTATAGATCATTTCTTTGCCGTCAAACTTTAAAGAGGTAAGTACGGAGGATGATTTACGGAATTTAGCCTCCATATTTTCACCTGAGATTGTCAATGACAAAGAAGTTTCAGCTACTGACAGATCTGACTTTAGAGAAGCTGGAAGAGGTGCCAACTCTTTCTTCTGTGACAAAGCAAACTGCTCTGACGCAACGGCATGACCTGCTTTTGCCCAAGTGGCATCTTCCTTCAACTGAGCATACACATTTAATAAATACTCTGCGTCCTGACCAATAGCAGTTGTATACGGAATAACAACAGACGAAGTCAATATGGAACCGGCAGACCTGTCTGGCATTTCTACAGATCCATTCTCAATTACGACACCATTTTTCAGCACTTCCCAAGAAAGATTAAAGGTGTTTAAATTCAGAAAGGAATATCTGTTTGAGATATACAATCGATTTGTTGACGCATTAAACTTCGTAAATGTGATATACTGGTACACCTTCTTCACTTCCGCCAACTTTTGAGTCTCTGCTCTGTCAGCAGTAATAATACCATTACTACAGAAGTTTCCTTGATGAGGACCGGGAAAATCATACCCTGTACGCAGACCTGTTATATTTCCGGATTTAATCTCTTTAGGATCATAGATAGCCTGATCAATCCAATCCCAAATACATGCTCCGATGGTACGTTTGCTGTTTTCCATCACATCCCAATATTCTCTCAGATTGCCAATGGCATTACCCATGGCATGTGAATATTCACACAGGAACAACGGTTTGGTGGAGCCATTGGCATCCTGACCTTTCACCCAGTTGACATCCGGATACATCACTGAGTTCATATCACTGTAGTTACCTCCGGCACCTTCATAATGCACGTAACGAGTATCCAGTTTCTTGCAGATGTCATAAGAATGCTGGAAGTTTCCGCCTCCCCCACATTCATTACCCAACGACCAGAAGATGACGGATGGGTGATTGCGATCACGATAAACCATACGTTCCGTGCGATCCACAAAGGCCGGAATCCACGAAGGCATACTGCTGATACCTTGATTGGCATGGCATTCTACGTCCGCTTCGCAACATACATAGATACCATAGTAATCCAACATGGCATACATCTTATCCTGATTGGGATAGTGACTGGTACGGAGCATATTGATATTGTTTTGCTTAAACAACATGATATCGCGTAACATGGAAGCGACATCCACAGCACGTCCGCGCATCGGATCGGTATCATGGCGATTGACACCTTTAAGTCTTACGCGGCTACCATTGACATACATCAGTGAATTTTTAATTGTCACATCACGGAAACCATATTTAGTTGAGAATACCGATTCTTCCACCCCATTCTGATCGTATTGTGTGACTATGACCGTATAAAGCACTGGCGTTTCCGCTGTCCAGAGTTGCAAACCAGTTAGATCTGTCGCAGAGAAAACCAGTGAAGAAGTACTATCTCCTTCTGCGAATGTGACGGTTTGAACAGGTAGATCACGAAAGACATTTCCGTTAGGGTCAAGTAAAGTGACACCCACCTTCTTTGTGACCGCTGACTTGTCACGGTTATCCACCTCTGCCGTTACCTTCAGCGAACCGGACGTATATGAATCCGCAGCGTTCAGCGTACTTTGAATGTAATGATCGCGAACAAACGTTTTGGGGGTAGCTGTCAGATAGACATCCCGATAGATACCGCTCATTCTGAACATATCCTGGCATTCCAGATAACTGCCATCAGACCAGCGGATCACCTGCACAGAGATATTGTTAGTGCCCGTATGAAGGGCGCGGGTAATATCAAACTGATGATCATTGTTAGCACCTTCAGTAAACCCTACATATTGTCCGTTTACCCACACGAAAGCAGCACTGTAGATACCACCGAACGTAACGAATACACGTTTTTGATCCCATCCTTCCGGTAATTCAAAGGAGCGTTTGTATGATCCTACGGGATTGGCATCATACGACCCATTATTATCACTGCGCGCCTGGATACGGGGAGGTGTATTCGAATGAGGATATGCCACATTCGCATAAATAGGAGCTCCATATCCCTTCATTTCCCAGTTGGAAGGAACTTCAATTGTATTCCATGTGGAAAGATCAAAACCTTCTTTCCAGAAGTCCATCGGACGTTTATCCGGAGTGGCTACATAATTGAATTTCCAGTCACCATTCAGCAACAGATAATTTGCCTTCTCAGGAGTGAGCCACGGGAAGTTGTATCTTGCATCACTCTTCATTACAGTTGTGGATGAATAAGCTACATAGGTTGCATGACCTTTTTCTTTATTTTCTCCGATCATGGTTTCATCTTCCCAATATTCTCCTTTAGGAATTATAGGAGCAGATAACTCCTCGAAGCGGAACCATGTATTTTCTCCTGAAGTCGTCAAGAGCGTCAGATTGCCACTCTCGTTCCATCCATACACCTTACTGTTCAAATCAACTTTATCTGGTGATATCTGATAGACACCTTCCTGTCCTTCAACCGCTTTAAAAATAAATTTTTGATTCTCATAGGGAGAACCTTTTGTATCCCATTGCAAAAGCGTACGGCCGGAAGCATCATCCAAAGACTGACCATAATACTTATTACTAATCTGCCAGCTGCCTGCACCCGTTGATTTGAATTGCCAGAACTGGCCAATACTTAATGTATCAGGGGTTTCCATTTTAATCCAGGTATCATGAGCCGGATTATTGCCGTTGCCAAATGCTTTTGTCAAATCAGCCGAAAGGATAGAGTAATACTTCGATTCATCAAACAGAGGTTGCGCTTTCGCAGAAATACTCCAGAATGAGATTAATCCTAAAAGACAATACGCGAAACAAGTGGAAAAGTTCTTTTTGATTGTTGTTTTGTTCATGCTAAAAATTTGTTTACTTGTAATGGTTAATTATCGAGTTATTCTGATCATATTGTTTAGATTCAATTCTAAAAAGGCTACTTCTTTGCCATATTTACTTAATTCTGCGCGTAAAAGTATTAATTATTTCTTTATAAACAAAGTCTCTATTGCTATAATCCCGACCTTTACAGGACGGTTGGTACTCTTTCCTTGTTATCATTCTGATACGTACTCACAGACAGGCATCAATCATTCATCGAATTTACATAAAAAGAGGAATAAATAATTTGTCATCAAAAAAACTATAACTACTTTTGTGATTATGGTGGAACTTATAAATCACATAGAGAAACTTATACTGACTCATAATTGTGTCATTATTCCTGAGTTAGGGGGCTTTGTCGTTCGTCAGAGACAAGCTCAGATTCAGGGTAATGAACATCTTATCATTCCTCCCGGCAAAGAAATTGGTTTCAACACAGAATTGAAACACAACGATGGACTTCTTGCAGAAATGTACATGAAAGCTCATCAGGTTGACTATTCAGCAGCATGTATTATGCTGGAGAATGATGTTTGTGCTTTAAAAGCCAGACTGAAAGAAGAGAGGAAGGTGAGTCTTGGGCAATTGGGGCGACTCTTTTTAAATGAGCGGTCTGTGATGGAATTTGAATCTTCCGCCGAACTGATATTTCCCGAATACTACGGACTTGCACCTTTCCGGTGCGTTGAATTGCGCTATCTGGAACAGCCAAAGAGTATATCACTTGCGCCTAAGGAAAAAGAAGAGTTTATTCACATCCGGATACAACGTTCCTTTGTGCGTCAGATTGCTGCTTTTGCTGCTGCCGTTCTTGTTTTTGTTCTCATTTCCACCCCTGTAAAGAATCCACAAACTGACTATGCGTCCATCTTGTACGCTGGCCATGATACAAATCAAAAAGAACAGATAATCGATACTCCGGTAGAAACAATCGTTCCTTTGACCGAAGAAACTTCGGACAATCTACCTTCTGTCGACAGCACTGTGCTGACAACCCAAACGGCTCCAGTTGTAGCTGCTCAACCGATAGCCGATGAACCAGTGCAGGCTGTTACACCAACCCAATATAACGGTCGCACCTATTATATCGTTGTGGGAAGTGTGGAGACAATCAAAGCGGCAGAACGTCAGGTAGCCGATCAGAAAGCAAAAGGATTCTCTAAAGCAGGATACATTGAGCGCGACGACAGGGTACGCGTTTATGTCGAGTCATTTACAGATAAGAAAATGGGAGAACAGGCTGTGATTGATTACAGAATAGCACATCCTGAACATAAGGATGCCTGGTTATTCAGCGCGCGATAAACTCACCTTCTATTTCCACCAGCAAATTGGTACGGCAGACCTCTGCCTCCACGTAATTGATGCAGCTGTCGGCACCATATTGATTTTCACATATCTGCCGTACAACCGGAAAGTCTGATTTATCTTTGATATACACCCTCAGATAAGAAACCTCTTTTGAGGAATTCATATCTATTATCTGAGCGGCACTCTTTGAAGCATCAGGCGACATAAGCGATGTAATGTTTTGTATCGTCTGTTCGGTCTGACCGGCAACATCACCCACATGAACAGTTTCCTGTCCGAGGATAGACGCCGTTCCGGAAATAAAGAAGGTGGAGTGTTCAGATTCGCACAGGACTTTTCCTCTTTCAAAGAGTGGTGTTTTCTTCTGTTGTTCCAATAATGGGTCTCCAATGAGTACTTCCTGACCGTAATTGTACGCATCAATCTGATTCGGGTTGCTCAATTCATACGAATCTTCACACAACATATCTGAAACAGCGATAAAACTGATCGTTACAACACCATTACTCGATCCGATTCCGGTCGCAGCCGGATAACCGTCCTTCTTCTTATAATAGGAATAGTATTTCTGACGGATCTCGTTAAAGATCTGATAGTTCTGATATGTTTTTCCTTCAACATCGACTTCTTCCACCAGACGGGGAATGTAATTCCATTGACGTATCACATGATCCATCGAGAATTCTTCCTTTGACAGAATAGCCTGCATGATCGAGAAAGCTGATTCCGATTGAATTTTCAGAGAAGGGACATGATCACCCGACTGAACATTCATCGCTAATCCGGCAGAAAACAGGTAGCGAGACTCACCTTCAGAAGCGATTGTGTAGCACATCTGATCATTCCATCTCTTATAGTTCACAATCACAGTCGCGTCTGTATAACAGATTTCCAATGCAACCAACGAATTATCGGCGGGAGCTTGAGCCAACACGCAGAGTGGGATTTCAGGAAAACTTTTTTGAAAACTGATTAGTACCTCTTTCTTCTTCTGAAAGAAATCCGAATCACTATCTGAAGCAACAAAAACAGTTACAAACAATAGATTTACATCTACCGCATACATTTGAAGTGATTCAAGAGTGGACTGTACTTGTTCGGAAAAAGATCCTGTATTACTCGGGAAAAAGACTTTATAATTGCGTTTCATCTGTTATTTTCTATTCAACTTGCAAAAGTAATAAATAGATTGTAGGAAGCAAAATTAAGACTCGGATTATTAAAAAGAATCAATCTTCACATGCGATACAGATCAAAAAGGAATGTTATTCGATGGGATAACAGATGAGAACAACTTTCTTTTTGCGCCATTTTCCGGAATAGTAATAAAGAACGGTGACAAGTAAACCAATCGCCCATGAGGCAACAATAGACCACCATATTCCTTCTTCTCCACTCTGATTGCTCCAGAAATAGGCTAGAGGCAAACGGATCAGCCACAACGAAACAACACTTACCAACATCGGGAAAAAGGTATCGCCCACTCCACGTAAGAAGCCATTCAGGACACTTATCATTGAATTGAACAGATAAAAAGTGAAAATGATCAAAAGATAGGTATATCCTATTTCTATCACAGATGATTCGTTATTGAAAAGCATTATCGCCTCTTTTCCAAAGAAGAAAGCAAGCAACGCGACCGCGACACTGATACCCAGACACCACAAAAGTGACACATATAATCCTTTTAAAGCTCTTTGCTGATTCTGAGCTCCGAAATTCTGTCCCGCAAAAGTAGCCAAAGCGCTTCCTAGTGTCAGCATAGGCTGTGCAATGATCGATTCAATTCGTCCGACCGCTCCATATGCCGTCAAGGTATCCGTTCCAAAACTATTTACAATGGAAAGCAGCGCGACCATACCCAAGGCGATCGATGATTGTTGAATACCCGAAGGAATACCCAGTTTGATACCTTGTTTGAAGAGGGAAAGATCAAAGCAGAATGTTTGTCGGGTAAAGGAAAGTATTGCGTGATGGCGATTCAGGTATATGATCGAAAGCAATAGAGCGGTAGCCTGTGCAATCAGTGTGGAATAGGCGGCACCTTCCACTCCATATCCCAGATAAGCGACAAACAACAGATCGAGCACAAGATTCAGCAAAACAGAAACCAACATCAGATACAGTGGCGTAAACGAATCTCCGGCACCTCTTAATATGGAAATAAACCCATTGAAGGTGATGTAAAAGATTGTTCCTGTAATGTAGATACGAAAGTAGGAGATCGCCTGAGGCAATACTTCTTCAGGAGTACCTATAAAACGAAAGATTGTTTCAGAAAAAACAATCCCCAGCAAAGCTATTGCCACTCCGGCAGCAAACAAAAAGATGAAATAGGTAGAAGAAATACGCTGTACCTGTTTGTATTGCATGCCACCATAATAGTTAGCGACCAACACCGAAATACCTCCACCAATACCAATCACCAGAGATATCAGGAAGTAAAATAAAGGGTAAGAGGCTGTGACAGCAGCCAAAGCCTCTTTTCCCACATATTGTCCGACGATAATACTATCAATGATCTGATAAAACTGTTGCAATACATTAGCGAGCAATAAAGGGATTGCAAAATGCAACAAGACACGGGACACCTTCCCTTGTGTCAGATTTTCCTTGATCACACGCTCTTTTTTCACCGTCTTTTCAGATTAGTCCATCAGTTTTCTGTAACGGATACGTTTAGGTTCCTCATCCCCCATGCGTTTCCGTTTGTTCTCTTCGTACTCGGAGTAAGAGCCTTCAAAATAAAAGACTTCCGAGTTACCTTCAAAGGCAAGAATATGCGTACAGATACGATCCAGGAACCAACGGTCGTGCGAAATGACTACGGCACATCCCGCAAATTCCTCCAATCCTTCTTCCAGAGCTCTGAGCGTATTCACATCAATATCGTTGGTTGGCTCATCGAGCAGAAGAACATTTCCTTCTTCTTTCAAAGCCATCGCCAGATGAAGCCGGTTTCTTTCACCACCCGACAGCACACCACAAAGTTTCTCCTGATCCCCACCTGTAAAGTTGAATCGTGAAAGATAAGCCCTGGCATTGATATCGCGATTACCCATACGGATCAGTTCGGTGCCTCCGGAGACTACCTCATACACGCTCTTATCAGCTACAATACCTTTATGAGATTGATCCACGTAAGCAATCTTAACCGTCTCTCCTACCTCAAAGCTACCGGAATCAGCTTTCTCCAATCCCATTATCAGACGGAAAAGTGTTGTTTTACCGGCGCCATTCGGGCCAATGACTCCCACAATACCATTCGGTGGTAAGGAAAATTGCAGGTTCCCAAACAGAAGCTTATCTCCATAAGCCTTGCTGACGCCATTTACTTCAATGACTTTATTACCCAAGCGCGGACCGTTTGGTATAAATATCTCCAGCTTTTCTTCTTTATCTTTCTGATCTTCGTTGAGCAGTTTGTCGTATGAATTCAAACGGGCTTTACCTTTTGCATGACGGGCTTTCGGAGCCATCCGCACCCAATCCAATTCCCGTTCCAGCGTCTTGCGACGTTTGCTGGCAGTTTTTTCTTCCTGTTCCATACGTTGCGTCTTCTGTTCCAGCCAGGAAGTGTAGTTTCCTTTCCATGGAATACCTTCCCCACGATCCAGTTCAAGAATCCAACCGGCCACATGATCCAGGAAGTAACGGTCGTGCGTAATTGCAATAACCGTACCGGCATACTGATTTAAGTGTTGTTCCAACCAATCAATAGATTCGGCATCCAGGTGGTTGGTCGGCTCATCCAGTAACAAAATATCAGGTTGCTGCAACAGCAAACGGCAAAGAGCCACGCGACGGCGTTCACCACCGGAAAGATTCTTTACCAACTGATCTTCCGGTGGACAACGTAACGCATCCATCGCACGATCCAGTTTGCTATCCAGATTCCAGGCATCTGTGGCATCTATTTTATCCTGCAACTCCGCTTGTTTGGCAAAAAGGATATCCATCTTATCAGGATCCTCGTAATATTCCGGTTCGGCAAACTTCAAATTTATCTCTTCATATTCCTTAAGCACATCTACTATGCCCTGAACACCTTCCATCACAATCTCCTTCACCGTTTTCTCATCGTCCAGATGAGGTTCCTGTTCAAGATACCCTACCGAATATCCGGGTGAAAAGACGACTTGTCCCTGAAAGCTCTTCTCCAGACCGGCAATGATCTTCAATAACGTGGATTTACCGGAACCATTCAAACCGATGATACCGATCTTTGCACCGTAAAAGAAGGACAGATAAATATTTTTCAGAATCTGTTTGTTCGGTTGAAAAGCTTTACTCACCCCAACCATCGAGAAAATTACTTTTTTGTCATCAGCCATATATACAATCTTGTCTATTAATTAATAAGCTTGCAAAATTACACAATTTCGCCACACTCTCATTGCTATTATTCACAAAAAGAACTATTTTTACAATCAGTAAAGAATAAACGCACGATCGTATGAAAAAGACTTTTCTCTTTATTTACCAATGGATAATCGCAATACCGCTACTTTGTCTGCTCACTGTACTCACTGCTCTGGTCACAATCATCGGATCTACAGTTGGAAACTCCAACTTCTGGGGATATTATCCCGGCAAATACTGGTCGCGCATCATCTGTTCCTTCTTTTTCATTCCGGTGGAAGTAACTGGAAGAGAGCACATCAAACCAAACACATCTTACATATTCGTAGCCAATCACCAGGGGGCCTTCGACATATTCCTGCTTTACGGGTATCTGAATCACAACTTTAAATGGATGATGAAACCAGAGCTCCGCTCCTTGCCTTTTGTAGGCAAAGCCTGCCAGGCAGCAGGACATATCTATGTGGACAACACCTCACCAAGGAAAGTGGTAGAAACCCTGAACGAAGCAAAAAAACGATTACAAAATGGCGTCTCGGTCATCATTTTTCCGGAAGCAGAACGAACGCTGGATGGAAAGATGCATCGCTTCAAAAGTGGCGCTTTTCAATTGGCAAAGCATCTGGATATTCCTATTATCCCATTGACCATAGAAGGACCTTATATGATCATGAAACGTCACACCTACAATGTGCATCCAAATCCCATGAAGCTAACCATACATCAGGCAATCTATCTGAACAAAAATTCTGCGCATCCCGAACATGACCTAAGAGATCAGGCTTACCAATCCATCGCATCCAGATTGAGTGAATGACCTGTCACCAAAAATAAAAGAGTCCCTCAGCAGTTAAACTGAAGGACTCTCAAAAAAGGGGCGGCTACCTACTCTCACACAATAAATGCACTACCATCGGCGTGACCGGGCTTAACTTCTCTGTTCGGAATGGGAAGAGGTG
>JAQUTK010000064.1 GCA_028709785.1 Bacteroidales bacterium
AGTCGCCTCATTCCGACAAATTTTAAAGCCTGGCTCATTTTGAGTCGGGCTTTCTTATTGACTACCTCCGGTACAGAGCGGATGAACTATATTCGAGGATCAGCAAAACAGAGGAGTATTCATCTGTTGATAAATAGTGCATTTCTGTTGTTTTTTTTATTTCAGAATTTGAAAGTAGTAAAAAAGAACTATTTCTCTACACCCCTCCACCCCATACATGCCATACAGTATACTGTATGGCATGTATGTTTCTTCAAAAAAGATTTGCTCTCCGATTTTTGCATCCATTTTTTCTTGCTAAAAGGCCATTTTTTGTACATTTCATTCATCCTGAAGAGAAAAAACGAAAAAAATACTCTTTGTTCAGTTGTTTTCTGTTCGTGAGAAAGCAGCTTCTTCCTCTCTTTCGTTGACTCAGTTCCGTTGTGTACCTGGTTGGTAAGGGATATTCTCATAGGTTTTGTAATCAGTCAGGGAAGAAACTCTTTTGGATAAAGGAAGATAAGTAATCCGACCCCGAAGAAAAACCCCGGCGATCAGGATGCATAAGTTATTCCAAAGTTCAGAACAATTATTTTGCGGTTCAGAATAACTATTCTGAAGTTCAGAATAATCATTCTAAACTTCAGAATGAAGAATGGGTCTGCAAATGATGGATTTTGTTACAGGACAACGCATACGTTTCTTCCTGATGGAAGGTAAAAGATGTCAGGATGTTTTTAAAGAACTTCTTTGCTCCCAGATGATAAGAAGATGCTTCTTATCATTATGAATGCCAAGTATAAAAAATAATATGCTGTTTCCTGATTTTGAAACCAGCATTTATATGTAACTTTACAGTTTACCAAACAGATTGATAGTAGATGGAACAAAATTCAATTACTAAACTAAATAAACAGTTTGAAGAATATGCGTATGTGCAGGATGGTATTGAATATTGGTTTGCTCGTGAACTTCAGGAATTGTTGGGTTATACTGATTGGCGTAACTTTCTAAATGCAGTAAATAAGGCTAAAGAAAGTTGCGAAACCACGCGAGAAGCTGTTTCTGATCATTTTGTTGACGTCAACAAAACGATACCAATGCCTAAAGGAGCAAACAAGGAAGTGTCGGATATCATGCTTACCCGTTATGCCTGTTATCTCATTGCCCAAAATGGTGATCCTAAAAAAGAGCAGATCGCATTTGCTCAAAGCTATTTTGCCATACAAACACGTAAGCAAGAGATTCTTGAAGAACGTATTCAGTTGATGGAGCGCCTGCATGCCCGTGAAAAGCTGGCTGCTACCGAAACAGAACTTTCAAAGAATATTTTCGAACGCGGTGTTGATAACAAAGGTTTTGCTACTATACGCAGTAAAGGCGATTGTGCTCTGTTTGGTGGTAATAATACCAGCACAATGAAAAGGAAATTGGGCATTGCGGAAAGCAGACCTTTAGCAGATTTTCTTCCCACTATCACAATTACAGCCAAACAATTAGCTACAGAGATAACCAACTTTAATGTGAAGAAAAACGACCTTAAAGGTGAAAATAGCATTACTGGTGAGCATGTAAAAAACAACCATGATGTCAGGGGGCTTTTGGGTAAAAGCGGTATAAAACCTGAAGAACTGCCTGCCGAAGAAGATATAAAGAAACTGGAACGTAGGGTTAAAACCTTAGATAAACAGATTGCAAAAAAGAACCTGAAAGGTAATAACTAATCAAATGACCGAAAAGTGTACGACACTTTTTAAACCGAACAAAAAAAAGCACCTACAAAATACTTTGTAAGTGCCTTTGGTTTCTCAGTCGGGGTGATGCGATTCGAACGCACGACCACACGCCCCCCAGACGTGTACTCTAAACCGGGCTGAGCTACACCCCGAGAAATCGAATGCAAAAGTAGGAAAAAAGTATAAGAATCCAAACGTCAGGAGAAACTTTATTCACTTTTGGGGGAAGATTGTGCCATTATACCTGTTGTGGACTATAAAAAGAGAGGCTGCCCGAATGCCGGACAGCCTTTCCATGGTTGGTACTATGCGTTGTGATCAGATATTTGCCAATGTCATTGTCAGCAATTCCCAGAATCTCTCTACCGTTGCGATGTTTACTTTTTCATCCGGTGAATGTGGGTGACAGATTGTTGGTCCGAAGGATACCATGTCCAGTCCCGGTACGGAAGCTCCAATAATGCCACACTCCAGTCCGGCATGGATAGAGCCTACGTTTGGCTCCTTGCCATACATCTTTTCATAGTTGGCTTTCAGGGCTTTCAAAATCTTCGAGTCCGGATTGGGATCCCATCCCGGATAATCGCCTTCAAAAGCAACTTTTGCTCCGGTAATGGCAAATGCGCTTTCAATCATGGAACAGATATAGGGACGACGCGATTCGCTGGAACTTCTGGCAAGCAGCAGCACGTGCATCTTTCCTCCACCCACTTCTACGATGGAGAGGTTATCAGAAGATTCGACGGTGGCCGGCATGAGTGGAACCATTCGTTCAACGCCATTGGGACAGGCATTGATTGCCTGAATAATACTGTCTTGGATCTCCTCAGGGATGATAAACTGTGGCATGGCACATTTGGAAGCGTCAAAGCCGAGCTTGCTCATGTCTTCAATACCTTCATATTCGTCCACGAGTATGTCTTCGAAATCGTCAATCATCTCCAGGAAAGCTTCTTCATTCTCAGGTTGCAGGGTCACAACGGCATACGCTTCGCGGGGAATCGCATTGTGCATATTACCTCCCTGCACGGAGGATACACAGATGTCCAACTCTCTGACAGCGTCTTTGAGAAAACGGAACATCTCTTTGTTGGCATTGGCTCTGCCTTCGTGGATCTCAACGCCCGAGTGACCGCCTCTTAGTCCGGTCAATGCAATTTTGTAGGCGATGTCACCTTCAGGAGCATCTTCTTCTTTGTATTCGAGATTGATATTTACATTGGTACCTCCGGCACATCCTACACAGATATCTCCTTCTTCTTCAGTGTCAAGATTGAGCAGGATATTTCCTTCTGCAAATCCGGGCTGGAGTCCGAAGGCTCCAAACATACCGGTCTCTTCATCCACTGTAAACAGAGCTGCCACCGGACCGTGTACCAGGTCTTCAGCCTCGAGTACTGCCATAGCAGCGGCAACACCAATTCCGTTGTCTGCTCCTAATGTGGTGCCTTTTGCTTTTACCCATCCACCGTCAATAATCGTCTCTATCGGATCTTTTTCAAAGTCATGTGCGGTGTCGTTGTTTTTCTGCGGCACCATATCTATGTGTCCTTGCAGGATAACTACAGGCTTATATTCCATTCCGGGAGTTGCCGGCTTCTTGATAAATACATTTCCCATCTCATCTTGTTTGGTTTCCAAACCGAGCTTCTTGCCGAAATTCACCAGAAAATCAGAGACTGCTTTCGTATGGGCGGAAGGACGGGGTATCTGCGTCAGTGAATGAAAATTCTTCCAAAGTGCCTTGGGAGATAGTGATAAGATTGTTTCCATGTTACATATTATTTATTTGTTAATGGTAAGATCAGGACGGCTATAAAGCCCAGGAGAATCATCATGATGGTATTAGTGGCATGTACCAGCAAAGCAAAAGCCGCTGCTTGAGCCCCTCCGATGCCAAACATGATCAGTGTGTTGATAATCATGAAATGCCAGGTTCCGATGCCCTGGGGTACCGGTATAATAACGCCGAGACTTCCCATGATATAGAGTGTCAGTCCGTTCATCATGGTCAGGTGGGATGTGAAATCAAAGGCAAACATATAGACGTAGAACTGGAAGAAGTAACAGGCCCAGATCAGAACTGTATCGGCCATGAAAAGAGGTTTGTTGTTCAGTTTTAAAATGGAACTGATACCGTTGTGAAAGTTTGCCCAGATCATCTTCACCTGATCTTGGAGAGATAGTTTCCGCTTGATGGCAAACCGGATCAGAAAGACCAGAAGGATCAGACCAACTACTGCCCCGGCTATCCAGGTGCCCGGTATCTTTTCAAGCAGGTAGGAGCTTTGAAAGTTGTCATGGAAGAAGGTGCTAAAATCATTCCATTGAATCAGAATGCCGATGGTAAAGAAGGCAAAGACAGTCATAAAGTCAAAGATGCGTTCGCTGACTACTGTGCCCAATGAGGTTGAAAAGGGTATCTTTTCATACTTGTCCAATACACGGCAACGGTAGAACTCTCCCAGACGGGGGATGATCGCATTCAT